>CAZIRF010000038.1:0-19399 GCA_964541755.1 uncultured Spirochaetales bacterium | reverse complement strand
CGCCGCAGCCGGCCTACCAGCCGCCGCAGCCGGCCTACCAGCCGCCGCAGCCGGCCTACCAGCCGCCGCAGCCGGCTCATCAGCCACCGCAGCCGGCGCAGAGACACCCGGAGCCACAGAAAGAAATACCACACGAGCCCCTGCCGGAGCCGGTCCCTCCAGTCGAAGCGCCACTTCCCGCAGAAGATGAAGCGGAGGTGCACGCGCCATACGAGGAGCCTGCCTTGGAAGAGGGCCTCGATGAAGGCTTTGATGAAGGTCTTGATGGGGAGCCCGCCTTTGACGACATCGAAATCGAGGAGCTTCCCGAGGAGCTGCCCGAGGTCTTTGACGATGAAGAGTCTGCTGCCACGGAAGGGGAAGGCGAAATTTCCCTGGAAGATGATGCTTCCGGGGCGGAGTCCGATGCGGCGCCCGAGGAGGCGCTGGAACCGGAAGAGGATCCCGCCGATCTCGTGTACGAGGACGATGCCCCCTGGACGCTCCCGGACGAGGAAGAGCTCTATCCTGATGTCTCGTATCCCCTCGACGATCCCGAGGACGAGTATGGTGATGGCGACGCTGAATGCAAACCGCCTCCCTGCCAAGAAGAGGTCGCCGTGCAACCCGTGGCGGAACCTGTCTGTTCACCCCCGGTCGAGCCACTCTCCGCCCCCCCCTCGGAGCCTCTCTCACCCGGGGAGCCGGCTCCTGCTGCCCCGACACCCCGGCCCGTACGCCCCTGTTCCGGGGAAAAACCCCAGACGCCGGTATCCGCCGCGCCGGCTATCCCCCGAAACGATGCGGGAACGAAGGGCCCGGCCAGGAATACCCTCGAACTTCTGCGTTATCTCAAGGGACTGTCGGAAGAATTGCCCGAAGAGCGCCGATGCCGCTTTCGCAAGAGCGAAGCACGGGTTAAGATGGAGTACCTTATCGACCGTCTCGAAGGGCATCAGGGGCTTTTGCGCGAAGCGGAAGACCGGGTCTCCCGGCGAGCAGGTGTCGAGGTCGCGTCGGCTCCCCATGCCCGGGCACATTCAATGCTCGATTCGCTCAAGAGGACGCTCTCGTACCTGAGGGGGCTGGCCGGGAACCTGCCCGATCCCGACCTCTCGCAGGCCCTTGATCAAAAAGTGGGAGGGGTCATGAAAGACCTCTCCCATGGCGTCCGGTCGACGCACACCCTGGAGGATTGAGTGAGTGATATCGCCATTCGCAAGATAGAAGCCTATATTCAAAAGATGCCGAGCCTTCCGACAACGGTCTCAAAGGTTCTGGACGTCTGTAACAATCCGAAGACTTCGCCCGGCGACCTCAACCAGGTCATTTCTCTGGACCCCGTCCTTGTGGGACGCGTCCTCAAACTCATCAATTCTGCCTACTACGGCCTCGGCCAGCAGGTAACGAGCCTCGTGCGCGCCATTATCATGCTGGGCATAAATACGGTAAAGAATCTCGCCCTCTCTACCGCCGTTTTGCGAAATCTTACCTCGAAGAAGGATTTTCAAGCCCTCGATATGGAGGGCTTTTGGCGCCATTCCCTCTGTGTGGGGGTTGCCGCCAAGGTTCTGGCCCGTAAACGCAATGTCGACAGCAAACTCCTCGACGAGTACTTTACGGCAGGACTCCTGCACGATATCGGCAAGATACCCCTCAACGCCGTTCTCTCACAGGAATACGTCCAGGCCATTGCCGATTCCGACCGCCGCCAGGTATCCCTCCACCACGCCGAAACCCAAGCTCTGGGTATCGACCACGCTGCCGCCGGCACCATGATCGTCAAGGCCTGGAAACTGGGCGGCGCCATCGGGGACGCGGTGGCCTGGCACCACAACTACATGGCCTACGAGGGCGATCACAAGGACGTGGTGTTCATAGTCGCCCTTGCAAACCGTTTTGCATCGGTCATGGAGATAGGCTTTTCGGGGAACCGCTACCCGGAGAAACTCGATCCGTCCATCTGGGCCTACTTGGGTGTCGAGCGGGACATCGTGGTGGAAATTGCCGACGAAGTGAACCGTGAAATAGAAAAGGCGAAGATCTTCCTGAGATTGTGATCCGGTCGGGCGCCCCTTGAAGGCGCCCGGGTCGCTGATGCGGGACCATTAAAAGAGAGGAATTCATGCTGTCTGTCAAATTTTGGGGCGATCGCGGCTCCATCCCCTGTCCCGGGCCGGCCACCGTTACCTACGGCGGCAACACCTCCTGCCTCGAGATTCGTGCCGACGAGCGACTGGTCATCGTCGATCTGGGAACCGGTATCAAGCCCCTGGGCGACTGGCTCATGGGTAACGACTTCAAAAAGGGCCCCATCGACGCCGACATCTTCATCACCCATACGCACTGGGACCACATCATGGGCTTTCCCATGTTCACCCCCATCTTCATTCCCACGACCAAGCTGCGCATACGCGGGCCCGTTTCCTACGAAGAGGATACCCTCGAGTCGATTATCGGGGCACAGCTCTCGTATCGCTACTGGCCCGTGCGCCAGAGCGAGCTTTCGGCCCACATTGAGTACGACCAGCTCAAGGAGACCGTCCTCGACTTGGGCGGTGGGCTGACGGTTACCACCAAGTATCTCAATCACCCCATACTCTGCCTGGGCTACCGCTTCGAGTATCAGGGCAAGTCCATTGTGACCGCCTACGACCACGAGCAGTTTCGCAACCTCTTCCCCACCGATCCCGCCGATCCCCTCTATGACCAGGCCGTCGCCGAAGAGGGCGAGAGCATAGCCCGCGAGGAGAACGAGAAGGTTCTGCGCTTTTTCAAGGGGGCCGATGTCCTCATACACGACACCCAGTACACCCCCGCCGAATACCAGGCCGGCAAGCAGGGCTGGGGCCACTCCTGCTACGACGAGGCCATCAACAACGCCCACAAGACCGGCGTCAAGAAGCTCGTCATGTTCCACCACGACCCCAATCGCACCGACGACCAGCTGGCCGTTTTGGAAAAACAGTATCAGGACAGGCTCGCGGGAAAGTCGAAGTTGCAGGTACTCATGGCGCGCGAGGGCCTTGTCATAGAGGCCTAGGCTGATAGTCCCACCCCGAGCCAGGGGCAATGGCAGCGGGGGTGGAGCCGCCGTGCAGAGCCGTGTGGACTAGGCCAGCGCGAGCTTGCGGAAGGCAAAGGGCGCCCCGAAGGCTACCCAGGCGCCCAAGAGGGTATAGCGCAGGAAGCGGCCCAGGGTATGCCAGTCGCTCTCTTCGCCCGGAAGGATGGCCTTGAGGCCGGCGTAGATGGCCGCCGTTACGGTGAGTCCCAGGAGCAGGCGAAGGGCCAGCACGAGGGGGCGGGGCAGGCGCTCGCTCCCCCGGGAAGAAGCGGAAAAATCGCAGTGTTTCCTCATCAGTATGAATCCCGTCCCCATCCCAAAAAACAGGCCGCCCAGTGTGGGGTCGCCGGGGAGCAGTGCGTTCATTCCAACGGCGATGAGGGCCACAAGCAGTATGCGAAAGCGGAAGTCGAGCGTCGCGAAGAGGCCCTCGATGCGGGAAGCCAGGGTGTAGTAGGCGAGCAGGGTGACGGCGGCAAGGGCCCAGGCTGCGAAGAGGTCGGTGGGGAAGTGTACCCCCAGGTAGATGCGGGTAAAGGCGATGACGAGCGGCAGGGCCACGCAGAGGATGCGGAAGCCGCGATTGCGGCTCCAGGAGAACAGGATGCCCCAAAAGGTCGTGGCGTTTTGGGTGTGTCCCGAGGGGAGCCCCGGGCTCGATTCGTGTGCCAGTTTGACGCTCGCGTCGTAGTCGAAGGGCCGCGGGTGGCCAAAGAATTCCTTGACGGCGCTGTTGCTCCAGGCCCCCAGAATGAAGGCGACCGCCAGGCGCATGGAGCGGCGTTCGTCGATACACCAGAAGAGGAAGGGCAGGAGAATGAGGTAGGCGATCTTCCCGCCGAAGTCGGTGATGAAGTGCATGACGACGGTGAGCGGTGGCGAGGCGATGGTCTGAACCGCGCGGATGAGCTCGATGCCCCACTCATAGACGGCCGGAATCCCCTGTGTTGCAATGCTCAAATCTGCCATTTGATCCTCCCGAATGATCTCTGGTGAAGGGTACGATACCCCCGATTGGTGTTTCAGTCCAGAATGCGGCGCGAGAGAAGGGGGACATCCTCCCGTATGAAACGGGTCGCGCGGGCGCTTTCGAGGGGGGCGGCAAAGTAGTAGCCCTGGAAGGAGTCGCATCCGGCCTTGTGGAGGAAATTGAGTTGTTCGCGGGTTTCCACGCCCTCTGCGACGACGCTGCACTCGAGAGAGTGAGCCAGTTCGATGATGGCGCGCGTCACGATACCCGCCCTGCGGTCGCCGGGCAGGGGGTCGATGAAGGATTTGTCGATTTTGACGGTGTCGACCGGGTAATCCTTTAGCTTGGCAAAGGACGAGTAGCCGGTGCCAAAGTCGTCTATGGAAAGTTTGAAGCCCATATCGCGCAAATCTTGCAGTTTTCGGATGCCGTCGCTTTCATCGGCAAGGATACTCGATTCGGTGAGCTCCAGTTCGATGAGGTGCGGCGCCACGCCGTGGAAGGAGACGATGCGCTCTATGGCCATGATGAGGCCCTCGTCCTTGAACTGCTTGGGCGAGAGATTGACCGATATGGGGACATCGCCCAGGCCAAGTTGCGACCACTCGAGTATTTGCAGGCAGGCCTTGGTAAGCATGGTGTGGCCGATGGGTACAATGCTCCCGGTTCTTTCGGCGGTGGGGATGAACTCGGTGGGGGAGCGCATGGTCCCGTCCGGCTGGGCCCAGCGGATGAGGGCTTCCATGCCGCTTATGCCGCCGGCCGCGGTAATCTTGGGTTGATACCAAGCCTGGAACCAGTCTTCCTCAACGGCGTGGTGAAGTTCGTCTTCGAGCTTTTGGCGGGCGATGACGCGGTTGTTGAGGGCTTGGTCAAACATCCGCCAGGAGGATCCCCCTTCATCCTTGGCCATGTACATGGCGGTTTCGGCATTCTTGATAAGGCTCGAGGCACTGAGGCCGTCATTGGGATAGAGGGCGACACCCATGCTGCAGCTTACCTGTATGCTGCCGTCGGGTACCTCGTAACTGTGGGTGATGGCCCCTTCCGCTTTGCGTACGAGTGGGCCGATATCCTCTGCGCGATGCATGTCCGAAAGGAGGACGAGAAACTTGTCGCCACGCAAGCGCGCGATGAGGTCTCCCTGGCGGAAGGTGTTCATGAGGCCACGCGCCGCCTGTTTGAGAACCATGTCACCGGTATCAGTACCATAGAAATCGTTTATTCGTTTAAAGCGGTCCACCCCGATGACGAGGACTGCAAAAACCTGTCCGCGGCCACGGGCGCGGGCAATTTCGTCGGTCAAGCGACTGGAAAAGCGGGCTCGGTTCGGCAGTTCGGTAAGCTGATCGTATCCCTCGAGGAAGGCGATCTTCTCTTCGTTTTGGTGGATCCAGGTGATATCCCGCATGGTCATGATGACCCCGTGAACCGATGCATCCGCCAGGCGGTTGCCCGCCCGGGCTTCCATCAGAATATAGTCCCCGTTCTTTGTCCGTATGCGCAGGCGTCCACGGGTGCCGGATTCCGGCATGCCCAAGAGCCGTGTGAATTCCTTGTCCGCTTCGGGAAGGTCGTCCGGATGGATAAAATCGCCGATATCGCGATTCATTATTTCTTCAACGCGCCAGCCCAGGGTCTTGGCCAGGCCCCCTGCAGCGAAGAGGACAATGGCGTCTTTGTCCAAGACGAGGGAAAGATCTTCGGAGAGTTCCAATATACCGCGGTACTTTGCCTCACGCTCTTTGAGGCTTTCCTGCACTGCATGGCGAAGGGCGCTTTCTTCTTCGATGGATTTTTGAGCACGATTCAAGTCTATCCGTTCGCTGTTGAGCGTTTCGGCCAGCCGCAGGTTTTCGTCATGATAGAGCCCGAGTTTGCCCAGAATGCGGGTGAGTGGCCAGGTAGTGGCAATGGCGATGAACACAAGATTGAAGAGGGTGGGGAGGATTGACAGGGGCTGCGGAGAAAGTTGGCCGCTTATGAAGCGGCGGGTAGCGATAACGGCGACGATGAAGCCGGTAAGGAGAAAGCCGGTGACAAAGCCCCGCATGCCAAAGAAGATGGCGCACTGTATGAGGGCGAAGAGCATCCAGAGGGGGCCGGTTGACGAGAGGCCGAAACTGACTACCAGGAGAATACCCATGGCCCCGCTGGTGGCAATGGTGAGAACCGGGCGCTGTTCCCGCATCCGCTCGCCCAAGAGTATGAATACAAGACCCACAATCGAGACAAAAATCTCTGCAAATATGAGCGGAAGGTATTCCCTGCGCCCCGAGACCTGCATGTTGATGATGCTGAGTGTTATTTGCGGAATCGCCAGGAGCGTGAGTGCCCTGAGGATGGTTCTCGAAACGCTGGCAGAAAAATCGTCCGTGATTTTCCTGCCAGCATGCGGCTCTGTCGGCTTCATGCTTTGTGCTCCCTGCGCATCTATGCCCCCATTCTACTCGCAGATATGATGGCAGCGCAAGGAAAACCTTAAATTCTACTCGTTGTATAAGCTTTTCACCGCAAGGGCGAGGAAGAGCCAGTCGCTCGTGCCGCCGCCCAAGACGTATTCGGTCTGCTGCCACAGGTAGGGCCAGTCGAGGAGCTCCGGGTAATCCGGCCCGATGAGCCCGGTCCCCGAGACGCTGCCGCCGGGGATGTACGACCAGTCTGCGCGGTTGAGGCCGTAGGCGGTCGTTACCGATTCGCTGCCCACTCCCGATATGTACGAAGAGCGGTTTTTCCCCGGGTGGCAGCCCAGGACAAAGTCGAAGGAGCGGTGGACGATGTCCAGGGTGAAGGGCTCGCCAAGTTCCCTGTTGAGTATCCAGCACTTTACCCCCAGTGCCTGTATGCCCCAGCCGGCTCCCCAAATGTGCGGGCGCCAGGGGGTGCCCCAGGGGTTTTGCCCGGCAGCCGAGCGCAGCTCCGCCGCCGAAGAACGGGCGCTCGCCATAAAGGCCCGGTCGAAGGCGGCGAATTCATCGGCGAGGGACTCGTCGAGTCCTTTTTCCTTGACGAAGGTGGCGAGGGCCTTTCGGGCGCGGGCGAGTGTGGGGCCCGCCCACACAAAGTGTTCGCTCTCGAGGCGTATGGCGAGGAGCTCCTTGGCCAAGGGGAGGCGGTCGCAGGGAGAATCAAGGCTGATAAAGAGCTCGGCGCAGGCGGCGAGCCGGCTGCTGGGGCGGGCGTCCGTTCGTGGTGCTGCGCGCGTGTAGAGCTCGCGCGCGCAGGCGAGGGCTTCGCTTGCGAGGGCGTCCTTCCAGCTGCGCAGGGCGCGGGATGCGCAGCTGGAAGGACGCCGTCTCGAGCTCGCGGCCGGGATTGTCTTCGGTAAAGACGAGCCGGGGCGTCTGCATGGTGACGGGGTCGCCCAGGAGCACATAGTCGCGGAGGTTTTCCTCGATGATGCCGCGGTAGAGGCGGCCCATGCTGCGCCAGGCCCCCAGTATGGAGAGGAGGCCGTGCTCTATCTGTTGGAGGAGGTCCGGGACGCCGTCAGGACACATCAGCCGTACCTTTTTGTTCTTCTGGTCGATGCTGGTTGCGTCGTAGTCGGGGTGGAAGTACTCCTGTGCGAGGGCGAGGCCGTAGACGGTGCCGGCCTGGCTCTCGATGCGCAGGTCGAAGTCGCCCGCATCGTGCCAGCCCCCTTCGGCGAGGCCGGGGACTTTTTCGCCGCTCTGGAAGTCGCAGAGGGTGGCGGGGCCCTGAATGTAGCCGTCGAAGTGGTTGGTATCGACCGCTGCCATGACCGCGTCGTCCAGGTGGCAGGCCCCGTGCCAAACACGGTAGCCGTCCTCGACGCGCATGTGGCACATCTGGACCGGGAGGAAGTGATCGAGGACCGGCTGCCAGAGGTGGCGTTCGTGGAGTTTGCGGTCGATGCGGAAGGTCGCGGAGCGAAGTCCGCAACAGCTGATGCAGTAGAGGCCCTCTTCGCGTACGCGGTCAAAGTCGAAGACCCGGTAGCGGTAGCGCAGGAAGGAGCCGAAGTCCGTGCCGCCTTCACTCACCAGGTGTTCGCTGCCGTCGGCACCAAAGCGGATGAGGGAGAGGGCGGCAGTATCAGCCCTTTCATCATTGGCATCGAATTCGATGACGGCCCGCTTGGGGGATTCGGGGTGATAGCCCGCCTGATTGACTTGTATGACCGGCTCCCTCAGCCAGTTGTTTTCGAGCCGGGCTTCGAAGCGCCAGCGGGCAACGATGCCGGTCTTGTTGGCCGGCAGGGCGGCGCGCAGGATGAACCATCCGTTGTTGTGCCAGGCCCGGCCGTCGTGGAGTTCCAGGTCGGCGCCTTCGAGGGCTTCAATGGCAAAGCGGTACTCCGGGGCGTCCGCTGCGGCAATAAATCGGCGGCCGCACGCGAGGGGGGCCAGGAGGAGGGGGCTTTTTTCGCTGCCCGGCCAGTCGGGGCCAAAGTCATCGGCCGACTTTGCCGTTGGGGGAGATTGAACCGGCCCGTTGGCCTGGAGCGGGAAGCTGCCGCTCTCGCATCTGCCTTGGCCGTCTTCCATATACCAGCCCTTGCCGAAGAAGTGGCCCGGGAAGAGCTCGATGTTGAAGCCTGCACCCGGACAGGCATGGGCCGGGAGGGGGGACTCGAGTTCCACACAGAGTTCGAATGCCTGTGTGCTGATGCTCTCGCTCGCGCTTTCCTGCGCGGAGAGGGGCGTTACGCTGATGCGCCACTGTGCCTCGACGTCCGGATACCGGACCGGGTTGAAGCCCCGCCGATTCTTGGCCGGGTCGGGGAAGGCGGCGCGCATCCAGAGCCCGGTGCCGTCATTTCCCTGTTCGAGCTGCTTCGGGACCGCCTGGAACTGGCCGGGGCAGGCTTCGAGGCGGACGTCGCCATTCGAGATGATGCGTCGGTCCCTCAGAAGGACCATGAGCCCGGACTGGTGGCCCTCCGGATACTTGTCCAGACCCAGCTGGACGTCAAGGCCGCGAGTGTGCAGGTAACCCCGTTCATTGAGCGTAAGCATGAGGGTACGCTAAACGTTTGCGTCGATTTTGTACAGGGGGCGGCCGGGGGGCTTGCGGGTGGTAAAAGGGGCGACGGGGCAAGCTTCGCCATAGCCCCGCTGCCCCTTTTACCACCCCGCCCCCCGCATGCGCCCTGTACGAAAGCTCCTTGCGAGGGCTTTACAGGGGGCTCCGCTTCGCATTTGCCCCCGGTGAGCTTGTGGGTGGGGTTTACAGGGGGCTCCGCTTCGCGTTTGCCCCCGGTGAGCTTGTGGATGGGGCTTACAGGGGGCTGCCCGCTTCGCGGGGGCGCCCCCCTGGAGGGCTTTGGAGGGGAGGCAAAACGCTGAGCGTTTGCCCCCGGGCGCTCGTGGTGCTCTTGAAAGGGGGTGGCCGATAAAAGGCCTTTCGGGGCCATTGAGCGCCGCAGGCGCGAACTCTGGCCCCGAAAGGTTTTTTATCGGCCAGGACCCCCTTTCTGCGAAACTATCGTGCGCCCGGGGGGGGCTTGCGAAGAGGGGGAGCTGGGGGGTATTGAGCGCCGCAGGCGCGAACTCTGGCCCCGGAAGGTTTTTTATCGGCCAGGACCCCCTTTCTGCGAAACTATAGTGCGCCCGGGGGGGGCTTGTTGCTTGACGCGAAGGGGGGTGTTACACTTGGCGGGCCCTGTGGCGGCGGGGCCAGACAAGACAGAAAGGGGGCGCATTATGGCGTTCAAGGTGGCATTTATCGGGGCGGGGAGCGTGAGCTTTACCCGGACCCTTTTGAGGGATCTGCTCTGCGTGCCGGAGTTTGGGGATATCGAGGTATCGTTTACCGATATCAATCGCAAGAACCTGGAGATGGTGCGCAAGCTGTGTCAGCGGGATATCAAGGAGAACGGGCTCTCCATAAAAATTCATGCGACGACGAAACGGCGGGAGGCGCTGGCCGGGGCGCGATACATCTTCTGTACCGTTCGCATCGGGGGGCTTGAGGCCTTTGAGCAGGATATCGATATCCCCTTGCAGTACGGGGTGGACCAGTGTGTGGGGGATACCCTCTGCGCGGGCGGCATTTTCTATGCACAGCGGGGGATTCCGGCCCTCCTCGACTTCTGCAAGGACATTCGCGAGGTGGCCGAAGAGGGTGCCCTGCTCCTCAACTACGCGAACCCCATGGCCATGCTCACCTGGGCGGCATCGGTGTATGGTGGTGTGCGCATGGTGGGGCTCTGTCACGGTGTCCAAGGCGGTCATTGGCAGATAAGCGAGGCGATAAAGCATTTTATCAACAAGGGGCGTTCAAAAGACGACCCGGCGTACGATGATTTCAACAAGCGCGAAGTAAGCTATGTGTGTGCGGGGATAAACCATCAGACTTGGTTTACCAAAGTCGAATTCCGCGGCGAGGATTGGATACCGCGCCTCCTCGAGGCTTTCGAAAGCCATCCGGACTTCCCGCAGACCGAAAAGGTACGTATCGACATGTTGCGGCGCTTCGGGTACTACTCTACAGAGAGCAACGGCCACTTGAGCGAGTACCTCGCCTGGTACCGCAAGCGGCCGGCCGAGATCGAAAAGTGGATTGATACGGGCTGTTGGATAAATGGCGAGACGGGGGGATACCTGCGCGTCTGTACCGAGGGGCGCAATTGGTTCGAGGAGGACTTCCCCAACTGGCTGGCCGAGCCCGCGTACCGCTTCGACCCCGCAGAGCGCAGCGAAGAACACGGCTCGTACATCCTCGAGGCCCTCGAGACGGGTCGGGTATACCGCGGGCACTTCAATGTGGTCAACGGGTCGACCATCCCGAACCTCCCGGCGGACGCCATCGTCGAGGTTCCCGGCTACGTGGATAAAATCGGAATCAATATTCCATCCCTCCCGCCCCTGCCCGACGGCTGTGCGGCCGTGTGCAATCAGTCTGTCAATGTACAGCGTTTGGCGGTCAAGGCCGCGGTCCATGCCGATATCCGGCTCCTGCGCCAAGCCCTCCTGCTCGACCCCCTCGTGGGGGCGGTCTGCAATCCCCCGGAAGTATGGCAACTCTGCGACGACCTCCTCATTGCCCTTGAAAAGTGGCTCCCGCAGTGGAAACAGGAGATCAAGTTGGCCAAGGCCCGCCGGAAGGCGGCAGATAAGGATGGGACGCGTATTCCGGTGCGCGAGGGATATCGCGGTGCGGTGCGCCTCCACGTAAAGACGGTCGAGGAACTCTCCAAGGCGAGCGACGAGGAGAAGAAGCTCGCCGCCCAGACCGACAAGGCCAAGATTCGCCGCAAGGCCCCTACGGATATCTGAGTGTCCGCATCCCGCGTGTTTGCGTGTGCATCAATCAGCCCCTCTTTTGGGGGGCTGATTGTATGGCTGGAAACGGGCGTCGCTATTCTTCGGGTCCACGGATGGACGGGCTAAGCGTGAGGGGCTCTTTGGCCGACAATGGGAATACCATACATGCGTATTTATGTGCATGCTTCACCATAATGCTTTAACAGGGTATCCTCCGGTATGCGTCTACTCCATGGCTACAAGGCATCTGTTCGTCTGGGCTTCGCCGCCCTCGCCCTTTCGGTTTCCATCCCCTTCATTATCGCTGCCAGTTCCGGCAGTTTTCGGGGCGAATCAGCGAGCGAAGAGCCCCCGCTTGTTGAGTTACCACCGCCCCCGCCCCCCCCGCAGGATGTTGCGCTCTTGGGAACACGGTCCGGTATAGCGGTGCTCGACAGCATGAATGGCGTGAGAAAATTGTGGTCGGGGGCAGAGGTGCGCAAGCTTGTTCCAAGTTCAGCGGCGTGGTTTGCCCTTTCGGGGGCCGGCATACTTTTTTCTGCCGACGGGGTCGCCTGGGAGGCGCGAAATGCGGGGCTCCCGGTCAAGACGATCAAGGTCTTGAAAGACGGAGTCAAGGGTTTCGAGCAGCAGGTTCAAGAGCTCAAAGATCTCGCAGTGGACCCGACGCGGCCCGAAGTCCTCGTTACCGCAACCAAGGATGCCATCTACCTTTCGCGCGATGCTGGTCTCTCCTGGAAGAGCCTGGGCTTGCCGGTCATTACCAACGGCGTCAAAGCGGTGGCGGTGGCATCCCTTGAGGGGACGATTGTGTTCGCTTCTTCGGGGATATACGGCCTCTATGCCCTCAATGCAGATCTTCCCGGTTCGAAGTGGGAGTCGATTGCCGACGGCCTGCTCAACATGGATACGAGTTCCTATACTGATGAAGTGTCCTCGATTTTGGTAGCCCCAGCTCAGGGCCCGGAAGATACCCCACAGATATTCGTCGCACAGGGCTTCAAGCAGGCCCTGTACCGTTTGGACTGGGCTGCGCGCCGTTGTGATCCCATCCTGCGCTATAACGAAGCCATTGGTATGCTCGACGGGCTGGCCCTCGAGGGGGGAGGACCCGCCGGTGGGACCTCCGGGCCCCATCTCGTGTGGTCGCGGCACGGCGGGATGGCCCGCATCAGCCTTGATTCTTCCCAAGCTGTCGACCCGGGGCTTCCCGAAGCAGCCCCCATGGGAGGGCCTGAAGCAGCTGATGAACTTGTCCTGCGTTTCCAAACGGCGGCGCGGGCCGCTGGCGAAGCCCTCTTTTCGTATGCCCCGTTGGCGGCACTTGAAACAGCGGGGAAATCCTCAATTGGTCCCTTTAATGCTGCGGGGCCCGTCTATAACGAACTCTGGCTCCATGCAGATCCTGCCATTGAAGCGCACACGCCCCGCCGCCAGCGGCAGGCGAAGGCCCGTGGCCATGAGGGGATCTACCTGCCCGGTGGCCACCTCACCAACGAAGCCGAGCTGCTACGCTATGAAAAGATCATCGAAGACCATGGGCTCGACGCCATTGTCGTCGACATGAAGGACGATATGGGCCGCCTGCGCTACAAGAGCGACGACGAGCTCGTCTCTTCGCTCGCACAGGTGTCGAGCCCCGCAGATCTCGAGACCTTTCTGCCCCGCTTCAAGGAAAAGGGGGTGTGGACCATCGCGCGTATAGTCGTCTTCAAGGACAAGAATCTCGCCGCGCGCGCGGGGGGGAAGTACGCCGTGTGGGACGCGGGGGCGAAGAAGCCTTGGCAGGGCTACCGCCTGGTGACGAAGAAGGTCCCCGATCCGCAGAACGAAGGCGCGGAAATCGACGAGACCGAGCGGGTGTATTACGCAGAGAACTGGGTCGATCCCTATTCGGAGGAGGTCTGGGACTACGTTGCGCGCATCTCGGCCGAGCTCGTGCAGAAGGGCTTCGACGAGATCCAGTATGACTATATCCGCTTCCCCACCGACGGGGTCAACCTCAACAAGGCCGTCTATCGCTGGCAGGACAAGGGTATGGACAAGGAGAGCGCCCTCATTTCCTTCCTGAGCCACATGAGGGCGAATGTGGATGCCCCCATTTCGGTGGATATTTACGGGGCCAACGGCTGGTACCGCACCGGGGCGCGCACGGGACAGGAAGTTGAAACCCTCGCACACTGGGTTGATGTCATCTGCCCCATGTACTATCCCAGCCACTTCGAGCAGACCTTTCTGGCTCAAAAACCGGCCGCCGAGCGCCCCTGGCGCATCTACCATATCGGTACATGGCGCAACCATTTCATCGCCCGCGGGGACGCCCTTATCCGCCCCTTTGCCCAGGCCTTCTACCTGAATGTCTCATACGATCGCCAGTACTACGGCGCCAATTACATTCGGCGCCAGGTCGACGGTATTCGGGAGGCGGGGAGCCCCGGCCTTATCTACTGGAACAACGGGGGGCAGTACAAGAACCTCGTTGCAAAGCCCTCGCTGGACGAGAGCGCAGAGGCCGTCGCGGTGGAAAGGGTTGCGGAAGACCCTGCAAAGGCGATTGCCGATTGAAAAAAGCCCCTGCCGGGCTCGTTACCGGGCACAGGCAGGGGCTTTTTGCTATTGGAACGTCTCTTCTATTCCTGTTTGAATGAAGGCAGTTCGTCCAAGGTAAGTACATAGGGGTGGTTGTACACCCGTTTGCGGAACTCCAGTTCATTGTGCAGCTTCCCGGACCAGAAATTCTCCTCGTCCTTGCGGCCGGCGGCATCGTTCCAGGTGGTGAAGTAAGACCACACCGCGCCGTCTTCGACCATGGCGTCCGGGTCGGGGATGGCACCGTTTTCGGTGAGGGCGACCAGTTTGTGGGTCTTCTGTGCCCATGAGGACGCCTGGAGGAACTTGTCCAACTGTGAACTGTGGTCGCCGGGGGGCGGGTAGATATCCAAACCGATGATGTCGACCGTCTCGTCGCCGGGGTACCAGGCCTTGTCCTGGCCGTTCCAGACCCAGATAAGGTTGTTGAGGCCGTGGTGATTGGTGAGCCGGTCGTAGACCAGGTTCCAGAGCCAGAGGTAATCGTCCGGCCCGCTCGCGCCCCACCAGAACCAGCCGCCTGAAGCCTCGTGGAGGGGGCGCCACAGGACGGGGATTCCCTCTTTTTCGAGGCGCTTGAGCTCCACGGCGATGTGGTCGATCATCTTGATGGTCGCCGCGTACTCGGGGCTCGATTCGTCGCGGGTGATGCGGAAATCGGTCTTGTCGGTGTAGAACTCGCGGCTGCGGCCCATGCGCCAGTGCCAGCAGAAGGTGACAAGGCCGCCCTTTTTCCAGTACGCGATGGCCTCGTTCGTCTGCCCGAAGCCGCGGGTGGGGCCGGTAATCTGCAGGAAGTCGTAGCCCATGATGGCCGGTTCGCGCCCGGTGTCGGTGCGAACCCGTTCAAGCATGTCGATACCGTCGTGCCAGGCGATATCGTACTGGCCCGAGAGGGTGTATTTCCCCCAGGTCGAGGCGAGGAAGGCGAGAACACGGTGGACGCCCTCACTGGCATTCGGGTTGACGGGCTTTACTGTTGGGGTGTGTTTGTTGATGGTCATGTCGCTTGTTACCGTAAATCGCCCGATTTTGAGGCCTTCCCAGCCGGTCCAGAGGGCGAATTCCTGGACATCGTCATCCATGAGGATGGAGGGAATATGCAGGCTGATGGCTCCCGCCCTGCCGCCGGCCTTGAGGGTGGCGACGCGGCGACCGTTAAAGAGGAGGTCTGCGCTGCCTTCGGTCGCGGTCCCCGGGTCCCACTCGAGATCGACGCTGTAGAAGCGCGTTTCCTGCGGGAGGATGCGCCAGGTGATGACGCTGTCGGTCTTTCCGAAGCCGGTGGTCCACGCCTCCCCATCCACGTCGACGCTTTCGAGGTCGTAGAGGTTGGCCTTGTTGGCGTCTGCGCTGTAGATGATTTCACCGGGCGGGGTGAGGTCTTCCAAAGTGTACTCCGGCATGGGTACCGGGAGGTCGAAACCGGTTTCCTTGATGGCAAATTCGCTTTCGTCAAAGAGGTACTCTTTTACGGCCGCAGAGTCGCTGTCGGCTTTCGTGTTTCCTGCCGTTTCTTGGGCAGCCGGTTTGTCGGGTTTTGGGGCGCCCGAGCAGGCGGCGAGCCCGAAGGTCATGGCCGCAAGGGCGACGAGGGGACACGCGTTTCGCGTCGTGAGTGCTTTCATGCATTCAATTCTAACACAGCTTGTCTGGCGGCGTTATGTCTTGATGTGCAGTTTTTCGGGAGAATTATTGCATTATGTATGGAAGAAGGGGGCTGATACCGGTGTGCTGGCCCCTTTTTCTTGGTCGTTTGGGGCTGCACACCGGTAATGGGGCCTAACGGAGCGGAAAAAAGTGTTCGCAGCTGGAATCACCCTTTGTCTTCTTGTGGCAGACAAGGCAGTGACCTTCACGTTTGATATCGACTTTAATCTGCTTCTTTTCCGGGTAGTAGGAACGCTGACCTTCCCACTGTATGCAGGCATAGCACTTCTGGACGCCCGCAGGCTTGAAATCTTGCATCGGAATCCTCCCGGGCTGTCTGCATGCAGTTTCCACGTATGGCGGTGCAGACACCCTTGTTTGAGTATCGGCGTGGATAGCGGCAGCTTGAGCCCCACCCGTTTTTACGGGAGGGGGCCCGGCTGCCGGCTATCAGCCTTGATCTATTTCGAGCCCGCGCCCCTCTTCAAGGCCGAGCTTTATATTCATGCACTGGACGGCCGCGCCCGAGGCCCCCTTGCCCAGGTTGTCGAGGCGGGAGACGAGGAGGACCTGGGTCTCGTGGCCAAATACGTAGAGATCGAGGCGGTTGGTGTCGTTGCAGGCCATGGATTGCAGGTAGCCTTCCTCGAGGGCGCCCTCGCCGCCAAAGGGCTGGACGCGGACAAAGGCTTCGCCGCGGTAGTGCTCTTCGAGGAATGTGTGGACGTCGCGAGCGTGCGAGACCCCCTTGAGCATGTCGACGTGCAGGGGAATCGAAACGAGCATGCCCTTGTAGATATTGGCCAGTATCGGGGAGAAAACCGGGGACCGGGAGAGGCCGGTGTGGTAGCTCACCTCGGGCAGGTGCTTGTGGGCAAGCCCCAGGGCGTACATGCGCGGGGCGTTTTCACTCTTGTCGCCGGCGAGCTCTTCCTCGTACCATTGGATGAGCTTTTTGCCGCCGCCGGAATAGCCGGTGAGTGAACAGAAGCTTACCGGGTAATCTGCGGGGACGATGCCGCCCTTGACGAGGGGGGCCATGGGGATGACGAAGCCGCTTGCATGGCAGCCGGGGACGGCGATGCGGCGGCTCTGGCGGATGCGCTCGCGCTGCATCTTGTCGAGCTCCGGGATGCCGTAGGTCCAGTCGGGGTTGGTACGGTGGGCCGTGCTCGCGTCGATAAGGCAGCTGTGATCGTTGTCGACGAGGCTGGCCGATTCGCGGGCGGCGACATCGGGCAGGCACAAAAAGGTGATGTCCGATGCGTTGATGAGTTTGCGCCGCTCTTCCGGGTCCTTGCGCTTTGCGCTGTCAATCGAGAGGATTTCGAGTTCCGCGCGCCCCGCGAGGCGCTGGCTTATTTCCAGGCCGGTTGTGCCTTCCTGTCCGTCCACGAAGATCTTGTAGCTCATGCGCGCGAGCATATCGGGAAGATTGAAGTGTGGCAACGGTACCATAGGTTTTTGCGCGTTTCCTTATGGCGCCGAAGCGAGGATTTCGGCATTACGTGCCTGTTTCCATGCATTTTCGTCAATCGGCCAGTCCCAGCAGCCACTGTAATGGATGTGGCGCCCTCCAAAACCTGTTTTGAAGGTATACAGGCCGTACATCTTGTGGTCCGGGTCGTTGTTTGGCGGGACGCCGAGGAGATCATATTGTGTACACCCGTGTTCTTTGAGCCAGCGGATGGCCTCCCACTGCAGGCCATAGTTGGGCATGCACTCGCGTTTATGGAGGGAAGAGCCGGCGAAGAGATAGTAGGCGCCGGATCCGGCACGGGCGAAAGCGGCCCCCGCGAGGAGTTCGTTATCCAGGAAGCCCCCCATAAAACATATTTCTGCATTGTCTTCGGCAGGGAGAGCTGCAAGCTGTTTGAAGAAGGACTCCTGTTCACAGTATATGCCTTTTCTCGTGGCCGTTTCACGGTAGAGTGCATACCATTGGGAGAGTTCATGCTGATGGAGAGGGCGCACACAGATGCCGCTGCGCTGTGCGCGCCGGATGGCGTTGCGGGTGGTCTGGCGCATGCGAGCGAGTATGGTTTCTTCATCTTCCACAAGACTGATAATGACCGTGTCGGGGCTCAGGTGGTCGGCAATGGCTTTGCGCAGGCGGCGTTCCCGGGTGCCCCAGTTCATGCGCATTTCGCGGATGGCGCTGCGTGGGGCCCCTTTCCACTGGCCGGTATGACTGTGGTACTCGGGGCCCTGCCAGGGGGATTCCTGGACGGTATCCCAGCGGATAAAGGCGCAGTCTGGCGGCAGTTGGCGGGATATCGCGATGGAGAGGTCTTCGAGTATTGGGCCAAAGGACTCCTCGCTTGTCTTGATATCCGGGGCGTCTGCGGCGTAGGCATACCGAATGCCGCCGGGACCCTTCCGGATGAAGAGTATCAGGGGGATGTTTTGATTGCCGGCTTTGACCGTGAAGGCGAGGGGTGTTTGCCCGCATGAGGCCTTGTAGCGCGCCCACAAAGCGCTTTGGAAAATGCTGTTGGCTGGTGGAAGGGCCGAAATTTCGAGGGGGAGGGCTGTTACAGGAAGAAAGGAAAGTGACACATCATGACCTCCGGGCGGTGTTTCCGCCAGTGTTGACGGCTACCATAGGACGGGACCGGAAATCATGCAAGGGCCCGCGGATCCCGGTCGACGAGTATAAAAGTGATGTCACAGACATTGGTGTTGGTGGGACCGGTAACAAGGAGGTCGCCGGTTGCGGCGAAGAAGTGCCAAGCGTCGTTGTTCGCAAGATAGCCGGCCGCATCAAAACCGGCTTTGCGGGCGCGCTCGAGAACATCAAGTGCGGCCCAGGCTCCCGCTGCGTCCGTGGGGCCATCGCTTCCGTCGGTGGCGGCGGCGAGGACGGTGATGCGTTCTGCGAGTGTGCGTGGGGCCTTCTCGAGTTCGCAGAGGAGGGCGAGGGCCAGTTCCTGATTCCTGCCGCCCTTTCCGGTGCCCTTGACTGTTACGGTGGTCTCGCCCCCGGCGATAATGACCAGGGGCTTTGATGACGTGTGCGCATGCGGGTCCCGCGATGTGGTGCCGGGCCCGCTGATGATGGCCTGCCGGGCGTGGTCGAGGGCTATACCCGCGTAGACGCGGGCTGCTTCCCGGGCTTCGCCGGTGATCATGGACGAGAGGATGAGGGCTTCTGCCCCTGCCTCTGTGAGGGCGGCCGCCGCAGCTTCAACTGCCAAACGGTTTGTACCCAAGAGGGCGTGATGGACCGCTTCGAAGCACGCGGCTCCGGCCCGGGGCGGCGGGGGAAGCGATGGGTCCTTGAGCAGGGCGCTCACTGCTGCCGGGATGCGCGGCATGAGTCTGTATCGTTCGAGAACGGCCAATGCGTCATGCCGGTCGATGGTGGCGGGTACGCAGGGGCCCGAGGCGATAAAGTCGAGGCGGTCTCCCACCACGTCCGAGAGGATGAGGTTGATGACCGTAGCCGGGTGGAGGGCCTCTGCGAGACGCCCTCCCTTTACATCGGACAGGGCTATGCGCACGCTGTTGACCTCTTGAATGGTCGCGCCGCTCTCGAGCAGGAGGCCGGTCATTTCCCGCATATCCCCGAGCGAAAGCGGGGGGTGCGGGGCGGTAAGGAGGGATGAGCCCCCACCGCTGGTGAGCATGATGACGAGGGTCTCGGCATCGCAATCCCGGGTCATTTCGAGGAGCTCCCGGGTGGCGGCAAGCCCGGCTTCGTCGGGCACGGGGTGGCCCGCTTCGACAATGCGTATACCGGGAATGAGGCCCCGCAATTCGTCGCGGTGGCCGTGTTTGACAAGAACGAGGCTCTCTGCAATATGGGGGCCCAGGAGCTCCTGTACCGCGCGCGCCATGGGGGCTCCTGCCTTCCCCGCGCCCAGGAGGACGACGCGTTTGAATTCGGAGAGGTCGAAGGCCCGGTCGAGC
>CAZIRF010000037.1:0-28785 GCA_964541755.1 uncultured Spirochaetales bacterium | reverse complement strand
AGGATTGCCTCAATTTTCGCCACCTGCAGGCTTCTGGTTACTAACCTTTGTCAGCGATTCCGCCGCTCATCGGCATTTTTACACTCAATACACATAAGAGCATAGGGAATAGCCTCCAAACGTTCTGTGGGGATCTTCTTGTTGCACTTCATGCACAGGCCATACTTGCCCTGCTCGATACGGGTAAGGGCAGAGTCGATAAGGCGCATGCGCTTCATCTCCTGAGTACCCAAGGTCTCGATCATCTTGCGATCGACATCATCAGAGGCAATATCAGCCAAATCCTTGGCCTCCATACCCTCGACAATTTCCTTGAAGTCGGCATTGCCGGCGACGAGGTTGTCGATGATCTCGCGCTTGAGTTCCTGGAGTGCCTCTTTCATCTTTTGGACGAAGTCCTGATCCATGTCAGTCCCCCTTGTGCTCAGCCTGTGGCTGTCTGTTTTGAGTCCGCGTACAATGGACCAGCTCCAAGGATTTGTCAAGCAGGCAACAGCTCCAACGGATGACTGTGGCCGCCTCGTGTTGACAAAGGCCTTCGATTGCCTATAGCATTATAGAAACGTGCGACGGTGAAAGCAAATTCACATCCTGTCTGATTTTCAATGCGCTGCCGTCGCCCAAGCCCCGACAGGGGGAATTCTCCAAGGAGCAGCTGTGGCGAAAGAGGAAGCAATCGAAGTAGAGGGCGTTGTCAAGGAAGCCCTCCCCAACACCATGTTCAGAGTCGAACTCAACCAGCAAAAGGGCCATCTTATTCTCGCCCACCTCTCGGGTAAGATGCGAAAGCACTATATCCGCATCGTTCCCGGCGATCGCGTAAAGGTCGCCCTCTCACCCTATGACTTGAGCCGCGGACGCATCATCTACCGCGAGAGATAGACTGATAGTCCTGTCCGCTCGCAGGGCACAAAAAAAGCGACCCTTTCGGGTCGCTTTTTTTGTGCCCAAGGGCTCTCCGTATGGCCTGCATGGCAGGCCGCCCCATCAGGCCCCGGGCATCCTCATGCGAACAGGGGCCTGACTGATGAGCGCGGGATTCCCCTCTCAGGCTTCTTGTTCGATAAAAAAAGTCTTGATGGGCGGGAAGCCATTGAACTCCACGCTGGCATAACTGCCGGTATACGCACCGGCCGAGAGCCAGTAGAGCTTGTCCCCGGCCACCAAGCTCAAGGGCAGCTGATAGTGGCTCTTCTCGTACATGATGTCCATCGAATCGCAGGTGGGGCCGGCGATAATGACTTCGCCCTCCTTGGCCGAACGATGTTCGGTGATGACCGGGTACTTGATGGACTCGTCCAGGGTTTCGATGAGCCCATTGAACTTGCCCACATCGGTGTAGACCCAGCGCTGCAGGGCCGTGTTGTTCTTGCGCGACACAAGGACGACTTCGCTCACAATAATACCGGCATCGCCAATCATCGAGCGCCCCGGTTCCATAATAATCTGCGGAAGTTCCTCGCCAAAGTCCTCGGTAAGGTAACGGGTTATCTCCCGCGCATAGACATCCAAATCGTGAACGGGGGTTATATAGTTGGCGGGAAGCCCACCGCCCATATTGATCATCCCCAGTTTGATCCCCTCTTCTTCCTCAAGGGCTCGGAAAAGGTAGAAGGTCTTGGCGATGGCCTCGTCCCACTGGCCAATGTCGCGCTGCTGGCTGCCCACGTGGAAGCTTATGCCCCAAGGGATGAGCCCCAGGTCGCGCGCTTCGGTCATGAGGTTGTACGCCATGTCAGGATGACAGCCGAATTTACGGGAGAGGGGCCAGTCTGCGGTGTCCGAACCCTCCACGAGGATGCGCACATAGACCTTTGACCCCGGGGCCTTCGAGGCGATGTGGTGGAGGTCGGCCTTGCTGTCGGTTGCAAAGAGCCGGACCCCTTTTTCGTAAAAGTACTCGATGTCCTTTGCCTTCTTTATGGTGTTGCCATACGAAAGGCGATCCGGGCTCACACCCAAATCGAGGACCTTATCGAGCTCCCAGCGAGACGCTATGTCGAAAGAAGAGCCAAGGTCGCGCAGGAGACAAATAATCTCTTTTGCGGGATTGGCCTTCACGGCATAGTACTGCGTCGCGTAGGGGAATGCTGCGGCAAGGCGATTGTAGTTTTGCTCGATAATCGCCAGGTCGACCAGGATGAACGGGGTCTCTTTGCCCTCGGCGGCAGCCATGAAGCGCTGCCACTGCTCATCTGAATAATAGGTGGAACGCTCGACCATCGCGCCCTCCCTGTCTGTAGAGATGCCGGGTCATTGCCACAACCGACAGGCTCACGGGGCGTCCGAACTGCCAAGAGTCGACAGACCGGATCGTGTATGAGCGTAGAGCGATAATAGGAACAGGGGGCCCCCGTGTCAATAAGCGAAGGCGCCGAAACGGAATTTTCTTGCAGCATGGGAGGGCTTAAATTAAAGTGTCGGTATGCGCGACGCCGTTTTGAGCCTGTCCAGCCTCTTTCTGGTCTATACAGGCTTTGTTTTCATCTTGCCAATCCTCGTTGACAAGAAAGAAGATTATGATGTTATTGGCCGCTACTTCCCCGGAGAGCGCATGCGCCTTGTCGCAGGACTTTGTGGTGCTATTCTGGCCGCCCTCATCTTCTTTTTTCCCAATGGAAGTGTCATTTTTTTAAGTGATCTCTTGCCCTTTGTACTGCTTTTGGCCAATGCGTCCATACTTCTCATGGCGCGCATTCGTTCGCTCAAGGAAGGGGACGCAGGGATGCTCAAGCGAGCACAGCTCATACTGGACAACCTGCAAATCCCCCTTGGCTTTGCCAGTCTTGCGGTGGGGTTCCTGCACGCCATTCTGTCCCCCCTACCCCTCTTGTAAACGGTTGTGCCACCCGGGTGGCCGCAAGGAGTGTGTCTCATGCGAAAGTTTTTGTCGGTTTTGCTCTCCATCCTCGTCTTCCTGCTCATCTGGACGCTCGCGCTCTTCCTCTTCCCGCGCGAACTGCGCCTCGTCTGGGCCGCAAGTGGGGCAATACTCCTCATTCTCTGGGCTGCGCTGTCCATACGCTTCATTCCATCGAGCAAGCGGCGAAAACTCGTGCGCAGCCTTGCTACCGAGTATTAGAAAATACTCAAACTGGAATCAGACCTTAAAGTAGATGCCCTTTCAATCAAGATAGACTGCCCCGCCTGCAAGGCGAGCGACAATCTCTGGCGCTTCCTCGAAGATGACACCTGTCCCTCCTGCAAATCAGGGCTTTGGACAACCTCAATCGAGGGGGGGGGATGAGCAACTGTTGAAACTCTACAAAAAGAAAGAAATCATTAACGCCTTTTACGACCGGGTTCCCGCAGCACTCCTGCGCAGCGTTCGGGCCCAGTCTTCTACCGGGGCGTCATGAGTCAAGAAGGCCTCGCCACAAGACTGATAGATTCCACCGACGCATTCATGGCGTTTATCGGCAACGCCCTTTCGACGCCACTCACGGCGATCGATTACGGTATCGATTACGTTACACTAACCGTGAACCGAGTGACAGACGGGCTTGCAAGTACAGCGAACGAACTCCTCATCCCCCTCTTTGAACAGGCCGCATCCTGGCGCCTCCCCGCCATCCTGGGCATTTCCACACTCCTTGGCCTGATACTGCTCATCCTCACCCATCGTTTCTTGGCCAGACTCCGCCGCCAAGTACGCCAGAGAAAGGATCTTGAAAGCCCCGGAACCCATTTACCGTTAAAACAGGCCCTTGGACGCTGGGTCTTCGAATGGGTATACAACATACTCGAAACCCTCTGGCTTCCCCTTGAGGCCCACCCGGAGCTCTGGGACCGGACGCGCATTCGGTCCAACACTCGCAGCCTGGTGGACAAAATGACTCAAGCGCTTCCCTTTAGCCCCCGCAGCATTGCAAAAGGGAACCTGCGCAACGACCTCCTCTCCCTTATGGATGAAGGACGGGGCGAACCACCGCAGAACATTCCCGAAGACTTGATTGCGGCACTCGATTCGCACCGGGAAGACAAAATAACCCTCTCCGACGAGTGGCGCAGCACCCTCTCGACCGTTCTCGACCGGCACAAGGCGGGCAACTATGCAAACCTTGTCATTCGAGGCTCTTCCGGGTCGGGAAAATCCATGCTGATCAACTGGCTCGAACAACACGCCGGAGCCAGATCATGCGATTGAGCCCACAGTCGCGCGAAGAGGCTAAAGGCATGGCACAAATGGCATCAGACCCGGCCGGGTGGCCACAGGGGGGCATGCTCATCCTCGACAACAGTGAATACTTCTTTGAACGAGCCCCCGGGGGGTATTCACTGCTGGAAACCATACTGGCAGGATCCGAACAGGCGTGCGAAACGGCCCTCGTCCTGTCCTGCGGGAACAGTTTCTACCGCTTTCTCGCTTCCATCTTCCCCCTTGATGATCTCTTTCCCTTCAATATAAATCTCGACGAGCCTGGTGCAGCCCAATTGGCAAAGGTCTACGGGCGCAAATTACGCGCCGCCGGCTACCAGTACAGCGTTATCCCGGACAAACAGACATTCAAGCGCCTCATGACCCTCAAACGACGGCATGCCATTGCAGAGCGGGATGTTCCGGACTGGCTCAAAGAGCGCTTTTTCGAAAATTTGAGTGCACGCGGCGGCTCGGGCTATCACTTTGTAACATACTACTTCATGCGGGCCATTCGCTCGGTTAAAGACCGCAACATCCGTTTACGCATTCGCGCCCCGGAGCTCTTCGATCTGTCATTCATACAACAGTGGCCCACTGAAACACTCTTTGTGCTTCAGGCATTGTACCTGCACCGATCGGCAGACAGCGAAAGTCTCGCACGCACCCTTGCCTTGCCGGAAGCCTGGGTTCGCATTGACTTGGTTCGCGCACGCGAACGTTCTTTGGTTCTCGAAGAGGAAGGCCAATACAGCATAAACCCCCTCGTTGACCGCGTCGTTTGGGACATTCTTCGCCGCAAAAACCTCTTCTTGCCGGAGTAAACCAGATGGAAGAAATGGAAAGTTTGGCAAACAGCATCAGCTCCAACAAGATTATCCTTACCGTTATCATTCTAATCCTTTCCTTTGTGCTAACACACAGTGTTCGCAAACTCATGACAAAGGCCTCGGAGCGATACCTCAACAAGCGCATCATCATCAAAAATTTCATCCCCATCATCAATTTGGGTATACACCTGGCCAGCCTTTTATACATCATCTTTGGCGTATTGGAGATTACCGCCGATACCATGCTCGGCCTGGGGCTTTCTGCCGGTGTCGCTATCGGTTTTGCCATACAGGATGTCTTGCAGAACATTTTTGGCGGTCTGGTCATCATTTTTTCGCGCCCCTTCAACATTGGCGACCGAATCAGTGTCGATCAATGGTATGGCGAAGTCACGGATATCAGCCTGCTCAAGGTAAAAATACAGACCAATGACGATTCCCTCATCAGCATTCCATCCAAGACCTTCCTCCAGCACGCAACGTCAAATACGAATTCGGGAGCCCTCGACTGCCAGGTAGTAACAGACATCCATGTGCCGGCCTCCATATCGGCAGCGGAACTGGTACGCACGGGACGCGAAGTCGTCTGGTCGTCTCCATACACATGGCTTGCCAAACCGGTCACCATCAACATCCTCGACCACTACGAATACGGCAAGACGGCACTTACTGTGCGCATCAAGGCCTATGTCTTCGACCACCGCTTCGAAAACCGCTACTCGAGCGACCTCACCAGCCGTATGCAGGCGGTGCTCGGCGAAAGGGGCCGGCTTTGATTGCATCGCGCACAGTGATGCACGATACTCATTGCATGGCGAAGAAATCGATCGGGCGACAGGGACTCACCATCATTCTAGGTATATCCATCGTCCTGCTCGGCCTCTCAAGTGCGATCATCCTGCCCTTCGAGTACAGCCGGCGCATGCGACTTATCCAGCAAGAGATCGAAAACATTGTACAGGCACAACTTCCGGGACTCGAGGAGGGGGTCTGGAACTATGATACCCGCCTCGTCGATGCAATGGTGGACGGGCTTGCCATCTACCCGTACATGATAGACATTGCGGTCATCGATGCCGCAGGGCCGGTCATATCCTCACGCAGTCGTTTCAATGAACGATATCGGCCCAAAACGGACGAAACATACAGTCACAGCTATTCCCTCTTCCACCGGGAAGAGGAGGCAAACCCGGTCATAATCGGCTGGCTCCACTTCAACATCGATTCCGACCGTATCCTGAACGATGTATTCAGCCAGATTACGGCAACCCTCGCCTTCCAGCTGGCCTTCATCATCATCCAGTCGCTGCTGGTGCTCATCGTCTTTTCGCGCCTCATCACCCGCCACTTGGGGACCATTGCCCGCCATGTTACCGCCTACCGGCAGGAAGGGGGCTCGCACATCCTGCGACTCGAGCGCAAGGAACGCCCCGACGAATTGGGGGTTCTGGTTGACGCCCTCAATTCCCTGCACGCCTCACTGGAAGAAGCCCTGGCCGCAGAGCGTGCCATAAAGGAGAACCTCGAACACTCACTGGAAGAGAAGAAGGTACTCCTGCAGGAAATTTATCACCGTACCAAGAACAACATGCAGCTAATTGCCGCCCTTTTGGACATCCAGGCCATGGCGCTCGAAGACGGACCGGCAAAGGAGATGCTGGGCGAAATGACCGGGCGCATCATGTCCATGGCCCTTGTCCACCAAAAGCTCTACGAATCGCAGGACCTGTCGCGGTTGGACATCGGGGAGTACGTGAAGGACCTCATCGCGGGGATCCAGCTCAACGAGGGGGTGGATACAGCCCGCATCCAGTTCGAGGTGGTGGTTCTGCACGAGGTCATACTCGTCCTTGACGTGGCCATCCCCCTGGGTCTCGCGATAAACGAGCTCGTCACCAACGCGATCAAGCATGCCTTCCCCGGGGATCGGGAGGGGACTATCAGCATATACATGAACCCGGGCAAGAACGCAGAAGAACTGGAAGTAACGGTCAAGGACAACGGGGTGGGCTTCCCGGATCGTTTCAACCTGAACCATGACAGCAAGCTGGGCCTCCAGACCGTCATAAACCTGATTGAACAACTCTACGGGAGCGTTTATTTCCACAATGACGGCGGGGTTCGGTGTACAATGACGATACGGAAAAACAGCTACCAGGCACGCGTGTAAAACGGCCCCTTCACGAATGGAGGCAGCCGCCGCATGACTGCCTGGACATGAAGGGGTACGCGAATGGACGCACAGGAGACAACAACACGAATCGGCGCGCTTGCGACGGCCCTCAAGGAGTCGGTACAAGGGGTCTTTGTCGGATCGCCTTCGAGCGTCGAATACCTCACTGTCGGCCTCGTAAGCGGGCTTCACGTACTCATTGAAGACATCCCCGGTGTGGGAAAGACGACCCTCGCCCTCGCCCTGGCACGGGCCGCGGGCTTGAGCTTTTCGCGCATACAGTTTACCCCGGACCTCCTGCCCGGCGACGTCCTGGGCATGAACATCTGGGAAGCGGGATCCCGGCAGTTCCTCTGGCGCGAGGGCCCCATCCACGCGCAGTTCATACTGGCCGACGAGCTCAACCGGGCCTCGCCCCGCACCCAGGCGGCCTTTCTCGAGGCGATGCAGGACGGCAGCGTCACTGTGGACGGCCAGACCCGCGCCCTGCCCGAGCCCTTTTTCCTCGTGGGGACCCAAAACCCCGGGAGCTTCGCCGGGACCTTCCCCCTGCCGGAAGCGGAGCTCGATCGCTTCGGCATCTCCTTCTCCATCGGCTACCCTGGCGAACTGGACGAGCGCGCCATCCTCGCCGGTATCCACGGGACCCGGGCCGAGCAAAACGCCGCACTTGACGGGATTGAGGCGGTATGTGGCGCCCAAGACATCCTCGAGGCACGCCGTATCGTGCAGGGCCTGCACGTCTGCGAGGCCGTCCGCGAGTGGATAGTGCGCCTCGTGCGCTCAAGCCGCCAATCGCCCGACATTCGCCTGGGCGCGAGCCCGCGCGCCGCCCTGGCCCTGCAAGCAGCCGCGCGCGGCAAGGCGGCGACGAGCGGCCGCGACGCCGTCATGCCCGAAGACGTCATGGCCATGGCGCCGGTCGTGCTGGGGCACCGCATACAGCTGTCCTCCAAGGCCCGGCTCTCGGGGCTTACGCCCCAGGAGTGCATCCGGCGCCTCTGCGAGGCCCTGCCCAAGCCGACGGGGCTGTAGAGCGCATGCGGATTCGCATCCACCCGAGGGCATTCATCACACTCATTCTCGCGTCCATTGTCCTGGGGACCTTCGGGGAGCTCGCGGGGCCGGTGGCGGCCCTGCTTGCCATCAGCCTGCCCTCCCTTGCCTTAGCCTCCCTCATCCACCTGGTCATCTCCTGGCACAGCCTGGGCTTTCACCAGGACTTCTCGAACGACCACCCCCAAAAGGGGGAACGGGTCCGCTTCTCGCTCCACCTGACGAATCAGGGGCGTCTGCCCCTCGCACCGGCTATCGCCATCCTCGCGCAAACCGGCTGGCAGGAGGGGAATATCGAACGGGAGACACAGATTGTGGGCCTGCCCGTTCGGCCCCGCAGTTCGAAAGAGCTGGTCAAAGACATCCACTGCGCCTGGCGGGGCATCTACATAGCAGGCCTCGAACGCCTTGTCCTGCGCGACATACTGGGCCTCGTTACCCTCGAAGAATCCATGGAACCGCGGGTGTTTTACGTCCTGCCGGAACTCATTTCCCTCGACCCGCGCGTCGAAGACCTCGCACAGGCCAGCGGCGGCGACCGCGAAGGGCGCGGGGCCGAGGAACAGGATCTTTCCATATTCGAATACCTGGCCCCGCTGCAAAACGGCCGGCCGGCCCGCCATATCGCCTGGAAATACTGGGCGCGCACGGGTGAGCCCGCCATCATCGAGCACGGGCAGTCGCAATCGGCAGGGCTTTCCATCAGCCTTGACCTCTGGCCCGGCCTCACGGGAAAGGACAAACTGGCGGCAGAGGACATGGCGGTGAGCGCGGCCTTCTCGCTCCTGCGGCATTTTGCCCGCCAGGGGATTCCAACCCGCTTCGACGCAGACGGCCAGCGCCCCGTACTCATAGACAACGTGGAGCAATTCGAGGAACTCTACGAACATTCGACCGGGATTATCGGGCGCTACGGCCCCCTGCCGGAAGAGGCCTTTACCCCGGGGCACGCGCGGCTCTTGATCTCGACACGGCCCCTGTCGCGGGTCTTCCCGCTGCCGAATTTCCCAAACGGCCCCCGCGCGGAAAACCCGGCGCCTGCAGAAGGCGACGACCTCTTCGAGGCCTGTCGTGCCGCGTACCGCCGTGGCGAAAGCCCCCACATCATCCTCTGCCCGCCGCCGGCCCGTGTCGCGGAAGAGTACCGGGCCCTTGAGCTGCTTGAAGAGCTGCGCCAACAGAGCGGGGCCCGCACGATGCTTGCCCTCGCCGATTCCCGGCAGGGTGTACAGGAGTTGAGCCATGTCCTCATCCCTTGAGCGCGGCATCCGTCTGGCCCTGCGTCTCCTCGCGGCCCTTGCGGCAAGCCTGCTGCCGCTGTGGCTCTTTCTCTACCTGTTCAAGGCGGAAGGCCCGCAGACCTGGCTCCTCGTGCACTCGGGGGTAAACGCACTCCTGCTCTGCCTGCGCGCCGGCCGCGAAGCCAAAGGATCACAGAGCAGGCCGACGACCCGCCGCATGCACGTCATCGATCTGATCCTGTCCCTTTTACTCGCTCTCTCCGTGGGGAGCATGGCCCTCATCGTCCTCGTCCAGCTGAACATCACCCGCCAGAGCCTCGCCCTCGCCTGGCTCGAGCTCGCCCGCAACGGCCAGGCCTTCGGCTACTTTTCCTTCTTCGCCACCCAAATATGGGCCCTTTTTCTGCTGCCAGTCCCCTGGTTTGTCGGGCGAAGGGCCCATCTGGCGGCCTTGGGACACGGGGCAAGCGCAGCCATCCTCGCAAGCGGTATCATCCTTTCGGACGGACGCCTTCTCGCCGCGGCCATCATCCCGGCCCTCATCACCTGGCTCGTCCTCGCCCAAAGCCCCCTCGAGGGCGACCGCCACCTGCGCTCCCTTCCCGGACGCCTGCTTGCCGTGGCCCCCGCACTGGGCCTCGCCCTCGCCCTCGCGCTGCTGTGGCAGCTCCTCGCGCCGCATATCCGCCAGACTGCAAGGCAATCCCGCCGCCCGGATTTTTCACTCCTCATACAATCGCTCGCCCCGCACTTCCCGCTTTTGGGCGACATGCCCGGCTACGGTTTCTCGATTTCGAGCATCCACATGCCGCAGCGGGTCTTTTTGTCCGACCGGGTCATCTTTGATGTGAATGGCCCGCCCTTCGCGGCCCTCTATCTGGCTGAAGGGCGCTTCTCCATCTGGAACGGGGCTGCCTGGGAACGGGGGATTCAGGCTGATGAACTCACGCCCATCCGCCGCCTGCTCCCCGATGACTCCATCCCCCCGAGCGCCATCCGCCTCGTCCTGCGCGAGGATCTCCTCGAAACAGCCCCCATGGCCCCCGACACCGCTCTTGTCATCCTCAAGGGCGACTACCGGGGGGCCATGGAAGCCTCGAGCCTGCGGGGCATACGCTTTGATGCGGGGGCCCGCCGCGGCCTCTCGATCATCCAGCTGCCAAAGGGCGCCGCCGACTACGGCGCGGCCGCTTACGGCGCCGACGGCTACGGCGCCGACGGCTACGGCGCCGACGGCTACGGCGCCGCCGCTTACGGCGCCGACGGCTACAGCGCCGACGGCTACAGCGCCGCCACAACAGGACAGAGCGACACGACAGCGCTTCCCGGCAGTACCGGGCCTTCCGGCTCCTTTATCCCCGAGGAAGTCCGCAGCCTTTCCCGCAGCTTGCGGCGCGAAACGGACGGCGACGAGGCCTTCCTGCGCGCCCTTCTCGCCCATTTCATGGAGGATTTCACGTATTCGCTCTCCACACCGGAAGCCCCAAAGGGGGTCGATCCCCTCGACTTCTTCCTCTCAGACAGCCGCACAGGCTTCTGCGTCTGGTTCGCCGCAGCCTTCGTCCTCGCCTGCCAGGACGCGGGATTGGAAGCGCGCATGGCCGAAGGCTACCGCATCCTCCTCGACCAGGCCGGACAGGGGCGCATTCGGGGCTACCACGCCCATGCCTGGCCGGAGGTCCGCTTTGGCACTGAGTGGCTGCGCTTCGAACCCACGCCCCCCTTCGCCGGGGAAGACCCCTTTGCCCGTTTGGCCCGCGACCGCAATACCCGCGACCAACTGCGCAGCCTCTTCCCCGATAGCGACAAGAGCTTCATCTCCACAGGCCGGCTTCCTGCCTTCTTTACAAGCGCCCTGCCCTGGATACCCGCAGCGATCGCCCTGCTCGTGCTGGGCGCAGCGGGTCTCTTGCGTCTCTTTGAAGGTGAAGAACGGCGGGACCGGCGCCACGGCCGACGCATGACGGCCCGCTACCGCCGCCGCGGCATACCCCCGCCCGAAACGGGCGGCTGGCTCGCCTGGGAAGACGCGGTACGAAAACTCGACTGGAAGGGCCGGGCACAGAAAGACTGCGCCCTCTCGAAGAGGATACGCGAGCGCTTCTACGCACATTGAACCCAGGACCGGCTTACGGTTAAAGCGGGATACGGGCGAGTTGCGCGCCGGTAAAAAGGATCAAATCTTGAATCGGGAGGTCTCGCGCACGAGGGAACGAATACTCTCCATACTCGTCTGCATGCTGTCGTTAATCGCCTGCATTGCGCGGTTCACCTCTGCGACACCACCGGCAATCTCCTTCATCCCCCCGTCCATCTCGCCGCTTATCCCCGACAGGGTCTGCATATCTCCCAGTATCTGGCGACTGGCCGACAAGATGCGTTTTGATCCGTCCCGCACCGTCGTACTCGTCTCGTTGATGCGTTTCACCGCGCCAAGGACCTGGGTCGAGCCCTCGTCCTGTTCGTGCATGGCAGCCTGAATGACATCTTCCTCGTTGCGCACCGTCTGCATGAGCGAAAAAATGGTGGAAAAATCCTCCCGCGTCTTGTCCGAGGAAATGGCTATGGAAGAAATCTGTTCCATGAGGCGTACGAGGACCTCGGCAATCGTCTTGCCCTCGCTCGCCGAATTCTCCGCCAGCTTGCGAATTTCGTCGGCCACCACGCTAAAGCCCTTGCCCGCTTCGCCGGCGTGCGCGGCCTCGATCGCCGCATTCATGGCCAGGAGGTTTGTCTGGCCGGCAATCCCCTGAATGATATCGACGGTTTCAAGGAGAGAATCCGATTCATCCTTGATCTTTGCCATCAAGTCGGAGACTTCGAGGATGCTCGTTTGAACGCCGTTGGCCTCTTCAATAAGGGAATCGATAGACTGATGATTGCGGTCGAGGACCGTCGTCACCGAGTGGATATTGGCCGCCATCTCTTCACTTGAAGCGGAAGACTCGCCGACACAACCCAACTGTATGTCTATTGATGAATCGAGGGTCTCAAGCTCCCCCTCAATCGCCTGCAAATTTCTGGAAGTCCCCTGCACCGCAGAAAGCTGTGTCCCCGTCCTCGCCTGCATGCTGCCAATTATCGAAGATATTTCATTCATGGTTGCCGCGGTCTCGTTGGTATTCGCCGCGAGGTTCTCGCCAAGCCCCGAAAGGGCTTCCACCTCCCGCTGTATGGCCGCCACCAGTGTGTGCATGCTCCCCGACATCTGTGAAAAGCCCCGTGCAAGGTCGCCAAGCTCGTCCGGCCGTGCCAGCAGGGCCGGATCGACCTCCCGGGAAAAACCCCCGCCGGCAAGCTGGCCCATGTAGCCCACACAGGCAGCAATGGGGCGAACGATACTGCGGGAGAGCAGAAGGGCCAGCGGGAAGACCAGGAGGCTCACGACAAGCAGGGCCGCCACCAGCAGGAACACCTGCCGGAAAATACGGGCATTGACCGTGTCGGCGGCAATATCGATACACAATACGCCGTCGAAAGCGCCCGTCGCCGTGCGGATAGGGGCGTATGCGCTCAAAAAGCTGCCCCAACTATCAGTATAAAAATCTTCCTCCACCACCGGCTCCCCGAAGCCGCCGGCTATGGAAACGAGGAGCTCCGAGGCGTCCTCATAGAGCTCTCCCGGTTCGGTGACCCCTTCGGAAACATCGCTGTCCACGATAAAAGCCACGCCGTCGGGCGTTTTGCGAACGGTATAGCAGTAGGTAATATCAGGTGATACCTCAAGAACGGCCGTCAGAGCTGCCAGAACCGCCTCAAACGCGGGGCTCCCCACAGACTCCGGGCCGCGCACAAGACGATGCTGGTTGCCGTCCAGTGAAAGACTGCCCAAGGAGACATAGTCGACGACCCTTTCGCGCACGAGCTCGAAGAGGGTCGCGCGCAGTTGCACGGCAGAAATTCCGACCAGAGCCCCGGCCCCCGCGAGCCAGAGTCCCACCATGACCAGGGTCAAACGCGAACGGACACGCAGTTTTTTGAGGATGTTCATTTTCCCCTCCGCACTCCATTCTAAGCGCGGGATGCGGAGATTTCCAGAAAATGGCGCTATATGCGGGAAGGGTAGAACAGGATGCCCTGCGCGACAGGGAGCGCAATGCTCCCGGGCAAAAAAAACCGTCCCCGAATGGGGACGGTCTGCCGCCAGAGGGGATCGAACCCTCGACACAAGGATTTTCAGTCCTTTGCTCTACCGACTGAGCTACAGCGGCGTGATGGAAGATTTATAGCAAGGATACAAAATTGTGTCAACGCCCGGCGGGGCAGTTTTTTCCGCCCGCGGCTACAGCGGGAAGGCCTTTGTGGGAACTGCAGGCTTCCGGTTACAGGGCCTGCCACAGCAGTCCCATCCGCCCGTTTTCGGGTATTTGTATATTTATCCATTAAACCGTATATTTATACTTGACGACAGAGGCGCAAGCATGTACATTTTGTGTATGGAACACGATGAATTCACCACCACACTCGCGCTCGCACGCCTCGCCATGAGCGAGGACGAGACGCTTCGCGCCCGCCCGGACTTCTCCACGATGCTCGAGTACTTCGCCGCCATGCGCGACGCAGACGACGACGAGGCTGCCTTCGGGTCCCCTCTGGCCGAGCTCCTGCCCTGGTCCCGCCGCATCGAGAACGAAAACCGCAGCCGCAGCGACAATCCCGAAAATTTCCCCGCCAATAATCCCTTCAATCCGCTCAATAATGCCCCCGTCAACGAGGGCCCCTTCATCGCCGTCCCCAACGTTCTGTAAATACCATCGCGGGCCACTATACTGGTACCGTACGACCGGAGGTCAATCATGCCGGCATCCGCACACCCGGAGCCCTCTTCACTCGCATTGAGTGAATCCTGTATCCGCTATATTTCCGCCTGGGAGGAAAAAATTCATTCCTTCCTTTCTATCTATACTGATAGTTCCACCCGCCCCCCCCTTGCAGCCGTCGGGGCAGCCTCTTGCGGGGGCGAAAGTACGGCGGGAGGTCCCCTGGCGGGCCTCCCATTCGGTGTCAAGGACAACATCGCCGTCGAGGGCATGGGCCTCTCCTGCGGCTCGAAGCTCCTCGAAGACTTCGTCTCGCCCTACAGTGCGACGGCGGTCTTGAAGCTCGTCGCAGCCGGGGCCGTCCCTATTGGCAAGACCAACCTCGACGAGTTCGGGATGGGCTCCTCCTGCGACAACAGCGCACTCGCGACCAGCTCCAACCCCTGGGACACAGGCCGGGTCGCCGGCGGTTCATCGGGGGGGTCAGCGGCAGCAGTTGCTGCCGGGCTCGTCCCCTTTGCCCTTGGCTCGGACACCGGCGGATCGGTACGCCAACCGGCGGCCTTCTGCGGGGTGTACGGCCTCAAGCCCGGCTACGGGGCGGTCTCGCGCTTCGGGCTCGTGGCCTACGCCTCGAGCCTCGAGGGCATCGGCATTTTGGCGGACAGCGCCCAACGCACCCGCGAAGTTTTCGCCGCCATCCGGGGGGCCGATCCCCGCGACCAGACCTCCCACCCGGCCTCGCCGCAGGCCGCCCCGCTTGAGGGCCTTGGCGGTAAGCCCTGTCCCCCACAGACCATCGCCTGGCTCGACGATTGCGGCGAGCTCGAAGCAGAGGTCGCACACGCATACCGTGAGACGCGCGCACGGCTTGAAAGCCTGGGCCACCGCCTCGTGCCGGTCACCCTCCCCAGCTTGGCCTACGCCGTTCCCGCGTACTACACCATCGCTGCCGCAGAGGCGAGCGCCAACCTCGCCCGCTTCGACACCATCCGTTACGGGAAGCGCACCGACTTCGCCGAAGACCCCGCAGAGCTCGTCGAGAAGGGTCGCAGCGAGGGCTTTGGCAGTGAAGTCAAGCTGCGCGTCCTCCTTGGCACCTTCGTCCTGCGATCGGGCTTCCAGGACCAGTACTACCAGCGGGCCCAGCGCATCCGCACCGGCATACGGGCCGACTTCGACCGGGCCTTTGCCGCTAGCGGCGCCAGTGCCCTGCTCATGCCGGTCTTCCCGGTGCGGGCCTTCCCGCATGGGGAGGCGGGTTTGACCCCCTTCCAGCAAAAGATGGCCGACCGCTTTACCTGCGCGGCAAACCTTGCGGGCCTTCCCGCTCTCGCCTTTCCCGCTTCTTTCGAAGGGGGCCTGCCCGTTGGACTCCAACTTGTGGGGCCGGCAGACAGCGAAGGCCGCCTCCTGGACATTGCAGAGGGCCACGAAGCCCTCCTGCCCGTCGAACACCCCGCAGGATACCAATCATTCTGGAGCCGGAAATGAGCTACGAAACCTTTATTGGCCTTGAGATCCACATACACCTTTTGACGAAGACCAAGGTCTTCTGCTCCTGCCCCGCCGCCTTTGGCGACGAGCCCAACACGAATGTCTGCCCCGTCTGCATGGGCTATCCGGGGGTGCTCCCCAGCCTCAATGACGAGGCCATGCACATGTCCGCCCTGGTTGCAAAGGCCCTTGACTGCCGCATCTCGCCGGAAACCTGGTTCGAGCGCAAGCAGTACTTCTACCCTGATATGGCCAAGAACTACCAAATCTCGCAGTTCGCTTCGCCAATTGGTGTCGAAGGGACCGTCGAGCTCCTCATGGCCGATGGCACGGAGCGGACTATCAGAATAAAGGAGTGCCACCTCGAGGAGGACGCGGGGAAGATGATCCACGCCGGCGGGGTCTCGCTCATCGACTACAACCGCGCGGGAACGAGTCTTTTGGAAATTGTCACCGAACCGGACCTGAAGAGCGGGGCCGAGGCAGAGGCATTCATCCAGCTCCTGCGCCGCACGGTGCGCTACCTGGGCGTCTGCGACGGGAACATGGAAGAGGGCTCGCTGCGCTGCGACGCCAACATCTCGATCAACACCCCCGGTGCGGGTCTGGGCTCCAAGGTCGAGCTCAAGAACCTCAACTCCTCGCGTTTCGTGCGCCTGGGCCTCGACTACGAAGCGGCCCGGCAGGCCATGGTCCTCGATTCGGGCGGACGGGTTGTCCAGGAGACCCGCCTGTGGAACGAAAACCGCGACCAGACCGAGACCATGCGCCGCAAGGAGAGCGCCCACGACTATCGCTACTTCCCCGAACCGGACCTCCCGATATTCCGGCCCGATGCCGCCTTCCTCGAACGGGTTGAAAAAGCCTTGGTCGAACTCCCCGCAGCCCGCGAGGCGCGCTTTCGCAGCGACTTTGGCCTGGGCTTCGACCGCGCGGCGGTTCTCTGCGAAGAGAAAGAGCTCGCCGACTGGTTCGAGGCGGCCCTGCGCGCCACGACGGCCCGGGGCCTTCCCCTCGACATCGCCGCAGACCGCATCGCCACCTGGGTGGTCATGGACATCAAGCGCATAATCAACCGCGAGGGCTTGAGTGCACAGGAGCTCCCGGGCCTCGCCCTGAGCCCCGAACGGCTCGCAGCGGTAGTGGCAATGCTCCACAAGGCAGAAATTTCCGGCAAGACGGCCAAGGAGCTCCTTGACCTCGTCCTCGCCGAAGACCGCGACCCCGAGGAGCTCGTCGCCACCCGCGACCTGGGCCAGATTCGGGACCCCGCCCGCATTGAGGCGGCCATTGCGGCGGTCTTCGCCCGCGAAGAGAAGAGTCTCCTGCAATACGCAGCAGCCCGCGACACAGGGGACGAGAAGGCCCTGGGAAAACTCGAAAAGTTCTTTACCGGGAAGGTCCTCCAGGAGACCGGGGGCCGGGCAGACCCGGCCATTGCCGGGAGCCTGCTCAAGGCCGCCCTGAAGGCCGTGGGCAGCGCGCACACAGCGGGGGCGACGAGCCCCTCCCAAGGAGCATGAGATGAGCGACACACGTATATTGGCCCGCGCGCTTGCGGCACAGGAAGAGGGGAGCAAAGCGACACTTGAAGGCTGGGTACACCGCGTTCGCGAGTTCGGTGCGGTGAGTTTTGTGGTCCTGCGCGATCGTTCAGGGCTTGTTCAGTTGGTACTTGAAGGCAACGTGGACATCAGCCTTGAGAGCGTGGTGCGCGCGCACGGAACCGTTGCCCGCAACCCCAAGGCCCCGGGCGGCACGGAACTGCGGGTGGAAGAGCTGGAAGTCATCGCCCGGGCGGCGGGCGACCTCCCCTACCCTGTCAACGCAGACCCTGCGAAGATCGGCCTCGATGTCATTCTGGACCGCCGCCCCCTTTCGCTGCGCAACCCCAAGATTCGCGCCATCTTCCGCGTACAGGCGACAATTATCGATGCCTTTGGTGAATACCTGCGCTCGCAGGACTTTACCGAGATGAAGACCTCGAAGCTCATCGCCGGCGGGACCGAGGGCGGGACAGGGCTCTTCGAGGTCCAGTACTTCGACAAGAAGGTCTACCTCGCCCAATCTCCCCAGTTCTACAAGCAGACCATGGTCGCAAGCGGCCTGGAGCGGGTCTTCGAAGTGGCCCCTGCCTATCGCGCAGAGAAACACGACACCCCGCGCCACCTCAATGAGTACGTCTCCATGGATCTCGAAATGGGCTTTATCGAGAGCGAGCACGACCTTATCAACCTTGAAAAGGAGCTCCTGGCCCACATCTTCGACCGGGTAGCCCGCGACAACGCCGAAGAGCTCGCCCTCTGGGAGGCAGCGGTTCCCACGCGAGAACAGGTGATGGCATCGCCCACGATTGCCCATGACGAGGCCATCGAGATCGCCCGAGGCGAGCTCGCCGCCTCCCATGGGGCGGGAAAGGGCGCCGCCAAAGGCGGCGCCCAGGGCAGCACACACATATTCGAAGTGACGCCCGAAGTCGAGCGGCTCATCTGCCAGTGGAGCGCGCGCGAACACGACAGCGAGCTCGTCTTCCTCAATGCCTTCCCACGCAAGCACCGCCCCTTCTACACCTACCCCAAGGACAGTGTCTACACCATGAGCTTCGACGCCATCTTCCGCGGGTTGGAAATTACGACCGGGGGTCGTCGCATCAACGAGTACGACATGCTCCTGGAGGGGCTGCCCAAATTCGGCCTGCGCGCCGAGGACCTCGAGGACTACCTTGCCGTATTCCGCTGGGGCTGCCCGCCGCACGGGGGCTTCGCGATTGGCTGCGAGCGCCTTACCCAAAAGATCCTGGGTCTTTCAAACGTCAAGGAGGCGAGCCTCTTCCCGCGCGACCGAAAGCGTACGAGCCCTTGAACCTATAGGGAATTTGTACTAATACTGGAGCCAGCAATTTCCGGAGGTCTCCTGTGTCGTCATCATTTGATCCCCGCCTCTTGGCGGATTTCGCGCGGTATTACGGCTTTCACTACGGCGTCTGCGACCCGCAGGCGCTCGTTAAAGACCTGGTCATCGAGATGGAACGGGGCCTTACAGGTGATGAATCGACCCTGCCCATGATCCCCTCGTGGATCAAGCCCCTGTCTTCGGTGCCGCATGGCCGGACGGTCCTGGCCCTCGACGCGGGCGGTACCAACATGCGGGCCGCCCTCGTCTCCTTCGATGAGCAGGGCAAGGCCATCGCGCACGACATCAGCAAGACCCACATGCCCGGCACCAAGGGCCGCCTCGACCGCAACGCTTTCTTCGACGAAATCGCCGCACTCGCCGGCCCCCTCCTCGAAAAACAGGCGGTTGACGGCATCGGCTTCTGTTTCTCGTATCCCATGGAAGCCACCGAGGACGCAGACGGCATTCTCATGAGCTTCTCGAAAGAAGTCGACGCACCCGAGGTCATTGGCGCTGCGGTAGGCGCCGAACTGCGAAAAGCCCTCGAACGCCGGGGTACCGCCTACAAAGGCAAAATCGTCCTCCTCAACGATACCGTCTCGACCCTGCTGTCGGGACAGATAGAGATCCCCGCCAACGGGGGCCTCATTCGCGGCGAGGATATATACGGGGCAGGGGCCGGCCCGGTTATCGGCTTCATTCTGGGGACCGGCATGAACATCGCCTACCCGGAGACCCGCATCCCCAAGATTGGCTGGGACCGCCCCGACGAGAGCCAGATCATCGTCTGCGAGACGGGGGCCTTCAATCCGCGCTACACCGGGCGCCTCGACGACGACTTCGACAAGACCACCAAGAACCCCGGCCACTACCGCTTCGAAAAGACCATGGCCGGCGCCTACCTGGGGCCCCTTTCGCTCGTCATGCTCAAAAAAGCCATCGGGGACGGGGTCCTCGACTTTGACCGCAGCAACGATATTCTTTCGATGGAAGGCCTCCAGACCAAGGACCTCAACCAGTTCATGCACGCCCCCCTCACCGGGGAGGGCCCCTTGGGAAGCCTCTTCGCCAAGCACGAAAGGGACGCCTTGGCCTCCTTCTGCTACCTCGTGTCGATCATCACCCGCCGGGCCGCTCTCTTCGCCGCGGCCACCGTGGCGTCTGCCGTCGAAAAGGCGGGGGCCGGCTTCGACCCCTTCGCCCCGGTGCGCATTGCCGTCGAGGGGACAACCTACATGATCTACAAGGGGATGCGTACGTCTCTTGAGTCCTACCTCAACACGATGCTCCAGACCAAGGCCCCGCGCAACATCGCGATAGCCCCGGTCGAACAGGCGAGCCTCTTTGGCGCCGCCGCGGCGGCCCTGTCGAAGGATTGAGACAGCATCCGAAATCAAACCGCCGCGGTAGAGCCCCGAGCCGGGCGCTACCGCGGGCCAGCTCTACCTAGCGCGCCTCGAGACTGGCGTCCTCGCCGGAGCCCCGCGGCCCGACGAAGGAGCCGGCCAGGAGGCCCCGCAGCCAGATGAGCTCCGGCCGATACTCGAAGTGCATGGTATCCCAGAGCTCCCACTTCCCGCCCCAGACAAAGCCCTCGGCCTCGAAAGCCTCGACGACCTCTGCCGGCGGGTGCCAGCGGCGGGCCAGGGGCAGGACGGCCCAGTCGGGGTTGTTCACCCGCTCCCAGTTCCAGAAGGTGGAAAGCCGCCCCATGCGCTTGGGCAGGATGTCGACCGCAAGCCCCCAGGAGTGGTAACTCGCCACCGGGGTGCCCTTGATCTCGCGCCAGTTGAAGCCGCCCACCGGCCCCAAGCTCTTCAAAAAGGCCGCAATACGCGCGTCTATCTTGGCAAGCTCCTGTACACGGGCCTCCACACGGCGCAGGGGCCCGGCTGCCCGGCGATCCATATAGGTGGCCCAGCCAAAGAGGGCCACCCGTTCCAAGCGCCCCTGTATGGCCTGCCGCGTCAAGGGACCATATATGGCCTCTTGAAATTCGAGACAACGCTCCTTGAGGGCCGCGCGCGTCGCCGGATCGCCCCACTCTGTTATTTCCGCGATAAACTCTGGCGAAAAGGCCGCGGGGTCGGGGATCTCCTGCGGGTAATCGTAGTTGATATAGGGGGTGTACGCGGCCCAATCGGGGCGCTTGTCTGCCGGCAGGAACCGCCCCTCTGCCCACCAGAAGGTCCGGCCGCCCGCCTCTATCGTCCAGTCTCCATCCTGCCAGGCAATCTCGCCGATCGCATCGGGGAAACACTCCTTGTACGCCTCCATGACCAAGCGCGCGTGGACGGCCCAGGGGGTATCGATGGGCTCGTCGGCAATGAGCACGCGCGGCAAAAAGAGGGAAAGGATAAAAAAGAAGTACAGGCTGATAGTCCCCCGCGAACAGGGGCCGTGGGCAGTTCGGCACATACCCCAGCTTACCCGCAGGAGAGTGTATGAAACAAGGGGAAAATCTCGACCTTGCCTCCCGAATGTACTATTATTGTGGTATGGCAGCACACCAGCACGTTGCATACAACGACAGCATCCCCGGCGAAAAGCTCCTGCACGCCAATGAACTCATCGCAATGGGCGACTACCCCGCCGCCTGGCAGTACCTGGAGCAGCTGGTAGCAGACGACCCCACGGACGTTCGGGCGCTTACCGCCCTGGGCGTCGCCTTTACAGAAGGGGGCGAGCACCGCAAGGCCGTCCGCGCCCTGGAGTGGGCTATCAGCCTTGACCATGAAAATTCCGAAGCCCTCGAGGCACTGGGCTGTGCCCTCTTTCGCCTGCAGGAGTATGCGACAGCAAAGAGCCGTCTGGAGGAAGCCCGCTCCCTTGATGCAGACAACGGGAGCATTTTACGCAATCTGGGGGTCGTTACCGACCGCTTGGGCGACTTCAAGGAAGGTTCACGGCTGATAGAAAAGGCCTGCGAACTCAATGCGGAGGACTATCAGGCCATTTACGCCCTCGCCTCGATTCGACTGCGGCAGGGGGAGATTGAAACCGCCATGGGCCTCCTCCAGCGCATTGTCAACGCAGACATTGCAGCCCCCATCGAATTGCGCGAGCTCGCCGGCGACCATATTCGCAACCTCAAGCGCTACCTCAAAAGGTAGCTCCAGCCACCCCCGTATCGCTATTGTCCGGCACCGCAGACAAAGGAGCGGTAGCAGGAGCGCACCTCACCCTCGATATCTTCAAGCCCTTGCAGTGAAGCCTCTTCGCGTGCCGCAATCGCTATTGTCCAGTCCTCGCTCATGCGCGACAGGAAGAGGGCTGCACAGGCGGCGCCCCCGCAGAGGGGCGGCGTACCGGCGGCGAGGGCCAAGAGCCCGTTCGCGTTGCGGGTCTGCACAAGGTCCTCAATGTCACGATCGCCGGCGGCGTCCCTGCAGGAACAGCCCCGGGTGGCCAGGTTGGCCGAGACGACGACAAGGGTGTCGTCCGGGTCAGGTCCCACGAGGAAATCGAGGGCGCGCGCCAGGGCGGAGACATCCGACGGGCGCGCACCGGACAGGAGTATGGGTACGATGGGTGTTTTCGGGAATGCGTACTTCAAGAAGGGCAGGACAATTTCAATGGAATGCTCTTCGAGGTGGGGAATGTCGTTGAAGAGGAAGGAAGTGCCGCAACTCTCGAATTCGGCGGTAAAGGCGCTGTCGACCGGTATATCCCCCAAGACCGTCTCGAAGGAATCCGATTCGCAGAGGTAGAGCCCCGGGGCGCCCCCCTGATGGGTGGGCCCGATAACGACAATGCGCTCGGGGGCGCGATTCCCGAAGCCCCGCGCAGCGCTGCGCACCGCCGCGCCTACCGCCTTGCCCGAAAGCTCCCAGGCCGCATGCGGCACGATGAGGGCGGCAATACGGGAGGGTTTGCCCGCGGCGGCCGCCACAGGAGCCTCCCCGGCAGCATCAGATTTGGCCGCCAAAGGAATGGCAGCGTCATCACCGGCTGCCGCCGCCCCCATATAGCGCTCGATGGCGCGCCGCGCATCGGCAGCGGTCTCCGGATAAAAGAGTCCGGCCATGATGTGCGGGCGCCTGACGAGCTCGGGCATTGAGTTCCCCTCCAAAAGGAATTGCTTGCTATCAGTCTAGACCCGGGCGGGCCATGAAGCAAGGAGAAATGGTGAAGTGCCTTGCCGGGCACGATAAATACCCCTAAAATGGCATGCGAGATATTAAAAGGAGCCCCCATGAAAACGCCTCTTCGCTTCATTATCCCCACGGTACTTGCATCCCTCTGCCTGCTTGGCTGTGGCAACAATAATGCCAAGCCAAACGAAGATACGCCCCGCGTGGAACAGGTTTCCGTGGAGAATGACGCCGGGCAAGTGGCCGAAACGTCTTCACCGGTTTCTACAGACCGCACAGGGGAAGAAACGATGGGAATAGCCCCGCGTACAGATCGTAAGGGTAAACAGACAGCCAGCGAAGAGCTCTCCATACCGGGGCAGTATCTGGATGACCCGCTCGACTTTATCCCGCTTGAAGCGCCCGAGGGTACATCCGGCGGCAAGTACGCCATCGTAGCGAGCGACAGGGCGTGCCTCTACCAGGCCGTTGAGGGCACGACGATGCCCATAGCCGGACTGCAGGAGCTCGTTGATCAGATGCCAATACCCATGGGAGCCATCCTCCCCATCGAGGCCCGGGTCTCCTCAAGCGACAGCGAATACCACGATCTCTTCGCCTTCGAAGACCAGCTCAACTATTTCTACCGGACCAGTTACGACGGGAACCCGGGTATGGTCTTTGGTGCAGACCTCGTGTCCATCGACTGCGACGCGGAAACAGCCGCCCGCGTTGCCTGGTACTATAACAAATCAACGGCAAGCCCGGTATTTCGCCCCCTGGACGGAATGACAGACCTCGACCAAGCGCTCCAAGATGAACTCAAGGAACACTACATTGCCTTTGCCCCGCCACCCGCCTACCACTTGAACGCCGAGCAACCCGACGACCTCGTCGAGGTCTATCGCCTGGCCTTCAAGGACCGCTCCCGGACGGTATTTCTCACGACCGACCTCTACAGCCACTGCCTCCACCTCCTCTTCGACCGCATGCTTAGCGAGACCGAACAGGAACGCTTCACGCCCCTGTTGAAGGAGCTCGTCGCCATGTTCCTCGTCGAGCTTGATAAAAAGATCGCCGCGGATGACAAAAGCGTCATCTCCTGGACCGAAGCCCTCGAGCGGGCCCGCGACTACTTTGCCATTGCCCAGGTTCTCATAAACATGGCAGAGCCTCTCCCCGCCGATAAATGGGGCAGGGTCGAGGACGAAGCGGGCACCCCCGAAGTTGACTACCAGCCCCTGGCCGCGCAGCTCTCGCCCCGGGCGCAGCTTGAGCTCACGCTCATCATGGGCGCCAAGGGCTATGAAAATTCTCCCTGTTTTGAATACAAAGAGGACTACAGCCAGTTCATACCCCGTGGCCACTACATCAAAAACCGCATACTCAAGGCCTACTTCCGCAGCATGATGTTTCTGGGACGTATTCACTTCTATCTGGACACCTCGACCCCGGCTGCCGCCAAGGCGAGCGAGACACTCGGCCCCGTCGCCCTTATCGCCAACCAGATATACTTCGCCAATCCCGCCATCGCCTCGAATTGGCAGTCTCTCTTCGACCCCATCACCTGGCTCATCGGCGAGAGCGACGACATCGGTTTCCACGACATGGACGCAGTCTTGGGCGAAGCCCGCAGGGCAGATCTCCAGGACTGGATGCGCGACGGCCGCATGATGGAAGAAATTACCCGCATCGGGAAGGCCCTTCGCGCGCCGCGCATTCAGGGAAACACGACCTATAAAAACCCGAGCGCCGCGAAGACAGAGGGCTCCGGCGACCTCTTTGGCGAAGCCCCCAAGGGCTGGCGCCTTTTTGGCCAGCGCTTCGCCCCGGACTCGAACTGGACAGACCGCCTTACCGGTGGAGACATAGTCTCGAGCGACGGACAGAGCGCCCGCACCATGGCCGCTGGCCTCGATGTCGCCGCAGCCCTGGGCTCCAAGGCTGCCTGGGACTACCTCGAGGATACCCGCAAGACCTTCCCCTTCTACGAGAAGGAGCTGCGCGCAATTATCGAAGAACAGGCAGCGCGCACCCGCTTCGATCCCGAGCAGTCAAAAAGCACCACCTTTTACGAGGGATACCTCGACCTGAGCGGGCGCATGGCCGCCCTCGAAAGGGGCGCGGGCCTCTACTACATGCAGGGCGATCGCTGGAATCGACGCATCCTCCAGTCGAGCCTTGGGGCCTGGGCAGAGCTGCGCCACGACACCATACTCTACGTCAAGCAGAGCGCGGCGGAATCCGCCGGCGGCGCCGAATACGAACCCACCTTCCGCACCCGGCCCTTCGCACGCCCCATCCACCTCGTGGAACCCAACCTCCCCTTCTTCAAGCAGCTCGAAGAACTCCTCGCCGTGGGAGCGCCTCTTCTTGAAGAACACAGGATAATGAGCGACGGCTGGAAGTACAAGCTCGAACACTTTACGGATATCGTCGCCCGCAGCGCCGCCATTGCCCGGCAACAAGCCGCCGACAAGACCATCAGCCCCAAGGAAAACGAGTGGCTCACCACGATACCCGGCATGCTCGCCCGCATCATCGTCCCCACGGTGGGCGGCGGCTACGGCCCGGCCGACCAGTACCGCATGGCCCTCATCGCCGACGTCCACACCGACGCCGACAACCTGGCCGTCCTCGAAGTGGGCATCGGTAAACCCCTCAGCCTCTACCTCGCGGCAAGTGACGGGTTTGGGGGGAAACGCATCGCAAAGGGCTATACCTTGAGCTACTACGAATTCACCCACCCCATGGATGACCGCCTTACCAACGAAAAATGGCGCTCCTTCATATACGGCAAGCCCTCGCAGGAGGAACTCGAAGCGCGTCGACCGGCCTGGCTGCGGGGTGTCATGCAACAGTGAAGCATGTCTTTGCGGGATGCCGTACATACGGCCCCGCCATCCTCCTCTTTTTCATGCTGATAGTCTCCTCTGCCTGCAGCCGTATTGCCACTTCAGCTGGCCAAGGGCAGGGGATTCAGACGGCGGGGGGCGCAGCGGCCCCGGGCCCGCTCTCCCAGCGGCCAGCACCACAGGGGCCGCCCGAAACGCCGGCGCCCTTACAGACAGAAAGCGCCCTCGACCCGGCCCTCCTCGCGGTGACCCTTTCACCGCCAGCGCTCAAGACCGCGTGGTCGCCTCTGCCCACCGGCCGGCGGGTCCGCGTCGGAGCCACGAGCCACCACCTCCTGGCCGCGGCCCTCATCGACCGCTTCTTTGCCGATGCGGCGGCCAACATACGGCCATCGCGCGTGCTTATCCTCTCGCCGAGACACTTTGGCCAAGGGCAGGGCCTCGTCGCCATCTCTCGCCGCGACTGGGAGACCGGCATTCCGGGGACCACGGGCCGTGTCTCCGTGGACCGGGAGCTCTTCGGGGCCTTTATTGGGGCCGGTGCCATGGAGGACGACGACAGCTTTATCGGCGAGCATGGCATCGGTGCCCTCGTCCCTTTTATCTCAAAGCACTGGCCCGGCATCCCCATCCTTCCGGTCGTCCTCGAGATAGATGAACGCAGCCTCGAAGCCCTCGTGCCGCTGGCAGAGCTCTTGATTCAAGAGATGACGCGCGATCCCGACCTCTTCCTTTTACTCTCGGTCGACTTCTCCCATCACGAGGGGCTTGAAATTACGCGCGAGCGGGATGCCCGAAGCCGCCCATCCCTGGAGAACCTGAGTTTCGAGAGCCACTGGCACATCTACAGCGACAATGCGTCGGGCTTCTTTATTCTCTCGCGGGTGCTGGACCACTTTGGGTGGAACCGGGGGCACATTGCCGGACACACATCGGGCTATGAACTGGTGGGAGCAACGGAAGATATCACGAGCTACTTTTTCGCCTACTGGCCCGCAACCGATCGCTAATCGGCAGCGGACACGACAGCCTCCCGCACCCAGACAGCAGGGGCCGCGCGAAAGCGCACCCCGGCATCGGCCCAGGCCCCGCGGGAAAGACCTTCTTTTTGGCAGAGTGCTTCGAGGAGCTGCTGAAGGGTCCAGTTCCCGTCAACGGCGAGGGAGGGCTGCATCATCACCGTCCCCAGGGGGTGGTCCATAAAGAGGGCCTCGCTGCGTAAATCGAAGCCGTCGAGGGTTTCGAGGGCCCGCCAGGGCCCCAGAACGCTGACCTCCACCATCAGAAGGGGCAATTCTTCTCTTTCTATTGGCGGATAGCGCATGTCGCGACGGGCGGCCTCGACAGCAGCAGAAATGACCGCCGACTCCCGGTCCACGACGCCACGGTACCAGGCGAGGCAGCCACGCTCCACCAGCCGCTCCGAGGCCCCCTCTTGCAGGGAAAAGAAGCGAACGACCACTCCACCAGTCTCTGCCGCCAGTTGAACCGGGGGCTCGGGCTCCACGAAATCGGAGGAAAAAGAGGCGACAAGGGTCTTTGAGGCTATGGCAGCGAGGCGATGGATTTCATGAGTTGTAACGAGGCCGGAGACCCCCTGCACAGCACCCCGTCCGCCGCCACAAGCAAAGAGCAGGGAAACGGAAACACAAACGAAAACAAGGCCCTCAGGCAGGAGCCGGGCCCTCAGCTTCGCCACAGAAAAAAGTGGAAGAGGCCGCGCCGCAGGCGCGGCCGGTGGCGCTTGACGACGAGATTACTCATGGAGAGGGAGCCGGTGATGACAATGCGCCCGGTCCCGGCGGCAGACCCCTCATTGCCAGCCTCATCTTGCAGGCCTTGGCCCCGATCCCGGATGCTGCTCGCGGCGTTATCGTCGATACGGATATCCACTTCCCAGTGGGCGGGGACGCGCAGGCGAAGGGTGCTCATGGAAAGGTCCATATCGAGGGTCATCTCGAAGTTGTCATCCGTGGCGTATGCGCGATAGTCGAAATCGAGGCTACTCATTGAGGCATCCATGCTGTAGCGGGCCGCGTCCACCCAGCGCCCCTGTTTCTTCAAGGTTCCCATGGACAGGGAGAGCGAACGATCTGCGACGAGCTCGCGGCGGCGGCCAGGAGGCGCTTTGTCCACGGCTGCGGACGCTGCAGCGACGGCTCCTGCCGGCACGAGGGGCGAGAGCTCCGCATCCACAAGGCGCAGCTCACTTTCGTTTACAGCGGCCTGTATGCGGGAAGCGAGGCGCTCAAAGGCAGCCTCGTCAATGGCGTCGCGGGAAAAGGCAACGGCAGCCCGGTCGACGAGCGCCTCGCGATAGGCAGTTATATCCATAGGGGAATAATACCGCGAAAAACAGAAGACGGAAACAACCCTTGTACAAAATCCTTGAAATATGACAGCATTTTATACTATCATTATGATAGCATATTGTGAAAGGAGCGAGCCATGTCCACACTTACCCTGCGAAATTGCGACAGCGATCTCGATCGCCTGCTCAAAGAGACGAGCGAGCGCCGCGGCATCAGTGTAAACCGCCTCATTTTGGAAACCCTGCGGCTGGCCCTTATGGGAGATAAACGGCCGCGGCGCTACGACGACCTGGACGACCTTGCCGGGACCTGGACTCTTGCCGAAGCCGAAAGCTTCGACAGGGCCACCGAAGCATTCAACGAGATTGACCCGGATCTCTGGGGCAGGCCATGAAGATCATGCTGGACACCAACGCCTATTCGGCCTTCAAGCGCGGCGACGCGGCAATTCGGGAGCGTTTGGCCCAGGCTGATGAAATTCTCGTCTGTACTGTCGTGTTGGGGGAACTCCGCTCCGGGTTCAGGGCAGGCATGAAAGAAGCTGATAATTTGCGTGAACTCGAAGACTTCCTCTCGAGGCCGCGCGTCCGCGTTCACGCGTTGGGAGAAGAGACCGCGCTCTTCTACGCAGAAGTCTACGGGAGCCTTCGTACCGCGGGAACGCCCATACCCACAAACGACCTCTGGATAGCAGCTGCCACTCTTGAGACAGGCTCACTCCTCTTGAGCAGGGACGCGCACTTCGACAAGGTCGCGGGGCTCATACGGGTATAGAGGACTACTCGTCCACGACCTCATAGTCAAACACCATGCGCTGCATAAACACGCCCAAGGGGCTCGTGCAAAGCGGGGTCCGGGGGCGGAGCCCCCGGCGACGGGGGTGGGCCGGGACCCCGCAGGCCGCCGCGAAGCGGCGGATGAGACGGCCCGGCCCCGGGGGACGGCCTTCCCCCCC
>CAZIRF010000036.1:0-29974 GCA_964541755.1 uncultured Spirochaetales bacterium | reverse complement strand
ACTGGGTCCCCCAATTCGCCAAGGTAGCTTGAGCTGCAGGCTTCTGGTTACTAAAAACGCGTTATGGGCGGCGCATACCCCTCGCGGCGGCAATGGTGCGCAGCTGGCGGTAATCGTTGCGCCAGGCATGCCGCGTGTCGAGGGGTATCCGAGATAGAAAGACGATCTCCGCTTTGAATGAAAAGAGTCGTGAAAGCTCTTCCCCGAGTCGTTCGCGCAGGGCCTCCTCGCGTATGCGCGGCGCGTTTTGGCGTACGGATCCCCGCTGTATGAAGAGGAGGGGGGCTGATGTGCCGCCGGTACCGCCGCGGGGGCCTGTTGGTGCCGGGACGAGGGCCGCCCGCTCGACGGCGGGGTCCAGGCAGGCCAGGGCTTCGACCGGGTAGGGGTGTAAGGGGCCGCCGGGACTTTCCACGGTAAGGGCGAGCCGGCCCACGAGAAAGAGGCTGCCGTCATTCGCGTCGAGGTAGCCCAGGTCGCCGGTCCGGTGGTACCAGCTGCCGTCCGGGGCGTACCAGCGGGACGGATTGTCTTTTGGCTCGATATCCAGATAGCAGTTGTTCACCCCTTCGCCGCGCACGAGGACTTCCCCAATCGTTTCGCCCCCCGGCGCGGCCGGAAAAACCGGCCCGCCCGCTGCCGGGAGTATCAGAATGTCTGTATTTGATACCGGTCTCCCGACGGGAAGCCCGGCCCCCCTTTGCGCGGCCAGCCGCATGCGTTCGAGGAGCTTTTCGCTGCCGCCCTCCTGAAGGGAATCGAGGATGGCGATGGGCTGGGCCTCTGTCGAGCCGTACACGAGGCTGATGCGCGCATTGGGGAAGTGCTCCCTGCAGCGGGCGACAAAGCCGTAGTGGATGGGGGCCCCGCCGCAGATGACGCGGCGCAGCCGGGGGAGGGTTTCGCCGCGGTTTGCGAGCTCTCGGCAGACGGCGTTTACAAGGGAGGGGGAGCCGGAGAGGCGGTCGGGGTTTTCACGGCGCAGGATGCGAAGGAGGCGGGCGGGGCGACGCCAGTCGCCGGGGCGGATGAGGATGGCCTCCATACCGCTTGCGATGTTGTTGAGGGCGAAGGTCTGGATGCCGCAGGCCTCTTTCTCTTCGCTGGAATATTCGAGGACGCGGCTTATTCGGGTGCTCTGGGTGGCGAGGTCCGCGCCAGTGCGCACGAGGCTGTGGCGAAGGCCGCCGGTGCCGCTGCTGCTGCTCAAGAGGAGGGGCCGGTCGCGCTGCGGGGCGAGGACGTCTTCGAGGAGTTGCTCAGGCCGCACTCTTGCCGGCGCGTTCGGTACCTTTTTGGTCAACGGGTGCGGCGTGCCGGCGGGAGGGCGCTGTGCGGGTGGGCAGAGGAAGCGCAGGAGTATGCGCAGGGGAAGCGGCGCGAGTATGCCCCGGGGCCGGATGTCGCGGCAGGCGGCTACCAGCTCGCGCAGGGTGCGGACGGGGGGAGGGAGAACGGCCGTCGCGCCGCAGGCGAAGAGGGCGATGAGTTTGACGAAAAAATAGGGCGAGAGGGGGCCGATACACAGGATGCGTTCGCCACTGCCTGGCCCGCGCTTCGCGAAACACTCGAGGTCTCTATTTATCAGCATTGTCAATTCTTCGCGGGAGAGGCTCTCGCGCCGGCCCCGGCGGTACATGACCAAGAGGGCTTTTTGACCCGGGACAGGGGCGGGGCTCACAGGTCTTTCCCGAAGAGGGCATAGGAGCGGAAGGGCTCGGCTGACCAAGCGGAGAGGGTCCTCGAGTAGTTGTCCTCGTGCATGAGGGCGTGGACCAGGGTGGAGAGGCCCAGGTCGAGGACTTGCTGGTTTAACCAGGAGCCCAGAACGGGGCCGGGCATGACGTGGCGCAGGCCGGGTCGAACGGCGAGGGTTTTGAGGATGACCCGGTCGTAGTGGGCGGCGGGATGCAAACGCAGGGGGGCGAGGCGCAGGGCGAGTGTGCGCAGTTTCGCGCGCAGGCTGCCGTCGCGTTCGCGCAGGGCGTAGTAGTCGGGCAGGCCGAATACAAAGCCGATGTCGTTTCCCTGCGGGTCGACGGCGAAGGCGCAGAGGCCCGGATGCAAAAAGGGGAGTATGGGCTTGTAGAGCCTTTTGAATTCGGGAAAGGACAGGGGGCGAAAGAGCACGCCGCCGGGGAATGCCTGGAGGCTGATATCGTGAATGCTGCGCAGTTCCGCATCGCTCTTGTGGGGGTTGAAGGGGCGTATGCGGTAACCGGCGCTGTAATAGCGGTCGCAGAGGGTTTGGGCCTTTGCGATATGGCGGTGGGGCGCGGTGCACAGGGCAGAGACGTAGCGTTCCACCTCGGTAAAGCCGGCGGCCTTGAACAGGGCCGGGTACCAGGCGGGGTTTTGCGGTTCCCCGACAAAGGGGGGCGGGCCCCAGCCGCCGGTAACGAGGCGGTAGCGCTGCCAGGTGTGGATATCCAGGGGACCCAGGATGCGGGCGGCCCCGCGGCTTGCGGCAATCGTCGCGGCGTGCTCAAGGAGGGGAAGGGCCGTCGCCGCATCGTCGATCGACTCGAACCAGCCCAGGCGGGCCGTGCTGTCGAAGCGGGGGAATACCAGGAGGGCGCGGGCCCCCCAGGGTATGGGTGCCCCGTTTGCCGGTGGGGCCAGGAGGAAGAGTGCCTTTTCGTCGTGTTTGTCGAGGGCCTTGGGGTTAAAAGCCGATCGTTCAGAAGCGGCATTTGGCAGGGGACTCCCGTTGTGGCGGGCTATGGACCGGCCGGCCGTGATGAAATCGTGAACGGCGCCGCGGTCGCGGACGGTGAAAACGCGCATGTTCAATCCTCTTCAAGAATCTGGATGCGTCCCGTCGATGCGTCCATGCGTACGAGGGCTCCATCCGGGATGCGGTCGAAGGCCCCGCGGGCACCCACTATGCAGGGAAGGCCCAACTCGCGGGCCACGATGGCGCTGTGCGAGAGTATGCTCCCTTTTTCGACGATGAGGGCAGCGATGGCGGGGAAGATGACAATCCACCCGGGGTCGGTCTGGCGGGCGAGGACGATACGCCCGGAAAGTTCCCGGGTGCTGTCCGGGGTTTCGAGTTTCAAAATACGGCCTTCGACAGTGCCCGGGGATGCCCCGGTCCCCGCGAGTTTGTCTGTAGCGGTACCGGCCGGGCGTGTGGGCAGCGGGGAAAAGGCCGGTACGCCGTATGTCTCGAAGCGGTCGGGGAGGGGCGTGCCGGATGATGTTTCGCGGGAAGCCTTGCGCAGGGCGACCAGTTCACGAAAGGCGACGAGGTCCTGCGCCCCCTCGATGGCGCGGCCGATTTCATCCCACTCCAGCCAAAAGATATCGCGTGCCTCGTCGAGGACCCCGTCGCGGGCCCAGCGGCGGCCCAGGGCCGCAAAGAGGCGGCGCATGAGGCTGTAGGCTTCGGCGCGGCAGAAGCGCTGCCGCTCGCGGTCGCGGATGGCCTGCCGGGTGCGTTCGAGAAAATAGCGGATAAGTGCGCGGCGCAGGGGGGCGGGTTTGAGGCGCAGTCCGTCGGGGGGATCATTGCGGGGGGGGGCGGCCTTGGTGGCGCCAGCTTGGCGGGGGGCGGCGGCGTGCCGCCGCCCCTGTGGGCCCCCGGTCGCGGGGGCGGGCCCGTCGGATGAAGAGGGCGCTGGCGGCGGGGCGTCCGTATCAGCCTGAATCTCCTTGACCAGTTCCGCGACCAGGTGGAGGCAGAGGCCGGGGTCTTCACCGATGGGGCGGGACTCGAGTTTCATCTCTTCGACACCGCGGGCGCCGTTGTGGGCGAGCCAGCTCTGCCAGTGTTCGCGGATGCCGCTTTCTGGCGGGGCGCTGTCGACAAGGCGTTCCCGGGTGGGGCTGTCTGCGGCGAGGAAGGCGCGGGAGCATGCCTCGTCCTGTGCGATGAGGGCGGCGAGTTCTTCGAGGCCTTGAGCAATGGCGGCGCTGGGGATGCCGCCTGAGTTGACGAGGAGGGCGTTGGGGTCGCTGCCGCAGGGCTTGAGGAGGCGGGTGAGGACGCCCATGGCGACCATGGCGACGAGGTCATTGACGATGGGGGCCTTCCAGCGGGCGAGGATTTCACCTTCGAGTTCCCTGCGCAGGGCCAGGAGGGCGCGCTCGTCCATGCCGTCGAAGTCGAGGGTGTTGTAGACCTGGTAGCGCGCATTGAAGTCGCGGATAAAGCGGTCCATGCGCCGGCCGCTGCCGAACCAGAGGCCGACGAGTCGGAGCACGGTGCGAAGGAGGGCGGGGCCGTGGATAAAAATGCGGGCGAGGGGGTTTTCGCGGATCTTGGAGGCGGGCCTGCTTTTTGCGGCGGGGCCCGCGCCTTTCGCAGTGCCTGTGCCTTTCGCGGTGCCCGCGCTGTTGTCATCTTGCTCCTCGAGGCTGCTACCCACCCCCATCATCTCCTCCATGGCGCGGCGATTGAAGGCGTAGCCGGGCAGGAGGGACAGAAGGCGGTACCAGTTGAGGAGATTGTAGTAGACGCGGCCGCCAAAGATGCCCAGCATGTTGGAAAAGAGGCTGTCATGGGCGGCGATGGTGGCGCGGGGGATGCCGGCGAGTTCGCAGAACTGGCGGTACACGGCGCGGTAGGCGACGCGGATAAAAGAGAAGGTAAGGGGCAGGGTGATGCCGCTGTAGCTCTCGACGATGTTGGAGTTGTCCCAGATGCGGTGGTTTCCGGTGGCCTGTCCCTGTTGCTTGGCGGGCTGGTTCACGGTGCCTTCGGCGGGCCCGGTCGCTTCCGGGGCGCTCTTCGCGGCGGGTGGCGCGGTTTGGGGGCGCACTTGCAGGATGTAGAGCCTGCCCCGGTTGCGGCTGCTGTTGCGGCCGCGGTAGCGGGCGCGGCCCCATGAGGCGCTGTCGCCGCCTGTGGGCTGATGGGCGGGACCGAAGGCGAACTCGACATCGAGCTCGCGGGTATTGGCATGACGGGGGGTGCTCCCGTCGACGTCCCGGCCGCTGTCGCGGCGCAGTGTGTCCAGTGCGCGGGCCAGTTCCCGCAGGTCACGGGGGCTCAGGCTGGGCGGCCCCGAAGCCACGGAGAGGCTTTTTACCTGCCCGCGCCGGTCGAGCTCCCAGGAGTCGCCCGATTCGAGCCCTGCGGCGAGTGCGTCGCCAAGGCCGCTGATGCTCTCGACGAGGGCTCCGTCTGTCCTGGTAAAGGCAATGCCCGCGGCGCGGGCCGGGACCATCCGCTGTATGAGTATGGCGGGCTTGAGGCTGCCAGGCGCCAGGTGGCGGGCTTTGAGATATTCATGCACTCCCGCGGTGTCAAAGGAGGCAAAGACCTTTTTGACCGCTTCGAGGACGGCTTCCGGGCCGCGCACATCGAGGACGGACAGAAACTGCCCCGCAAAGGAGTGTTCGGTGCCGTCTTCTCCAACGACAGAACTGCGGACGGCCAGGGGGATCCACTGCGATGCATCCAGCTGTGCCCCCGGCTTGCTCGCTTTTGCTTTGATCCCCGCCGGATTCTTCAGCGCCAATTTGCTCGCCGCCGCGGGTGAAGCCAGCTCTTCCATCAGCCCGAGAATCTTTTCTCGCAGTTCTCCCCGTGAAGGGTCGGCGGGATTGAGGACTGCCCCGATTGCCTCTTCGTCGAGGGCAATCCATTCCGGTACGGCGATCTGTGGCCGGGTGGCGGCAAGGCGGGCGAGCCCCGCGCACTTCCCCCCAAAGCGTTCGGCGACGGCATTGAGGGAGGCCTGCTCCCTTACGCGCGTACGCAGCTGCCGGGAATCGAGGACCTGCTCTAGCGTATCCATGGCAGCCCTGCAAGGAGGAGTCCGGAGCTTGCAATAAACAGTCCAAAGAGTCCCGGCAGCCACTTGGGGGCACCCTCGCGGCGCCCTTTGATCATTTGAAGCGAAACGAGCGAGGCGAGGAGCCACGCGGCGTAGAGGATGATGCTGCGCCAGTCGGCCGCGGCGCTCGTGCCCTGCAAGAGCTCCTCAAGGGGCTTTGCGTAGTGGGCGTCGGCCAAAAGAATGGCGATGGCCGTACTTGCCGCTGTTGCGATGGGCAGTTTGAGGATCGCCGGAAGGCGAGGCAGGGAAAGGAGGGCAAGGCTGATAGCGCAGGCGAGGGCTGCCCATGGCGATTGGGAGACGGCGAGGGCGAGGGCTGCCAGCGTAAAGATGGCGGCCAGCGGGTAGAGGCTGCGCCGCGGATCGATACTGCTTGACCATCGGCCCTTTTCGCGGTCGCTGTCGAGATCCACGATGTCGTCGATGCAGCGTATGGCCAGGAAGAGCAGTGCATGGATGAGGCCCGCGAAGAGGGCGAGCTGGAGCCATGTTGCAGCATCCGGGCGGTATGTCCCCAGTGCATTTGGCGGATAGAGTGCCCCGCTCGCGGCAAAGCCGCAGAGGAGCCCCGCCGCGAGGAGGGTAAGGGGTTTCGCGCGCGAGAGCAGGTAGTGGAGGGGCGATTGGACGGGATTCGGTTCAACGTTTTGCATTGCTTGCTCCTTTTGGGGTTTTTGGTGTATCGGGGGTTGGAGAGGATGGGGTGTTTGGCGCCGGTCGCCGCCGTGAAAGCAGCCAGACGGCAGGAAGGGCGGCAAGGATGGCTGCCGGCAAGATGATGGTGAAGGCCAGCGGCCAGGCGCGGGCCAGTGCTGCGAGGCCGATGAGCGAGAGGGGAATGCTCAGGTTGTCGCTGCCAAAGGGACTGACCGCTTCAACTACGGTGAGTACCAGGGCCATGGCGAGGGCGAGGCCGATTGCCAGGGGGAGGGCGCTTGAAGGATCGAAGATGCTGCTCAAGCGCGCGAAAAGGGCGTCGGGGTCAAGGACAAGCCAGGGGACGAGGATGAGGGCGCAGACGGCAAAGAAGGCGAGGGATCCGGCGCCACTTTTCGTGGCGGCGCCAGTTTTACTGGCGGCGCCAGTTTTACTGGCGGCCACACTCTCGTCTGCAGTCTCCTTGTGGCGCCGCGCCGCCCACCGGCGCCCTGCCACCGCCGCCGCCGTGTCGGCAAAGGCCGTTATCAGCACGACTGCCGTGTAGAGCCCCGGCTGGCGGCCGGTCAAAAGAAAAGCGAGGTAGAGCCCCAGGCACATCGTCTGCTCGCCCCAGCTGCGCCGCCCGATATCGTAGAGGGCCGGAAAGCCCCGCTTGAGGCGCAGTACAAAAAGGACGAGGGAGACCCCGATGGCCAGAACAAGGACGGGCCAGTGGGAGTCGAAGAGGAAGGGGAAGGCCAGGGCGGTAAGGGCCGCAAGGACGTGGGCGATTTTTCGCGACCACTCCTTCTTTTTGAAGACGAAACGGGCAGAGAGGGCGCAGAGTCCCAGGCTCGCTGCATAGAGCCCGACGGCAATTGCGAGGGCTGGGGCAAGGGGCGGGGTGTTTGGCATCAGTCTGCCCCCTTCGTTTCGCTTACCAGATCGCGGTAAAAGAAGGTGCCGGCTCCTTTGAGGGCCGCCCGGTCTTCCGCTTCGTGTTGCCGTTCATCCGGGACGCGCACCACCATCATGTTCCAGTAGACGAGCCGGCCGCCAATTTCTGTCTCAGCGAGTATGCGCGTGCGCAGCCCGCAAAAGCTCTCTTCGTCGAGGTATTCGAAGACATTCGAAAGGTTCCAGGCGTCGATTGTTTGGCCGCTGTCAGCTTTGGCCTCGTCGAGGAGGGTTTCGAGGCTTTTTACCTCGAAGCGTATATCGTCCAGACTCTCCTTGATGCGGGCCCAAGCCGCCGGTCGCAGCCAGGGAGGCAGGCTTTCCCGCCACGTGCCGCGCAGGATGTACGAGAGCCAGGGATTGTCCTTAGGGTCGTTGTCGACAAAGGCCCTGCGCACCCCTTCTTCGATGAGTGCCGGGAGCGAACCGCTCGCGTAGCGAAAATATGCCTTTTCCCGCCCCGTTCGCGCCATGACACCCTGCGAAAAAAACAGGGAGAAGAGGGCCCGCCAGCGTTTGGTATTGAGGCGCCCGTCAAAGTGTGCCGCGCGCTCTTCGCGATTCGCGAGTGTAAAGACGCGTTCGCGGTCGCGGTGCGACCATACAAGCGGCAGGACCAGGCGGCGAAAGAGCCGGAAGTAGGCTTCGAAGCGCCCCGCATGGAGAACGCCACGGCTGATAGTCTTCTTCCGCTGGTCCCACCACCGGGCGCTTGCCGGGGGAAGGGCCTCGCGAACTCGTGGCCAGAGCTCTGCGATGCGGGCCCGTCGCGTACTGTCTCCCGCCCCCAAAAAGACGAGGAGCTCTTCGTAGGACAGGGTGCGCAGGGCCGCCTTTTTGAGCTCGCAGAGTTGTATTTGCACCGGGTTCAGGTCTATGGCTGTCACCCGGGCGGCCCCGGCGGCAAGCAGGGAAAAGCTGTTGTCCCCCGCCGATGCGATCGAGACGACGTTCTTGCCCTCGAGGGGGCCCATGCGCGCAATAAGGGTATCCGCATCTTCCCAGCAGTTCGCGTAGCGAAGCGGCGTCTTGTCGCGCCACTCCTGCCGATCGGCCGTTTGGGCCTTCGCTGCCGACGGGCCGTTGCGGCCCGGGCTGGCGCCAACAGGGCTGGTATTGTCAGTGTCGCTGCCGCTCTCTGGCCCGCTCTTCAAAGCGCCCTTCAAGCGGGCGCTCAGGCGGGACAGCTGGCGCAGGAGGCTTTGGCGCCTGCGGGCACGGGCCAAGATTGCGGGGAGTTCGTGTTCTGTAAGGCCGCAGTGTTCGAGGAGGATGCCCAGGTCCCGCGGCGCTGCGGGGCGGAAGGATGCGTCTGCGGCCAGTCGCTCCACTGCCTGTTCGGGCGAAAGCCCTCCCATGCGCCGTGCGGTCGCGAGCTCAAGGCCCAAGACCGGGAGCCCCTGAACCCGCTTCGTTATCCAGGCGGCGGCGTCGTGGATGGCGCAGTCGCCGTGCCCCAGGAGTGCGTCGTCGCTGGCCCGCTGCCAGGAGGTTTCGGTTTCGAGGCGGGCCTTGATAGCCTCTTCGTCGTAGGGCTCGTAGAGGAAGATTCCCGCCAGTTCGGGGACCTGCGCCGCGGCCCGCCATGTGGACAGGTCGGGGAGGATGTCGGCGAGGAATTGCTCGCGCAAGCTTCCCTTTGGCAGTATGCGCGAAAAGAGGCGGCGGGCCTTCTCGAGGGCCGCGAGCGAGGCTGCCTTTATGCGCTCTTCACTGCGCTGGGCCAGGTTGGAGGCGATAAAGGGGATGAATGCGTCCTGCGAGAGGGGGTGGTATTCCTTGAAGAGCTGCCAGGGGCTGCGCCCGTGGATAATGAGGGGGATATTCCGTTCGAAGGCGAATTTGTGCAGGGCCATGGCGCAGGGAAGGGTGCAGGCCAAACAGGGCTGTCCCCATTCGCGCAGGGCAGCGCCCCAGACCTTTTTATAGGCCGCAGGGTCGGGTCGTATCCAGTGGTGTTCGAGGTCGAGCTCGCGTACGATGCGCTCGATATTCTGGCGGGCGAGGGGGGTAAGGAAGCCGTTGTCGAAGGTGACGGCCACAACGCGCAGCCCCAGATCCCGCACGAGGTGCAGGGCGAGCCAGGAGGAATCCTTGCCGCCGCTCAGGCCCACCAGGCACTGCACTCCGGCAGAACGGCGAGCGTGGGCGAGTCGCTCATCGAAGAGGGCCTTTGCCCGTTCCGGCGTGGGGAGTGGGGGGAGCGGCGGGCGCGGATTGCTTGGCGGGCCAGCGCAGAGGGGGCAGAGTCCCTCCTTGCCCACAGTCCAACCATGGAAGCCGGCCGGGAGCCCGCACTGTGTGCATACAGGTGTAGTGTCTTTTTGCCTTAGCGCTTGTTCCCCGGCGGGGCCCTTTACTTGCACTTGATTTGGACAGAGCCCAACATGATTGATCCGGAGACGATGAGCAGGGCCTTCGCATCCTCTGCACGGGTGGTGACACTCTTGTGAATCGCGGCTTCGCCCAACACGGGGACGGCATCCATCCGTACGGCGACACCCTTTGGCACAATAATTTCCACGGAACCCAAGGCGGTCATTACTTCGAGCCGGATTTCCTTCGAGGGAAACCAGCAGTCGCGAAAGTCGTAGACGGTGCTGCCCAGGATCGTGGTATCTGCCAGGATCGATTCGTTGAGCCAGTCGCCGCGGTACTCGCGGCTGCAGAGTATGCAGGTGGACTGTTGGATGCGGTTTGAGACCTGTGTGCGCGGCGACTCTTCGGTCTCTGCGGCCCCGGTGCCGTCCTGTTCAGGGGGCCTCGAAGCGGCTCCATTCTTATCAGCAGGAATTTCTTCATTGAGTGGGGCTGGCGGAGTCGCACCGATCTTGTGCATGAGCCGGTCGAGCTCCTCAAGGCGGGTTGCCCGCTGCGCTTCTTCAACGAGCTGTTCGTAGGCCTCCATGTCGAGGCTGTCCGCAGACCATGCCCGCGTGAGTTCGTCGAGTACCCGCTGTCGCTGCACTTCCATGTTGCCACTCCAAGTGTAAAGGTGATTATGAGTGTATCACCGATTTGCCCAGACTTCCTCCGCTTTTTGGAGTTCTTCGAGGATTTCCTCGCGGCTGGCATGGTGGGCGAGGAGTGTCGCAAAGGGGCCCTGGCGGCAAAGGTAACTGATGCGCGAAAGGCTGCGCAGGTGGTCTTTGGGTGATGCGGAGAGTATGCAGATGACACTGTGGACAGGTTTGCCGTCGAGTGCATGCCAGTTTACGGGGCGATCGGGAAAGCAGATGGCGACGAGTTGTTTGTTTCGCTCTGTAATGAGGGGGGCTCGTGGATGGGGCAGGGCAATACCGTCGCCAATGGCGGTTGGCATGAGGGCTTCCCGTTCGAGCATGGCGGTAAGGAGGGTGTCCTGATTACAGTGTGTTGGCAGGGGGATGGTGGCGACAAGGTCTGTGAGGATTTTCTCGACATTTGAGCCCTGGAGATTGTAGTGGACGCCTCCACGGGTAATGAGTTCGGCGAGGCTTGTATACTGATTGTCTTCTTCCATCTGGCTAATCCTCCATATTGAAACGGGCAAGGTGGGCGTTGAGTGCGTCGCGATCGAAGAGTGTCGGGGAAAAGGATTCTCCCAGTACTGCTCTCGCTTCCTGCCGCTCGGCCTGCGGCCCCTTGGTGAGGGCCTGAACGAGGCGGCGCCAGCGAAGGGGGCCGCCGACGTCTTCCGGCGGGGCTGCTCCCTCACCTGCCTGGCAGGATATGAGTGCATCGGTGGGCGGCGGGATCTCGTGCAAGAGGCGCAGCTTGAATTCCCACTCTGCGCTATAGTCGTAATCATAGTTCAATTCGCGCTTCCCTGCATCGACAAGATCGGTGATGCAGGTTGCCTCTTCGTCCAAGCCTCCCTGGTCTTGACCGTACACGGCGTCACCGGCCATGAAGCCGTGAAGGCGTTCGGCACTCCAGCCCATGGTGTACTGTATGAGTTCATGAAGTTTGGCGAGCGAGAGTTTTGCGGGGATGTGGAGCCGTCGCCAGATACGTGTGCCCACGAGGCTCGCCTGAATAGCGTACCAAACGGGGGTTTGTTCCACTGCTCCGGGGGCGGGAATGGTAGCGGCCGGCGAAGTCGCGCCAGTGCTGTCGGGCGGTGTTGGACCCTGTTTGTGGGGCCGAACGATGGAGATCTTGTTTTTGCGCCAGGCCCGGCGGCTGTCTTCGAGTTCTTCGCGCAGATCGGCATAGCTGTCTTCAAGGTTGGTGAGGGCGTTGTCGACGGCCTCCGGGCTCTGTGTCTCGAAGCTGTCTTCCCAATCGATGTCTTCCAGGAGGTTCCCGCAGTGGAGACGCAGCTGTGAGAGGGTTACGTGGAGGTGTGCCGGGAGCCAATCGGGGGCGGGGTCACGGGTGTTGCGTGCGGTGCCCAGGCTTGTTTCAAGGCCGATTATGGCGGCGTAGAGCTCACACGCGCGATTGCGAAGGGGTCCTCTGGATCGGTCTGCGAAGGAATTGTAGCCGGGGCCAAGATCTTCGATCGCTTCGATGATGAAACGGAAGAGCCAGAAGCGGGTAACTTCATCGACGGTGAGCCCCGGGGGAATGATGCGGTCGAGGGTCTGGGCGGGATCCGGCTGTCCCCGCCAGAATGAATCGAGAACGAAGCCGTCGAGGACGTATTCGCTGCAGTGGATCCCGACGGCGTCGAGGCGCTTCTCCATTTCGGTGCGGGTGCTGTCATCGCCATCAGCGGTCCAAGGGCCCGATACGGGGATTTCCTTTCCCGTGAGCCAGAAGCGGGTTTCCATCCCGAAGGGAACGATCTCGATGCCGTTGTCCCGCTCCCAGAGGAATTCTTCGAGGCTGTAGGCGGGAAGGGTGAATGCCCGTTCTCCGGTAAACCAAAAGGCGAAGGCAATTTGCTCTTCGGTTGAGGCTCCCGGGCCGACGTAATCGAAGGCGCGGCCGAAGCCGGCCCTGAGTGCTTCTTCCCAATCTTCGGGGCCTTTCTGGCCGGGGATGTCCCCCTGGTGGAGGGTGCCGGGGCCCCTTCCCGCATGGGCTTCTTGGGCGGGCACCCGTTTGATGGAGAAGATGCCCTGCCGCCAATCGTCACAGGCAAGCAGGAGGTAGTCGCCTAGGCGGAATCCCTCTTCGCGGTACATGGCGCGCAGGTCGAGGCATTGGACAGAGACCTCCGGCGGGTCTTCGTAGGGGTCTGCGTTGTAAGCCTTTTCGTTTTCCTTGTTGTCGCGTGCAATGTATTGGGGCGCGTATTCCTCGCCAAAGAGGTCGTAGTAGCCGTAGAGCTCATCCGGGGAGGCTTCAATGCTGGTTCGCGGGACTGTTTGGCCGTTCAGGGTAAAGCTGAGTTCATGGGGCATGCGTAGCGGGTTCATGAGCGGCAGGGCCCGGTGGCCGGGGAAGAAAACGCCGTTTTCAAGTTCCACCCTGTCCGGTTTGGCCAGTACGGCCCTGCCTTCAAAGGCCCCCCGGCGGGTAATCCACTTGCCGTCTGGGGTCGGGAAGGCGAGGCGGCGGGTGTGGAGAAGAGATCGCAGGTCTTCCTCGAGGCGGCGCGTCCCCCCGGGATGACGGGAACGGATGTAGTCGACGAGCTCTTCGCTTGTGAAGGCCGCAGTCGCTTCGTCGAGGTAATCCTGAAAAGCGTCTTCCTGTGCGCTGGTCATGTACCGCTGTGCTCGAGTACTTCGACGAGTGCTTCGGGGGAAGCGGCGATGGTCTGCGCAACCACACTGCGGTCCATGGCGGCCACAAGGGAGGGCGGCATGCGAAGCGCCCCGCAGACAGGCTCGACGGTCTCTGCAAATTTGGCCGGGTGTGCGGTCGACATCACGACGCGGGCACCGGCAAGGGCCCCGTTGGTCGCTTCAAGGCGGTCGATACCCTTCCATCCCACTGCGGTATGGGGGTCGAGTACATAGCCGCTACGCTCGAACACGTCCTTTATGGTGGCGGTGGTATCGGCATCGTCGACCCATACGCCCTTGATGAGGCGGGAAAGCTCTGCGTGACTATACTGGGCGCTCATGCGCTCGAAATTCGAGGGGGCACCCACGTCCATGGCGTTCGAGAGGGTCGCACGTGATTCCCGGGTGCGGTACTCGCCGCTTTCGAGGTAATCGGGGACGGTCTTGTTGAGATTGGTCGCCGCCACAAAGAGGCTGATGGGCGCGCCCATCTCGCGGGCGTACATGCCGGCGGTAAGGTTGCCGAAGTTGCCGGAGGGGACGCAGATGGCGACACTGTCGGCTGTCGCACCGCGAGCGGCCGGGGCCGGGCGAACGCGGGCGCTCGCCGGCCCTTCCGGGTCGGTCTTTCCCGCCCAAGCGCGACCGGCGGCGGCGCTGTAGTAGATGGTCTGGGGGACAAGGCGGGCGATGTTGATGCTGTTGGCCGAGGACAGGGCGAAGCGGCTGCGGATATCCGGGCGATTGAAGATCGCCTTTACCATTGCCTGGCAATCGTCGAAGCTCCCCTCGACGGCGCAGGCGCTCACGTTTCCGCCCAAGCCGGCAATCTGTCGCTCCTGCAGGGGGCTCACCCGCCCCTTGGGATAGAGGACGGTGACGTCGATACCCTCTACGCCGAAGAAGCCGTCTGCGACGGCCCCGCCGGTGTCGCCGGATGTGGCCACGAGTATGCGCAGGCGGCGGTCTTCGCCCCGCCGCAAATACGAAAACGCGCGGGCCATGAAGCGCGCCCCGAAGTCCTTGAAGGCCGCGGTGGGCCCGTGGTAGAGCTCCATGACGAGCCGGTCATCGGCCGTGACGAGAGGGGCGGGGAAGTTGAAGGCGTCCTGGACGAGTTCTTCGAGAACCCCTGCCGGTATCTCCCCGGCGACAAAGGGGCGGATGGTTTCAAAGGCGATTTCGTCCAAGCTCATGGTGGACAGCGAATTCTTGACGGCGCTCGTATAGTGGGGGAGGGTTTCGGGTATGTAGAGCCCACCGTCCGGGGCGAGCCCCTCGAGGGCGGCGGTCGCGAAGGAGACGGCCCGGTTTTTGTCGCGTGTACTGTAGTATCTCATCGTGTCACCATCCGGCAGGCCGGCGGCAGTCTCAACTGCGCTCGGCCATCATGCGTAGTTCCGCCACCAGGAAGAGTACTTCCCGGCGGCGGGTGTCGCGTTCGCTTGAAGCAATCGCGTCGGGGTCAAAGGCGAGCAGTTCGTAGAATTCGGTACGGATACGGTCCAGCAGGTTGTTTATCTCGTACATTTGATCGTCCCGTGCGTCGTTCATGGCTCTCCCGTTCTGCGTATTGTAGTTATTTTTTCCCGCTTCGTCGACGGCCTTCGTTCTTGCGGCCGGAATCCGTCCCGGAGCCGGTTCCTGTCGTCCCGCTGGCGACCGGAAGGAGGGGGCCGATGGGCGTATCCTGTGGAAGGCGGGCGGCTATGATCCACCAGATGGCGCCCGCCAGAATCATGGCGAGGCAGAAGAGCTGGCCGGTTGTAAGGTTGAATACCGATGAAAAGAGCGCCGGCGGTATGTCGGTCTCTACGAGCATGATGCGGTAGCCCAAGTCTGCATCGGGTTCGCGGAAGTATTCGATGACAAAGCGTATGGCCCCGTAAGCGACGAGAAAGGCCCCGATCATGAAGCCGCGGAAGAGTTTGCGGTTGCGCAGGGCCCAGAGTATGGCCCAGAGGACAACACCCTCGAAGAGGGCCTCGTAGAGCTGCGAGGGGTGGCGCGGGAGGTTGATGAGGGCGAGCCCGGCCGTCTCGAGGCCGGCTTTTTCCGCGATTTCGCGTACCCACGCCTCGCCCAGGGGCAGTTTGGGTGCATGGGGGAAGACCATGCCGAAGGGAAGGGCGGTCACGCGACCCCAGAGTTCCCCGTTGATGAAGTTCCCCAAGCGCCCGAAGGTGTAGCCCAGGGGGATGGACAGGGCGAAGAGGTCGCCCACGACGCGGGCATCGGCCCGGTGGCGCCGGCACCAGAGCAGGAAGCCCGCGAGTCCGCCCACGACGCCGCCGTGGAAGCTCATGCCCTGCAGGCCTACGAAGGTTTTGCCGCGGAAGGGCCAGAAGATGAGCCAGGGCTGCCGCCAGTAGGTGCCGGAGGTATCGTATACAAGGGTGCCGAAGAGTCGCGCCCCTATCAATAGGCCCACAATGCCCCAGAAGAAGATGCCCTGTACGTCGTCATCGCTCCAGCCCAGCTTGCGTTCTTTCGCCACGCGCTTGAACAGCAGGTATGCCACGGCAAAGGCGACAAAGTACATGAGGCCGTACCAGCGGATGGGGAGCCCGGGGATAATCTCCGGCTTGAGCCAGGCGGGGAAATTGATGGCAAGTGGCATGGTCGGTTCTCCTGGGTGTGTGCGGGGGGCAAGCGCCCGCCCGCTAACTGTTTTTCAGGGGTTTTTCCTGAATGCGTCCCAGCTCGCGGTCAAAGACAAAGGCGAGTTGGGTCTTCTTCTGCTTGACTTCATAGTAGCGCCCGTGACTCTCCATGACAACACCGGGGAAGACGGCCCCGCGTACGAGGATGCCCGATTCATGGTGTTCCTCGAACTTCTCGCGCAGGGTAAAGAGGTGCATGCCGTATTTTTCGGTAAGCTTCATCAGGCGCACTTTTTCCGCCCGGGCAGCGTTGAGGGCCGGGGAACTCTGTCCTTCGAGGGCCTTGAGCTTCTTGTCGAGATCCGCGAGGGCTGCCTTGAGCTTTTCCAGCTCGCGCTCAGTTACTTCGATTTGATCTTGTATGAGGTAGTCCTGCCCAAAGGATATTTCGGTGCGGGCGCCCCGCTCGCTGCCCAGGTTTGCACACTCGACGCCGCTGCGCGCGCGGCAAATGCCTCCAATAAGGTGGCCCTTTTCACCGACGAGCCAGAGCTTCCCGTTCGTCTTGACGTTGGAAAGAAGGCAGCCGTTTTTTATTCTGATATCTTCCACCGCGAGCAGGGTGGACTGCTCCACAAAACCCGCTTCGATGGTCTGCCTGGCGCGTATGATTGCCTTGCCGGCGCCCACCACCCCCTGCGTTATGATAATCTTGCCCCCGGCAGACACCAAGGCCGCCTCGACGGTTTCGCCAATCAAGACATCGCCTTCGCCCACAACCGCAAAGCCCGCCTTGACCGACCCCGATACGCGCACTTCCCCGGTAAACTTGACGTTCCCGGTCCCCGTACCGATATCGCCCTTTATGGCGTGAATGGCACTTATTTTGAGGCTCTTGCCGTCGTACACGAGTTCGCCCGTCCGGGCTGCGATGAGCCGGATACCGCCGGGTATTGCCTCTTCCCGTATGCTCTCGTCGTGGTCGAGTTCGACGCTGGTGCCCTTCTGTGGAGCCAGTTCGCGGCCGCGTACGTCGAAACCGGGCTTGCCGTCATCGCCTTCCTTGATGATTTCCGCGAGGGGAATACCCTCCTTGACGCTCGAGAAGCGGTCCTGGTTCTTGAAGTCGGCCCTGCCGCCTTCATCGAGAACAACCGCCTTGCCCGAAGCCCGTTCGACGAGCCAGGTAATCGTGGTGCTTCCCCCCGCGACAGGCGCTGTCCCCTTTGCAATGAGGATGGCCTCTGTCTTGCCGTCGCGGCGCGCAATCGCAAGGGCCTGTTGTATGATGTCCTCGTCGAGCCCCGCAATAACGCCGGCTTCCTTGAGGTGGAGGTCGATCTCTTCCCGCGAGAGGGGAAGGCCGGCGCCCTCGCCCTTTTCGAGAACCAGCCAGGCCTTCATGCCGTCCTGGCTTACTTGAACTTGTACCTCCGCATCGCGATAGGGGACGATGCGGGCGCGTACAGTTTGTTCAGCGGCTTCCACAATAAAGAGCCCCTCGCGTTCGGTCACAACCTCGTTGCGCACGAGGCGCAGGCCCTCGCTCAGTTTGAGTTCGGGGTCGTTGCCGGGGATGCCGGGGAGAACCTGTCCCCGTACATCCATGCCGGGTGTCCCGGGCGAGGGTGGCCCCAGATCAATGACCTTCTGGCCCTGCTGGACGGGGGCGAATTGGCAGTCCATGTGCGGGGCAAAGGGCGGCTCTTCGTGCGCTTCTTGCGCATCCAGGGTTTTGATCCGCTCGATAAGCGTCGCCTTCTTTGCTTCGGGTACAAAGGCGGCGCTCAGGCTTGCCGTGCGGTCTTCCCCGCGGGTGGGCGGCCGGCCTTCTACAAGGACGTAGTTGTACAGTTCGAGCCGTTCGCTCTTCATGAAGTCGAGTATGGCGGTTTTTACTTCTTCTGCTTTGAAGCCGCGTACCCCCGATTCCTTGATTGCGGCGGATATGGCCTTGAGTTCCAGGGGCGGATGGCCGGCGAGGGCTTTTCGCAGCTTGAGGGTGGCTTTGAGGCCGCCTTCTTCGATGCGGACTTCGGCGAGTGCCTCGCGCGGTTTGAGCAGCGGTATGACGACAAGGTCTTCGCTCCCGCGCATTGCGTTGGTAATTTCCCGTTCAAGTTCTTCGCGGATAACGAGTTCTTCTTCGTTCTCCACGGCCCCCGCTGCCTCTTCAAGTACGGCGGTCGGGTCTGGCGGGGCGATGCGGCGATCCCCGCGAATGAAGCGGGCGACGGGGGTAATCCCGTCGCTGCCCCGGCCGAATTCGAGGCGGTGACGGGCCAGCGGCAGGATATCGGCCCAGTTCTTTCCTATCCGAACGATATCTTCTTTTTCTGCGAAGAGTTCATTCCGTTCTCGCCGGATGTATTGCCCGGTATGGAAACCCGTGTCTGCGCCAAGGTCGGGCTGGATGTTCTGGCCAAAGACGCTCTTGCCGCTCTTGCCGGGCTTTGCGGCCATGATTGCCCCGATGCTTTCCCCGGCGGGTGTCCATCGGCTTTCCAGTACCTTCGCGTCGACATAAACGGCTTCTTTTTTCTCTGTCTGTTCCCAGCTGGTTATGCGCTCTTCTTTGGGGGGCAGGAAGGGCAGGGCCGCCGGTTTCTTTACAATAGATTCGCGTTTTACCCGTGACGTAACGGTTTTCCAGATTTCGGGGGCTTTGGCTCGCTCTATGGTCTCTTGCGCCAGAGCCGTAAGGTCCTCGGGGATGGCCCCAACCTGCCATTTGACTTTTTCGGGGGTCGCCTCTTGTGGCGGGGTGCCCCGGGCAATGAGTACGTTTGCCTGTTCGCCAATCTTGCTCCATTTTTGCAGGGTTTCCTCGAGGGCGCGCGTAGAGGGCAGGGGGGTGATGCGCTCCTCCCCGAGGTATTTGACTATGCTTTCGGCGTTCCACTCCCGGCCACCCTCTTGCGGGATAAAGACGAGAAGAGCCTCTGTTTCGAGGCTGTCGGTCTTGACCGATAAGTCGCCGTGGATCAAAGTTCCGGCCATTGACGCTCACACGCTCCTGTTGTCATCAGTATAGTACAGGTGGGCGTCAAGGAGTGAAGCCCAAGGCCATGGCCTTGGAGAGCTTGCTCTTGTAAAAGAGGTTTTCCTTGCGCAATTGGTTTATTTCAAACTGTTGGCTTCGCACGATTTCGGCCAGTTCCCCGACGCTCAGTGCACCGCAGTGCAGGAGATCTTCGACGTAGCCCATTCGCGACTGGAAGTCGATTTCGGCTTCGAGGTTTGCCTCCTGGAAGCTCTCCTCGATGGTCCGTCCTTCAAGAATGGCCCCTTCTTCCTCTGTTTGAAGGATTTTATCAGCGATGCGGTAGATGGCCTGTGCAATGATGGACTGGTTCTTGTACAGGATGATGGGAAGGCGAGCCGATAGCGCTGTGTCCTGGAGGCTGTCGCGGTAGATGATGCCCAGGTGTTCAAGCTGTACGTCCAGATATTCTGCGCAGGAACGCCGGATTTTAAGGGCTTTTTCCGCATCCTTGGGGTCGTCTATCATGTTCATGACCAGCCGCGGGCGGAAGAACGAGAGTCGTTCCTTGAGCTTGCGGTGGGATTCCGGGTCGACTCGTGCAATTTCGTCCATCAGCTTCGGTACGTAGAGTTTTTGCAGGCTGCCGCCTTCTTTGCGAAGGGATTCCAGGTACTTGAGGGCCTCGCTGCCCTTGGAAAAGGACGAATACATAAGCCGAAAGACGGCGTTCTTCAGGAAGAGGTAGGCGTTGAGGGTCGCGGTTACCGTGGGGGCGGTAACGACAATGCCCTGCCCGGAGAGAAGGAAAAAATCGAGTATGGACTGATGGGTCCCTGCCCCCAAATCGAGGATGAGGATGTCGGCGTCGAGACTCAACAGGCGGCGCGCAAGGGCGTTTTTCTGGTTGGCCTTGAGGTTGGCGCTCCCGGGTATTTCCGCGTCGCCCGGAAGGAAACGCAGGTTGGGGATATCGGTATCCGCCACGAGGGAGTTGAAGTCAATTTTGGTGTCGTTGAGGAAGGAGCCGATTCCCACCGGCGGGGCACGGTGTCCGATAATGAGGTGGAGGTTGGAAGCCCCGAGGTCGAGGTCGGCGAGGACCACTTTTTTACCGGCTTGGGCCATGGCGACGGCGAGATTGGCCGCAAACATGGACTTTCCCACGCCACCTTTGCCGCTGGCAATGGGCAGTATGCGCATCAGTGTACTCCTTCCGCCGGCTGTTGTGGCCGGTTGTTTTCAATCCTCGCGTTGTGTGCTGTCGTGCCAACACGACTGGTCGTGCCAACACGGCGATTGACAATGTTCATGGGAATGAGCGAAAGGACGTCGAAGAGGCCGATTGCAAAAAGGGTGCCCGTTCGTGCGAGATTCGCGGGATTGATATATGCACCGTTTTCGATAACGGCGGGAATCATCAGTATGGAAATGATGAAAAAGAGAAGGCCCGAAAGGATTTTACCGGCCGTGTACAGGGGCACATAGGGTCGGTATGCATTGGAGTCGAGCAGAAGGAAGAGAGCCATGAAGGTAAAGAGGGCCTGCGGTACGCCCAAGGCCATGACCGCAGCGCGTTCGTAGCCCGCAAGGGCTTCGGTGAGGGCTCCGAATGTGCGGATGAGTACCACAATACGGAAAATATCGTAGACAAGCAGTATCAGGGCTCCCGGGCTAATGCGTCGCATGGAAAAACTCTACGGTCATACGCGATTCGGGTCAAGGGGCCGACTCTCTTCTCCAACGGGCTGTATTGAGTGGTGCAGGTCCTTACGCAGTTGACAAATCGAGGCCGCTCCATAAAATGGGAGCATGAACAATGAACCCCGGCCGGTCGACTCGGCCCGCCCGTCACGTCCTTTTACCCTCGCCTGGGTCCTCTCCACCCTGCTTTTAGGGGGGCTCTTCGTCTTTTTTGCCGTTCCCATGGCCTCGGCCGAGTCCGGAGACAGCCAGTCGGAGGACGATGCCCGTCGCTATGCGATGATCATGCAGAACGTTTTCGACTTCATCCGCGAAAACTACGTAGACGATATCGACCCCAAGCTGCTCTATGAAGGGGCCATGCAGGGTATGTTCGAGGCGCTTGAAGATCCCTATTCGACCTTTTTGGCGGAATCGGATATGAGCGACCTCAACGATACGACGCGTGGCAGTTTTGGCGGTGTCGGTCTCTATATAAACAAACAGATTGTCCCCCCCGGCTCCGATCTCCCTTCATTCGTCGAAGTGGCCTCTCCCATCGAGGACACTCCCGGCTGGAAGGCCGGCATCAATCCCGGTGACCTCATTATTGAAATCGAGGGGGCCTCCACGGGCAAGATGTCGATGGAGGAGGTTCTCGCCCACCTGCGCGGCGTCCCCGGCACCGATGTAACGATTCTCATTCGCCGCGGCGAAAAACTCGAGTTTCCCGTCACCTTGACCCGGGCGATAATAGAAGTGCCCACCGTCAAGAGCGCCATGATTGGTGATATCGGCTATTTGCGTCTTACCACCTTCACTCCCAACACCGCCGAGCGCAGCCGGGAGGCCATTGCCGGGTTCACAAAGTCAAAATACAAAGGACTGATACTTGACCTCCGCAACAACTACGGCGGGCTGCTTCAGTCTGCTATCGACATCTGCGATATTTTCCTCGATGGCGGGGTAGTCGTCTCGACCCGCAGCCGAATTTCCGGGGATAACGTGGTTTTCAACGCGACCCGCAGAACACTTGTGAATCCTCGCATCCCGGTTGTAGTCCTTATAAATCGTGGTTCCGCGTCTGCCTCCGAGATTGTCGCTGGCGCCCTCAAGGATCGCGGTCGGGCCATTCTCGTGGGTGAAAAATCCTACGGCAAGGGCTCTGTTCAGCAGGTGTATCCTCTCGGTTCGACCGGGTTCAAGCTTACAACTGCCCGCTATTATACCCCCAGCGATGTAAACATTGACAAAATCGGTATTCCCCCGGATCGCGAAATTCTTGTTCCCGAACTGAGCGATGAAGAGGTGGAGTCCTTTTCCAAGCTCCTTGAATCCGGGCGCATTCGGCGTTTTGTAAAAGAGAACCCCACGGCCGATGCCGCCGCCATTGCCCGTGAGGTGAAGGCGATCCTGGCGACGTATCCGCTTTCGCAGACCCTTGTATCACGCCTCTTGCGCGACGAGTTCAACCGGACGGTTATCGCCCCGGTCTACGACTTGGAGTACGATATTCAGCTCAAGGCGGCGGTCGATTTGTTTGGCGAGGATGATTGGGATGAGGTTCTTTCGGGCGTCAAGAGTCTCAAGCAACTCCAGGATGAGCACCTCCTCGAGATTGAAGAAGAAGATATTGCTGATGAAGATGTGTCCCGCTAGCAGCTGGGGGTCGCTTCGTGTTGATGGCCGGTCTGATGCATATGGCTGTGGTCCTTCCTCGCTGATATGAGGCATTTGCTTCTCGCCAGTGAGCCCGATTCCCATGGCCGCATTACTCTGCGGGGACGCGATGCCCGCTATCTTTCTCGGGTCTTGCGTCTGGGGGTGGGGGATTCCTTTCGCGCCCTCTCGCCGGGCGGCCATCGGGAGTACACCCTTCGCATATACGAGAAGCTGCGCGACAGCCTCTCGTGTGAGCTGTGTGCGGAAAAGGGCCCTGCCGATTTGCCAGTCGATGCCCCCGCCCTGGAGCGTGAGAAGTCCCGCGACCGGGAGCGTGCCGCCCATACCGGAACGCTGCCTCGCACGATACTCATGCAGGGCTGGCCGAAGGGCCAGAAGCTCGATCTTATCGTGCGACAGGCGGGCGAGCTGGGTGTCGCGGATGTCATCGTCTTTGTCGGTGAACATGCGGTTGTTCGCCCCGACGTGAAGGATTTTCCCGCCCGTATCCGGCGCTTCGAGCGTGTTGCCAAGGAGGCTGTTCAGCAGTCGGGGGCCGCACAGGCGTGCCGCATACACCTGTGTGCAAGTACGTTGGAAGCCCTCGACTTGCGTGACGCCCTCCTCGCCGGTGCAGAGCGGGTTTGTTCACTCCTTATGCACCAGGATGTGCTTGCACAGAATACCCTTCACCGGTATCTTGACAGCACTCCCGATACACTGGTTGTTGCCGTTGGCCCGGAGGGGGGCTTTTCACCGGGAGAGTGTTCTCTCTTTATGGAACGGGGGTTTTTGCCCTTTGTTCTGGGTCCCACTGTTCTGCGCACCGAAACTGCCGCCCTTTTCGCATTGGCTGCGGCACAGATTATCATGCTGGAGAAATCGTCATGGCACATTCGCACCCCGTCCTGCCCGATGTAACACGTGTTCAGTTTCTCAGGGTCCCGGTGGATGTCGTCGCGCCTGAAGACCTCCCGGCCATTGTCGATACCCTCCTTTCCGAAGAGCGTTCCCATCAGATTATACTCTTGAGCCTTTCCGACCTCCTCCGCGCCCGTCGCAACAACGACTTCCGTGCCTGGGTATTGGGGGCTTCCCTGGTCATTCCCATCTCCCGGGCGATAACTCGCGGCTTGCGTTTTGTAAGCGGGGTGCGGGCAGTGCGCTGGATGCCCTTCGACCTTGTGGTACATCTCTTGGGAGCCCTTGAGCCGCGCAACCGCTCGTTGTACCTTCTGGGGGCGCGCAAGAAGAGCCTTCAGACAGCCGAGCGCAACCTGCGGCATACCTTTCCCGGCGTCCGTATTGTGGGGCGCTTCAACGGCGGCTTTCGAAAAAGCGAAGAGTCTCTCATTGTAACCGGTATTCGAAAGGCGTCTCCGTCCCTCCTTTTGGTGGGTGAAGGGGTGCCGGGCGAGGAGCGCTGGATCTATCGCAATCTGCGGCGGCTGGGACCGGGGCTCAAGCTGTGGTGCGGCGATCTCTTCGACGTATTCTCCGAACGCAAGCACCGTCCGTCAAAAGCCCTCTGGGACCGTGGTCTCGAGGGGCTCCTGCACGCTGTCAAAAATCCGTTTTATTCCTTGCGAATATTCCCGTGGGCATACTACAATATCCTCCTGCTCTGTTACCGGCTGTTCAGGAGGAGGTGAAGGGGTATTGCTTAAAGTTTTGTGTATAGACGAGAGCTCTGAATCTCTCGCCGCACTCTGTTTTGCCCTGTCTGGTGAGTATCTCCTTGAAGTGTGTGCCGATCCCGATGAAGCCTGTGTCTTGGCACGGGTGCAGCTGCCCGATGTCGTAATTCTCGAGCCTCTGTTCAATACGAGGTCTGTGGATATTCCCGATTTGATTTCGCGTTTGAGATCCCTTCCTTCCCGGCCCTGTATCATCATACTTCATGAAAATCCGCCACTCTGGTTTTGTGACAACTTGCGCCGATGGGGAGCGTATGCGTTCATTTCAAAACCCTGGTCCACGTCCTGGCTGCGGAAAAAGATTTTCGCCGAATTCGTTCACTACCGGGACGAACGTGAGCGTCAGCTCTATTCCTCGCCTTCTCCTGCCTTGCAAGATTTTGTAGCCGATGTGGAAATCCCCCACCTGTTGCGGCCCGCTCTCGCTTTACCCGGTCCCTCATCCAACTTCGCTGCCCTCTGTGGCTCCTCGGTGGTCATGGAGAATGTCCGCAAGGTTCTTTCACTCTTTGCCAGTGAATCAAAACCGGTGCTTTTACGGGGTGATACCGGCACCGGCAAGACGGTTGCCGCGCAATTGCTTCATCGGGCCTCTCCGCAGGGAACAGGACCGTTTGTAACCAGGAATGTGGCGGCCATTCCGGATTCATTGGCCTATGCAGAGCTCTTTGGTTGTGAACAGGGGGCGTTTACGGGCGCCAGCAAACGGAAAGGCTGTGTGGCCGAGGCCGAAGGGGGAACGCTCTTCTTGGATGAGATTGGAGATGCCTCTCCCGATTTGCAGATGACACTCCTGCGCTTTGTGGACAGCGGCTGCTATCAGCCCCTGGGCTGTAACCAAGCTTTTACGGCCAATGTCCGCTTGGTTTGTGCCACTAACCGGCCTCTTGAAGCCATGATACGAAACAACACCTTTCGCATGGACCTTTGGTATCGCTTGCGGGTCTTTTCCATAACACTGCCGCCCTTGGACAGCCATAGGGAAGATATTCCCGAATTGATTGAGTTCTGGTGCCGACAGACCAAGGTCAATCCCCGAATTTTCGATGGCGAGCTCGTCTCATGGCTAAGCGATCGTCATTGGGAGGGGAATGTCCGCGAGTTTTTCAATGTTCTGGATCGTTTTCGCGTGCTTTTGCGACTCAAGGGCCAGCGGGCTTGCCAGGATGATTTTCGGCAAATCGCCGAAGCTGGCTGGATTAACGAATGCGACGAAAATAGAGGGTTCGAAGTACGGGGATGAGTTCGTCACTTGTGTAATCGGTATCCAATCCCAGGTATTCGGCGACCAAGAGCAACTTTTCGCCATTGGCGAAGCGTTCTGCGCCACGGCGCTCGAACAAGCGGCGGTACGTGCTCCCCTCAAAGAGAAAACTGGCCCGGTAGAGCTCTATTGATTCTTCTCCGTTCCAATGCCCCCCCACCAATTCGACTTCTGCCAGAAATGACTCTTCTTCATCCTCGATGACATAGCTGGAACCAATGGTCCCTACCATAATGAGCAGCTTGTCGCGGGGAATGGCGCTGTCATCGCCCGTGACAGCAGCCCGATACAGGCTGTAGAGGTCAATGTCGTATTCAAGCGGCGCGTTGAGGGAAAGTTCTTGGGCGCCGAGGGCGACGAGAGACAGAAGGCCGATGGTCAGGGCGCAGAATATCGCTTTCATGGGTATCAGTATGTGGCGGTGCCGGTCATTTGGCAAGACCTCTTGGTGTATCTCTGTCGTCGGTGGCCCGCGGGGCGTTTGGGCGCTGTTCTGCCAGGCGGCGAGCTTTCGACAGTATTTTCTCGAGGTATTCCGCTTCCTGGCGGTTGAGGGCGGCGCGTGCGAGAAGATCGGTAAAGAATCGTTCCTGTTCGGGGCGCCCCGCGTGGGTGTAAAAGCCTAGGGCGCGCAGGGTGTCGGTGGCGATGTGGACGAGTTCGCCTTGGCGTTGACGGTCGACGGCGTGGGGGAGGGGTGCGGGGCTGTTGGGTGCTCCCTGTATTGCGACGGGCGCTGGCCGCTCTGCATCGGTATCAGCCTCAATCGTTCGTTGTGATGCCCAGGGAGAGAGGGCTCTGGAAAGCTCCCAGGTGTACAGCTGGACGGCGTGCGAGAGATTCAAAGAGGGGAAGTCGGGATGGACCGGGATGTGCGAGACCAGGGTGCAGCGGTCCACTTCCTCGCCGGTAAGGCCGGTGCGCTCGTTGCCAAAGACGATGGCGGCGGGGCCCGGGTGGCCGCCAAGGTAGCTGCCCAGTTCTCGTGGGTCCAGCGAGCGAATCTTCCGGTTTTGCCCCCGGCGTCGGGTTGTACCGATAACGAGGGCGCAATCCTTGATGGCGTCTTCCAGTCGGTCAAAGTGACCGGCCCGGTCCCAGATGTCGTCTGCGTGTACGCAGCGGCGGCGAATGCTCTCTTCGTCGAGGGGGCGCTCCGGTGCGACGATGCGCAGGCGAGCTACCCCCATGTTTTTCATGGCGCGACAGACCGCCCCCACGTTACCCGATTCACTCGGGCGGCACAGTATGACGATGATGTCTTCAATTCTCATGCAGACTCCTTGGGAGAATGGTGCGAACGCGCTATAGTTCCCGTATGTCGTCAATCCTACACGGAAAAAACGCGCTTGTCCTGGGTGGTTCGGGGGGTATCGGTGCGGCCGTTTCACGGGCCCTTGTCGCAAACGGTTCCCGGGTCCTGGTTCATGGGGGCCACGCGAAAGATAAACTGGACCATCTCGTGGACGAACTCAATACCGGCAATCACCGGACCGGGGGCCTCCGGGCCGAGGGGATTTTGCTCCCCCTGCAGCGGCCGGCCGATATAGACCCCCTTTTTGAAGGGCGTGATCCCTTTGATATTGTCGTCTGCGCCTTTGGTCCCTTCGTGCGTGGCTCCTTTGTCGATCTCGACGCCGCTGCATGGGAACGGGCCGCCCTCCTCGACTGTGCCCTTCCCGGCTATCTCGTAACCAAGAGCCTTCCGGCAATGCTCGAGCGGGGCTTCGGGCGCTATCTTTTTTTTGGCGGAACCAATACTGATGTTACGCGCGCTTTTCGGGGAACGGTTGCCTACGGGGCGGCCAAGGCCTCTTTGGGTGTTCTCGTCAAATCGGTCGCATTTGCGGGGGCCGCTCACGGCATATCCGCAAATGTCCTTTGCCCCGGGCTTGTGGCCACCGAATACACCGATACAGACGAGTTGGCAGCCATGGAAAGGCTTTCGGGGGGTATTCCCCTCCTTTCTGTCGGTGATATTGGCCGTTTTGCCTGCTCGGTACTCGAGAGTGAGGTGCTCAACGGGGCAATTATTGCCGCAGATCGGGGAGTATCGGTCGGTTATCGTCACTCTGTTTGACAAAGGGTCTCTTGCGCAATAATATGTCTTGTGTTGAGATAATATGCGTATTCAGGATGGAAACGTCCGATTATCAAGATATGTAACAAGCTGAGAGTCGGAGCAAGGCCAGCCACAGGCGGCTGCCGGACGGAAGGAGCGTCATGACCAACAACGATATAGTACCGGGATTTGATGATGACAAAGACGAAAGTCTCAAAATCAAAGTCCAGAAAGTACCGGATATAGAAGGCTGTCTCGTTCTTTTCCTCACGGGATACATCGATACGTATAATTCGAATTATTTCCTCAAGCGGGTAAACAAGGCTATCGAAGCGGGCTTCGTGCGTCTGGTTTTCCATTGTGGGGGTCTCAATTACGTATCATCCACGGGGATTGGTTCGTTTACCTCCTTTCTCAAGTCGGTAAAACCGCGCGGCGGGGATCTCGTTCTCCTTGAAATTCAACCGAAGGTGTACGAAGTCTTCCAGCTCTTGGGCTTTTCACAGTTCTTCAACATCAAGGATAATCTCGACGATTCGGTTGATTTTTTCCGGCAGGGCAATCATGCAGAACGGCCAAATGTCTTTCCCAAGATTTTTCCCTGTCCCATCTGTTCGAAGAAACTCAAAGCGGTTCGACCGGGTCGTTTCCGCTGTTCGGAATGCAAGACCATTCTGGCAATCGATTCCAGCGGCCAACCCTTTTTGGGGTAATTCGCACAAAAGTGGAGGCAGCACATGTCGCAGAGCAAGGTTGAACGCTATCTGATAGAGCTCACGCTCACATATTCGGAGCTCGCTCCGAATATGTGGCTTATCGAGGATAGCGCCCATGGGCTCGACGGTATCGTCGTTGCCTTGGACGAGCCCTTGGTTTTGGTCCGCTTGGCGGTCATGAAGGTCCCGGCAAAGCGGCGCGAGGAGTGCTTCCAAAAGCTCCTCGAGCTCAACGCCAACGATGTTTTGCACGGGGCGTATGCCATCGACAAGGATGAAGTTGTCTTGGTCGATACCCTCAATTACGAAACAATGGATCTGGGCGATTTCCAGGCCGCTGTGGATTCGATAGGGCTGGCTGTTGTTCAGCACTACCCGATACTTTCGGAATTCAACAAGAACTGATTCATATCGCCCGGAGTGCGGGCGCATGTGTGCCCGCGGGGCACCTGCAGGAGGATGGGTACCATGGGAATATTCCAGCGCTTGAAGACGCTGTTCTCGTCGAATGTGAATTCTCTCATCAGCAAGGCCGAGAACCCCGAAAAAATGCTCAATCAGCTTATCATCGATATGAACGAGCAGCTGATCGAGTCCAAAAAAGCGGTCGCCATGGCTATTGCCGATGAAAAGAAGCTCGAGCGTGAGGTTCGCGCACAGCAAGAGCAGGCCCAGGAGTGGGAGCGAAAGGCCATGCTCGCGGTGCGTTCAGGCGATGACGAACTCGCCAAGGAAGCCCTTCTGCGCAAGCAGGAGTACGAAGGCAATTACAATCAGCTCAATCAACAGTGGCAGGCTCAAAGAGAGTCGGTTTCCCGTCTCAAGGGTTCGCTGCGCGACCTTCAGGGCAAGATTGAAGAGGCTCAACGCAAGAAGAACATTCTTGTAGCGCGGGCAAAACGTGCCGAGGCCCAACAGAAGATTCAGCAGACGATCAGCAGTGTCTCTGGTAACAAGAGTTCCTTTGAGGCCTTCGACCGTATGGCTCAAAAGGTCGATCAGATGGAGGCAGAAGCCGAAGCGGCCAAAGAGCTTGAAGATCTTTCCAATGATGGCGATTTGGACAAGCGTTTTGCCGCTCTCGAAAGCTCTCCGGCCTCTGCCGACCTCATGCTCGAAGAACTCAAGTCAAAGATGAAGGCCCTGCCGGAGAACTCCACCGGGGCGTAGGAGGGACTCGTAAAACTCCTCGCCGTTACCCGGAATGATGCGCTTAAACAGCGGTTTGCCTCTTGTGCTGCCGGTTTGACGGTTCCATTGGAGTTTGTCGAAGCGGTTCCCCTTGATCGACGTACTTCCAGCCTCTTTCTAATCCCCATACCCCTTGAGCGTTCGGCCGATCTTGCCAGACTTGCCGGACGCCCCTTTATTGCCTTTGGCCCCGCAGATGGCATTGCTTTCGCCTTTTCTGCCGGTTGTCTCGATTATCTACGAGACCCCTGGACCAATGAAGAGTTCCTTCTGCGTGTCGGGCGCTATTTTGCCGGTCGGTCTTTGTACCTTGCAGGAAGCGACTTGATGCTTTCACAGGGCTTTTTGAAAGGTCCTCGAGGAATGGCGAAAATATCCCCGCGGGAAGAGATACTCTTGCGTATCATTCACCGTTATGCAGGGCGTCCTGTTTCGCGCTCTTTTCTTGCGAGTAATTGTGGTTACGCAGATCCCTCGCAGAGCAGGTCTTTTGATGTGGCGCTTTCCCGTATCCGGTCACTATTGGCAGCTCTTTGTGATACAAGGAACTGTGTGAATGTGCGCAGTATTCGTGGAAAAGGTTTGGTTTTTTCTGTATCAAGTAGTGAAGAATGGCAGCCTGTGGATAAGTTGTGAACAAGTAATTTAAAACTGCTGAGCTGCTTTTTTTTTGCTTTTTTTTGGCAAAAGAAAACAAGTCGTTTGGAAGATATAAACTAAATATCGGTAACTAAAGGATTTGGATGATTTGTCCCGCAAGACCGAACAGAGCATTTCATACATTTGAAAAATCGTACAAATGCTTTTGCTGTATGGATATAATGCTTGTCAAGATCTGAATTTTCAAAGAGTCGTGGCAAAGGAGATGCTGCCACGCAAGGGCAGAAGATTTTTTACAAAAAAACCCCCCTTCCCTACTTGACAGTGCAAGGGGTGATATGCGTGTTTCGCTGGTTTCTTTCCTGTTGTGGATAAACGGTGGATAAGTTCGGGAACAAGTGGGGATAGCTGTGGAAAAAAATGGCCAATTCCCGTGTGGTAGTCGAGTTGCATTCGTGCGGGGCTTAT
>CAZIRF010000035.1:0-30154 GCA_964541755.1 uncultured Spirochaetales bacterium | reverse complement strand
TTATATTTGAATAGTTGAAATGTGGGCTTAATAAACCAGTTTTTCGAGGTGCCCTTGTGCTATACTGGATACCGAAGGTGTAATCCGTACCTGCGGGAACGGACATTATAGGAGGAATACCGATGACCAACACACGTGCAATCGCGCTCTGTGGTCTTCTTGCCCTTTTCGCCATCCCTCTCTCTGCCGATGAGCCCGCGTCGACACCCGACTTTGGCTTTGGCATTGGATTGGGAACCGAAACCCTGCTTGACGACCCTACCGCGCCATTTTCGACTACCAACGAGTACTCGACCTGGCAGACCCTCTCGTTCAAACCCGACCTCAAATTGGGCAAGTTCGGCGTGGGGCTGGATTTGACCGTACACTTCAATATTGACCTGTCCAGCGACAGCAGCGGGGTTGATTTTTATCTCCCCGACTGGGTTCCCGATCGGGCTGGAATGTCCTTCCTCGAGCTCTATCTTCCCAAAATCCAGTACTTGAGCTGGGGCGAGAAGGGAGAACCCCTCTACGTCAAATTCGGGTCTTTCGACGACGGGACCTTGGGCAACGGCTTCATTATGGGAAACTACCGTAATACAGCCTTCATGCCGGCAAATCGCTTCTTTGGTGCAGCCCTCGATATCGATGGGGCGCTTTTCAAATTCCCCTGGGTGGGGCTTGAAACCTTTGCAGGCAACGTGAGTCGCCTCGACCTCATCGGTGCCCGTGTCTTTGTGCGCCCCATCATCGGCCTGGAACTTCCCATTATCAAGAATCTCCAGGTGGGTGCCACCTTTGTTGCGGACCGCGAACCGAATATCTACGATGACGATGAAACCAATGATGCTGTCGGGCCTGCCATAGTCTACGGTGCGGATTTCCGCCTTCCGGTCATGAACAACGCACTTGTCTCGTTGATTACCTTCGGCGACTACGTTCTGCAGGGTGACGACACCCGCTGGGGCGGCATGGTCGGGGCCGGAGGACGTCTTTTGAGCTTCCTTACATACGGTGCCCAGCTGCGCATACTGGGGCCGGACTTCGTCCCGACCTACTTTGACGCCCAGTACGATCTCTTCCGCCACCTCAAATACGAAGCACTCAGCGCTCCGGCTAGCGGCAGTGATATTTCCATGGGATGGATGGCAAGCCTCGGGACGAGCCTCTTGGAAGAGCGCATTGTCTTCCAAGCCGCCATGGATGGCCCTTTTGCGGCTCCACCCGCTCTGGATGGGACCATAGCCGACTACCCGCACCTGCGGGCAATCCTTCGTGTGGAAGAAGGACTGCTCGCCGGTTTCTTCTTCGACGCCTGGTATGAAAAGTACTATTTGGGTGCGCCCGATGCCCTTGGTGGCACGGGGAACTTCTTTGAAGATCTCATCAACCCCGAGAATGCGGTTATCGGCGCGAATATCAACTACAAGACCGGGCCCGCCATTCTTACACTTAGCTACAGCCTGCGGTACGACCCGTCCAATATAGCCAGTACCAACGGCTTCGTCATAACCTCGAGCCTGTACAGCTCGATTCAATTCTAGGAAGGGAGGCACAGATCATGATGCGGATATCCAAGAGATTCTCCCTGCTGCTCGTTCTCCTCGGCGCCCTCACCGTCGCCGTGTACGCACAGGAACCGACCGCGCAGATTGTCTACGCAGAAGATGAATATTCACTGGTCATAATCGACCGCAGTGGCGACAATCGTGAAGCGAATATTGGCGACAATGTCCGCGTGGGCGAAACCCTCAGAACCGGCGCCGGGGCCGCCGAGCTCAGGCTCAATCCCAATGGCACCATTATCAAACTGTCGCGCAATACCGCGTTCAAGGTCGATGCCCTTGACGGGCTCGAAGGCAAGGCGAGCAACGACTTCCAGCTTCTTGGCGGCAAATTGCGCACGGTAGCAGCCCGCTCCACGGGGCGCGAGCGCTACTCGATACGCACCCGGCGCACTGCTTGCGGTGTCCGTGGTACCGATTTTTCTCTCGAAGTCGAAGAGGGCAAGACGGATACCCTCTATGTTGCATCCGGAAAAGTTGAGTACGCGCGTGTCGGCATGGATGCCGTTACCGAGCGAATCATGGTCGGGGCTGGTCAATTTGCCGACGCCTTCGCCGATGTATTCCAGGCCATGCCCGCCCCCGCGGCCATTGTCGATCGCTTTGCAGACCTTGCCTTCAACAGCCTTGACCCTGCAGAAGTGGATCAGGGCGCTCCTGTTGTCGAGGATGACAGTGTTGTGGATGAGCCTGCGCCTGAAGAACCGTCAAGTGATGAAGCAGCCGCCACCGATAGCGATGGCGATATGCCCGCAGCGGATACTGCAGACATCCAGTCTCCCGCCCCTACCCCCGCTGGTGATGTGAATGCGGCGGATGTTCTTTCCACCGACGACCTCGCTGCCGGAGGCAGTACAGAAAGCGCCGAGAGCCCGAAAGCCCCTGCCAAGGAATCCAAGTTCATGGCTTGGATGAGCGATGTCATGGGCTTCGAAGTGGGTGCAATTTCCATAAATGACGAAACCTGGTCGAAGGTTGTCCTCCAACCCACCTTCGATATAGGGAAAGCCAGGGTAAGCCTCTACCTCCCGATTATCTACACCAACAATCTCTTCGATGCGAACTCCTGGTACCAGCCAGCCGGCAACAACGAGTGGTCATTTGGTTTCGACTACTGGGCCGATGATCCCCTTGAAGGTGCCATCGACTTTGCCAAGGACCTTGCCCTCAAGATCCGCTACATCGAATACGGCGACCGCTGGATAGACCCCTTCTACCTGAATGTCGGGAACCTCTCGACCATGACGATCGGGCACGGTGCCATCATGCGAAACTATGCGAATGACGCAGACTTCCCCGCCGTACGTCGCATCGGTATCAATACCGGCTTTGACCGCGGAAGCTGGGGGATGGAGTTCGTTGTCAACGACCTCGCCCAGCCGGAAATATTCGGTACCCGCGTACGCTTTGCCAAGATATTCGGCTTCTCGGCCATTACCGACATAAATCCTGCCGGTATCTACGATGAGGCAATGCAAGACTTGATTGGAGATCCCGTCTTCTTCGCGACGAGCTTCGACCTTGACTACCCCATCATCAAGACAGAACTCCTGCACATTCGCGCATTCGCAGATCTTGCGGCCATGGTTCCGTACCTGCGAGAAGATACGAGCGTCCTTTATGGACTCTCCAAGGGCATGCAGTGGGAGGCAATCTACGATGATAGTGCCGACGCATTCCTCGATCGCCTGCGGAACTATGGCATTACCGCCGGTGTCCTGGGTAATGTGGCCTTCCTCGATTGGCGCCTTGAGTACCGGCTCTTCCGCGGTGCATTCCGCCCGGCATTCTTTGATGCAAGTTACGAGCGCCTTCGCGGACAGTATGCACTGAAGCATGTAGGAATGCTCACCAAGCCCGCAGACCAAGCGGTAACGATCAACGGTATCTATGGAGAGGCCGGTTTCAAGCTCCTCAACGACAAACTCATCTTTACCGCCGGGTACATGCTCCCCTGGACCTTTGACAGCAGCACGCCTCTCGAAGATGTCATGCAGGCGGATTACCTTGTTGCCAAACTCTTGGTAAAAAAGGGACTCATCCCCGCATTTGATATTCATGGCTCCATAAGCTACGAACGCACAGGCTTTGTCTGGGCCATTAATAACGATAATGTCGATGTGGGCCTCTTCGATGCCAATACCGTACTCAAAGGCGAAATTGTCTACCCGGTAACCCCGGGCATGGACCTCGCAGCAATCTTCTCGACGGCAGTAAGCCAAGACAGCAACGGGGAGATCATTCTTGACAGTCTGAGCCGCCCGCTTATCGAGCCCACCATTACCTTCGAGACGAGGATCAGCTTCTGATCCTGTAACGAAACACGCCATGTAATAACAAGAGAAAGGCCCCCGCAACCTTGGTTGCGGGGGCCTTTCTCTTGTCTGCCATTCCACTGCCATTCGAAGGCTTGAGCAGGAAGATCTGCTACAGTAGAGAGCTATTTCGTGGCTTCTTCCACCGGAGGAGCCGAAGGCGTTGGCGTAGTGGCTGCTTTTGCTTCCGGCTGCTTTTTCTTTTTTGCCTCTTCTATGGCTGTTGTGTCCCGCCCCAAACGCTCATTGAGGGCGATAATGGCCTCTGTGTCCTCATACCCGGCCCTGATTGCCTCGTCGAGGGCAGCCACCGCAGCCTCATCTTTTGCATCGGCAAGAATGCGGGCCTTGAAAAAGTGAAGCTCACCCTTTGCCCAGCCAAATACTTCGATGTCTTTTATCTTGATCAGCTCATCGTATTGCTCGACGGCCTTCGCGAAGAACTCCCCTTCCCAAAGAAGATCCGCATACTCGCGCCGGATTTTGGCTTGATTGGCATTCTTTTCAATCCAGGCGGCGTAGTGGTCGATAGCGAGTGGGTCACCAAGACCGCGCTTGATGCGGGCAAGGAGGAGTACTGCTTCCCCTTCGGCCTCCTTGCCATCGAGCCAAGCGGTGAGTTTATCATTGGCCTCTTCAAAACGCTCCATGAGCGACAGGACGAGTATGTGATTGTACTGTTCCTCGCGCGAGTCGGGGACCAGGGCAAGAAGACGCGTGTAAAGGCCGTCTGCCAGTTCGATGTCTCCCGCATAGAGGGCTGCCCAGGCTGCAGAACGCAGGACCATGCTGTTATCGGGATCATCCTCGAGGAGCTCTTTGAAAAATGCGAGTGCTGCCGGATAATCCTTCTCTTCCCAGGCGATGACGCCCAGTTGATACCGGGCTGATGCATCTGTCTCTTGGGCGTCCAGTGCCAAGGCATACCACTTTTTGGCGCTTTCGTTGTCTTTGAGCTCCTGATAGGCTTTCCCCAATTCATAATACTCCTGCGGACTGGGGCGCGGACTTCCCGCACAGGAGAGCGCAGAGAAAACTATCAGCATAAAAAAGAGAACGGCCGAAACATCGACGAAGCGGCGCTTGAAAGAAGCGGTCATTTATGCCGCCCGAGAACGGTCTCTTCTATTTCGCCCAATTGCGAACGATAGAGGTTGGTGATGGAAGTCCCGTAATCGGCAATCAACTGGAGCATGTTGCGTGGGGCATCGTCGCTATCCCGGCCATTGATGCGATCACCCGCATCGCCAAGACCGGGAAGAATGTAGGCAGATTCATTGAGGAGCGGATCCATCCACAGGGTGTATACATCACAATTTTCAAGGGCTCGCACCACGCGCAGGGACCCCTTGAGGGCTGATATGGTGTTGAAGAACTTCACCGACTTGGGTTTGATTCCCTGATCCATGATGAATTTGACAACCGTGACGAGGCTGCCGCCGGTTGCATTCATGGGATCTGCAAAAATGAGATCCTTTCCATCGAGATCCTCAAGGCGGAAGTACGACTTGTCCAGGTCAAGGATGTATTCCATGTCGTTTTCATGGCGGGAATCGTCCCGCTTGATCTTGAAGAGGGCAAAGGGCGTAACGTATCCCTTGGAAGAATACTCTTCGATTTCCTTCGACATGATCATCGAGGGAAGCAGGGCCCCGCGCAGCATGACACACATGACCGAATCCTTGATGGCCGCATCGATATTCGGAATCTTGTGCACGGCATAATTCTGAACCGGGACAGTAACAGGTGTCTTTACCACGAGGTAGTTCTTCTGTGGCGATTTGGGGCCGGTATACGCGAGCTTGAAGAGCATCTCGTACGCACGTTGAATGTAATAGACGAACTCGTGATCCCCGGTACGGACATCGCGCAGCTTTGCAATAAGTCGGGAGGCCTCTGCGTGGTTCTCGTGCGGGGTTTCAAAGGAGTGAACGTGGATACGCTCTTCCTTGCCGCAGATCGCCTGCATGAACTGCCCCATCTTGTTGTACAGGGCAATGATGTTGGCCTCTTCCTTGGCGAGCTCACCCTTCTGGCGGGATGTGGACAGTATGTTGAATGAAAGCATGACCTCTCTATACAGGGCTTCCATCTCCTCGAGGTTTTTCTTGTCTTTTTCGAGAAGGAAGCCGTCGAGGTCCTGTGCTTTGAGTACAATCTTGTTCATCAATCACTCCATGAGTCATTCGAATCCGGTTTCAACCTGGCCGTATCTTCGCAGTAATTGTAAACTGCGAAAATGGAACCACTGCAAATCGTATCAGATCTTGGGGGAGTCAACAAGGACAGGCATGAAAAAAGCCCCCGAAGCCGAGGCTCGGGGGCTTTGATGGGATCGTATGAAACTATCAGAACCAGAAGCGGAAGCCGAAGCCGGCCTGGAGTCCAAAATTGGGAATTTCTATGCCAGAGCTGCCAAAAATTGTCAATGAAGGCGCAATTTCAAGGAATATTTCGAGAGGATCCAGAGGATACGCATTTAAGCCTATCGGGACACGACCGCCAAATGTAAAGTAGTCCCCGTTGAAGGCCGTATACAGTCCAGGCCCAATATAGAGATTGATGAAACCAACGAGATTGGTCTGATAGAGCCACCAATCGGCCATGAGAGCAAAGGCAGGATTTGAATCATTCGTTGTCAAGCCCAGACCAAATACCGGAGGGAATTTGGGTAGGCGGAACGACAGCATCGCAGATGAGGGAAGCGAACCCATAACATCAATGCCAAAAATACCGCCAACTGCTGCGCGGTAGCGCGGGGCTGCGTGAACCGATGCTGCAGCGCCCATTAGAACCAATGCGAGAATCAAAGCCTTTTTCATACACACTCCTTGATTACAGGGGATAAACACGTTTGCGTTTCAAAAATTACTATATCATTTTTGTTGACCAAGAACCATATTGGATTCATGAAAAATGATGAATACAGGGCTTTTTTTTGAATAATTTTATATTTGAGGCAATTTCAAAAATGACCGATTTTTGAAATTGCCTCAATTGATTGAATAAAATTTTACAGGAAAGGACTTTTACCAGTCTTCAAAGGGCTCATGCAATTGTCGAAGTGCCCGCGTTCGCCATTCACCGGCATTCTTTATCCCGGATACAAAACGCCAGGCCCATTGAGCCAAGCTCCGTTGGTCCGAGTACCAGGCACTTACCCCCATCCAATATATGTTTTTATACAGTGACGATGAATCGATAAATTCTGCCAGTGACCAATTTTTCTCCGCGAGGGCACAGGCCTCCTCCAGACTTGAAAATTGCCAGGAACCATTGAGCCAGGATAGCTCTTCAATAAGTGTTGTGGAGGCTATGAGGACGGCAAAAAGCGCATGATCCCGCGCACGTTCCCAGCGTCTGCTACTGACATAAAATTGCATGAGCCGTTCATGCGCTTCAAAAAAACCGGGGGCCGGATAGCGGTAGAGGGCAAGAACATGGTCAAGGCCCTTCTCCCTGGAGGCATTTTTTAGCAGAGACTGTCGAATGAAAGGATCGGAAAAAGATGCATACTGATTGTCTTCTGCGAGTATTGCAAGAAGGGTTGCCTCTTCGGCTACATGATCGCCCATAGCCATATACAGCCCGGCAGTTGCGTAGAGAACACTGCGCCGTTCCTCTTCGCTGAGTAGAGAAGCCCCCTTATCCAGAGCCGATTCGAATCGCTTGAGGGCAAGAACATACTCTCCTTCGGCCGCCAAAACACGCCCGGCCTGGTATTCAGCCTCGGGATAAAATGCCAAATTTTTGAGCTTTTCAAGCAAAAGATTTACCGAATTACCCAATTTCGAATCGTCGACAGAACGAACAGTCTCGTCGATTGCTCGAAGTGCATCCAACAAGCTTCTCTCGCGCAATTCAGCGATGACCAAGGATAAATCATCCCCATACCTGCGTAATTCTGGCAGGGAGAGTGCTTCCACGAGCTGTTGGTAAAGGCGGGTATAGTAATCCTGGCGAGTTCGAATGGCATCCTCGAAGAGGACGAGGGCATTGCCCAACTCCCCTTCCCGGTGAAAGCGCTTGCCCTTTTCCAGCATGTACCACCAGCGTTCCTCGACGGCCCCGGTGCCGGGCAGGGCCGGCAGGTTCATGCCGAATGAAACGAGCAGAATGGAAAGAGCTAAAAGCGCTTTTTTCACAGTTTTGCCAACTCCTCTTCAAAGGCTTGATCGGCCTTGGAATGTTCAACGGTTCGTACAACCTCTCCATGGGCAAAAATCAAGACCTTGTCGCCCATACCGGTAATACCCAAGTCTGCGTGCCGGGCCTCGCCGGGGCCATTTACCGCACAGCCCATGAAGGCGACGGTAATATCCTTGTCCATCGCATAGAGGCGTTCCTGCCAGCGCTGGGCAAAGGTGTGGGTATCGAAGCTGTTGCGGCCACAGCGCGGGCAGGACACAATCGTCACGCCTTTGCCGGCCGCGGATTCCCCGCGAAGCTCTGTAACGGCGGCGAGAATTTCGCGCGCTGCCATTACCTCGCTTTCCATAGTATCGGAGAGTGAGACCCGTATGGTTGAACCAATTCCTTCCAAAAGGAGCGTCGTCATGGCAACGGCGTTGCGAACAATACCGGGGATAAGGGGGCCTGCTTCCGTAACCCCCAAGTGAAGGGGAATGGGTCGCTTGCCGGCGATGAGCCTGTTGGCGGCAAGGGTCTCGACAATATCGGAGGCCTTCATCGAAAGAAGGACATCCTTGAATCCTTCGTCATCGCACCAAGCGAGCTCACGCTCTGCCGAGGATACAAGGGCTTCGGCCCGCGTCAGGGAGCCATCGTCTACTTCCTGTGCCAAGTCTTTGGGAAGGCTTCCTGCATTTATACCTATTCTGATAGGCCTTCCACGCTCGGCAGCCAAGTCCATGACGGCCTTTGCCTTTTCCCGCGAACCGATGTTACCCGGGTTTATCCGGATTTTCGCAATCGGATAGTCAAGGCAGCGAAGGGCTATACGGTAGTCAAAGTGAATATCCGCCACGAGTGGCATCGCGGTTCGGCGCGACAATTCACCCAGGGTATCGGCCGCCTCGAGGTTTGGCACCGCAAAGCGCAGGATACGGCAGCCCATACGCGACAGTCGCTCTATTCGCTCGACGATGACCTTACCGGAATCTCCTTCCAGAGACTCTTTGGACAGGGAATCCTTCCACATGGTCTGGATGGCGACGGGGTGTCCGCCCCCAACGAGGACCGACGATACATGTTCAAAACCGCCAATCTTGACGGTAGTAGGCGGGAGTGCTGTTTTCATGGTGAATATGAGTGTATCGCATAGATGGCGCAAATAAAAAGAGGGCCCGAAGGCCCCCCTTACAAAAAAACATGTGGCGGCAGATGCGTGTATGAAACAGACATCCAGCCAAACAAGTCATGCAAATCGAAATCAGAAGCGCCCGATAAGGAGGATGGAGAAAACCATCACAAAGAGGGCAACTGTCTCGACAAGACCGACGACGAGCAGGTAGTTGGTAAAGCCCTGTCCGGTTTCACCAAAGGCATCGGAAGCAGCGGCACCACATTTACCCTGATAGAGTGCAGAAGCCCCCATTGAAAGACCCGCAAAGGTACCAATGGCGAGCTTGGCAATCTCGCTGAGCCCGGCATTACCGGCAAGCATGAGCATGAGAATGAGACCATAGATGGTCTGTGTAAGGGGCGCACCGGCAAAGACGACCAAAAGGAAGGGCGAGGCCTTGTTCTGAATGTAACACTTTTTCCAGGCACCAATAGCGGACATGCCTGAAGTACCGACGCCAAGAGCAGACCCAAGGGCGGCAAGCCCCAGACACGCAGCAATGCCAATCATTCCAATACCCATATCAAACTCCTTGTTAACCCGTTATTGATTGAAACATGTCACCAGACATGTCTTTGATTGAACCATTACCCTTGCTCTTCTTCCACCGTCTCTACCGAGCGGCTCGCAAAGGGTTTGTATGCGAAACCCGACCACTCCATGCCAATATGATTGACCGAGTACTCGAGAATGTTGAGACGCACTCCATGAACGAGTACAGACAACACGTTCATGATCATGTTGAGTCCATGCCCCAAGACAAGTATCAGTGATCCTGCAACTATTTGAAGAATAATGCCCGGCATACCCAAAGCCATGTCGTTGAACGCCTGTGATATCGAGAGCCCGGCCAACCCGACGGCAAAGAGACGAATATAGCTGATTATGTCGGAGAAACTGCCCACCGCATTGAGAAAGGTTGGAAGGAAGTTGGCGAAGCCCTTGCCAATATTGGCAAAGAAGTTGCCCCCCTTCTGCTCGCAGAAAACGAAGTAGACGCCAAGACCTGCGCCAATCATCCAGAAAGCAAAGACAGGAATCGGGTGCTTGTCTGCCCCAATAACCAGATTGAGAACTATATAGTACAGCCCGATAACCATCGAGAGCCAACCCAACTGCGACATGAAAACCGGTGAAGGAAAGAGGCGTTTGACGTTTTTCAAGTGCGCCAGCGTAAACTGTATTATACCAATAATGAAACACAGGTGCATGACGTTCTGCTGTACAAACTGTTCTGCCGCAACCGGGTCCATCCCCGCAGGTTTGCTGAACGGAGCTATCATTAGAATCTTGAGGCCGGAAGGAAGGAGTTCAGGGGCAATACCGAACCAATTCCCGTTAATTGCGCCCCAGATGATGGTAGCCCCGGACAAGAGATACAAGAGCAAGAAATTTTCGTGAAAACGCTTTTTCGTTAGAAGATAGCGTACAGTAAAGAGGAGGCTGCCAAAGAGCATAAGGCTGCCGTAGCCGGCATCGCCAAAGATCATGGCAAAGAAAATGATGAAGAAAAAGAGGAAGGATACGCTGATATCGAACTCGCGATACCCCGGGACCGTCCCCAAAAAACTGAAAATCGGGTTTGCAAGTCGTCCGAAGAGCCCGTTTTTGAGCTTTGTCGGCACCCGATCATCTTCTGTAACATCATCAATAATAAGGGCCCAAGACTCCTCAAGGGCTGCCCTCTTGACATGTCCGGCCTCGCTGTCCGGGACAAAACCCCGGAGCCAGGCTATGCCAGTCCCGGACGGGACGTCTTCGAGTGTCTCCATCCCCGATCGGGCAGTCTCAAACTCGATTTGCGCATCGATTTCTGCCAAAAGATTTTCCACTCGTTTACGCTCAAACGAGAGGCTGCGTAATGCCTCCTGTTTTTGGTCAAGGAGCTCGGTACGATCACTTATATCTTCTGATATGGCAGATACGGTGCGCGATGAAAACACAAAAGCTTGAAGGCCGGGGAGTACGGCGGAATCGGTGATGGGCGCCCCAACAGACAGGACTCGAACAGTAGTCTTGTTACGGGAAACAAGAAGGAGCTTTGCCTCATCGCCAATGCGCTGATAATCCCTCAACGACAATTCGTAAGCTACAAGATCGACACCGGTGTCGCGTAGTTCTTTCAGGCTTTCTTCCGCTACATCCCCCCACGCTTCAAGGCGGGATATTTCCCGCAAATCGGCGGCGTTCGCGTCTTGGAGGGACTTGATTTCCTCTTGGATTCTCAAAGCCTCTCCGGCAGGATCTGCACTGGGGGTCTCGGCGGCGACAGTCCCTTTTTTGGCTGCATCCGCAGCGGCCGTGCGCAAGAGGGCATCTGCCAAGAGAAGCCGGGAACGCTCCTCCATGAGCTTTTCAAGTACGGGAGAAGAGACCTGCTTCTTTGCGAGGTGAACGACTCCCACTTCCCGAAGGCGTTCCAGAGCAGTTTCCCGTTCCCTGTCCATCACCACGAGGGTGACCTTCTTCATCGGTACTATCATTGAGCTACCTTCTCCATTCCCCGCTTGGCGATCTTGCCGCGAACGACCGCAGCTGTCTGCTCGTCGCCCAGGTAGACGCGAATCTTCTTGATGTTGGCCTTTGATTCGGGAATCTTGACCTTCTCGAAAAGGTTGACGCGCTGTGTTGTCACCCGCAGTTCCCGTTCAAGGGCCTGCCGTTGCTTTTCGACAATATCGATTTCGAGGTCGACGAGCATGACTTCGCGCAATTTGCTCGCGGCAAGGTCGAGCCAGGGCGGCGTATTGTAAAGGTCAATATCTGCCATGGAAATGGACGCCCCGTTGAATACGGGTATTTCGACGCCGGCGATGTTGCCCTTGCCAATATCGAGCGAATCCACCGAAAGGAGATCCGGGGTGAATATACCGGTTTCGCCGAAGACGGCAATCCAGGCGCGAAAGAGGCTGTCGAGTTCATCCTTGCGGCGCGAGAGATCCCGCACGCGCTGTTCGGTCTGGCGAATCTCGCTTTGAAGCTGCTGTTTCTTGAGAACGAGCGTGGGCAGATAGCGCTGAAACATCTTCAGCTGATCCTTCTGCTTCTTGAGCTCGTTCTTTGTCAGTTTGATCTTGGCCATACCTGCCTCACGCTTTCTTGGGCCAGAACTGCTCCACGAGCTCGGACTTGAGCCCCGTCTCTTCCTTGCTGAAACAGGCTGCAAGGATCTCCCAGCCAAGGTCGAGGGCCTTTTCAAGCGGAATGTTCACCGAAAGGTCCATCATCTCCTTCTCGAAGAGGGCCCCATACTTGAGGAGCTTCTGGTCCCAGTCGGACATCATGAAGCCCATGGCCTTCTTTTCAAGGGTATCCTTGTATGCGGCATAGATCTTGATCATGCCGTCCATGAGGGCGCGGTGATCGGGACGCGTCTTGCCGTTGACCTGCTGTTTAAGGCGCGAGAGGGAACCGAAGGGTTCGATGCGCCCGTTCTTGAGGTAGTACTGGCCCTCGGTAATGTAGCCGGTGTTGTCCGGTACCGGGTGGGTAACGTCGTCGCCGGGCATGGTCGTAACCCCAAGTATGGTGATGGAACCGGCGGTATCGAAGTCAACGGCCTTTTCATACCGGCTCGCGAGCTGCGAATAAAGATCGCCGGGATAGCCGCGGTTCGAGGGAACCTGCTCCTGGGTAATGGCGATTTCCTTCATTGCATCGGCGAAGTTGGTCATGTCGGTCAACAGAACGAGGACGTCCTTGCCCTGGAGGGCAAACTGCTCGGCAACGGCGAGGGCCATGTCGGGCACCATGAGACATTCTACGACAGGGTCGCTGGCGGTATGGATGAACATGGTTGTACGAGACAGGGCGCCGCCGCCCTCGAGGGTGTCCTTGAAGAAGAGGTAGTCGTCGTACTTGAGGCCCATACCGCCAAGGACGATGACGTCAACCTCTGCCTGCATGGCAATGCGGGCGAGGAGCTCGTTGTACGGCTCGCCGGAGACCGAGAAGATGGGGAGCTTCTGCGAAACGACAAGGGTATTGAAGAGGTCGATCATGGGAATACCCGTGCGGATCATTCGGCGGGGGATGATACGCTGCGCGGGATTGACCGAGGGCCCGCCTATGGGGATGGGGTTCTCGTCGAGTTCCGGCCCCCTGTCGCGGGGAGCTCCCGAGCCGGTGAATACCCGCCCCAGGAGGTTTTCGCTGAAGGAAACCCGCATCGAACGCCCCAAAAAGGAGAGTTCGTCGCCGGTGGAAACACCGCGCCCGCCCGAGAAAACCTGCAGGGCGACCGTATCGCCATCCAGACGGATAACCTCCGCGAGACTCGTTCCGTAGGTCGTCTTGATCTGTGCCAGTTCGCCGTAGCGCACCCCATTAGCCTTGACCGTAATGACGTTGCCGGTGATGGATTCTATCTTGTTGTAGACCTTTTTCATCGTTTACTGCCCGTCCTTTGCCTGTGCTTCGATGCTCGAGCCGAGCTCCTTTTCGATACGCGCAAAATCATCACTCTTCCACTCGCTGGAGTTCCAATCGAGGAACTTCTGACGGATACGGTTGAACCAGGTTCTGGCCTCTTCCTTGTTCGCGAAGCGGAGCGTCGCACGAAGGACGCCCGAAAGGAAGGCGAAAAGGTGACGCTGGCGGTCCGGATTGACGGCCGCATCTACCGGGTCGAAGGAGTTCTGCTGGAAGTATACGGCGTCCAAAAGGTCGCCCTTGAGGAATATGACATAGTCGTCGAGGCTCGTGCCCTCTTCACCGACAACCTTCATCATCTGCTCGACTTCCGCCCCGCGGGACATGAAGCCGTGGGCATAGGCGACATCCTTCGGATCGACGATACCGCCGTACTTGGACCAGGAATCGAGGGGGTGAATGGCCGGATACTTGCGGGCATCGGAGCGCTCGCGTGAAAGCCCGTGGAAGGCCCCGACGACCTTGAGGGTCGCCTGGGTAACCGGTTCCTCGAAGTTGCCGCCTGCCGGAGAGACGGTTCCGCCAATAGTAACAGAACCGGTCTTTCCGTTGCGCAGGCGCACGATACCGCCGCGCTCGTAGAAGGAGGCGATAACCGATTCAAGGTAGGCGGGGAAGGCCTCTTCGCCGGGGATCTCCTCGAGGCGGCCGGACATTTCGCGCATGGCCTGGGCCCAACGGCTCGTCGAGTCGGCCAGGAGCAGGACGTGGAGCCCCATCTGGCGATAGTACTCGGCAAGGCTCGCCGCGGTATAGACTGATGCCTCGCGGGCCGCTACGGGCATGGAGCTGGTATTGCAGATGATGATAGTGCGTTCCATGAGGGAACGCCCCGTCTTGGGATCGAGGAGTTCGGGGAACTCCTTGAGGGTCTCGACGACCTCGCCGGCGCGCTCCCCGCAGGCGGCGATAATGACGATGTCGACATCGGCGTGGCGGCTCGTCACCTGCTGGAGGACGGTTTTACCCGCACCGAAGGGCCCGGGGATACAGTAGGTGCCGCCCTTTGCCACCGGGAAGAAGGTGTCAATGAGGCGCACTTGGGTAACCATCGGATCGACGGGCTTGAGGCGTTCACTGTAACAGGTAACGGCACGTTTGACCGGCCAGGTGAAGCTCATGCTTACCGGCACGACGCTCCCCTTTCCGTCTTCGAGCTCGGCCATGGTTTCCTTGAGTTCGTACTCGCCGGCGGCCTTGATGCTCTTTACCGTCCAGGAGCCTTTCATGTTGAAGGGCACCATGATCTGGTGTTCGAAGGCCCCCTCGGGGACCGAACCGAGGCTGTCGCCGGCTGCCACTACCGCACCGACCTCAACCGCCGGCGTGAAGACCCAGCGGGACTTGTGATTGAGCGGTTCAAGGTAGACACCGCGCTCAAGGAAGTAGCCGGCTCGTTCGGCGAGCTCGGGAAGCGGGTTCTGGAGGCCGTCGTAGACCTTGCCAAGAAGACCCGGGCCCAGTTGAACGGCGAGCATTTCGCCGGAGAACTCGACGGGATCCCCCACCTTGATACCCTTGGTCATCTCGAAGATCTGGAGCTGACAGACATCCCCGCGAATACGGATGACTTCCGCCTTGAGAGAGGCCTCGTCAACCTTGACGAAGCCGACCTCATTCATCGATACGATACCATCAAAGCGCACACCGATCATGTTGCCATTGACGGCGACTACTGTTCCTTTGGTTCCGGTCATTATTGTTCTCCCAAGCCAGAGCTGATGGATGAGGCAGGCACGCCCAGTGCCGCATGTTCCATGATGGCTGCGTAAATTCGTTTGTATTCGGAAAAGCCCTCCTCCTCGCGAAAGAGAGCCCTGCGTTCGAGTAACATGGTCTTGAGAAGATAGGCCGCGGCCGAATCACGATTGAACCAGGCCGTGCCCTGCAATTCATCCAACACTGCCAGACGGCGGTCAATGAGAAAAATTTCGGCCTCGAGGGGCGAATCGAATCCCGTTGCCGCTCGTGCGTCCGCCTGCGATCGAAGATCCGTTTCGCCTTCAACAGGCAGGGCTGTACGGGAAAGACGTTGGGCCCTCAGGGCCGCAAGCTGGCTACGCAAGGATATCTCGTAGCGATACCAAGCGGCCGCAAGTGTGAAGGGATGGGATTGACCGGGTTGAGGAGTCAATGAGAGTGAAGCATGCGCAGCGTACTCCTGCGGCGGAAGGAGCTGCTCGCAGAGCTCGAGAAAGCTTGCCGCCCCTATCACCGGTGCCCGCCCGGGGACAAGGGCGGGCAACTGGGCCATGAGGTAGTAATACGCGTCCACGCTCAAAGCCCTTCGACTGCGCTGCGAACGGTCTCTGCCAGGCGGGGATTGAGGTAGGCGGCCAAGACTTCACCGAGGGCTTCGGCGCTGTAGTCCCACCAGAGCCCGCCTTCTTTGGCGGCAAGGCGGAAACCCGCGTCGAGATTCTTGACGGGGCGGATAACCAAACCCTTTGAAAGTTCCGCAGAAAGGGCGGCACGAAGGGCCTTTTCCATGTCGTTCATGGCGGCCTCCGGAAGCAGGAGATCCGGGGCTTCACTGTTGGTGGCGCTCCACTTCGACAGGAGTTCGGGCAGGACCTTGGCGATGAGATCGGCACTCATGGCCGTTCCCGTCTCGCGCACCGTTACGGCGGCAAAGACCGCTTCAAGCCGTGAACGAAGGGCAATAAGGCAATTTCTCGAAGCCTGTTCGAGGGCCTCCCTGGATGAGGCTTCCATCTTGACAACATCAGCCTTGGCCTTTTCGAGGAGCGATTCTGCCTCTTTGCGGGCAGCCTCCACGGTTTTTTTGGCATCCGCTTGCGCCTCTTCCCGGATTTTCCGCGCGCTGTCGCTGGCCGACTCTATGCCGTCCTGACGAATTTTATCAATGAGTTCCTGTACCTGAATATCCATGTTACCCCTCTTTTCCAGAACCGGATCCGGCTCCTTGTGTCAAGTTACCCGGTAATATATTTGCACACGCCCGTAAACGGGCTTTTAAAGCGATGTTGGATGATTCTTCACATACTCGAGAACCTTAACCGTCCTCCGATGGACCATGGCCACAACAGCAGGGGGAAAGGCCCGCGATGACACGGTTTCCGCTACCAGAGCCTCCAGTGCATTGTGGAACATTTCGACAGAATCATAACTTTCGTCATCAATCTGGTCAATCACGGATATGAGTTCCTCAAGTGCCCGTATCTCCTGATACAGGAGGGCCTGATTCTCCCCGTTGACATAATGCCCTATTTCCTGACATTCGAAACGCTGGGCAAAACCATGGGAAATCTCCACAAGATCATCCACACAGTCGCCCAATTCGGCCTTGAGTATGCGAAGGTAGAGTTTCTTGCGCTCCGACATGAAGGTCTCCAATGCAGGTTTTGTGACAGGCTTGCACCCCATAACGGGACGCCTTCTGTCGATACAGTCAAGAATAGTCTCAATACACAATGGCCGCAAGCAAAAAGGCCCTGCCGCAGTCAATACGGCGGCAAGGCGAAAGAGCCGACCTACCAGTCGAAGGCGTAGACGTCCTTTTCGTAATACGGACGATCGGGCCCGTATATGGAATCGGGGAAGGACGGCTGATTGGGCGCGTCCGGGAACTGCTGCGTCTCCAGGCAAAAACCACTGTGATGGGAGTATACCGAACCATTCTTGCCCATGGTATCGAGGAAATTGCCGGTATAGAACTGCACACCGGGGTGTGTGGTGGTTACTATCATGCTGCGCCCCGATTCGCTCTCGTACACCCTGGCACAGTTGCGAAGAATACCGGCTTCTCCATCGACCACAAGGCAGTGATCATAGCCGGACCCGAGATCAGCGATATCGCGCCCCATGGTTTTGGCCGTCCGGAAGTCGAAGGCCGTACCTTCGACAGAGGCCAACTGGCCATTCGGAATGCTTGCCGCATCGACCGGGAGGTATTTGGAGCAGTTCATGGTGAGTTCATGGTCAAGAATGGTTCCCTGCCCCTCGCCCTTGAGGTTGAAATAGGCATGATTGGTAAGGTTGACCGGGCAGCGCTTGTCGAGGCTGGCATGGTACTCGATGGAGAGCTCCGCCGCTTTGGACAGACCGTAGGTTACAGATACTTCCATGTTGCCGGGGAAGCCCTCTTCGCCGTCGGGGCTCTGGCGGGAAAAACGTACAAAGACCGCATCTTTTCTTTTATAGGAATCAGCCTGCCATACCCGCCGGTCAAAACCGCGAATGCCGCCATGGAGGCAGTTTTTGCCCTCATTGGCGGGAACTGTATACGTGGTGCCGTCGAGTTCGAATCGGGATGCACCGATACGGTTACCGAAGCGGCCAATGGTGGCGCCAAAAAAGGGATGGGGTCGTGTAAGCGGCTCGAGTGTGGAAAAACCGAGCAGGACATCGTCAATACGCCCGTCTTTGGAAGGCACAGAGAGGGAGAGCATGCTCGCCCCGAAGTTGGTAAGGGTAAGGACGAGTCCTCCCGCCCTGAGTTCCCAGAGCTCTGTCGACGTGCCGTCACAGAGCATGCCGAATTCCTTGCGCTTTATCTTCATGATTCCGCTCCTTTAGGGCAGGAGGATACTCCGCTCCCGCGCTCTTGTCAAAGGAGAAGCCGTATACTCTTGTCAAACAGTCTCGTGATACGTACTATCTGATTGACATGGACTTCATTGACCGCATTGGCGATACAATAAAGAGTTTCCTCGACGGCGAGAGTGAAAAGCTCTTCGGCCCCTCCCGCAGGTCCGGCGACAGCGACTATCGGGAGGCTATGGACGAGCTCGACGAGTTCCTCTCCAGCGGCAAGGAGCGGCCCCGTACAACGGCCACCGGCGACCGTACCCGCAGCGCAGGGAGTCGCCAACATACAAGGGCGGCACGGGAAGAAACCCCCATGAGCGAGAGCCTCAAGAGGGCCTTTGCGGAACTGGGCGTGGCCCCCGGGGCGAGCGAGGAGGCGTGCAAAGATGCCTACAAGAAACTCCTCAAAACCCATCACCCGGACCGCCATGCAAACCACGCCGGTAACATGGCCAAGGCGACCAAAAAGACAGCCACGCTGAATGAAGCCTGGGGTCAAATAGAAGCGTATTACGCCAAACGCAAACAGTAAGCACGGTCGCCCGGCGACCAAAAAGACAGCCACGCTGAATGAAGCCTGGGGTCAAATAGAAGCGTATTACGCCAAAAGAAAAGCCTGATGCGGAGCAGACTATCAGTCTGAATCCTCTTCTCCCTCATCCCCGCCATACTCGACGAGCTTGCGATGCAGGGTCTTGCGTCCGATCTCGAGGACCTCGGCCGTGCGGGTCTTGTTCATCTTGAAGGCACTCAAGGTCTCGTTGATAATCTGTTTTTCCGCCTCTGCCAAGCTCGTGCCCACCGGAATGCGAATCCAGTTCTCCTCGCCCCCAGCACGCACCGTGGGCGGCAGATCATCGACGGAGAGGACCGTCCCCTTGCACATGACAACCGCGCTCTCCATGCAGTTGCGCAGCTCGCGCACATTGCCGGGCCAGTCATAGCGGTAAATGGCAGATCTGCAGCGGGGATCGAGCCCCTCTATCGACTTGCCGTTTTCGCGGGAAAACTCCTTGAGGAAGGCGGTAACGAGGAGCGGAATGTCTTCCTTGCGTTCGCGAAGGGGCGGAACGTGAATGTTCACGACATTGAGGCGATAAAAAAGGTCCTCGCGGAAGTTCCCCTTTTCGATTTCCGCCTTGAGGTCCCGGTTGGTGGCCGCCACAATGCGTACATCGCTTTCGACGGTCTCCTCGCCCCCTACCCGTTCGAACTTTCGCTCTTGCAGGACGCGCAGTATCTTGATTTGCACATTTTGATCGATCTCCCCGATTTCGTCGAGAAACAAGGTCCCCTGATGGGCGAGTTCAAAGCGCCCACGCTTTCGGCCCGTCGCCCCGGTAAAGGAGCCTTTTTCGTGGCCGAAGAGCTCGCTTTCAAGGAGGGTTGCAGCGAGGGCGGCGCAGTGGACCTTTATAAGCGGTTTTTCGGCCCTGGGGCTCGCGGCGTGTATGGCATCGGCAATGAGCTCTTTACCCACGCCGGATTCCCCGGTGATAAGGACAGAGGCCTTTGTGGGCGCTACCTGCCGTATCATGTCGAAGACCCTGCGCATTGCCCCGCTCGTGCCAATGATCGACTCGAAGTCCTTCTGCCGGGTCAGGTCTTCCTGGAGGCGGGAGTTCTGCAGGGCCAGTTCACGGTTTGACAGGGCCCTCTTTACGAGGAGGGATAGGCGGTCGAGGTTGAGGGGTTTGGTGAGGAAGTCCCAAGCACCGTTGCGCATGGCTTCGACGGCGTTTTCGACCGTCCCGTGACCGGTGAGTACAATAACCGGCACCCCGGGAGTTTCGCCCGAAATGCGCTTTATGAGTTCCTCGCCGCTCATGGACGGCATGCGCAAATCGCTTATAACGAGATCTATGTCGCCCTTCTGATACCGCTTCCAGGCCTCGAGACCGTCGGCCGCGAGGACAACGCGGTAGCCATCGAGTTCAAGTGCTGCCTGCAGGCCCTCGCGAATGTTCTTTTCATCATCTGCAACGAGAATGGTAAAGGTCATCGGGCGCTTCCCTCCCAGGAAATGAGGCGCGTCTCGCGCTGCGGGAGCGGCAGGACAATCGTGAAGGTCGTCCCCTCACCCACCCGGGATTTGACGCTCACCTCGCCCCGGTGTTCCTTGATGATCTTGTAGACCATCGTGAGCCCCAGGCCCGAACCGGAGTCGCGGGTGGTAAAATAGGGCTCGAAAATTTTGCTGATATTTTCCTCAGCGATACCGGTCCCGGTATCCGAAACGGCAATGTGGAGTTCGTTCCCGGCGACTTCCGTACGAACGGTAAGGGTTCCCCCGCCCTCCATGGCCGCTTGGGCATTCTTGATGAGGTTGAGGAGGGCCTGTTTCATGTAGCGCTCGTCAAAGAGAAACAGCGGTACGGCACTGTCCAGGTCCAGTTTGCAGGTGATGCCGGATTGCTCCAGTTCGAGCTCCGTAAAATGGATGAGCTCGCTGACAAGCTGATTCATGTCGCCTTCGCGCAAGTGTATGTCCATCGGGCGGACGGCAAAAAGAAAGTCCAAAACGATATGATTGAGGCGATCGATTTCTTCGTTAACCACTCCAAGGTACTTCTCGATGTGCTCACTGGTCGAACAGCTTGCAACGAGGGCTTTTTGAATGAGTTGAATGTGTATGCTGATGGACCCCAGCGGGTTTTTAATCTCGTGGGCCACACCGGCTGCCAGGGTCGTAAGGCTTGCCAAATTCTCTGCACGGCGCAGACGGGCTTCCTTGCTTCTGCGCTCCGTGATGTCCTCGAGATGGACGACGGAACCGGCGACCCGCTTGCCGGATACGAGGGGAAAGACGCTTACGGCGAGGAGCCGTTCCTGTCCCTTGACCTCAAGTTCGAATTCACGGTCTTCGACACGGTCCCCTTCCTCGAGGGTTTTGGTCAGGAAGGCGGCAAGGGCATCGTCCTCAACAATGTAGCGAATATGACGCTCGGTTCCCTCGGTGACATTGAGCGGCAACAGGCGCTCGGCCGACTTGTTGGACAAGATGAGTATACCCTCGGCATCGCAGACCAAGAGCCCCTCGTCCAGAGACTGCAATACCGATTCCAATCGCTCGTTTTCCTCGCCCATGGAACGCAGGAGCTCGGTTATTTGCTCGGTGGTGAGCTTGTTGAGTTTGCCAAGGGCCCGTTTTATGAAGGTACGCATGACGATGGTTCCGGATACAGAGATGGAATGGCAAGAGTGCGCGACAGGGAAGAATAGAGATCGAAAAACAGGGCATCGAGAGCCTGTGGCGGGCTCTGGTTGTAGGTGAGTACGGCCGCTTCGCTCTGTTGTACAATACCCTTCCAGCCCTCTGCCAGGGAAAGGGCCAAGGGACCGCCCTGTGGCAAACGCAGTGCGGGTGTGAGGGTATCGAGAATGGCGGCGAGAAAGCGTGCGTAGAGGCTGCGTGGTTCAAATTTGCCACTCTTCTCGAGGACAAGTGCAACAGCAGCATGCGGATTCGACGGGAGCGACAAGCGTGAAAGGGACATGTTTCTTTCAAGAGAAGAAGACAAAAGGCTGATAAAAGCGCTTGCACTTCGGTGGCGACCTGGTGAGCCCAAGGCCAGCTCGTCGAAGACCGACAGCACGAAGACCGCCGCAAGGGACTTCAAGAGGTCGGGAGAAACCGGCATAAACCCCTCAAGCCATGCAGAAAGCCCCGAAAAAGCGGGTGATGTGGCTTCGTCAGGGGCCTTGAAAATGCGGGAGACGACTTCTACCTCCTGCGGGAGGCTGCGGGGAAGAAAGCGATAGCATCGCACGCGCGAAAGGATGGTCTCCATGACTGCGTGTCGGCGGCTGCTCGAGAGGATGAGAGTGCAGGTTTCCGGGGGTTCTTCGAGTATCTTCAAGAGTGCGTTGCGCGATCCCTCTTGAAGGCGGTCGACTTCCTCGATAAATATCGTCTTGTGACGGCCAAAGGGGGTCGAACGGGCCCACCACGCAGCATTTCGAATCCAGGATATGGGAACAGTGGCCGGAACAAAGCCCGATTCAAGAGACAGGGCACTCTGCAAGAGTTTGTCCAAGAGCTTGTCAACCTTGTCGCCACGCTCTTCGCGTAAAAGGTCAAGTTCTTCGGTTAACTCACGAATATCTCCAACGAGTGAAGCCGCTTTGCCAAGCTTCTGTTCCTCCCCTTCCCAAAGAACCGGTGAAAAACGGGCAAGAAGTTTGCCAATGGCACGTTTGAAAAGGAAGCGGGTCGCCTGACTCCCCTCGCGGCGCCATGCATCGGCCGAAGCGCGCAATTCGCTGGCAAAATCCCGACGCCCCATTATGAGAAGGTCGGGGTGCTCGAGTAGGCGATGCCGGGAACAGGCGGGACACTGGCACCGCCAGGTAGCACGACCTGTCAGCAGGGCCCCTTCCGCCTTGGCCGGAATATCCTCGCAAGAGAGCACTCGGGCCAGTTCCAGGGCGGCAGTGCCCTTTCCGCTTGCCGGTGGCCCGGCAAAAAGGAGGGCCGGTGGCAAAACGTTATTTGACAGGTCATCGCGCAGCTGATCCCCTGCCGGCTGTGAAAGTAAATTTTCGAACACCTACGCCCTCCCGGCTGAGCCCCCCGCGACGGTAACGATACTCACGAGGGGAAGGAGGTATTTTGCGAAAATGCTGCCGGCAAGAAGGCTGGAAGTATCAAAAAGGGGCTGGACGGCCAACAAGAAGAGTATGATGCAGACAAGCAGAACGCCTTCAACGATGCCCAAAAGGAAACCCAGGAAGCGGTCAATACCGTCGATGTTTATCTTCTGCGCGATATCGTTGAGGGCGCCCTCAAAAATTTTGATGATAATGAAGACCAGAAGAAAGACTGCTACAAAGGCAATCAATTCGGGGAAAAAATCGGGGCCCAACCAGCGAATTATCAAGGCGCTTGCGGGCTTCATGAATACAACAGCTGCAATGAGACCAAGGACAATGGCTGCCATTGACATGAATTCTTTGATAAACCCCCTCAATGCACAGCGAATGGTAAAAATCAGGATTATGGCAGCAAAGAGAATGTCGATGGGGGCAAAATTCATGTAAATCTCCCTTTGTTATGGGCAGCTCCAAACATCGCAGTTTTGGATGCTTCCGAATATTGAAACAGTACAGATGAGCCTGTACCCTGATTGAATCATACACCAAAAACCCGTTATGGGGGCAGTCGACCGTCCCGAGACAATCAAAACGCAACGATTTTTATAGAACTTCTTTGGTGCCGGATCACTCACGCCAAGAAGGCGGCAATATCTGTACTGATCCTCCCGACTGCATCGAGGCCTCCCAGGGCGCGTGAAGCTTCTGCCATTCGATCGCGACTTTGCCGGTCTCTTGCCAGATGCGAAAGGATTTCCAACAACTTGGCCGGATTTGCCTCATTCCCTTCGAGCGAAAGCGCCGCACCCCGCGCAACAAACCATGCTGCATTCTCCACCTGATCGCCCCGCGTACCGGAACCTGCTAGGGGTATGAGCACCATCGGCTTGCCGGCTGCCGCCGCCTCCCAGATAGTCCCCGCCCCGCTGCGGCCCATGACAACATCACTGGCCGAAAGGATATCCGGCAATTCTGCGTGTATGAAGGGAACGGGATGATACCCCGGGCGAGCCGGGGGGATGCCCTCGGCAGAAGCCCCCGTCTGGTGGACGACGACCCAATCTTCCAGGAGGCGATCGAGGATTGATACAACGAGTTCGTTAACCTGTTGAGCCCCCTGGCTCCCCCCCAATACGAGGAGTATGCGACTGGATTCGGGGACGCCAAGAGAGGCAAAACCACGTTTTGGATCGGCCTTTGCAAAGTCGTCGCGAACGGGATTGCCGCTTGTGACCAAGCGCGCCCCCTTTGAGAGCTTGATGCGGCGGGCCGTTTCCTCGTAGGCAACGAAGACGACCCGGGCCACTGGGGTATTGAGACGGGTCGCCAGGCCGGGGGAAAAATCACTTTCGTGCGTAAGGACCGGAATACCCATACTTGCAGCGGCAAAACAGGGGGGAACCGAGACAAAGCCGCCCTTGGAAAAGACACAGACGGCTTTGAGCTCTCGCAGGATCTTTCGGGCGACAAAAAAACCGGCGAATATACGGACAATATCACTGATATTGCGCAGGGAGAAATAGCGGCGCAATTTGCCGCTGGGTATGGCTCGAAACTCGATGCCGGCCCGCTCGACTATCTGGCGATCGAGGCTGCCTTTTGAACCAATCCATACGAGTCTGCAGTTTGTCTGCTCCTGCAATCGCTTCGCGACCGCGAGCCCCGGATATATATGACCGCCGGTTCCCCCGCCGGTAAAAACGACCGTTTTCATGGGATCACTCTACACCAAAGGATATAATTCGGCAAAGCCCGTTGTTGTCAAGATGGCGCATATTCTTCAAAGAGCGTCGTCATGGATGGATCGTGGAAGAGCTTTGCATATTTTCGCGCCGAAAAACCCAATTTGTCCGCCGCGTCAATATCGGCCCCGGCCTCGAGGAGAACCTTGGCCATGGGAACATCATTCTTTCCCACGGCGAGGACCAGGGCACTCTGTCCGTCCTTGCTCAACAGGTTGACATCGGCCCCGGCGGCGATAAGGTCATGGACCATATCAATATTGGACTTGGAAACTGCATCCATAAGCGCCGAATTTCCCCGATCTTCCGATTGAAGGTTGACATCCGCCCCGTGTTCGATAAGAAAAGAGACGACAGAGCGGTGGTTTTCCCGTGCAGCCAGACAGAGCAGAGGAACCCCACGCTTGTCGCGGGTATCCGGCAAGAGCCCTGCTTTCAAGAAAAGCTCAACCGCATGGAGGTTGCCCTCAATAACCGACTCGACAAAGGTCTCGCCACGACAGGAGACCCCCAGCTCGAGGAGTTCGCGACGGGCTTCGCGACGTTCGTTGATCGCCGCCCATTCACGGCTCTCGGTCTCGAGAAAGGCAGCGAGTTCATCAGCCCCGCTTACAATGAAAAAGGGCGTCAAATAGAGCGGAATGGCCCCCTTCCGATTGCTTCGATAGATGACAAGAGGAATGTCGCTCCCCAGGGAGTAGCCCCCAATAAAGGACAGCCAAGAACTCGTGACAGAAGCGGTACTGTACACGACGACAAGGTGTGTCGCTGCCCCCAATTGTTGATCCAGACGCACCCGTTCATTTTGCCAATCGGCACCGACAGCAAGGGCGGTAGCCTGCAATTTGAGGTTTTTGTAAATCATGAGTATGTCGCGCGCCAAGGATTTGTCGGCCTTGTCACAGAGAACCATCGTTTGCATGCAGAACCTCTCCTCATGTAATCATCGGCGTGGATTGATCGATGAATGAGTCTATGTCCCGATGAGTATTCGCAGGAACAGGAGAATCAGTATACCAGCAAACAGGCTTACGACAAGTACAATCGCCCAAGGGCTCACTTCGCCGATTCGCCGGGAGGGTTTCTGACGTGAAGACGGGAAGCGCCCCCCTTTTTCATGTACCCTGTTTGCGTTAGCCCCTCTGGCGCCCGGATCAGAGTAGCCACAGGCCGGGCAGCCCTTGTCAAAGAGGTCTTCCGGCCCGGCGAAGCCGCAGCGCGGGCAGCGGACAGAGGAAAAATAACGGCCACAAGAAGGGCATCTATCGGATCCGGGCGGAACTTCGGTGCGGCAATGGTCACAGAAAAAACGGGGGTGTGATCGCATCAGCGTGCCCCCGTGGCAGGTGACTCGGGGCGAAGAAAGCCCTTCACGGGGTCAGCTTCCCGAGGATGCGGCGCTGCTGCCGCCCGGGGCTGCTGTGGAGGCGGCTTTGGAAGAAGCCCCCGGTTTCTTGCCGCTATCATTCACATAGAAGCCCGTCCCCTTGAATATGATGCCGGTTCCGCCGTTTATGCGCCGCTTGACGGCCTTGCCGCAGAGCGGACATTCGGTCAAGGGCTCGTCGGCCATGCTCTGGAATGCGTCAAAGACGTGCGAGCAAGCGACACACTCGTATTCATAGGTAGGCATGATGCGTAACCTCTGTAGTGGAAACGTTGGCCCGCTGCTGCGGGGCGGTAGTCTGGATTACCGGGGAAAATATACCGATACCATCGGATAAAGTAAAGCGGCGAGCATCGCCGTGTCGTGACGGCTTTCAAGGAGAACCGTCTGTCCGTCAATCGATACCTCTGTTCCGGCAAAGAGTGACAGGAGGATCGCAAAGGCATCTGCCCCCGAAGTGGCTGTTGTTTCCCCCTCCGGGCTGCCGCTGTCGACAGGAAGCGAAGTCCGGGCAACAAGGTCGGTAATACTGCCCACAGCCCGCAGGGCCAAACGCAGGAGGGCGGCGACAGCCCGGGCTTCCCGATCGCTTTGAAGGGGGATGAGGACGCTGGCGCGCCAGGTATCAGCAGTCTCTTTTTCAAGGGCCAGTACGAGCATCGCCATACGCGAGACGAGGAGCCTCGTGGCTGCCGGCATCTGGTCCTGCGAGGAAAGAATGGCTTCAAGGGGATTGTCCATCCACAGGACGAAGTCGGTGCGGGACGAGAGGCCTGCCACCACCTGCGGGATGGCGACTTCTGCCGGCGAAGGAAAGCCCGGCGCATCGCTTGCGAGCAAGCGCGAGGCATCAAAGGAAAGCGAGTAGCGGGAACTGCGCCAGTACTTTGATCCATCTGCGGCTTTGATGCGCTTCCATTCGGGGGAAAACGTAAAGGAGAGCGACATGCCAAAGGAAGGCCAGCTTCCGGCGGCGTCGAGCATGAAGTGTCGATCGTCCTTCTTGATGGCCGGATAGGCGGCAAAGGCGAAGTCCCTGCCCCGCTTGACAAGTGTCTTGTCGAGACCCGGGATTGCCGGAAGAAGCGACTCAAGGAGGGGGGCCATGCGCTTCGCGTCCATCCATGCGTAGATGAGGGCGTCATTACCCAGGCGGTCGAAGCGCCCCGCGCCCTCGCCAAGGGTTTGGCCCGAGCGCTGGAGGCGGACGCCCAGATCGGGGGCCTCCTCGACGACGGGCGGGGTTTTACACGAGAGAAGAAGGGCAAAAAGGGCGGGAAGGAGGGCCCACCGGAGCGTTTGCCCAGATGCATGCATCCGGCTCCCGCTGTTTGACAAGGGGCCCGCCCCCTTCCCGCTTCGTGTCACGCCTCTGCCTTCAGTACCCGGACTTTCCAGGTCTCGTCACCGGCTTCGATAGCGACGAAATCATCGGTGGAACCTGTCGGGGACAGCCAACGGGCACTCGAAGCGAGGGTTTCGCTCGAGATATAGTCGACGAATTCGGTCCAGGCCTCTTCGAGAATGGCGGAACCGGTCGCAACGAGTTCGATGCGATCGGTTACCTCGAAGCCCGATTCCTTGCGCAGGTTCTGGATCCCGCGAATGAGGTCGCGTACGTCGCCTTCGCGGGCGAGTTCGGGGCTTACCTCGGTATCCAGGCCCACCGTAAGGCTGCCCTCGTTGGTGACGTGGAGGTTGGCCTTTTCGATGCGGCGAATATCGAGCTTTTCAAGGGTGAGGTCCACCGTCTTCCCGGCCACCTCGATGGCGAGGGTCGCCCCTTCGAGCATGCCCTGGATCTCGCTCTGCGAGAGCTCTTCGATACGGCTTGCCGCGAGCTTCATGTCCTTGCCCAGCTCCTTGCCCAGTACGCGGAAGTTGGCCTTGGCCTGATACTCCACGAGCTCTTCCTCGTTGTCGCGGAAGACGACATTCTTGACGTTGAGCTCCTCGCGAATGATTTCTTCCATTTCGAGGAGGACGGCCTTCTCGCGGCTGTCGCGGGTAACAAGCTCAACGGTCTTCAAGGGCTGGCGAACCTTTACATTATACTGATAGCGCAGGGAGCGGCCCATGGAGACAGCGCGGCGCACTGCATCCATCTTGTACTCGAGCTCGCTGTCGATGCGTGCGGTATCCGCCTGCGGGAATGTCGCGAGGTGGACCGATTCCGCTTCGCCATCAAGGCGCAGGTTCTGCCAGATGGCCTCTGTCGTGTAGGGCATGAAGGGCGCCGCAACGGTTATGAGGGTCTTGAGGACGCTGTAGAGGGTTCCGTAGGCTTCAAGCTTGTCGCCGTCGTTGTCGCTCTTCCAGAAGCGGCGGCGTGAGCGGCGGATGTACCAGTTGTTGAGGGTGTCGATGAAGTCGACGATGGGGTCCAGGGCCTTGGAGAGCTCGTAGGACTCGAGGGCCTGATCGACCTTTTCGACGAGCCCCTCTGCCATGGAGAGTATCCAGCGGTCCAGGGGGTTTGCGGGATTGGCGGGTGCTTCGCTGCTCATTACCCCATCGATGTTCGCGTAGGTTACGTAGAAGCTGTAGGCGTTCCACAGGGGGATGACGATGCCCTTGAGGACGTCCTTGACCCCTTCGTCGGTAAACTTGAGGTCGTCGGCCTTCATGACCGCCGATCGCAGGAGGCACAGGCGCAGGGCATCTGCCCCGTACTGGTTGATGACCTCCATGGGATCGGTGTAATTCCGCTGGGACTTCGACATCTTCTTGCCATCCGACGCGAGAACCATGCCCGAGACAATGCAGTGTTCGAAGGCAGGGCGGTCGAAGAGGGCTGCCGCGAGGACGGTAAGGGTATAGAACCAACCGCGGGTCTGGTCGAGGCTTTCGGAGATGAAGTCGGCCGGGTAATGGGCCTCGAAGTGCTCCTTGTTCTCGAAGGGATAGTGGTTTTGGGCGTAGGGCATGGCCCCCGACTCGAACCAGCAGTCCAGAACTTCCGGGATGCGCATCATGGTCTTGCCGCACTCGCAGGGTATGCCGATTTTATCGACAAAGTGCTTGTGGAGGTCCGTCACCTTTTGGCACGAGAGCTCCTCGAGCTCGGCGCGGCTGCCCAGACAGATGGTCTTCCCGCAGTCTTCACAGCGCCAAATGGGCAGGGGATTGCCCCAGTAGCGGTTGCGGCTGATGGCCCAGTCGCGGGCGTTGTCCAGCCACTTGCCGAAGCGCCCGTTCTTGATGTGGTCGGGGACCCAGTGGATCTTTTGGTTGTTGGCGATCATTGATTCCTTGACCGCACCATCGACCTCGACGAACCATGAACCCACCGCCCGGTAGATGAGGGGGGATTCGCATCTCCAGCAGTGCGGGTAGGCGTGGAGGATTTGCTCGCGCTTGACGAGCTTGCCCTCGTTCTTGAGGCGCTCGAGGATATCCTTGTCGCATTCCTTGACGAAGCGGCCGGCGAAGTCGGCGACCTCGGGGGTAAAGCGGCACTCGGCATCCACCGGGCAGACGGTCGTAACGCCGCTGCCCTTGAAGATGCGGTAGTCGTCCTCGCCAAAGCCCGGGGCCGTGTGCACGATACCCGTACCGTCCTCGGTAGTGACGAAGTCACCGTTAAAGGTACGGAAAGCCCCATTGGCGGCCTCGGCGGCGAAATAGGGAAAGAGCGGCTCGTAGGAGATACCGGCGAGCTCGCTTCCTTTCTTGACCCAGACGATATCAAGGCTTTCGACGTCCTTGTAGTAGGCGCCCAGGCGCTCCTTTGCAAGGATGTAGCGCTCATCGCCGTCTTTGACGAGGGCGTATTCGACGTCCGGCCCCAAGGTGAGGCCCAGGTTGGACGGGAGGGTCCAGGGGGTCGTCGTCCAGGCGAGGAAAAAGGTGGCGCCATCTGCAAGACTGGCTGCCAGAGCGGGGTCTGCGGGGGCCGGGCCTGCCACAGCACCCGCTGCGCCCGCAGCGGTATCAGCCTTGACAATCTTGAAGCGCACGGTGATCGCCGGGTCGTGGACGTCCTTGTAGCCGCCCAGGTTAAGCTCGTGGTTCGAGAGGACGGTCGAGCAACGGGGGCAGTACGGGAGGATATAGTGCCCCTCGTACAGGAGGCCCTTGTCCCAGAGCTCCTTCATGACCCACCAAATGCTTTCCATATAATCGGGGTCCATGGTCTTGTAGTCGTCGTCGAAGTCGACCCAGCGCCCGGCGCGGGTCATGACGGTGCGCCACTCCTTGACGTAGCGCAGGACGCTCGCGCGGCAGGCCTCGTTGAAATTGTCGACGCCGTAGCGCTCGATATCGGTCTTGGAATTGAGGCC
>CAZIRF010000034.1:0-31705 GCA_964541755.1 uncultured Spirochaetales bacterium | reverse complement strand
ATAGCCAAGGCGGCCGGCAGGACGGTCCTTCTGCCGCCTCCTTCCAAGGCGGCCCTTCCGGCACCTCTTTCCATGGCGAGAAGATTCCCCTCTTCGACGAGGTCCTCGAGGCCTTTGGGGATGACTGCTACCTGGATATCGAGATAAAGACGAGCCGCCACGACGGCGGCGGCGTCCCCGAGGCCCTCGTCGGGGCCTTGCGGCGGCACGGAAAGAGGACGCGGGCTGGAGCTATCAGCATAAGTTCTTTCAATCCCCTGGCGCTCGCGCGCTTCAAGCGCCTCGCCCCGCAGTATCCTGCGGCGCTCATCTGGGCCGATGACGAGAGTATTCCCTGGTATCTGCGGCGGGGACAGGGTCGTTTGGCCCTTCGCTGCGATTACTTGAAGCCCCAGGCGGCCCTGGCGGGGCGACTGGCATCCCGCTCGCGGCTTCCTGTGGTAGCCTGGACCGTCGACGAACCTGCCTCTGCGGCCGCGCTTTTGGGCGCCGGCTGTGCGGGCCTCGTGAGTAACCGCCCCGAAAGAGTGCGCGAGGGGTTCCCACTTATTCGGGCTTGACGCTCTTTTTCCCGTCGAGGAGGGCCTTGAAGGCGGCCTCCTGCTCTGAATCCTCGAGCTTTTCCCGCTTGCTACGCCGCCATGCCCGAAGGATGTTGGTCACACCCAAAAGGGCAAGGGCTGATCCCGCGTAGAGGGCCAGACGGTGCAGGACCGACAATATCCCGTTGGAATCGAGCTTTTTGACCGCATCGTTTTCGAAGTCGCCACTGAAAGCCGTCGCGAGGGTCCCCAGGGTTTTGAAGATGGGTGGGCCTTCCAGAATCGAGGCATAGCCGGCCTCTTCCTTGAGTTTGAGGAGGGGAAAGAGGCCCTTTGAAAGGCCCAGCCAGAGCCCCAGGGCGATGAGTATGAGCCCCATTATCGCCATGAACCTCGACCAGGGGACTACCGTGGTGTCTGCGGGTATCTCTTCCATCTGCTAGGCGCTGTTCCGGGCGAGTATGGCGTCTGCGCGGTCTGTCTGCGAGGGGAAGAGGTCTGCCGGGACCGCCTCTCTGCCCAGGGCTTTGAAGATGCGGTGGCGGGCACAGGATTCAAAATCCCCCTTGCAGTATTGCATCTTCATGAGGTTTGCGGTGGCGGGGCGTTCTGCCATCTTGTCGTTGAAAAAGGGACACTTCTCGAGACATTCACAGTCTGCCATAGGATTCTCCTTTTGTTACAGTTCTGGCTCTGCGCCCGCTATTGTCAAGCTCAGTGCTCGCCGGAATAGGTCAAGCCCAGAATACGGGCTATGGCAAAGCGTACCGTGTCGGTATCGAATTCACTTCCGGTCACGAGGCCGGTGTCCTTGATGCGTGTGTCGGGGGGAATGTCAAAGGCTGATAGTCCGCTCTGCGCAAGGATCACTTCCAGCTCGACCCCGAAGGCTTCGCTTATATCCGCGTATGTCGAGGACCCCTTGATGTCCTCGACGCGAAGGTCGCCCTTCGCCGCCCGGTGGGTGAGGGGCGGGGCGGTGAAACTGACCAGCCCGGTAATGCGCGCAATGCCGATGCTCCCCGCATAGATGCCGACTCCCAGGAGGGCGATGAGCCAGAGTGGGACCTGTCTGCGGGCGAATTGCAGGGAGAGGGTGTCCTTTTTGGTGGGGCAGGCAGTGACACACTCCATGCAGGCGATGCACTCGGGGGAATCGACGCGATCTGTCTCCATGACCTTGATGTTCATGGGGCAGACCCTGTTGCAGAGGGTACAGGAGGTGCAGGTGCTTTTCTCTCTTTTTATGCGCATGAGCGGAATGCGGGACAGAAGGGCATTGAAGGCGCCAAGGGGGCAGAGGTACTTGCAGAAGGTTCGCTCGAAGAATACGGACGAGAGGAGGGTGGCTATCAGTATGATAAATCCAATCTTGAATTCCCCCCAAAGCTCTTCGAAGCCGGCGCTCAAATGTGCCCATGCGGGCCAGGGGTCGTAGGGGCGTATGACGAGGTCTCCCACACGCCAGGTCCACACGAGGATTGCAAGGAGTGCCGGGTATTTGATGAGGCGCAGAATGCGGTCGGCTTTGGGCGGCACGGTAAAGGGTTTTTTGAACAAACGGCGGCCCAGGGACCCGAAGATGCCCTGCAGGGCGCCAAAGGCGCATATCCATCCGCAGAAGAAGCGGCCGAAGAGGACGCCGAGGACCACAATGAGTACAAGCAGGAGAATGTTGGAAGGTTCGATGCGGCGCAGGAGCTCTCCCCCCGCCAGGAATTTGAAGAGGGTTTCAAGGCCGCCGAAGGGGCAGAGGGCGTCTACCGCCGGGAAGCCGGGGAGTTTTTGGTGGAGGATTGCGATGGTCGTTGAAAAGACGAGGAAGAAGCCCAGTGAAATACGGCGGGCTATTTGGATTCGGGACATCTTGCGAGCCATGTGTACTCCTTTTCAAGAAGTCTCCTTTCTTCCAATGTCGCTGTCAAGTCAGGCTCAAGAGGCCGTCGAGATCGATGTCGGCGGCGAGTACACAGGGGCCTGCGGGTGTTTCAAAGCGGCGGGAGTCTTTGTTCGTGAACGGGCAGGGGGCGGCTGAAGGTGTTGCGCCAGTATCAGCCTTGTTCTTCTTGCTACGGTTGCGCAAACGATTGACTTGCCGCGGAAAACCCGTGATACTATAGTGACAGATACCGTGCACCTCAAGGAGACCGATATGGCCAACACGATGACCCTTTCCGCCCGAAGTACCGTTTCCCGCAGCCTCGTCCTCGTTTCGGGCGTTGTCGCCGCGATAGCCCTTCCCTGGATATTCCATACTGTCGGCAAGATTTCCGGCCTCGGGACCGCGCTGGGCGCGAGCTTCCTGCCCATGCATGTTGGCGTTTTTGCCGCTGCCATCCTCGCAGGGCCTCTCGTTGGCCTTGCCGCCGGCATCCTTTCGCCCCTGATTTCCTTTGCCCTTACGGGGATGCCCCTCGCGGGCGCCCTCCCGCTCATGCTCGTCGAAGTTGCCGCATACGGACTTTCGGCCGGCCTTCTTGCAAAGCATACTCGCCTTCCCGTTGTGGGGACGCTCTTCGCCGCCCAGCTCGCCGGCCGCCTCCTGCGCGCCGCCGTCATCTTCGCGGCGGTCAAGTTCTTTGGCAGCGAGAGCCTGCGCATCCCCATGATCTGGGGGGCTTCCATCACCGGTTTGCCCGGTATTCTCTTGCAGCTCGCCCTCGTACCCCTCCTCGTTTACCGCCTGCGGCCGCTCTTCGATCGCGATGCCGTCTGATCTTTCCCGCGCCCGCGCCATTCTTGCGGGCGATCCCGGCCTTACCTGCGTCCTCGTCTGCGGGGAGGAAGTCATAACGTCCCGTGAACGGGGCGTCGCGCCCCTCCTTGAGCTCCTCGACGCGGGGCAGGACCTTGCGGGCTTCTCCCTGGCCGACAAGATTATCGGCCGCGCTGCCGCCTTCCTCGTCGTCAAGGCCCGCCTCGCCGCCGTCTGGACGTCGGTCTTGAGCCACGGGGCGGCCACCCTCCTCGCGTACCACCGTATACCCTATGCCTTTGCGCTGCGCGTCGAGGGCATCCGCAACCGCAGTGATACCGGCCCCTGCCCAATGGAGTCGGCCGTTACCACCATCGAGGATGTGGAAGCCGCCCTCGCCGCCATCCGGGAGACCCGTGAGAAGCTGAGGGCCGCCGGATAGGCTTGCCCGCCGGCACCTGGTTCCCTGTCCCGGCGACACGTCTCTACCTCCCGTTTATCCGTTTCTTGAATGCCACAATCGTTCGCATAGCCGGGAGGCTTCCTCCTGTGGGCTCTCTTTCGGATTGGGGGCGTAGCGGCAGATGTTGAGGAGGTCCCTCTTGAGCAGATCTCGTGCTCCCGCGTTGAAGCGCGCATCGACTGCCTGGGGGAAGTCGATGATTACCGGTTCTCCGGAGCGCACGAGGATGTTGTAGGGCGAGAGGTCGCCGTGGACAATGTCGAGTTCGAGCATGCCCTCAATGGCGGCGAGAATGCGCTCCTTTATGCGTGTCGCGCCAGCGTTATCAGCATGAAATTCCTTGAGCCGCGGGGCCGCTTCGTGTGGACACCCTTCTGTATGGACGAATTCCATGGCTATTCCCGTGGAGCACTCGGCAAAGGGGCGGGGGACCGGAACGCCCGCCCGGTGGAGGCGCTTTAGAACGGTATATTCAGCATGGACCCAGAAGGCCTGGAGGGCGCTTGGGGTCGAGAGGATGTGCATGGCGTCGCGGCGATTGATACCGGCTTCGGCAAAGCGGCCCTGGAGGTAGGCGGCCATGGCCTGGAAACTGCGCTGTTCGATGTCCTTGTAGACCTTTACCGCTACCGGCGCACCGTTTGCGTCCTCACAGCGGAAGACACTGGCCTCCTTCCCTTGCTTGAGGATGGGGCCGGGGCCGGTAATGATGCGGTCCAGACTGAAGGCCTCGAATGCCGCTTCTTCGGCACGGGAATCCGCGCCGGTAGCGGGAACCTCTTCGGTTTCCCAATCTCTCAGTCGACCTGTTTTCTGTTTTTTGCCGCCGTGTTTTGCTGCGCGGCGCAGCGACCGTGACATGAGCGACGAGAGTTCTTCATCGTCGTCGTAAAGTGAGTATGATTGCATGACAGTCCTTGGACGCTATTGTTCTGCGTCGTGGAAAGCGGGAGCGATTACGCTGCTGTCATTCTTTATGCCGCGAGCGGCGACAATACGGTTTTGCCGGTGCCGGCTATGCGCGGGCGATGGGGGAGGGCAGCGTACCGATGATTTCAAAGTGCTTTCGCATATACTGCCTCCTTGAGGGAATGGATAAGATTCCCAAATTCTACCACTGTTTTGGCGGCCTGTGAAGGGGGCTTCTCAATGGACAAAGGAAGATATCCCGGTTATCATTTTAGATGATCCTGGAAAGGAGACAGTGAATATGAAAGCAGAGTTTACCGCCGTAATTGAAGCCGTTCCCGAAGGCGGGTTTTGGGCGTTCTGTCCGGAAGTACCGGGCGCCAATGGCCAGGGGGAATCCGTTGCCGAGGCGAAGGACGATCTGCGTGCCGCAATTGAACTCATTCTGGAAGACCGTCGAAGTGATGCCTTGCGTGGGGTGCCTTCCGAGGCAATACAGGAAGCAGTCTTTGTAGGATGAAACGTAAAATATTGAAAAATCTGACCGGAGAATCCTGATGGCCAAGCGGACGGTGTACGGTAACAGCCCCTGGGGGGCCTGGTTCATGCAGGCCCTGGAACGGGGGAACGATGTCGGCCGGCTCAAGCGGGGGCGCACCTATGCCAACACCGGCCGGGTGAGTTCCTTCAAGGTGGCGGGCCCCGAGGTGAGCGCGCGCGTCGCGGGGAATTATCAGCCTTGGTACCATGTCCGCATCGCCTTTCCCCCCTTTACACCCAAGGAGCAGAAAAAGCTCGAGGCCCTCATTGCCGGGAACGGGGCCCTTCAAGCCGATATACGCACTGGGCTCCTGCCCGAGACCCTTATCGAGGCCCTTGCCGAAGCCGGTATCGACCTCATGCCGCGCAACTGGCGCAGCATCAAGAAGAGCTGCGACTGCCCCGACGACGGGAATCCCTGCAAGCACATGGCCGCAGTCTACTACCTCCTCGTGCGCCACATCGACCAGCACCCGCGTACCCTCTTTTTGCTGCGGGGTTTCGATCTGGACGCGGCCTTCCCCCAGCTTGAGGAGGCGCCCATCCCCCCGGCCTTCGTCCTTGCTGCGCGGAAGAAGGAAATTCATACTGATGGGGACGCTGGCGCGCCGGGCGGGGCGAGCCGCTCCGGGGCCCCGGCAGAAGCCGGTGTTTCACTTTCGCCGGGCGGCCCAGGCCCTCTTGCCGCCGCAAGCACGCCGGGGACCCCAAGCCCCCTCGGGGCCGATGGCGAGACCCCCGAATCGGCCCTGCCCCTCCTGCGCGCCCTCCTGCGCCCCAAGCCCGCCTTCTACGAGCACGGCGACTTTCACGCTATCCTGTGTGCTGCGTATGAACGCAGCCGTGCGAAGCTCTCAAGGCTCCTTTCCGCCGGTCCTGCGGATCCCTTTGCCGCCTCTTCTGCACCCTCCAGCCGGCACGAGGCTGCCCTTTGGCTCGCGGAGAGCCGCTATGCTCTGGTCAAAGCGGACCCCGCAGACCCGCGCGAACTGCGTATTCGCATCGAGCATCCCCTGGGTGGCGCCGTTGAATTGGCCGGCCTTGAGCTTGCGACGGCCTTCCTCGCCCTTGAAGAGGACCGCGGGAGCGATAGTTTTCGCTATTTCTACCATTTATACCGCTTCTTCTACCGGATGATCGGCTCCGCTGCCTTTCGGCCGGTGGTCGATCTTGTCCCCCGGGCCCGCGCCAAGGCCGGCGGCATGCGCATTATTTGGCAGCCCCTTGCCGGTTTTGGTTCCGGCGCCGCCTCTCTCGAGGCCCTTGCCGCCCTGGCCCCGCCCCTCCTGCCCCTGGGGGAAAAGGATACGGCTGATGGGGCCGGTACGACGCTGTGGCTCCTCTCTGCCCTCTTGGGCGACTACATGCGGGCGACAGTCGGGGGGAAGCCGGCGGCTTCCCGTGCGAAGGACCCCCTTCGCGAGGCGTTTTTCGCCGGCGCTGTACTGGATGTGCGTAGCGGGCGCTACGAACAGACACCCAAGGCCGTCCATGCCTGGCTGTCCATCCTCGATCTGGCCTCGGTTAAAAGTGCGGGCAGTGTGCGCGCGTCAGATAGTACGCGCGCGGCAGCCGGGGGACCCGGCGCGCGTTACCGCTTTATCCTCGACGGTGACTTCGGCCTGCGGGCCCAGCTCCTCTGGCAGGGGGCTGCCAGTACCGGGAAGGCTTCGCGGGCGGGCTTGGGTGCCGATGTGGGCGAGTGGCTCGATTTGTGTGCAGCCGCCCAGCTGCCCGGATCGGGCGCGGCCCTCTCGCTCGCGGCCCTCCTTGCCGACTACCTCCCCGAGCTCTCTGCCCTTCGCCAGACGGACAGGGTGCTTCTTGATCAGCAGCGACTCCTCTCCTTCCTCGAGGAGGCAGCCGGCATCCTGCGCCATCTGGGGGTCGAGGTCCAGACCCCTCGCGCCCTCTCCAAGGCCCTCAAGCCGCGCCTTACCGTGGAGGCCTCATCAAAGCCGGGCGAAAAGGCAGATACCAAGGCCGCCAAGAATCTCGTCGCCCAGCTCTCGCTCGAAGATGTCATGACCTACCACTGGGTCGTGGCCCTGGGGGACGAGACCTACAGTTTCGAGGAGTTTTCCGCCCTCATGGGCAACGCCCAAAAGCTTGTCATGCTCAAGGACGGCTATACCCTCCTCGACCCCGCCGTGCTACGGGACCTCCTCGAACAGGCCTCCCGTCCCGTACAGGGCCGGGATCTCCTCGCCGCCTGGCTCGACGGGGCCCCGGGGCTCAAGGCCCCGGAGCGGCGGCAGCTCGAGAAGCTCTTTACTGTGCGGGATGTCGCCGTTCCCAAGGGCCTCGCCGCCACCCTGCGCGAGTATCAGCTCCATGGCTATCGCTGGATCTGGAACAATTTGCAGAATGGCTTCGGTTGCCTCCTCGCCGACGACATGGGCTTGGGAAAGACCCTGCAGGCCATTGCCGTCATGCTCAAGGCTAAGGAGAGCGGGCGGCTGAAAGAGCCCGCCCTCGTCGTCGTACCCGCCTCGCTTTTGGTCAACTGGCAGCGGGAGCTCGCCCGCTTTGCCCCCAAGCTGGCCGTCTCTCTGTATTACGGCCCCAAGCGGCGTGTCGATCCTGCGGCGGATGTCATTATCGGCAGCTACGAGACGGTCGCCCGCGATGCCCCGAAGCTCTCGAAACAGGCCTTTGCCCTCCTCGTCCTCGACGAGGCCCACGGCCTCAAGAACGCGGCGACCAAGCGCGCCCGCGCCATCAACGCCCTGTCCATCCCCGCCCGCCTCGCCCTCTCCGGCACCCCGGTCGAAAACCGCCTTGAAGACCTGCGCGCCCTCTTCGACCTCATCCTGCCCGGCTACTTGGGCACGGCCAGCGAGTTCCGCAAGGCCTGGCGGGTGCCCATCGAACTCGAGCGCGACGCCGATCGGGCAGAGCTCCTGCGCCGTCGTACGGCCCCCTTCCTTTTACGCCGCCTCAAGACCGACCCGGGCATCGCCCCCGAGCTCCCGCCCAAGACCGTCCTCGACCACTATGCGCCCCTCTGTCCCGAGCAGGCCGCCCTCTACGAGGCCGTCCTCAATACGGTTGCGGGCAAACTGGCCCTGGCAGACCCCTCGCTTGGCAGCAAGAAGTCCCGCAGCGGCAGTACCGATGAAGACGAGGCCGCCTTTCGCCGCAAAAAGAATGCGGCCCTCCTCAAGCTCCTTACCGCCCTCAAGCAGGTCTGCAATCACCCCCGCGCCTACGATGGCGAGAGCCCCGCGACGGCCGAAATCTCGGGCAAGACCCTCCTGCTCCTGGACCTCCTGCGGGCCATCCTCGATGCCCGCGAAAAGGTCCTCGTCTTTTCGCAGTATGTGGGGACCCTGGCTATCCTCAAGGAGATCATTGGGGATGAGTTGGGCGAGGACTGCCTCGTCCTCGACGGGAGCATGAGCCAGAAACAGCGGAATGCCGCGGTGGACGCCTTCCAGAACGACAGTTCCCGGCGCATCTTCCTTATCTCGCTCAAGGCCGGCGGCGTGGGCTTGAACCTTACCGCCGCAAGCCGCGTCATCCACTACGACCTCTGGTACAACCCCGCCGTCGAGGACCAGGCCAGCGACCGCGCCTTTCGTATCGGCCAGACCCGTCAGGTCTTTGTCCACCGCCTTATCGCTGCGAACACCTTCGAGGAGCGCATCGACCACATGCTCAAGGCCAAGCAGGAACTGGCCGCTTTGGGGGTCTCCACGGGCGAGAGCTGGATTGCCGATCTCGACCCGGCGGAATTGCGCGAGTTGTTTGCGTAGACTCGCCTTGGCCCTTGTTTTTTCAAGGACACTTCATGGCGGCCAGGCAGTCGTCCAGATTGACGGTGGCAAAGCTGGTGGCATAATCGCTCATGGCATAGGGGATGATCAATTCCCGCTTGTGCAACATGGGGCCGCAGGAATAGACGACATTGGGGACGTATCCGTTGCGTTCGGATTCGTTGGGCGACAAGAGGGGGAATTCCAGCCGTCCAATGAGCTTTGACGGGTCTTCAAGATCGAGCAGGAAGGCCCCCAGGCAGTACTTTCTCATCGCGCCAACCCCGTGGCTCAGGACAAGCCACCCGGCATCAGTCTCTATGGGCGAGCCGCAGGTACCGATTTTCATGAACTCCCAATCCCTCCAGGGGCTCATGATGATCTTTGGCGTCTGCCAGAAGTGGATGTTGTCCGAGTACATGATCAGTATGTTTTCATCGTCCTGGCGGGAGAGCATGACATACTTTCCGCCAATTTTCCGCGGGAAGAGGGCCATCCCCTTGTTCTGGACAGCCGGGCCATTGAGGGTATTGAAGCGAAAGCAGAGGAAATCCACCGTCTCCAACAATTGGGGCATCGTGATCTTGCCGTCGTAGGCAGTATATGTCGCATAGTAGATAGCGCTCCCGTCATCATTGCCAAAGCGCACAAAGCGCGCATCTTCAATCCCGTTGCTCTGGGTTGGCCCCGAGGGAAAGAGTATCCGCTGGGAGAGGGGGATATCCGGATCGAAGCGGACCTCGTAATTGGATTTCGCCAGGAGCAGGATGCCCTTGACCGATCGGTCTGCGATGGTATCCGAAACCGTCATGTTGGCCCGATTATCTTCCAGATGGCGTTTCAGTTCGGGCAGGGAAAAACGGTCTGGCAAACTGGACAATACGCGCCGGCAAAAATGGTTGTGGAGTCCCGCCTCGAAGAGCTTTCGCCCAAAAAGTTCCTTATGGTACAGATATCCCGGAATGAATGTTGGCTCGCTCAAGTATTTGCCGGATGGCAGTATCTGAATCTTGTTGTCCTTGTCGATTATTCCTTCCCGGAAGGTTATTGAAGAGATATGACCTTCTCCCACGGCTCTCAAGCTCATGATGAATCGCATGGAACCTTTGGGGACATAGTGTTGATCTGGGTGGACGACAATTGATGGATTCATCAAGGCCGCAGCTTCGGGGGAATACTCATGGCAGAAATAAGCCCCTATCAGACTTTTTCGTTCAATTGATATATCATGTTCCTGGCCGATAAAGGCACAAATATCGGTATAGCGATGGGTGAATGTATCTTCCACATTCTGGTGCCGGTCTTTGAATTCGATCATGATCTCGTCCAGTTTCCTTTTTACGCGATCTTCCGGCATGGCCAGGATACGGCAGATGATGTGTTCGGTGTTGCTTTTGCTCCCCGAGGAAAAAGCCCGTACGAGTACATGCGAACAGTCCGGGATCAATACCGGACCGATGCGTTTTGCCGTGAGTTTGTTGGGGGCCGTTTCCGAATGCATTGAGAGAGAGGTTTCCGGTATTTTCATAGTGTTGTTCGTCCTTTTTCCGCCTGCTTGAAGCTCGTCAATTTCCCCTTTAAAAGATACATTTCCTCGAGGGACAGGAGGAATGCGAGGGTCGATTCCGCGCCTTGGTTCTGGCTCAGGCGATCGACATGAAGGCCATCCCTGCATCCCCCGGTTTCGGGGTCGTAGAGAGGGAGCCCCACATCATTTCGGCCCAGAAACCAAGCGAAAACAATGCGAGCCTGGTTTACCCAATGCATGTCTGCCGTGCAGCGGAAGGCCTCAAGACAGGCCGAAACAAGGGCCTGCGCTTCTATTGGCTGTTGGTCATAATGGGCTTTTTCCTTTCCCTTCTTGAAGAATCCGTTTGAACCGATAGCCTGGAATATCCCCTTGTCCGAAATCTGCACAGACAGGAGCCAGGAGAGTGTCTTGAGGCCAATGTCTATCGCCTCTGTATTCCCGGTTTCTCTGCCACTTGCGATAAGGGCATGGGACAATTTGGCATTGGCGTAGGTAACGGAGTCTTCAAACCACTGCCAGTCGGGAGATGAAGCATCCTTGTATCGTTGGATGAGTTTTTGAATCAGGGTCTCCCGAATCTGTTCGGTTCTTCGGTCGCCCGTAAAGAGGTGGAGGTACTCGTTAATGCCGATGAGTGCAAAAGCCCAGGCCCTGGGGGATTGGAAACTGCTTACTACCGGCAAGGCTCGTTCCAGGAGTTGGGCGGCAAGGGCTTGGTACTGTCTGTGGCAGACATGCCCCATACACATACCCAGGGCCCACAGGGCCTGGCCATGACAGTCCTCCGATCCGGGGTCTTCAATCCATGAGCGGTTGAAGGTCATGAAATTCCGGAATCTGCCTGTATTCTGGTCAAAGGCATAGTGCAGGAAGGCCGCATAGACGGCTGCCAGGTGATCGCTCTTTTCGGTGTTTCGGCCGGATCGCTGGAGAAGGAGGGTAAGAAGGAACGCGCGGGCGTTGTCATCGGTACAATAGCCATGATTGAAGTCGGGTACGGTATACAGGGCATGCTGGAAAATGCCCGCCGAATCGCTCATGTTGTACAGGTGATCGAGCTTCAAAACGGGTAGCAGACTCGGGGCCTTGTCGAGGGTGCTTATGTGTACCGTTGACGGACTGTCGCAGTTTTTTATGGTTGCTGCAGTTTTGAATACATCCATATACTGATGCGCTACTGCGCTCCATACCATCTCGCGGCCGATAGCGTAGGCGTTTTTGCGCATGGTGTTGCGAAGGACCGGGTTCCCGAACAATTCTATGGCTGCATTGGCTATTGCCCGGGAATCCCGGAAGGGGACCAGTAGCCCCTTGCGGTCGGCAAGCAATTCTGCCGCATGCCAATAGGGGGTCGATATGACCGCGTTACCGGTTCCAAAGGCGAAGGCGAGGGTCCCCGAGGTAATCTGGGTTTCTGTCAAATACGGGGTAAGGTAGATATCGGTGGCACCCAGGAAACGGGTCAACTCGTCCAGTTCCACGAAACGGTTGAAAAAGACGATGTGCTCCTCAATACCCAGGCTTGTTGCCCGTTGTTCGAGTGAAAGGCGGTATAGTTCACCATCTTTTTCCAACAGGTGGGGATGGGTCTGCCCCACAACGACAAAAACAGTATCGTGGTAGGCGGCCAGTATCATCGGCATTGCATCGAGGGCGTACTCGGTACCTTTGTTTGGCGACAGGAGACCAAAGGTAAGAATGACATGCTTGCCCTCGAGCCCGAATTCTTCTTTGAAATATTCGGATTCCGCAAAGGGGATGTCGGGAATGCCATGGGGAATGACACAGATCTTCTCGTCCGGTACTGCATACACCCTCATGAGCAGCTCCCGGCCCTTGGCGGTCATGACGATCAAACGCACAGAAAGTGCAATTATTTCCAGCATAACAAGGCGTTGATCCGGGTTGGGGGTTTCAAGGATGGTATGTAGCGTGGTGACTATGGGCATGTTTACCGCATGAAGCAGGGCAAGGAGGTGGCTTCCAGCCTCCCCCCCGAATATCCCGAACTCGTGTTCCACACAGAGGACGCTGGCCTCCGAAACGTTCAAAAAGTCTGCGGCCCGCAGGTAGCTGTTAAGGTCCTGCTCATCAATTTCGTAGCGGACCTCCTTCGGGTAGTCATAGCCTTCCGGGATATCGTTGATCGGCATAACCAGACAATCAATCCTGGGGTATTCCCGATGGATGGATGTACACAGATCGGTGGTAAAAGTGGCGATGCCGCACTTTCTGGGTGAATAATTCCCTATGTAGGCAATTTTTTCGATGTCTGCTTTCCTGCGCATGGAGAGTCCTCTCTTTACGGATTGATACCGCGTCATGGTATTGGTAAAGACAAGGAAGTGGGGGTGCGGACGTGTTACCAAGCGCCTCGCAGGGGGCAAAATCTTTCAAGATGGGACAGGACAAACCTGTTTGAAGGGTAAGGTTTTTGTATGAATGTATTTATTATAGCATACGTTTGGCATACCGGAAAGGGTGGCATGTTATCGCCAATTCCAATGCCTGTTTGTAAAGTGGAATAAAGAAAGAGGCTGATGCATGCCTGTTATTCGAAAGGCCTTTCTTCCTGTATTGACAGCCCCATAAGCTTCCTCTACCGTTGGGCCATGACAAGACGCGGCGGGGATACTGTCATTGCGAGCGTACTCACGGGGGGTGTTTGATGCAGGCCATGCCTTCATTGGAGCAGTTCCTGTTCGAGGCGAGCATCACCCCGGATACCCGCACCTTGAGGTCGCGATGGGACCGCTTTGTCTCGAAATTCGGATCAAACGGCTACCGTATTGTTCCGGCCAACCTGGCATTGTTGAAGACCCTGTACGACCTTATCGAGTTCGATCGCAAACCGGTAATACGGTTTCCCGTGTACCGGGCCCAAAGGTCCCGTCTGGATACCGTAGTGGATATTGCTGCCAAGACCCCGCCCGGATGGCGCGAGTACTATCATGAACAGCGTTTTTATCGTCATGACGCCCTCTTGGTCAAGGAAATTGCGTCCCGGGCACCGTTTACCAGAAATGAAACCTTGGCAGAGTTCAACAGCCCTCAAACGCGACAGATGATAGCTTTGGCAACAGAAGCAGGCTTGCGAAACACCCTCTCGATGTCCTGGTGGCTGGACCCCGACACCCTGGTGGGGACGACTATATACTTCTCCGAATCCGATCCCTGTCTGGACGAGCTCTCCCGGCGCATCCTGCAGGCGGCCGCCTCCCTGTTCTGTGCCCGCTATCTGGAACTTTCCGGCAATCAGCCTGCTATTGCGGAGCAAGATGCGGTCGTGCTCACACCCCGTGAACGGGATGTCCTTCAATGGATAGCCCTGGGCAAGACCAAGTTGGAGACTGCCGAACTCCTGGGGATAAGCATGTCTTCTGTTAAACGGTACTGCGAGAACGCAAGCGAAAAGCTGGGTGCGAATACCATGGTAAACGCCGTTGCCCGCGCACTTTCTACTGGGCTTATCAGTCCCTGATATGTACCCGCTCTGTCGTGTCGTGCCGGGGTCTGGTTTCCTGTTTGAAGAAGCGGCCAAAGAGCGGCAGCGCCATAAGGGGCAGGGCGGCAAAGACGAGGAAGGTCGGGCGAAAGCCGATTGAATCGCTCAAGACCCCACCCAGGCCAATGCCGATGCTGGTGGCCAGGTTTACAAAGGCCATCTGTATCGAAAACATTGAGGCGGCAATACGGGTATCGCAGACGTGCATCGAGACCGAATAGAAGACTACCGAAAAGATTCCATAGGCGATGCCAAACAGGGCGGCGATACCCCAGGCCAGGAGGGTGTTGGGGATTAGTGCCAGCAAGAGAATTCCCAAAATGATACCGGGCACTGCCATGGACGATGCGCTGCGCTCTCCCAAACGCCGGTGAAGGAGGCCCCCGATTGCCCCTCCCGCAAAAAATCCCAGACCCCATATTGTGGTGTACAGGCCTGCCTTCCCCAAGCTTATCTTGAAGCTCTCCTGCAAGAAGGGGTTGAGCAATTGGTTCGCCCCTGCCATGGCACTGGATACGGCAAGCCCTGCGAGAACCAAGAGTATGATTCGGGGGCTTTTAAGGGACGAAAAGGCCTTCCACTCGAAGCGCTGTCCGGGGGCGCGTTTGATTTCCTTCATGGCTGCAGCCAAGGGCAGGGGCAGGAGTGTTGCTGCCGCCAGTACCAGGAATACGGCCCGCCAGGAGACCGACTCTGCGAGGAATCCCAAGCTTGATCCTGCCACCACTACCCCCAGTGCCCTGCCGGAAACCATGGAAGCCTGGATGATACCCTCTTCCCCGACATCTGCCGTTTCAACGGCCAGGCCATCGGTACTGGTGTCGTAGAGGGCCATGCCCAGGAGCAGTAACAGTGAAGTGCCGGTCAAGAGCCAGAACCCGCTGGAGGGATTGATGGCGGGAATAATGAGAAGGCACAACGACTGAAGGACAAGACCGATGAGTATCCAGGGCTTGCGATGGCCCAGTCCGAAGAGGTTGACCCTGTCGCTCAATATGCCCAGCAGGACCTTTACGATGAAGGGAATATAGACCAGCATCCCGAATACCCCAATTTGGGTAAGGGTCAAGCCGTGCGAGAGGAGATAGAGTGAATTCAAGGATATGAAGTAACTCCAGACGATGCCCTGTACGAAATACAGCAGGGCGAAGGTACAATAGCGCAGGACTTTGTCGGGGTGCATAAGGGACTCCGATGAGTTGTAGTGTTTGGGGTAGGTGAATAATATACCGTTTTTGTCTGGAAATATAGGGGCCGGCCAGCCCTTTATCGGGGTTTGGCAGGGGTAAAAAAGAGGAGCGCCCCCCGTATCCCGTGATACAATCCTCTTTATGAATGATATGAAGTATATATCAGAATGGGATGCCGAACGGGCCATGAAGGATTTCGAGGTTGACAGGGTGCTGTTGGCCGAGGTCCTCGATACCGCCCTTTCCCGCGGCGGTGATTTTGGGGAACTGTATTTTCAGGATTTGGTTTCCGTAAATCTGTACCTTGATGACCACCTCGTGCGAAGCGCCTCGCAACATGTTGTACGTGGTGTTGGCCTTCGGGTGCTCAAGGGCGACCAGATGGGCTTCTCGCACTGTGTAAGCATGGACCGCGCCTCGCTCTTGAAGGCTGCCGATATCGCCTCGCGTATCGCGGACGGGAGCCGTTCTGTCCGTTCCCGGGACTTGACACCCCGCCCGGTCCCCGCCATTTATTCCGATGGAGACAGCGACTTCGACATCGCTGCCCTGCGCACCTGGCTCGAATCCGTGGATGCCGCTGTTTCCGGTCTTGATAGCCGGGTAATCAAGTGTACCGCCGGCTCTTATGCCTCGCGGGACCGTATACTGATAGTCAACTCCGAAGGCCTCATCGCCCATGACGACCGGCCGGACTGTGGGAGCTGGGTTCAGTGTGTGGCCCAAGCAGGTGATCGCTGTGAATCCAATGGCACTTCTCGCGGCTGGCGGCGCAGACAGAGCGCCGTATTTACCCCGGCCCTGGCCCGGGAGATGGCCCGCGAAGTAGTGGCATCGACGGTGGAACTCTTCGATGCGGTAGAGGCCCCTGCGGGTGAATTCCCCCTGGTTCTCGAAGCCGGGGAGGGGGGCATTCTGGTCCACGAGGCCATGGGCCATGGATTCGAGGCAGACTTTATCCGCAAGAATACGAGTATCTTTAGCGGACGTTTGGGCCAACGCTGTGCGCCCGACTTTGTAAATATCTTTGATACCGGTATCCATTCCGATGATCGTGGATCGCTCTGTATCGATGACGAGGGGACGCCGGCTCAAGAAACCTGTCTTGTACGGAACGGTACGTTGGAATCTTGGATGCATGACCGCGTGAGTGCGCGGCACTTCAACCTGGCTCCTACAGGGAATGGACGGCGCCAATGCTACCAAGACCTGCCCATACCCCGCATGCGCAGTACCAGTATTGCAGCGGGCCCTCATGATCGTGAGGAGATTATTGCCAGTACCAAATGGGGTATCTACGCCCGGCAGTTCTCCAATGGACAGGTAAATATCGGGCAGGGTGACTTTACCTTCTACATGAAACGCGGCTATCTCATCGAAAATGGGAGGCTTGGGCGCCCGATAAAGGATGTCAACATTATTGGTAACGGGCCAAAGATTCTCGAAGAACTTGAAATGGTCGGCAATGATCTTGTTGTCCCTGCCGCCATGGGCGGCTGCGGCAAGAATGGCCAGAGTGTCCCGATAAGCTGCGGTTCTCCCACCCTCAAATTGCACAAGATTACCGTGGGGGGGCGCTCCTGATGGATACGAATAAACACATGGTGCTCGCAGAGCGCATACTCGACAATCTGGCGAAACGGGGCATCAAGGAAGCAGAGGTTTCCGTCTACGAAATGGAGTCAAGCAAGTTCTCCTGGCGAGACGGCCGCCAGGAGGAGAGTGTCGGCGATTCTAAAATAAGCCTTGGGGTAAGTCTTTACCGGGAGGGTCGTAACAGCTATCAAGGGACAAACGACCTGCGACCGTCACGCCTCGATGCCTTTCTGGATCGTGGCGTGGCCATTCTGGACCTCGTTCCACCCGACCCTTATGCGTCCCTGCCCGATGCACGTCTCCTTGGCGCTGCCGATTTCGACCCTCAAACCTTTGATCCCCGTATTGAAACGCGCGATGCAGCCCACAGAATCGAGGGCATCAAGGAGATGTACGAGTATCTGCGCTCGCATGACGAAAGGGTTTTCGAGGCGGGCGCCTGGGATTACCAAAACAGGGATCTAAACACCCGGGTATATTCAAACGGATATTCCCATAGCCACAAGCAAACCTGGTTCGATGTCGGCTGTTCGGCAAGCCTGATGGACCCCGCCGGAAAGCGCCCCTCTTCCTGGTATACGAGCCCCACCCGCATGACGTCCCGCCTCTTGAGCCCGGAAGTTCTCGCGGCTGAGTCTCTCGATCGCGGTCAAAAACTCCTTGGCCAAGGCCCCGAACCCGGCGGGACCTACGACATTATCCTCCATCGCGAAGTGGCCGGCTGGCTTGTCGGTTCTCTCCTGGATGGTATTTCCGGCGGGGCCCTGGACCAGAAGCAGACCATTTATGAAGGGCGAAAAGGCGAAGCTATCGGCCCGTCATTCATTACCCTGCGCGAGGACCCCTTCATTCCGGGCTGGTACGCCAGTCGCAACTCCGACTGGGACGGTTTTCCTGCCCGAAGACGCGACATCCTTCGTGGGGGTGTACTCGAGGACTATCTCATAGGCTGGTACTACAGCAAGAAGCTCGGCCTCCCACCCAATGGCGGTGATGTTACAAACCTGGTCCTGGAGCCGGGGACCGCCTCTCTCGAGGATCTTGTCTCCTCTGTCGACAAGGGCATCCTTGTCCAGGGCTTCAACGGCGGTAACAGCAACGCCACCACGGGCGATTTCTCTGTCGGGATCAATGGCTTTCTCATCAATAATGGCCATCTGGACCGCCCGGTGAACGAGATGACCATGTCCGGCAACTTCCGCGATGTCTGGCAGAATATCGAAGCTTTGGGGAACGAGCCCTTCGACCGGGGGAGCCTCATGTGCCCGTCCATCAAACTGGGAGCCATGACGGTCGCGGGGATTTGAGTTTCTGTTTGTCGGGGAACCTGCGAGTGCGGCTCCCCGGTGGTTCCTACTTGGACGCTTTTTCCACGCCCAGCCGCGGCACAATCTGCGGAATGCTGCCGTCCTCGTTGTACGTGAACTCTTCGACGCAGACAGATCGATTGAAGCCGCCGCCGCCTTTCAAGGTTTCGCTGTGGTAGAAGAAGTACGACTTCCCCTTGAAATCGGCGATGCCGGGGTGGTTCGTAAAGGCCAGTCCCTGGTGGCGGGCCATGATGGTACCCCCGTAGGTCCAGGGGCCGGTTGCCGTTGGCGCGGTCGAGTAGGCGATGCACTCCGGGAGGCCCCGGGCGGCATAGACCATGTAGTACAGGCCATTGCGTTTGTAGAACCAGGGGCCCTCTTCGTAGTCGCTCTTGTACTTGCCTGTGGGGTCGTCCCGGGGGCCAAAACTCTCTTCGTCAAAGGGAACGGTGACAACGCCATTGTCGCCCACGCTCCGGTCGTAAGAGATCATGTCCTCGTTCAAGAGCACGTAGTAGAGCTTGGGGTTTCCCCAGTACATGTAGGCCTGGCCATCGTCGTCGACAAAGACGGTGGGGTCGATATCGTCCCAGAGGTGGCTTGAATCAACGAGGCGTTTGCCCAGTGGATCGGTAAAGGGCCCTTCGGGCCGGTCTGCGACGAGAACCCCGATGCCCTCCCCGTGAATGGGGCAATAGAGGTAGAACTTCCCGTTGCGCTCGACACATTGCGGAGCCCAGGCCCCGTTTGTCTTGTCTGTCCAGGCAAAGCTCTTGAGCGAGGCAACCGCCCCGTGTTCGGTCCAGTTCACCATGTCCTTGGTGGAGAAGAGCTGCCAGTCGTACATCGTAAAGAAGTTCGAGGTCGTCTGCTCGTCGTGGGTCGTGTAGAGGTAGAGGGTGTCCTCGTACACCATGGGGGCCGGGTCGGCCGTGTACATGGACGTGATTATCGGGTTGGCTATGAGTGGGAACATTACAGGTGCCTCCTTGTGTCACCTCAACAGTCTGAACGCGTACTGCATGCCTGTCCATAGGGGAAAAGGGGGAGGGGGCTGATGATTTCCTAGCGGTGCAGGCGTCGGAAGGCGCCGGGGGTAAGCCCCGAGCGGGTACGGAAACGGCGGATGAAGAGGTTCGCGTCGCGGTAGCCGACGGCATCGGCTACTTCATGGATGCGTAGCTGGGGCCGCTCCACAAGGAGGCTGCGGGCACGGTTCATGCGCAGGTTCACGAGGTACTCCAGGGGGGATTGGCCCAAGCTGCGGGTAAAGAGCCGGCCCAGGTGTTGGGGGCTTATCTCGAGGATGGCGGCCATGGCCGGAATGGTCCATGCCTCTGCAAGGCGCGTTTCGAGTATTTTTATGAGCGGGAGAAGCCGGGGGATGTCGTCGCCGGTACCAGAGGCGCCTTGTGGAGCGACGGCTTCGGCGAGGAGCATGAGGAGTTCATATATTCTGGTGGACAAGAGTCGCCAGGGGGGCAGGGCAGGGGTGGCGCTTGCCTCCCAGGTCGCGTCGAACCAGTCGAGGACTGTCCCGGGGGTGGCGAGGCGATAGACAGCGCTTTCGTTGAGGGGCCCGCTTTCGAGTGCTTCTTCGACGCCGCTTCCCTCGAAGGTGGTCCAGTGGAGGATGAGTGGCACGTCGCGCAGGGCGCTGTGGTAGGCGTGGAACTCGTTCGCCCGCAGGAAGAAGCCGTCACCGGGATGGGCCCGATACGTGCCACAGACAGTTTCCACGCTGGCCTCGCCCGAACAGACCTGGAGCCACTGATACTGCGGAAAGCCGTGGCTGCGCCTGATGGGCTCCTGCTCGTGCCCGACACCGATACCGTGCATCAAGTAGGGGAGCCGTGGGCTTCTCTCGGTTTCAATAAAGCGTATGCTCATGATTTATACTGATTGCAAAGAGTTCCGATGTCCAGATGCATGTTCGAAAAATGCTGTAAAAGCCGTTTGTGTCGGATGGACCCATCGGCTGGGAGGGTGTTCAATAAGCTTATGAAAACCCCACGCACCCCACACCCGGTTCACAATCCCCGTATCTGGCACGGCGGCGACTGGAACCCCGACCAATGGCTCGATACCCCCGCGGTTATCGATGAAGACTTCTCCCTGTTCCCCAAGGCTGGCGTCAACGTGGTGTCCATCGGCATCTTCGCCTGGACCCGCCTTGAGCCCGAGGACGGCCACTACAGTTTCGAGTGGCTCGACGCAATTATGGACCGCCTTGCCGCCTCCGGTATGCAGGCCGTCCTTGCCACCCCCACCGGGGCCAAACCCGCCTGGATGAGCAAGAAGTACCCGGACATCCTGCGTGTTCAGGCCAACCGGGTGCGCGACCTCCACGGGGGGCGCCACAATCACTGCTACAGCTCGCCCAACTACCGCCGGAAGGCCGTCGAGATCAACACCCGCCTTGCCGAACGCTACCGCGATCATCCGGCCCTGGCTCTCTGGCACGTGTCCAACGAGTACGGCGGCGAGTGCCACTGCCCCCTGTGCCAAACGGCCTTTCGCGCCTGGCTCAAGGAGCGGTACGGGAGCCTCGACGCCCTCAACAAGGCCTGGTGGACCGACTTCTGGAGCCACCGCTACACCGACTGGGACCAGGTCGAGTCTCCCGCCCCGCAGGGGGAGACATCGGTCCACGGCCTCGTCCTCGACTGGAAGCGCTTCACAAGTTATCAGTCTCTCGACTTCTTCAAGGCGGAATCCGCTCCCCTGCGCGCCATCACCCCTGCAGTTCCGGTAACTGTAAATATGATGGGGACCTATCCCGGCCTCGATTACTGGCAGTGGGCAAAGGAAGTGGACATCATCTCCTGGGACAACTACCCGCGCTGGCACAACAATGATGTGAGCGATGCAGACGAGGCCGCGCGCACGGCCTTTGTCCACGACATAAACCGCAGCCTCAAGGGCGGCGCCCCTTGGCTCCTCATGGAGAGCACCCCCAGCCAGGTAAACTGGCAGCCGGTCAACCGCCTCAAGGCACCCGGAATGCACGAGCTCTCTTCCCTTCAAGCCGTCGCCCACGGTGCGGACGCCGTCATGTACTTCCAGTGGCGCAAGGGTCGCGGGGCCAGCGAGAAGTTCCACGGGGCCGTCGTCGACCACGCGGGTGCAGACACGAGGGTCTTCCGCGAGGTATCAGCCTTGGGCAATTCCCTCAAAGGGATGGCCGCTGTCGTGGGGAGCCGCGTCCCTTCCCGGGCCGCCGTCATCTACGACTGGGAGAACCGTTGGGCGCTCGAAGAGTTCCAGGGCTTCAACCGCCCGCGGCGCGACTACGAGGGGACCTGTGTGGAGTTCTACCGGGGCCTGTGGAAGGCTTCGATTGCCTGCGATGTGCCCAACCAGGACCAGAGCCTCGATGCGTATGGCTTTGTCTGCGCCCCCATGCTCTACCTGCTCAAGGAGGAGACCGCCGAACGCCTTGTGGCCTTTGTCGAGCGCGGCGGTACCCTCTTGACCACCGCCCTTACCGGCTATGTGGGCGAGAGCGACCTCTGCTACCGGGGCGGCTTCCCCGGGCCCCTGCGCAAAGCCGGCGGCTATTGGGCCGAGGAAGTGGATGCCCTCTGGCCGGGACAGACCAACCGCGCCGTCGCCGTTCCGGGCAACAGTCTGGGCCTTGAAGGGGAGTGGAAGATTACCGATTACTGCGAACTCGTCCACAGCGAGGGTTCCGAAGTCCTCGCGACCTATGGCGACGACTGGTACGCGGGCCGCCCCGTCCTTACCCGCCACCGCCACGGGAAGGGTTGGGTCTACCACCTCGCGGCCAGGGTTGAAGCCCCCCTCGCGGAAGTCCTTGTCCAGCGACTTGCCCGCATGGTGGGGATCGAACCCGCTTGGGACGAGCCCCTCCCCGAAGGCGTTACCGCCCACTGCCGCAGCGACGGCACAAGGGAGCGGGTCTTCCTCTTCAACTGGAACCGCGAGAGCGCATACGGCCTCCCGGGCTATGGCTGGAGAATCGAGGAACGTCCGGGGCGCTGATTTTTGGGAAACAGGGTCGCAGTGGCCCTGTCTCTCACGCTTTCCATGGGTGTTCCCATTTGATTTTGCGCCGGGTATCCATATAGTTGGCGATCGCTTGACGCCTGCAAATTCGAGGCGCACAATGCTTCCATTATGGAACGGACCGCGAGAATCAAATACATATCCGACTGTTTGAATGAAGGACAGGGGCTTACCGTCGAGGCTGTTGCAAGCCGTTTTGAAGTGTCGGCCAAGACAATAAAACGCGACATAGAATACTTGCGGGATTTCCTTCGGGCTCCCATTGTGTACAACCGGCAGCGTCATGTGTACGAATATTGCGAAAAATGGGAAGGCCTCGCCTTCATGGACGAACACGCCCTCCTGGCCAGCGCGTTTATCCGTGCCATCCTCAAGGAGTTCCCCTACGTTCCCGTCCTTGCCGATGAGCTCGTCGAACGCTTTGCAGACCTCATCCCGCCCAGCTATGAGCGCATTGTTGACAATATCCGGTACGAGCTGCCGGAAATGGAGCAGCCCGGCGACGAGACCACCCGCGCCATCTGCCAGGCCCTGCGCGATAATGCCTGTCTTGAAATTGGCTATACCGATGCCAACGGCCAGCAATCGCAGCGTATCATCGAGCCCCTGCGCCTCGTGAACTACAATGGCAAGTGGTACTGCTATGCCTGGGACCGCCTGCGCGAGAGTGGCCGCAACTTCCTCCTGTCCCGCATGGCCATTCAATCCTTTCCTTCGATCGGGAGAACCTGTCCACTGTCAAAGGAAGACATCGACACCGCCCTTTACGATAGCTGGGGTATCTACAAGGGCGGCGATTGCCGGAACGCCACCCTGCGTTTTACCGGCTGGGCTGCCCATGCCCTGCGTACCCAAGTCTGGCACCCCGACCAAGTCCTCGCAGACAAAAGCCCCGCCTCAAAAGATTCTGCAGCAAGCGTGGAACCCGTCGTGGAACTAACCCTCCCCGTAAGCAATTTTACCGAGCTCCTTGGCAGGGCCCTGCGCGCCGGCAGTCACTGCGAAGTCCTCGCCCCGCCCGAATTCCGTACCCGCTGGCAGGAAGAGATCGCCCGCATGGCACAGCTCGCCACCCAGCCCCCCGCCGCACCACAAAAATAATGAAAAAAGTCCGTTACCGGGACACGTAGTGTACCACCCCCTGTCATACAATTGCCCCATACAACAACAAGCAGTTAAAAAGAGGAGGAAGCCGCCGGGGCAAGGAAACCTTTTTAAAGAAAAAGGTTTCCCTTCCCCGGGCCCCTTCCCTTCCAAAAAGGGGGAGACATGAGTCGTTTGGGGCGAAATTGATAGCCCCTGTGGGCAATTTCTTGACCGGTTGGATGATTGGGGGGAAGATGGATACAAGATTGGGGAGCAAAAAATGAATGAAAATATTATTGCCCATGTACGCCAAGAAGCAGACGGAACCTGGGCCAAACCTCATCGTCTGTCAGATCACCTTATGGGTACCGCTGATCTTGCGGAAGAATTTGCACGCGTATTCGCCTCCGAATCCTGGGCACGGGCATGTGCTTTAATTCATGATGTTGGTAAGGGTACGTTGAAGTGGCAGAAATATATTCGCTTGAAAAGTGGTTATTCCGATGATAATCATCAGGTCGAGTCGAATGCCGGAAAAGAAGAGCACTCGATCTATGGTGCCAAATTTGCAGAGGAGCTTCTGGGAAAAGGTGTTGGACGTATCCTTTCCTATTGTATCGCTGGCCATCATGCGGGTTTGGCCGACTGGCTTGGTGATCAAGGTTCATTGGCATATCGTTTACAGAATTGTGATACAAGTACAATTCCCGAAAAATTCAGAAACATTGTAAAGACTATCAAACCCCTAAAACCACCGAGAGCTTTCAATCATAAGGGTCTCGATATTGCTCTTTGGATACGTATGCTTTTTTCTTGTCTGGTTGATGCGGATTACCTGGATACTGAATCCTATATGGAACCGGATAAAAGCAAATCCCGTGCAAGTTACAAATCTCTTAAGGAAATGCGACCAATATTCGACGAGCACATCAAGAAAAAAACAGATGTAGCTCAACAGGACAAAAGATCGCCGGTGTATCTCGCAAGACAGCAGGTTTTATCAGACTGTCTGGCTGCTGCGCACTTGGAACCGGGCTTGTTCTCGTTAACCGTTCCTACGGGAGGTGGTAAAACCCTTTCAAGTTTGGCCTTTGCCCTTGAACATGCTGAACAGCATGAAAAGCGGCGAGTGATTTATGTTATTCCTTATACGAGCATCATAGAACAAAATGCCGATGTCTTTCGGGAGGCTTTGGGGAAAGATCAAGTTGTTGAACATCATTCTAACCTTGACGACAATGTGTCAACAGATGAGTCTCGTCTAGCTGCAGAGACCTGGGATGCTCCTGTCATTGTAACGACAACGGTACAATTCTTTGAGTCCCTTTTCGCTGCCAAACCGGGGCGCTGTCGCAAGCTGCACAATATTGCCAATAGTATCGTAATTCTTGATGAGGCCCAGCTCGTACCCGTTGAGTTTCTTGCGCCAATTCTTGAAGTCCTTAGGTTGCTTTGTGATCAATACGGTGTTACGGTTGTTTTTTGCACAGCAACACAACCGGCTTTCGAGGCACGAGAAGGCTTCAAGGGTTTGCCGGTTGGAAGTATTCGCGAGATCATATCGGATGTCTCCAAACTCTATGAAATATTGAAAAGGGTTAAGGTAGATACGGTTGATACCAAGACTCCCCGCGCGTGGGAGGAAATCGCAGTTGAGATCTCGCAACTTGATCGGGTTCTCTGTGTCGTTTCCGACAGAAAGAGTTGCCGTGAGCTTTTCAAACTGATGCCGGAAGGCACTTATCATTTGTCTGCGCTCATGTGCGCGCAGCACCGTAGTGACCTTATCAAGAAAATCAAGAGTTCTTTGCAGCAAAGCGGTTCTGTTCGGGTAATAAGCACCCAGCTAGTCGAAGCGGGAGTTGATATTGATTTCCCCGTTGTCTATCGGGCCATGGCTGGTTTGGATTCCATTGCCCAAGCTGCAGGGCGATGCAATCGGGAGGGGCTTCTTGATGGGCTCGGGAAGGTCGTTGTATTTGTTCCTCCCAACAAGCCTCCTGTAGGAATTTTACGCAAGGCCGCAGAGACAGCAGTGGGGCTTCTGGATGCGGGACTCGAGGACCCCATCGATAACAAAGCCTTTGGTCCCTATTTTTCCGAGCTTTACTGGAAGGCCAATAATCTTGATGAAAAAGGAATACTCAAGCTCTTGGCTCCCGATCGGGTATCCGGGTTGGGAATTCAATTTAGAGAAGCAGCCGCAGCATTTACAATGATTGATGACAAGATGCAACGAAGTATATTCGTTCCGTATCGAGAAGGTGAAGATTTATTGAAGACATTGGAGAAAAATGGTCCGGAACGATGGCTCCTGCGAAAGCTGCAACGATACGTAGTAAACATATACCTCAATCAATTCAAAAGTCTTTTGGAGCGAGGGTCTCTGGAAGAAGTATGGCCTGAATTTTATATGCTTAAGTGTGGAGTCGAATATAATGAGAAAATGGGTTTGTTGGTCGATGAACTACCCGATATGGATTTTTATAACGGATAAAGAGGAGGCAAAATGAAAGATTGGTGTCTTGAGGTTTGGGGGGATTATGCTTGTTTTACACGGCCGGAAATGAAGGTCGAGCGTGTCAGCTACGATGTCATTACACCGTCTGCCGCCCGAGCCATTTTTGAAGCAGTCCTCTGGAAGCCTGCTATTCGTTGGCATGTTACCCGTATTGAGGTGCTTGAACCAATAAAGTGGATAACTGTACGTAGAAATGAGGTGGGAAAGATTTTTACAGGACCTACCCAAGCTCATTTGGAAGGAAATAACACGGATCCTATGGGTTTTTTTATTGAAGACCATCGCCAACAACGGGCTGGTCTGTTCTTGCGAGATGTACGGTATCGCATCCATGCACGATTTGAATTTATTCCTCCAGAATTGCGGAAAACAAATCGTCCTTCGGGGGAGGAATTATGGGCAGACACCAATGAAATGCAGGAAGCCATAAGAGCTGATGAGAGCGAGGCAAAGTATGCCGCCATGTTTGGACGACGAGCGCGTAAAGGACAGTGCTTCCATCGGCCCTATCTTGGATGCAGGGAGTTCGCTTGCGATTTTCGTCTGGTAGAAGATGGTGAACCTCGAAAAGCAGCGATTGAGAAAAGCGAAGAACTTGGCTGGATGCTGTATGACATGAACTTCGAAAATCCCCGTGATCCCAAACCGCAGTTCTTTCGGGCACACATGGAGAATGGCGTCATCAATACCGATCGCCGAATCGTGGAGGTGAGGGGATGATACTGCAAGCGCTTAAAGAATACTATGATCGCAAAGCCGCCGACCCGGAAAGCGGTATTGCACCCGTTGGGCTTGAGTGGAAACCCTTGGAATTCTTAATAGTTATTAATGAAACTGGTGGTTTTGTACGCATCGAAGATATGCGAGAACAGATAGGGAAGAAAAATGTAGGTAAACGTTTTCTTCTTCCAAGATCCATTCCTCGTGCTGGATCCAAGAGCTATGAGACTACTTTTTTGCTGTGGGATCATATTGGCTATTTATTAGGATATCCTATGGATGACCCGAAGTCTCCAAATCAATTAAATACGTGGATCCAATCACTGAACAAGTTGCCAGATGAATTAAAGGCAGAAAAAGCTGTGCAGGCAATACTAAATTTCTATGCAATGGACCAACTTGCTCTAGTGAATGAAGATCCTAATATCAACGCTTGTCTTAAATCAATTCCGTGCAATATGTCTTTTCGATTAGAATCCGAGTTGGAACCAGTAGCTGCCATGCAATCTGTTTTAAATTACGCAATGAAGAAAATGCAGGATCAAGGTGAGGATGGAGAGGCAATAAAAGGATACTGTCTGGTTTCAGGTGAATGTGACATTATTAAGAAGATTCATGCAAAGACCCCGATAAATAAAGATAACAATAGTTTGATTAGTTTTCAGGTGAATTCTGGATATGACTCATATGGCAAGATCAAAGCTTTTAATGCTCCTGTTGGTGTGATTTCTGAATTCTCATATACAACTGCATTGAATACATTACTAAAATCTGATGTTCAACGTTTTTCAATTGCTGATACAATTTATGTCTGTTGGTCGCAGCGAAATAATGCGTTTGACGCTGACTTTTCTTTCCTTTTTGATTCATATAAGGGCTCTGATGATCCTGATCAATATACCAGATGCGTTAAAGCGTTATACGATTCAATACATACAGGTGCGATTTACAAAGATGATGTGGATCAAGATTTTTATGTGCTCGCTTTATCTCCAGGCGGGGGGTCGAGAATTGCTATTCGCGATTGGCAGAAGGGAAAAATCTCGGAATTTTCAAATAGAGTTTATCAACATTTTGATGATTTAAAGATAATCAAACCAAGTTATGAACGTGAGCACTATTCGCCAGGTTGGATTTTGAAGAATATTGCAATACAGGATGAAACTAAGAATATTCCACCGAATATTGCTGGTGAATTCATGCGTTCCATTCTAAATGGAACGCCGTATCCTCAAACATTATTACAAGCAGCAGTGCGGCGGATAAAGAGTGATACTGAAAATCGGGTTAAGCCGGTAAGGGCAGCCCTTGTTAAAGCGTACCTCAACCGTTATTTGCAGGTGCATCCTGATAACAGTCAAAAGGAGTTGAATATGGCATTGGACAAGGAACAACCGTCTATTGGTTATCAGCTAGGTCGGCTTTTTGCTGTTTATGAAAAAGTCCAAGAGGAAGCTAATGGTAAGGCTACAATTCAGCAGAGTTATTATAGTTCTGCAAGTAGCTCACCGATTGTTGCTTTTGGTACATTAGCCAGACTGAACAAGCATCATATTTCCAAATTGGAAAGAGACAAGCCTAGGCTTGCTGTCGTTAGGAAAAAGATGATTGGTGAAATAATGGACCATGTTATGGCATTTCCCGGTCATTTAGATTTAAAAGAACAGGGAAAATTTGCGATTGGTTATTATCACCAAATGCAAGACTTTTATGCCACTAATGAAGAGAAGAGCAACTAATCAAGGAGGACAAGATGGATTTGAACAAGCGGTATGATTTTGTGTTTTTTTTCGATGTCAAAGATGGCAATCCAAATGGTGATCCCGATGCCGGTAACCTTCCCAGGGTTGACGCGGAAACCGGACATGGATTGGTAACGGATGTGTGCCTCAAGCGTAAAGTGCGAAATTATGTCGGTCTTCGCAATGGAGAGCAGCCACCCTATGAGATCTACGTAAAAGAGAAAGCAGTGTTGAACAACCAACATGCCAGAGCGTATCAAGCAATTGGCCTTACACCCGAAGAGAAAAAACTTCCTAAAGAAGAGGCAAAAGCTAAAGAAATTACCAGATGGATGTGCACGAATTTTTATGATATTAGAGCTTTTGGTGCTGTCATGACAACAGAAGTCAACGCTGGTCAGGTTAGGGGCCCTATCCAATTGGTTTTCGCTCGTTCTGTTGATCCCGTTGTTGCGTATGAGCATAGTATTACTCGTATGGCTGTTACTACTGAGCGGGAAGCAGAAAAACAAGGTGGTGACAATCGCACAATGGGTCGCAAATTTACAGTCCCCTATGGCTTGTACCGGGCCCATGGTTTCGTGTCTGCCCCTTTGGCAAAACAAACCGGGTTCTCACAGGAAGACCTGGAACTCTTTTGGGAAGCTTTGCAGAACATGTTCGAGAATGACCGGTCTGCAGCAAGGGGGCTCATGAGTGCTCGTCGACTTGTGATTTTTGAGCATTCGTCTCTTATGGGAAACGCTAGCGCCCAAGACCTTTTTGACAGGGTCAAAGTGGAACGCGCAAGTGATACATCCATTGCTGCCAGAGATTTCTCGGATTATCGGGTTGCTCTTGATGGTACAGTACTTGAGGCTTTCAAAACGGTAGTACCAGTATAGCCATTTCAATTTGAGGGGGTGGGCCGCTATCGCCGAGGGCGATGAATTTTGCCCCAGCTCGCTTTAGCGAGCTGGGCGACGGGCTCCTTGAGACCGGCGTTCGACGTTGCAGAAACGACCGAGGAAGAGCGGCCCAGGGGGAGCCTTCCCCCTATAGAAACATATGCACTATTTGGAGTGACGATGTTTACTGAAGATGACCTGTTGATGATTTCATCCCTTCAGCATCTTTGTTTTTGTGAACGTCAATTCGCTCTCATTCATGTTGAGCAGCTTTGGGAAGAGAATCAGTTTACTGCAGAAGGCAAGGTGTTGCACGAGCGGGTTGATACAGAGGGCCATGAGTCACGAAGGCTCTTTCGGCAGGAGTTCGGGATGGCGGTGCGTTCTCTGTCTCTGGGTTTGATAGGTAAGTGTGATTTGGTCGAGTTCCGGCTGGCTCCTGATGGTCATGTTGTAGAGATTGTTCCGATAGAGTTCAAACGGGGGAGTGACAAGGACTCGAATATCGATAGGGTTCAGCTCTGTGCTCAGGCTTTGTGCCTTGAAGAGATGTTGGGTGTAATGGTCCCTAAGGGGCAGTTCTATTATTTTCAAGATCATCGAAGAAAAGCAGTGGATTTGATTGGTGATCTGCGTGCAGAGACTCTTTCATTAATAACACATGCCCGTGAATTGCGGGCTTCTGGAATAACACCCCCGGCACTGTATGAGAAGAGGAAGTGCGACCGCTGTTCTCTTATTGAGCTCTGTATGCCAAAAAATGCAGGAGCAGGAGGCAAGAGAGTGGATCGTTTTATTCAAACGCAAATACAAGCGAGTCGAATGGAGGGGATTTAATGAAGAAGCTGCTCAATACCCTCTATGTTAGCTCTCAAGGTTCCTATCTTCATCTGGATGGTGAAACTGTTATTGTTGAAAGAGAAAGAGAAAAGATACTTCAACTTCCATTCCATACTTTGAGTGGATTGGTCTGCTTTGGGAATGTTCTTTGCTCTCCTTTTCTGCTTGGGGGTTGTGCAGAGCGGGATATCTCTGTTTCCTTTTTGACCGAATACGGTCGCTTTTTGGCATCAGTGAGGGGACCGGTGAGCGGGAATGTATTGTTGCGTCGTGAGCAATATCGTATGGCCGATGATAAAGCGGTTACGCGTAATATTGCTGCTAATATTGTGAGTGGAAAGCTGGCTAATTGTCGGGTTGTGTTGAACCGTGCTGTTCGTGACCATGGAGACAAGGTCGACCGCGATTCGATTCGTTCAGGCGTTGTTGCTATAGACCGTATTTTGGATAAAGTTCCGGTCGCATCCGATGTTGATGAGGTTCGTGGCTATGAGGGATTGGCTGGGGCTGAATATTTTGCGTTGTTCAATCATCTGATAATTGATCAAAAGGATGCTTTCATTTTTAAACAGCGAAGCCGGCGTCCTCCGCTTGATGAGGTGAATGCGCTTCTCTCGTTTGTATATACCCTATTGGCCCATGATGTCAGGTCTGCTTTGGAAACAGTTGGCCTTGATCCTGCGGTAGGGTTCCTGCATCGAGACAGACCGGGACGTCCGGGATTGGCCCTTGATTTGATGGAAGAATTTCGTTCTGCAATTGCCGATCGTTTGGTTCTTTCGTTAATCAATCGCAAGCAGGTGTCTCCAAAGGGATTTACCAAGACCTCTGGCGGCGCCGTTACAATGGACGTAGATACACGAAAATTGGTTATTGCTGAATATCAAAAGCGAAAACAGGAATCGATTCTTCATCACTATATTGATGAGTCTGTGCAAATTGGCCTCTTGTTCTTTGTGCAAGCGAATCTGATGGCGCGTTTTATTCGTGGCGATATCGATGGGTATCCACCCTTCTTCTGGAGATAAGGCGTATGATGATCTTGGTGAGCTATGATGTAATGGTAACGAGCCCAGGTGGGAAACGCCGTTTGCGACACGTTGCGAAGGCCTGTACCAATTTTGGCCAGCGTGTTCAGTGCTCGGTGTTTGAGTGTGAAGTAGATCCTGCACAATGGGTCAAGCTAAAGCATCTGCTTGAGTCTATTATTGATAAGGAAACAGATAGTCTGCGCTATTACCATATGGGTGCAAATTGGAAGCCCAAGGTTGAACATATAGGTGCTAAACCCTCAATTGATCTTCAGGGACCATTGATTGTGTAATTGCCTCCAAAAGCAAGGCTTGACCGGGGTGTGGTTCCAATAAGCCCGTTTTGCGAACCTTAAAGACACATGGAAACCCACTATGTTCGCGCTGATTATAATTCATTGTATTACAGTTCTTTGATAATTCAGGGAAGGAAATATGTCTATCGCAAATACCAAAAATTTGAATAATCGCGAATTCTCCATTGTAATTCTTTGTAATACTAGCTTATATATAAGAGTATGTCGCGCCCCCCGCGGGCGCGTGGATTGAAACTTTCGATACGGGGTAGCGATATACCTTTTATCGAGTCGCGCCCCCCGCGGGCGCGTGGATTGAAACAATCTCTAATATAAGCTTAATAGTGTCATTACGCGTCGCGCCCCCCGCGGGCGCGTGGATTGAAACTTTTTCTTCCGCGCTTCCTCGCGTTGCCCCTTCGTCGCGCCCCCCGCGGGCGCGTGGATTGAAACCGAATTCTTACACTTTCAAACATATTATTTATAATATCAATTTGTGTAGCACTTGTTTGTG
>CAZIRF010000033.1:0-33609 GCA_964541755.1 uncultured Spirochaetales bacterium | reverse complement strand
CTTGGAATGTTAATCGTATTTCTTCTTCAGAAGGCCTAATTTTGCAAGAGGCTCTGTTATATGGATTATTGGAAATTGATATGAATTTAACCGAGGAAGTAAATGAGTTGGATAGGGATATTGTAGGGCATGACATCTATGGTATGGCGTACCATCTATTCAGACCGAATGCTGCGTATTCCCGGTATAAAGACTTTGGAGATCTATCTCAAGAAGAGGTTGAATTTGTAAAGCGGATTGGATGGAAGGCCTTTATTAATTTTGCCAGTCCCTTCTATTGGGTAAAGAATCCTGTTTTTAATCTAAGAGATAATATGTATATAACCGGTCATGCGGGCTATTGTATTGCTCCGTTTGGCGATTTTATTGATGAGCATATCTATTTTACATATAAAGACATGCATCTTACCGCCTACGCCAGGCAATTTCAGAATCGCTACAATTGGTTTCCTGCCTTTGGGGCTGGGTTGGTAGATTTTAAACCACTGGATTGGCTCTCCATTACGGCTCGCGGCCATTTCTGGATGCAGCCTGAAGAACTGGATTTTAATACCGCTAATGCCATGCTCGGCGGCGCAGTGGAACTGGAACTTACCGGGTATTTGCCCATGCGTAATCCAAATAGCTATATGAACGTGCAGGCAGTAGGTCTTAGCCTTGGGTGTTTATATAAAACAAAAGGATTTATGCCCGGAATAGAACAACATGAAGATCATCTAAGAATTAGCGCTGGTGTAGCGTTCCGGTATTGAATCCGGCAGGCGGTACCCAGGTACCGCCTGCTGGCTAGTATCAATACCCGTTTATAAGCGAGTCATCCAGGCCCTTGTAGCTGGGGCTCTCGTCCACGAAGGGTGTTAGCTCGAGAAGGGTGATCTCGTTGCGGCCCAGGACGAGCGGGACTTTCTGTTCCCCGGCCGCCCCCTTGAGGACGCTTGTTTCTACCGCCGGGCTTGACGCAAGGCGTATGTGTTCGAGCTGGTCGCCCGTCGGGCTCGACGGGCGACCCATGTTGCGCCATGCGTCCCAGGGGTTTGCGAAGTGGTCGCTAACCCGCTTGCGCAAGACCAAGAGCGGCGACGGGGCGGCCGGTATCAGTATGTCCATTCTTCGTTCTTCCATTTCTTCATGGACGGGGTCTGCGACTCCACAGGGGTTCCAGGCGACGATGGCGATGCTCCCGTCCGGGCGCCGGGTTGCGATGGCGTGGGGGCTCTGGAAGATGATTTCGCCTTCAAGGCGGTCCATGAAGGCGAAGAGATGGAAGGTCGGTTTTGCGACTCCGCCACGGCCCAAGAGGCCAAAGCCCCCGTGGAAGAAGGGGCGCGGGATGTCGATTTCCTCGAAGACATCGGTAAAGGTCCAGTAGGACATGAGTTCAACGTGCTTTCCCGCCTCTGCAAGGAGGCCTGCGAGGTAAGCGGCGTTGAAGGGGGTGTCGTGGACCGGGCAGCGAGGATTATACGAGGTGTTGAACTCGGTAATATGGAAGGGAAGGGCGCTGTAGCCCTTTGCGTCGATGCGTTTTCGTACGCTCGCGAGCTCTTCCAGGGGCTTCGAGACATCGTAGATGGGTTGATACAGGTAGTCCGGGGTGACTTTCGTGGGCTTGTCAGCGCAGTAGAGGTGGCGCGTGACAAAGTCGAGGGGGAGCTTCCGCTCGCTTACGTAGTCGAGGAAGTCGTCAATCCACTGGTCGTTGCCCCCGCAGATGGCCGGCCCGCCCACTTCGATGCCCTCGTCGACTGCTTTAATGGCCTTGACCGAGGTCTCGTAGAGCTTGAAATATGCTTCTTTATCAGCCCCTTGCCAAAAGCCGGGGAGGTTGGGCTCGTTCCATACCTCCATGGGCCAGCGGCGCACTTCCTCAAGGCCGTAGCGCGTTATCCAGTGCGTGACCAGCGTGGAAAGGAGGAGTGCCCACTCCTTCCAGTCCGCTGGCGGGGTCACGTTCCCCTTCCACCAGAAGATGGTCTGCGTCCCCGATGCCAGGACGCTTGGCATGAAGCCCCACTCGATGTAGGGGCGCACACCGTGCGCCTTCATTGTGTCGAAGATGCGGTCGAGGTAGGCGAAGTTGAAGACGAGTTCTTTTTTGCCCTCGTATTCCGGGCGGCGCACGAGGCCCAAGTCGTCCTCGAGGAGGCCGTGGCAGCGTATGTATTCGACGCCCAGGACATCCCGGACGCGGTCAAAGTCCTCCCAGTACTCGGCGCGGAGAATGGTGGATACCCGGTCGCTTCCCAGGCAGCGGGCCCAGGGCTTCTTGAAGGTCTGCATGGCTTCTTTCATGGCGTACATGCTCGCACGTGCCAGGGCCTTCGTCCATCGAGGGTTTCCCGTAGGTAGTAAGCGGAAGCTTGTAGCTGGCCTTATTCTTCTGCCAAGAAGGGGTTAACCCCTCCCACCGTAGCCCGGATCTGCATCGAAAAGAGCTCCTGGGAGTATTTCCACTTCTTCTCCTTTGGGGGAAGTGTGGCATCCCAGGTGGCGGAATCCTTGGGGTCGAACTCGAAGACGGGGCTCTGGCATAGTCGCCAGGGGGTCTTTTGCTCACGCAAGGTATCGAAGAATCCCTCCTTGATCTCGAGGGCGAGGAGGCCCAGGGGGAAGGAGCTGTCGGTATAGGAGATGTTGCAATCCCGGCCATTTCTAAAGCCGTGTTTGACGTAGTTGTGGGGGTCTCCCAGGATGATGATGGCCGGGTAGCCCTTGGCTATGGCGAGGGCCTTTGTGTGTTCGATAAGGGCGGTCCCGATGCCCTCCCGCTGGAAATCGGGGTGGACACAGAGGGGGCCGAAACTGAGGGTTTCGATGCGGGTCTCGTTCTGGCCGTCAAGGTGGGAGTGTGTGTACATGATGTTTCCCACAATGCGCCCGTCGAGCTCGGCGACAAAGGCGAGCTCCGGGATGAAGTCCGGGTGGTCCCTCATGATGTGTACGAGATAGTGTTCGTCGCAGCCGGGGACATAGAGGTTGTAAAAGGCCTCCCGGGTAAGTTCTTCGACGGCGATCTGATCTTTTTCTTCCTCGAGGCGGATGATGATGTTTTTATTCATATTTCACTCCTTGCGACGAAGTATATCATGGCAGTAAAGATCCTTGTTGACAGCATGAATATTCGGGAATATAGTTTGTATACAAACTATATAGGGGGTTATATGACAGTCAGTTCAACAGATACTCGAGAGAGGGCTATAAGGGTAATACGTGGATCAAAGATCGCCGTATTGTCGACAATCAACGGAACAGACAGCTCCAATGAGGGCTATCCAGAGAGCCGGGCTCTGCTCAACCTTGCAAATCCCGGGCAGTATCCTGCCTTGAAGGACAAGATACTTGTTGAGGATGGTCCGCTTGTTCTCTGGTTTTCGACGAACACCTCATCGAACAAGGTACGCCAGGTAGCGGAAAATCCCCGGGTCGGCCTCTATTACTGCATCCCGGAAAAATTCTCGGGATTGTGGATACAGGGCGACATGGAAATTGTCAAAGACCCGGTAGAGAAGGAGCGACTCTGGGTGGAGGGATGGGATATGTACTACCCCAAGGGCAAGATTGATGAGGACTACTGTCTCTTGAAGCTTGTTGCCAAGCGTATGCGCCTGTATGGCAACCTGTCGGTTGCAGATCTGGCGGGCGACGGCTCCCCGTCATGAAGCTGCGCCGTGGGGGCTCGCTTGTCTCCAAGGTCCATCAGGTATCCGGCCGGGTCTTTCACCGCCTGCTTCGCGAAGAAGGCATGGGCCACATTCCGCCAGCCCAGGGGCGAATACTCTTTGCACTGTGGCAAAGCGATGCGATGACGCCATCTGCTCTTGCAGCGAAGACCCTGCTCGACAAGGCAAGCCTTACCGGCCTTGTTGATCGCCTGGAAAAGGGCGGCCTCGTCGATCGGATACCCTCGCCCGATGACAAGCGCAGCACCCTTGTCAAGATGAGCCCCGCCGCCAGGTCTCTTGAAGCTTCGTTCCTGCGGGTCTCCGAACGCATGATTTCCCTCTATTACGAAGGGATGGATGATGGGGAGATTGACCGCTTCGAGAAGAGTCTCGAGAAGGTATTGGCAAACTGCCTGCGTGCAGAGGGGGCGGCGAAGGATGGCGGAGAATAGCTGCAAGCTTCCGGTTACTGGGTATTTGACCCTCTTCAGTCCTTTTTACCCAGTATGAACCAGTGCCAGGAGCCGTAGTCGCGCCCTGCCACAATGCGTTCCTTGATGTGCCGTACGGTAATGAGTTCTTCGCGCGCGAAGAGCTCGAAGATGGTGTCTTCGTCGGCAAAGAAGTGGGGGATACCGTCCTCCGGGCCGTCTTCCTGTTTGATTACGGTATGTTCGTCAATTCTGGGGAAGCCCGCTTTGGCGTAGCTCCAGGTGTCCTTCGAGCAGAGGGTAAGGTAGAACTCGCCACCCGGCTTGAGGACGCGGCGTACTTCCCGCAGTATGCCCCGAATGCCTTCGCTTGTGGTGTGCGAGATTACATGGAAGGCGAGTAGACAGTCGAAACTTTCGTCGGGGAAGGGGAGCTCTGCCATATCGCAGACCTGCGTAGTGACGCGATTGGTCAGGCCTTCGCTGCGGGCCTTTTCCCCGAGGCAGGCGACAGCATCGCTTGAGAGGTCTACGGCATTGACCGTAAACCCTTCCCGCGCAAAGAGCATGCTGTGGCGGCCCAGCCCAGAGCCCAGGTCCAGGAAGCGCGTATAGCCCTTCTCCTTCCAGCGATGTACGAGCCAGTACGACTCCTCGCAGGGCTCGTGCCAAAACTCGTCCTTGTTCGCCTTCCAGTTCCAAGCCTTGTGTTCGCTTGTCATGTCCATTCCCCCTGCCAGAGACGTTCAAAGAATTCTTCAACGGGTAGTATCAGTATACCGTCGTCGCTCATGCGGGCCCTGGGTTCACGGCAGACAAGTATGCGGGCCTTCCACGGGTGTTCTTCTGCGAGATCTCGCAGGCCCTTGAGTTCCCGTTCGGGAACCATCCGGGATGCCTTGACTTCGATTGCGAGTTCATCTCCCAGGATAAAGTCGACCTCGCGGTTGTCATGGGTTCGCCAATAGCTTAAAGGCCGATAATCGGACATATACGAGAGGTATGCTCGTAACTCCTGGAACACCAATTGTTCCAGAGCCTGGCCCCATTCGGCAGATCCCTCCTGTGGGGGCTTTTTCCCGGCCAGAACGCGGGCTACCCCGCCATCAAAGAAGTACAACTTGGACCGGCTTGTCGCTTTTCGTTTACGTCCCTGCTTCCATGGGGGCAGGGACGTGGCAATGAGGGTATCGGTAAGGACCGATACGTACTCACGGACGGTGCGTGCGGGTACAGCGCTGTCACGACCAATGTTCTCGTAGTTGAGTTCCTGTCCATTGGAGAGCGCGGCGATGGCAAGAAAGCGGGAGAATGCATCGAGACCACGAACGAGGGATTCGGCTTGTATTTCTTCTTTAAGATAGAGACCACAATATGCGTGGAGATCGGCTTCGCAATCGTCGGAAAACCACATTGGTGGTATAAGGCTCCCCTTGATGGCGCGTTCCAGGGAGAAATCCGGCAGTTCTTTCCAGACGAAGGGAAAGAGCTGTTTTGGCCTGGCCCGTCTCCCAAGAAGGTTTGCGCCCCCTGCCTTGAGCTTGCGGGCAGAAGAGCCGGTAAGGATAAAGCGAATACCAAGCGAATCAATGAGTACTTGCACCTCATCGAGCAGGATGGGGAGTTTTTGAATTCCATCGATCAACACCGGTTCATCATGGTTTTTGAGTGCCCGAATTTCTTGACGCAGCCTGGAAGGATCTTGTTGAAAGCGAAAGAAGGTATCTGTCTCCATCAGGTTGTAATGACAGGCTTTGGGGAACGCTTCCCGAATCAAGGTGGACTTCCCCGTCTGGCGAGGCCCCAACAAGAGGACACTTTTATGGTGGTTGCCAAGCTCAAGAATACGTTTGATGCGTTTCATACCACAATAGTATGCTATTGGTTACGAAAATCCGCAAGAGAAATGCGGGAAATCCCGGAAAATCCGCAAGAGATATGCGGGAAATACTGGAAAACCCGCAGGAGACATGCGGATTTTCCGAAGAGTGCACGAACTGCAAGCTTCCGGTTACTGCACTTTTGGAAGGGTGGGGGGCCGGGGGAGGGGAACCTTTGGCAAAGGTTCCCCTTTCCCGGGAGGCCTTAATCTCTTTCGCCGATAAGGCTCTTGAGCTCGCGGATGTCCTTGACCAGCTTGGTGCGGTCGAGGTTCTGGAAGCGCTTGGGGACCATTTCGCGCGAGGTGCACTCGAGGACGGCAACGAGGTTTTGCAGTTCGATTTCGTGCGGGTAGGCGGGGGGGACAAAGTCGTTCATGGCCCCTTCGAGGTCCTCGCGGGTGACGTAGGTGCGGTCGTCCATGGCGGCGCGCAGCTTGCTGCGAATGAGGACGGCCTCGAGGTCGGCGCCGGAGAACTCGTGGCGGAAGCGCTTGAGGATATCGGTGATGGGGAACTTGCGGATGGGCAGGTCGAGCTTTCGCACGAGGGTGTTGAAGAGCTCTTCCTTTTCGCGATCGTTGTCCGGGTAGAAGAGGGCCAGGTGCTCCTCGGCGCGGCCCTGGCGTTTCAAGTCGATGGGGATAAGGTCGGGGCGGCAGGTGATGAGGAACCAGATGATCTTGCCGCGGTACTCGGTGTTGCCCATGAAGCTTGCGATTTGGGCGAAGACGCGGTTACTGGTGCCACTGTCGCCATCCTGGTCGCGGTCGCCCAAAAAGGCATCGGCCTCGTCGATCATGACGGCAACGGGGGACATGGCCTTGAGGATGTTGAGGACCTTCTCGAGGTTGGACTCGGTGACGCCCTGCCACTTGGAGCGGAAGTTGCGGAACTTGACCATTGGGATGCCGATATCGCCGGCAAAGGCGCTTACGAGGAAGCTCTTGCCGGTGCCGATGGGGCCGGCGATGAGGTAGCCCATGGGAAGGACGTCGAGCCTGCCCATCTTGATGGCCTTCGAGGCGTTCCTGAAGCGCTTTTTGACAAAGTCGTGGCCGGATATATAGGAAAGATCGTGCTCGGTCTCCATGAATTCGAGGAGCCCCGCGGCCTCGTTCTCGATGATTTCCTTTTTTTTCTCGCGGATGTAGTCCATCGAGAGGGGCTTGTCCTCCTGGTAGCTTTCGCTCACGAGGCGATTCAGGTTCATGAGATTGAGGCCGCTGGTAACCGCCCCGACGCGCTCGGTGGTAAGGCCGCGGTCGAGCAGGAGGTTATCCTTGCGATCCATGAAGTCCAAAAAGCTCGTGCGTACCGATTGGTCCGGAATGGGTATGGTGATTTTGACGGTCGAGGGGGAGCCCACAAGGCGGGGGGAGATATCGACGAGATTTTCGGTGAGGAGGATGATGGAGACGTCCCCGCGGGTAAAGAGGGGGTCGTGGGACCAGCGGTTGAGGGTAACCAGGGCGTAGCGGTCTTCTTCGGGCAGACGGGCGATGTCGCTGGCGGGTACGATGGTCTCTGCGTAGTCGAGGATAAGGACGATGCGGCGCTTCTTGGGGATGTTCAAGAGAAAATACTTTTCGAGCCAGCGGAAGCTTTCGGTGGCATCGCTCGAGACGAAGGATTCGGCATCGACGTCCGGGTACTGCTGTTCCATGGTCTCGCGGTAGGCCTGGGCCATTTCTGCAGTGCAGAAGGAGACGCCGCTCGAGCGGTCGAAGAAGGCGATGATATCGCGGTTGCCGAAGAGGACTTCGCTTATGTACTCCTGAATGCGCACGAACATGAATTCGCCCTCGTTCATCTTGTGGGGCAAAAAGTCGCGGATATTCCCGTGGATGATGTAGAGGTTGGCGGTCTTGGAGCAGTACTTGTAGGAGAGCTCCTGGGCCCAGGCGGGCAGGACCTTGATGAATGGCAGGTTTTTTACGATTAACTGTTCGCTCATGTTGTTCCCCCCCCCAGGTGGACAAAGGCGAGTATACCTCATGACCGGATAGCGGGCAAGCCGCTTGCCTGTGCCGGCGGCCCTGTGCTAGTATCTGCGCGTCGGACCCCTTGTACCACACAAAATCCCGGCGGTCCGGAACAGAGAAGAGAGGTTATCATGGCCTATAAGATTACCGACGCCTGCATCAACTGCGGCGCCTGCGAAGCAGACTGCCCCGTCGAAGCCATCAGCGAGAAGGACAACGCCCGCTGGATCGATCCCGACACCTGCCAGAGCTGCGGCGCCTGTGTTGGCGCCTGTCCCGTCGACGCCATCGTCGAGGGCTAAGGGCCCCGTGCCCCCTCTTACGGCCGCGACCCGGTGCTGTCACCCTGTGTGCGCACCGCGGGGCGGCCGTTTTTGTATGCCGAACCCAAGCTCGAGCCCGAAACCGAACCCGCACTTTGCACAAGCCGCAATTTTGCGTGCCCGTACACAGGGTGCCGCGTTCCTCGTTCTCCTTTTTTTCCTGTCTGGTTTCCCCCTTTTTGCCTGGCCTCCCATACGGGAGCTTTCTTCGCTGGACCCTGTCTTTGGCCAGTTCGAGGGCGATGTGGCCCGTTCCCGCCTCCTTTTGGCCCGGGGCGCAGACAGCGGCGAGCTCATATCCCACCTGGCGCTCTACAGCTGGACCAGCGACGGCAGCATGGACCTCATGTCCGTATCTGCCCGTTGTACCATCCCCTATGACAGCCTTGCGAGCCTCAATCGCATATCGCGAAACGGGCCGGTAGCGGCCGGAACGGTCCTTCTTCTGCCCTCTGTGCCGGGGCTCTGGATTTTCCCCGCCGGGGAGGAGGACCTCGACCGGCTTCTTCTGGCGCGTCTTTCGCCGGTGGACGGGCCGTCGCGGACGGGCGTTGCCCTGTCGCTTCCCGGTATCGGCCCCTGTACCTTTTTCCCCGGCGAGGACTTCAACGCCACCGAACGCGCGTTTTTCCTGAACACCGCCTTTCGCTTTCCCCTGCCGGCCGGCCGCCTTACCAGCGACTGGGGCTATCGCAGCGACCCCTTTACCGGCAAACGCCACTTCCACCGGGGCATTGACCTGGCTGCCCCGGTGGGGACTGAAGTATATGCCACCCGCGATGGGGTCGTGAGTTTTGTCGGCGAGGACCGCATATACGGGCGGTATATCGTCATAACCCATGAAAATGGCTGGTCAAGCCTCTACGGCCACCTCTCAAAAATTGAAACGAGCTTGCACAAGCGGATACGTTCGGGTAGCATAATAGGAAGGGTAGGAAGTACCGGGCTCTCAACTGGTCCTCACTTGCACTTCGAAATCAGGCGTAACGGCGATGCCCGCAATCCCGGAGAACTCTTGCCCAAGGGGTTTTGACATGCGAAGTATGCCCGCGACCCTCATACTCTCTCTCCTCTTGGTTACGCCGCTTGGTGCCGAGCAGTTCCGCACCCAGCTCGCCGGGGCGCTTGATTTGCGTACAAGCCGCGAGGCCGTGCACGAGATGGGCTTCAACGATTCCCTCCTGCTCCGTGTGCCCTCCGATATGCGTTTCGTTCGCGGTATAGAACTCGAGCTCGTTTGCCCGCAGGCCGCCGTGCGTGCGTCTGGCAGCCTCGCGGTGGTTATCTATCGCGCCGGGAACCTCTCGCGCCCCGAGGGAATCGTCGATGTCAACGCCAACCAGCTTTTTATTGATCAACTTCCCGGCCGCCTTCGCAGCCTGTATCAGATACCCTTGCGTGAAAAGCACGGTTTCAAGACCAGCCCTTATGCCCGCATTCCCTTTGCCTATGCCGGATCCGGCGATTACCTCTTTCGCCTCATGCCCATCTCGAAGGGCTTCGAGGAGGGCATAGAATCTTGGCGCTTTTCGGTCAAGGCCCGGGTCATTCATGCTGATGAGGGAGCTGTTTCTCTGGCCGTCACTTATCCGCCGGGCCTCGAGGGCGAATCGTGGACGGTGACCGTCAACGACGAGGAAGTCGCGCCCGTTGACGGAGAGCTGATTCTTTCGGCGGGCGAGCACCAACTTACGCTGCGGGGCCCTGCCTTCCGCACCGAACACCGTCTGGTGAACATCGCCCCTGGCGAAGTACGTGAATTGGCGATAGCCCTGCGCGATCCGGCCCCGCTGGTGTATATTCAAACGCCGGAAAACGCCGAAGTCTTTTTTGACGAAGTGGCCTTTGAGGGCGGGGCCGAGCCCCTTGTGACGACGCCGGGCGAACATGAGGTGCGCTTTACGATTGGTGATTACACCATAACCCGCACCTTGGTTGTGCGTCTGGGGGCGAGTTACGAGGTGAACCTGGTCGTTGATGTGGACATCGTCGAAAAGGAGTAGATCGCTGTGCCGGAGCGGCATGTCGGCCGGCCGCCGGAGCGGCCCCAATGCCGGAACGGCCCGGTAGTCAAAGCGGCTTGAGCCGCTTTCTTCCGTTTATAAGCTAGTCGATCAAGCGCCGCAGGGTGCGGTCATCCTGTCGCCAGTCCTTGGACGCCTTGACCCGCAAATCCAGCTCCACCTTCCAGTCGAAGATGCGATTGAGGTCCTTTTGCGCTGCCTGCCGTATGGCCTTGATGCCCATACCCCCCTTGCCCACAACGATACCCTTCTGGCTCTCGCGTTCGACAATGATTGAGGCCCGCACCCAAAGGCGCGTCCCCTCGTTGCGAATCTCGGTGTCTTCGACCTCGACGTAGAGGGCGTGGGGAAGTTCGTCGCGCAGGCGGCTTATCGCCTTTTCGCGAATGATTTCTGCAATACGAAAGGGGACATCTTGATCGGTATAGACCTCGTCGCTGTAGAGCTGTTCCCCCTGGGGGGCGAGCTCGTAGAGGGCGGTTAGCAGTTCCTCAACCTTGTCGCCCTTGAGGGCAGAGACCGTCAAGATGCGCTCTTCGCCCAGGTCGGGGAAGGCCTCCTTGATCCAGTCGCGGGTGCGCGGTATGCGGGCGGCCTTTGCGTCGATCTTGTTGATGGCGACGATCATGCGCTTCTGGTCTTTGGCCAGGAAACTGCTAATCTCCTGTTCCTCGTCGCCAATGTCGCGCGTTGCATCAATAACGTAGAGTACCAGTTCGCTCTCTGCCCGCGCCCGGTCGCCCAGGTCCATGAGCTTCTTGTTGAGCTTTTTGTCGCTCGTATGGCGCCCGGGGGTGTCGATAAAGACGAGCTGTCCCGCGGGGCGGTTGACGATGCCGCGTATGGTGTTGCGAGTCGTCTGAGGAACCGGGCTCACGATGGCGACCTTCTCGCCGCACAGGGCGTTGAGAAGGGTCGATTTTCCCGCCGATGGGCGGCCGATGACGGCCACGAAGGCCGATTTTTTCTGTGTTTCGCTGGTTTCGTTCACAGACTTGATAATATAGAAAAAACGCGGTTCACAAAAGCCCCCGGGGGGTACATACTGATAGTGGGCTCCCGCGGCAAGAGAACTGCCGTTTTTGCCCCCATACCCGGTCTGGCCGGGACAATATTCGGAATTACAGGATTTGCATATGGCACTGCTGGAAGACAAGGATATTCTCCTCTTTCAAGGGGACAGCATCACCGATGCCGGCCGCAACGAGACGCCCGACGGACTGGGTTGGGGCTATGTCGCTCTCATCGCCGGGACCCTCCCTGTTGCCCGCTCCGGCGACCGGATTAACGTTTTGAACCGCGGTGTTTCGGGCGACCGAACCGTCGAGCTCCTCGCGCGCTGGAAGACCGACTGCGAGGACCTGCGGCCTTCCGTCCTTTCGGTAATGATCGGGGTCAACGATGTGTGGCGCCACCGCGAGTCCTGGAATGGCCAGACCTACGTGGGCCCCGAAGAATTCGTCGCCAACTACCGCAAGCTCCTCGACCGCGCCCTCGCCTGCGGGGTGCGTCGCCTTGTCCTCTGCAGTCCCACGACCATTGACGATGCAAAGTCCACCGACCTCCAGGGGCTTTTGGATGAACGGGTTTCCCTGGTCAAGGACCTCGCCGTCGAGTACGGGGCCCTCTACGTGCCCCTCGCAGAGGCTCAGAAGTCCCTCCTTTCGCGCCGGCCGGACATCGCCTGGACCCAGGACGGCTGTCACCCGACTCTCTGCGGCCATGCCGCCCTTGCGCGCGTTTGGGTGGAGACGGTTTTGGCGAGGGATTGAGGGGGTATGGGTGAAAAACGGGGGGCGTTTGACCGCATCAGTCCTTTTCTTTGCGGTTTCATCCTGGGCATTCTCACCGCCGGCTTGGGCGCAGGATACCTCGCCCTCCTCCGGGGAGCAGAGCGAAGAGCCCACCGCCAGCTCGAGGCATACGCCCTCCAGGCTCGAAGAGATATCGAAGAGGCTCGCGATTCTCAACGAAGAGCTCAGGAGAGAGCTCGAGGACTCCAGGAGGAGCTCGGAAGAATTGGCGAGCTTGCTCGAGAGCTCCAGGGCGGAACTGGCCAGCTTGCAGGAGAACTCGACAGCGCTCGCACTACGTGCGACGAGCTCCGAACAGGAATTGACGGCGCTCTTGACCGCGCTCGCGAGAGCGCAAGCCTCCTTGACGAGCTTGGAGAAGAACTTCGCCGCCTGGAAGGCCCTGTCGGACGCGACGATAGCAGACCTTGAGGCCTCCCGCGCGCGGGAGCGCTGGCTCTGCATCGCGCTGGGGGCCCTCGCCCTTGGGGGCTGGACGGCCTTTGTCCTCGCCTCGCAGTAAACTATCAGCCTTTGTGCTACGCCCCTTTTCTTTTTCTCCGCCTCTTTGTATTTTTTCTGCTATAGTGGTGTAACTTTTCGAACGGAGTGTGTTTACGTAAAAAACGGGAGATTTGCGCCCCGGTGCGTTGCTGCCGGCCATTTCCATTCCAGTTTGGCAAATCAAGTCCTGCGGGGCCATCGGCACCCGCGGTTCAAACATGTGTGCGCCCCGCAGGACCTTGGTTTTGCGGTACTGCGCGCGTGGAGGTTTCATGATTGATGTAGAGAATTTGAGCAAGCTGTATGGCTCGTTCACGGCGGTTGACTCGGTATCCTTCGGGATTGCGAAGGGCGAGATCGTCGGACTCCTGGGGCCGAACGGTGCGGGCAAGACGACGACCATGCGTATGGTCACCGGCTTCCTCGAACCATCGCAGGGGTCCATTCGTATCGACAGGCAGGAGTTGTCCGCAGATCCCCTCACGGCAAAGCGAAAAATTGGCTATTTGCCGGAGAATGCGCCCCTGTACAGCGATATGATCGTGGCCGATTACCTCGACTATGTCGCTCGGGTCCAGGGAGTGGACGGTAGCGCCCGCATCCCCGAACTTGCACGCGTCTGCGGGCTCGTGGAGGTCATGCACAAGAATGTGAGTGAGCTCTCGCGCGGCTACCGCCAGCGCGTCGGCCTCGCCCATGCCCTCATCCACGACCCGGAGATACTTATCCTCGATGAGCCCACGAGCGGCCTCGATCCAAACCAGATTATCGATGTACGCGCCCTCATCAAGGAGATCGGAAAGACCAAGACCGTCATCATCTCGACCCACATACTCAGCGAGGTGGAGATGCTCTGTGACCGGGTCATCATCATTTCCCGCGGGCGCATTGCCGCAGACTCTCCCACGAGAGAGCTGCGCCGCCGCTTCGGCCACCACAGCCAACTGCGTATCCAGCTTTCCGGCGCCACTGCCGATGAAGCCCGAACCCTGTTCAAGGACCTTGCCGGGGCTGGCGAAGTTGTGAGTGTCGACGGCGAAAAAGGTCTCGTTGCGCTTGAGATATCAGTCGACGACGGTAGCGACCTGCGGCCGGAAGTATTCAAGGCGGTTAGCGCAAAGGGCTGGATCCTCATGGAGATGACCCTGCGCCAGAACTCGCTTGAAGATGTATTCCGTAATCTCACCACCACAGGGGACAGCGTATGAACCAGACAGTAAATACTCAAGGAGCGATGTCCGGGGCCTCTGCGGCGCGCCCGGTGTGGCTCACCATCGCCCTGCGCGAACTCGCAGCCTTTTTCACGAGCCCGGTTGCGTACATCGTGGGGGGCCTCTTTCTCATCTTTTCGGGCTTCCTCCTCTTCTCTTCCTTCTTCCTTGTAAACCGTGCGGAGCTCCGCCAGTTTTTCACCCTTCTTCCCATGCTCTGGGCCTTTTTCATTCCGGCATTAACCATGCGCCTCTTTGCCGATGAAAAGCGTTCCGGCACCATCGAGATACTCTTCACCCTCCCGGTGGCCCCCTGGCACGCCGTCTTGGGCAAGTACCTGGCGACCCTCGTTTACGCCATCGCCATGCTCCTTCCCACCCTCGTCTATGCCTTTTCCGTCGCGGCGATGGGGAATCTGGACTGGGGGCCGGTTATCGGCGGCTACCTCGGGGCAATCTTCCTCGCCTCGTCTTTTGCGGCCATAGGGGTGTTCGCCTCCTCGCTCACGAAGAACCAGATCGTCGCCTTCTTCATCGCCTTCGGCCTGGGGATTGTCCTGGTGGTCATTCACCAGCTTTTGGTGCTTCTTCCCGCATGGGCCGTTCCCTTCCTGCAGTTTGTCTCTGCCGGCTACCACTTCGATTCGATAGCCCGCGGTATCCTCGATTCCCGCGACATCATCTACTTTATATCGACAACCGCCCTCTTCCTCGTGTTGGGCGTACGCAGCCTGAGTACCCGGAGGATAGCCTGATGAATCCCTTCAAGAAATTGTGGGCTTGGCTCGCCGGCCCCAAGAGCGACTTTGTCCTCTTCATTATTCTTCTCGTTCTGGCGAATCTCGTCGCCAATGAGGTCTTTTTCCGCGTTGACCTCACCGCAAACGGGGTCTATTCCCTCTCGCCCGCCAGCGAGCGCGTCCTCAAGGGCGTCGAGGAACCCGTGAGCGTAAAGGCCTTCTTTACCTCGAACCTGCCAGCCCCCTATAACGGGGTTGAGCGCTACCTCAAGGACCTCCTCATCGAGTACCGCGGGGCAGCCGGTTCCCGCTTCTCCTTTGACTTCCACGACATGGAAGACCCTGCGAGCGAGGATATCGCCCGCGGCTACGGCCTGGCGCCCCTTCAGATCCAGGAGGTCAAGAACAACGAGGTCGGGGTCAAGACCGCCTGGATGGGCCTGGCCCTTGTCTACAGCGATGCCATCGAAGTCATCGACAGCATCACGACGACCAACGCCCTCGAGTACAAGCTTACGACGACCATCGGCAAGATGATCGCCACCACCAACGCCCTCGCCGGCCTTTCGGGGAATGTGAGCCTCTCGCTCTACCTCTCCCCCGAGCTCAAGGACTTCCGCATTACCGGCCTCGACCAGCTCGAGGGATCGGCCCGCGCTGCGGTACGCGCCCTCAATCCGCGCTACAACGACAAGATCGAATTCCGCATGGTGCAGCCGGCGGGAAGCTCCGATGTCGATGCGATGAGCCAGCGTTACGGTCTGCAGAAGGTCTCGTGGAATGCAAGTGCGACCGGTGGTGCCGGGGGGGCGGGGCTTGTGGGCCTGGTTATCGAGTACGGGGACCGTTTCCGTACCATTCCTGTCGAGCTCCAGCGGGGCTTCTTTGGCGGCTACGGGCTTGTCGGGCTCGAGACCCTCGAGAGTACCATTGCGGATTCCCTCCAGGCCCTCGTCTCCCGATCGCTGTCCATCGGCTACCTCATGTCCAACGGCGAGAAGGATATCAACGATGATCAGCAGGGAGCGGGGCGTTTGGCCATGCTTGCATCCGATTACTATGAATTTGTGGAACTCAACCTCAATGAACAGGAAGTGCCCGCCGAGATAACGAGCCTTGTCATCAACGGACCGCGTTCGTACTATTCTGACCTCGAGCTCTACCGCATTGACCAGTTCCTCATGCGCGGCGGCAAGCTTCTGGTTATGGTCGATTCATTTACCGAGATGCGCAGTCAGGAGATGTCCTGGATGGGCTCCGCCCCGACCTACCAGCCCATCGATCACCGCCTCGAGACGATACTCGGAAAGTACGGTGTCTCCATCAAGGAGAACTACGTTTTTGACGAGAAGTGCTACACGGCCCGGCAGCAGGGCATGGGCGATTTTCCCCTCTACTATGTCCCCATTATAACCAGGGACCGCATGGCGGAATCCCACCCCATTACCCGCAACATGGACCAGGTCCTCATGTTAAAGGCCAGTGAAGTGGGCCTCGCGGACGAGCTTCCCGAGGGGGTTTCGGCGACGGTCCTCGCAAAGACGACCCCCACGGCCTGGGTCATTGGCGATACCAGCCGGATAAACCTCACGCCCATGGGGATGTCCCGTCCCTCCGATCCGGCCGAGTTCAAGGAGCGCAACCTCATGGTCCTCGTTGAAGGCCGCCTCCCCAGTGCCTTCGATCGGGAGATACTCCCCGAACAGACCGTTAACGAAGACAATATCGCTCTGGGCGCGGGAGATACGCTGCAGCCCTCCGACATGGCCGCCTCGAAACACCTGTCACAGGCGGTACAGGATGCGGCCATTGTCGTCATCGGCACGTCGGAGGTCGGCGGTTCATCTCTCATTGACGAGCGGGGAGGGCAGCCCATTGCCATCCTTATGCGCAACATACTCGACTGGCTCAACGGCAATGGCGAGCTCAACGAGATGCGCGTCAAAAGCCTGGATCTCAATATCCTTTCGGATCACGAACCGGCAATCAAGACCATTGTGAAGTCACTCAACATGTACTTCGTCCCCCTGGTGGCGGTATTTGCCGGGCTCATCGCCTGGCGCTTGAGAAGCCTGCGCCGCCGGCGTATAGAGCGCGCGTACGCACGCACGTCGTCCACCAGTGCCGAACCCACGGAGGCCTAGGAAAATGAAGACACGTAAACTGATACTCCTGTCGGGCATTGCCCTGCTCCTGGTCATGTACCTGGTGCAACTCGTCGGCGGGCGCAGTGATTCCGTCCGCGTCATATCGCTGGATGCCGCCCCCGATACCGTCATTATCAATCCGGATGCCGAAAACACGGTCAAACTGGTCCGATCCGGCGAAAAATGGTCCATCGATCCGGCCGGCTATCCGGCAGATCCAGACAAGGTCAAGGACATACTGGAGGCATTCAACGCCCTCAAGGTTTTGGAAACCGTCTCGTCATCCGGCCAGAAGGCCCGCTTTGAACTCGATGAAGAGTCCCGCATTGTGGCCAAGGCCTACGCCGGTGAAAACCTTTTGCGCACCCTCAATATTGGCAAGGCGGCCGGCGGCTCGCAAAGTTATGTGAGCATTGACGACAAGAACGAGGTATTGCTCGTATCTGAAAATCTCAAGACCATCTTTGATCAGTCTGCGAACGATTTGCGCGACCGGCTTGTGTACAAGCTGAGTGTTCCCGAGGTACGCGGGGTAAAGGTTGCGGGCGATTTCAACTGGGAGATGCGGCTCGAGGGCGAACCCGCCCGCTGGGTGCGGACGGATGACACGAGCCGAAGCCTCGACCAAGAGAAGGTGACCTCTTGGATCGCCGCTCTCGATCAGGTGCGGGCCATCGCCTTCCCCGAAGAGGGCGTGTCCCTCGACATTGATCAGGACAATCTCTTGGGGACCTTCAATTTCGCCCTTGCAGACCGGCAGATAAGCCTGCGCATTGGCAAAAAGGGCGATGACGGGCGTTATCCCTGTATAAGCAGCGAGTCGAAGTGGCCCTTCTATCTTTCTGCCTACATCGCAGAGCGCATGCTCAAGAATCCCGCAGAGCTCGAAAGCCAATAGCCCCGTAAGGGAGAGCCTGCAGATGCAAAAGAGCCCCCGGCCCTGCGGCCGGGGGCTCTTTTGCAATGCGGACCACGCGGATGCTTATCCGTGCCTGTCGATCTTGAAACGGCCGACCTCGGCGAAGAGGCGCTCGATACTCTCGCTGTTTTCGGTGGTGATTTCATTCAGGCTGTGTACTGCCGTGTCGACTTCATGTGCCCCGTTGGCCATTTCCCGCATGCCGTCGGAAAGTTCACTGGTCATGGCACTCAGGTGGTCCATTGCCGTTGTAATTTCGGTGCTCCCCTCGCGCATGAGAGCCGAGCCCTCCTGGACCTTGGCTGTTACGCTGTTTATGTCGCGCATGGCTTCGAGGACCTGTTGGTTCCCCTGATTTTGTTCTGCCATGGCGCTACGTATAAGCTCTTCTTGTTTCTTGACCTCACTCACCAAGTCCAATATGCGCTCGAATTCACGGTTCGTACGCTCTGAAACCTCACTTCCCTCGTCGATCATGTCCTTGATTTCGCCAAGAACCTCGCTTATTGAACGGCCTTCGTTTGAAGAGCTCTCGGCCAGCTTGCGAATTTCATCGGCGACGACGGCGAAACCGCGTCCCGCGTCCCCCGCATGGGCCGCCTCAATGGCGGCGTTCATTGCCAGCAGGTTTGTTTGACTCGCGATGTTCTGGATAACCGTACTTGCCTCTATGAGGCCTTCGGACTCCGCCGCAATCTTCTGTATGAACGAGGTAAGGTCGTCGACCCCCTGTTTCCCTTCTTCACTGGCCTTTGCGAGGAGGCCCATGGATTTCGTGTTGGTCTCAAGTATCTGGGAGATACTGTTGATGTTGGAGACCATCTGCTCGATGGCGGATGACGATTCCACCACTGCTGCGGACTGCCCCTCGATAAGCTGATCGAGGGTGTCGATCTGTTCCTTTATAGTTCCGATGGTGGCACGAGCTTCGGCAACCGAGTCGGTCTGTACGGACGCCTGTCGGCGGATATTGCCAATCGTTGCATTAATCTGTGCAATAGCCGAAGCAGTTTGGGTCATGTTTGCAGAGAGGCTTGCCCCTGTTTGCCGTAAAGAGGTACTCTCGGTTTTGACGGCTGTAAGGAGGGTGCGAGCGTGTTCGACGACGGTCTGCAGGGAGCTTGCGAGGGTGCCGAATTCGTCTCGATATTGCAGGAGTTTTTCCGGTGCATTCTGTGAAAAGTCGCCATCTGCCAATGAACGGTTGAAAACAAGCATATCCTGGATTGGTTTCTGGATACGACGGGTCATCGTGAGGCCCAATATTATGGAAATAAATATGGCCAATCCTATTGCGGCCAGACTGCTTGCGCTGGCAAGGCGAGCACGTCCCAGATACGAGTTTGCCTCGCCCCGTGTCGCTTCTGCAGTGGCTTTTCGCAGACCTTCAAGTGTTTCACCAAAATATTCAATGACCATGACCATGCTGTTGAGGAATTCTTCGTACTCGATATAGATTTCTTCAAGGAGTTCGATAGAGTAGGGTTGAAGCATTTCTTCAACCAGTTCATCCATGTCGACATAGCCATCACGCCATTCATCATACGTTGTCTCGAGTTCTTCGAACTGTTCGAGGAGGGCAGCGTCTTCTGGTGGGCTTGCCTTTATTTCCGACCAAATACTGTCGATTTTTTCCCAGGTTTGACTGCGTTGATCCTGGAGCCCACGCAGGCGTTCATGGTGATTTGCTTCGGTAATGGTAACGAGGACTTCCAGGGTTTGGTTGTGGATGGCAAGGCGTTCGTGGTTCAAGCTCTCGATGGCGAGCAACCAGGGAATACGCTTGGAATTGACAACATCGAGTTGATCAGTCAGTCGCGTGAGGTTCATTACCGCAAGCCCGCCGGAGACGACAATGAGTATGGTCAGGATTGTAAAGGCGAACGCAAGACGTTTGCCATTACTGCTGGAGTTAAAAATCATCAAAACCTCCAATATCTACAATAATCACAAAGAGGCACTCTGTCAAAGGCTCTTGCCGTCAAAAGAGTACGTATTATCGACTTCTTGATATGTGGAGGACCGGTTTGTTATACCCAGTCGTCTTATGTGTTATGCAGCATGCTCTTGAGAGTAGAGAGAATTTCCTCCTCTGTACGGTGAATATCCGTGATATCCGATTGTTTCATTCGGAAACCTACTGCTCCAGGATGACCGCCGCCGTTTTCAATATTCATACGCAGGAGGAAATCTCTCAAGTCGAGGTCTGCACAGGTCTGACTGCGCCGAAGGCGAAATTGAACCAGTGAATCTTGATCTTCTTTGGTTTGAGGGCTATCTGTTGGACAATGAGTTTCCAATTGTTTCGATATATCTCTGTGTGGATTCCCGGATATGGTGTTGTCCATAAACTCGTAGTAGGCGACGAGTCCAAGTTTGCCACTGTCTTCTGCCAGTTGGTTGGAAATGCTTTTGGATACCGCCACACAGATATCATTGCCAAATTGCTCGATGAGCTGTAATGATATATCGCGATCGAGGACAATGGAATAGATGCCTTCCTCTTTGCGTACACGGGCCATGAGTTCTTGCCAACAAGCCTCTTCATCATTTGACAGTGCCATGAGGGTTTGATATATCTGCTCTTTGGTGGCGAGATTCCCACTGTCCTTGTGGGTTTTCTCTGTCAATATTCGTTCAAAGCGACTCGTAAAGCGTTCATAGTACTGGCGCTCCCGTCTGGTTTTGATCAAACGTCCCATCTGGGTGTCGCCAAGAATCCCTGAAAGGATTGCGAGCACCAAGTTTCGCGTGAGCAAATCGCGTATATGATGTTTTGACATGAATTCGCTGTTGCCTTGAATTTTGAGGGCGAGCCAGCCAATAATTTCACAGGCGCTCGAAGCTTGATACACAAGGCTGTAATCCGGGTCGGTAAAGTAGCGACTGTCCGCTTCGAGGTGATGATCAATTTCCAATTTGAGTACATTCGGGTCTGCTCGCAGGGCTTCGTACATTTCGGTCCGATCAATCATCGACGGTTTGGGGGTATCGACGAGGACGAGAGCATCACATTGTGGCAGCTCACAATCCCGGAGAATCTCAATGCCGTTGTAACGACTGATTTGCAACAAGTAGGTAAAGTTTTCATGGACAGAAGGACCGATGGAAATCATGGCGCGTTTGTTGAACTTGGCAGCCAGGAGGGCGAAGGCCACCATGCTGGATATACAGTCTTCATCGGGGTCTTTGTGGCCAAGGACCAAAATGCTTTCACGTTCGACCAGTGCCTGGGCAAATCGGCCCCCGATTCGGTTTTTACCGGCTATGCTGTCAATATCATTTTTGGTTCCGTATTCCTCATAATGATAGCAGATATTCTTTTCACATCCTGGTTTGGCCCGTGCCAATGCATTCTTTGCCCGTAAACGAAGGTCTTCCCGGGAAAGCGGTTCCTTCGGGTTTTGGACCGCCACGCCGGCCGTACAGCAGGGTTTGCCGGCTTCCTGCAAATCGAATGTTTCAACATGTGCAGAGAGGGCGAGCAGCTGTTGGCGGATGTCTTGGGGGGCACGATTGCTGCGAAAGACAAAAAGGCCGTCCTCCTCTGCTTCGGGAACGGCTCCAGAGAGGAGCTCCGGGACTGTTTTACGAACATCGTCAATGAACTGTGGCGGGGGAAGCTGTCCCAGGCAGGTAGTGCTGTCCATCAAGACTTGCAGGCGAAGGAGGATACACGAAGAGTATGTCAGGGCACTGTGCATGGGAAGAGCTGGATATTTTTCTGTTTGGGTTTTTTTATTTTCCCTCATGGTCTAATGATATCGCCTTCTCTTCGATTCTGCGAGTTTTTTTGGAATTAAAGAAGGAACTGAATACAAAAAGAGTGATCAAGGGGGGATGGCGGAAGGGCATCGGGTACTTTTGGCGCAACCCGATGCCCCCATTTTGCATATCAGCCGATAATTTGTTGTTTGAAGTAGTTGTCGATGATGGTCGCGCAGTTGTTTTTATCAACTTTGACGATCCCCATCTCCCGCTTTGCGTTTTCTATGGAGTCGGATGCATGGGCGGTGTTGACCATGACGTTGCTCCCGAATTCGCGCCGTATCGTGCCGCCCGGGGCTTTGAGGGGGTCGGTGGGCCCCAAGACCTCGCGGATTTTGTCGATGGCGTTTTCCCCCTCGTAGATGAGGATCATGCACTTGACGGTCCCGGGCTGCTCGAGCTCTTCAACGGGACAGTGATCCGGCCGTATGCCCGACATGAATTCGACAATTTGGTAGAACTGATCGATTGCGTATTCGCGTCCTATCGTGTCGCGCAGGCACTTTGCGGCTTCTTCGTCCAAGTGAACCTTGAGGGCTTCTTCGAGTATACCCTGTGCCTTTTGGCCGAAAACCGGGGCCAATTTGCTTACCAAAACGTCCTTTACCGGGCCGTAGAAGGCAAGGGCCTGTGCAACGGAGAAACGGTGAACCTTGATGCCCACAACCCGCAGCCCTGTGCGCGAGAACATGTCTATGATGGCGCCGGGGCGGGAGGATGCAACCTTCCAGTTGTCCGGTTTGAGGATTACAAGGGTTCGCTCGATGACTGCCCCTTTGGGGTAGGTCATGTTTTCGATGATGTTTGGCTCCCGTGCGATAAAATCACGCAGGATTGAAAGGTGGGTATCTGCAAATTCCTGTGAACGCGGGGTGAAAACTGCCGGTTCGAAGTATCGTACCTTTGAAGGGTCGGCAGGATCGGTGATGAGATCTGCATAGGTGTCGCGGATAGTTTCGCCGCTTATTGACTCGGTACTGCGGTTTTCCGGGTACAGGGCGCCACAGATATCCGAAAGTTTGCGGCAGGCGTCGTCGCCACGAAAGAGAAAGAGCAGTGTGCGGTGTCGGCGCCCCTGCGAGGGGGCGAGATTTTTCTCGACGTAGTCGGCCAGAAGGTCCGCCGCGCGCGGGTTTGCCTCATCGGTTTGTGAACGCAGGAGGCGCGCATATTCGGTGACGAGGGCCGCGTCGGGGGCAAACATCTGGGCGCCGACGAATTCGAGGTCGAGGCGCGACAGAAGGCGCGAGAGGACGCCGCCGGTGCGGCTCTTCGCGATCGTGTACGGGGTAACAATGACGTACGATAGTTGTTCACTCATGGTATCTGAATCATACGGAAGCGCAGGGGCTTTGTCCATATTCTCCTTATATAGGGAAAAAGCCTGACACCCATTTACGCGAAGGGTCTAATGGCCCGATCAAGAGCGTCAGGGGCCTGCTACTCGCTGTATGGAGGGCCATTTCGGGTCTCCTCCCCAGGCGGATACGAGCTTGAGAGCTGCAGCGCTTTCTCCCCGCGCAAAGAAAAAATATTGCCGATGGCGCCAAACGAGGGCCGGTGCCCCGGTGAGCTGCATCTCGACGAGAACCCCTGCTCGCTCCTCCGGCGGCTCCCAACCGGCGGGGAAGGGGTAGGAGCGACTCTTTTCGCGGGGACTGTCCGTCTCGTGGAAGGTAAAACGGAAGCCCACATTCATGGACCCCATGGGGAGGGTCGCTTCGATGGGGGCCCTTCGGCCCGCATTTACCAGTATCGTGAGGGCGGGACCCATAAGGGCCATGTCGAGGCTGTCCGGCTCTGTTTGTGTGTTTCCGCTCTCGACCTTGTCCTTTGGCGAATGACGGGTCCAGCGGGCCTCGCCGTCATTTACGGTCGTCTCCATACGCATGAAGCCCAGACGCTTCTGCCACTCGGGATCGAGAATGAGCTGCCGTTTCGACTGGAGCCGGAGCAGACTATCAGTATAAACTTCCGTCTCTTCTTGCCCGGAAATCGAGTAGATTCGGTAGCCGTTCTCGAGGACGGTAATGCTGTTTTGCGACAGACTCGTGTTCTCACCGTTTTTCTTGTCTTTTTGGTATGATTCGAGACGTGCCTCGCCCTCCGGCAGGCGAAAATGCCCTGCCGCAGCATGCAGAGCCCCGTCCCAGCTTTCGTGGCTGTCGATGGCCATCTGTGAAGGGCTGTTTTGAGCCCATCCGGCACAGGGAAGAATGACTTGGAACACAATAGCGACAGATAGTGCAAGAGTGGTCTTGCAGCCCACGAAAAAAGACCTTTTCATGTTCCCAGTATACATCAGCTTTCCCTGTTTGACAGGTATAGGTAAAACATCCGGCGTCAAGCATGGGGCAAATGACGCAAAAAACTTGACAAAAGGGGCAATGGGGGCGGAACATGGGGCATGGGTGGGACCTGCCATGAGAATGCAAACGGTTGCCCGCCCTTACGCCATGTGGAGGTCAATCGTGAAAAGAGTCCTGCTGTCTTTCCTGTTCGTCCTGTCTGCCCTGTCGTTTTTGGGTGCACAGGACATAACCGTATTCCGCCCCGCCGTCAATCCCCGCGACAAAAAGGACGTCATGGTCCAGGCTGCCGCCCGTTACAAGGAAGAGACCGGCGGCAAAGTCTCCTTTGTCATATCGGACTGGGGTAATTGGCAGTCAAAGATACTTTCCTACCAGGCAGCCGGCGAGCCCATCGACGTTGTCTTTGGCGGCGATTCGGAGTTCCCCAAGTTCTATGTCAAAAAGTATGTCCAGCCCATCGACGGCTACGTCGACATGGACAAGCCCTACCTCAACAAGAACGCCATGAAGACGATCTACAAGTTTGACGGTAAACACTACCTCGCTTCGCAGACGACATCGGCCCATAACTGGATGATTACCTATAACAAGAGCCTCATGGAGGAGGAGGGTATCGCCGAAAAAGACCAGCCGTACGCACTCTACCAGCGCGGTGAATGGACCTGGGCCAAGATGCGTGAACTCGCCATTAAGATGACAAAAGACAGCTCCGGCAGCGGCAAGATCGACCGCTGGGGCTTCGGGACCTGGATGACCCACGCATTCATATACATGAACGATACTGCCCTTACCGTTGACGATGGAAAGGGCGGTTTCAAGCTCAATTTCGACGATCCCAAGCTCCTTGAAGCCCTTCAGTTCCTGGCCGATGCAAAGAAAGAGGGCTGGTACATGCAGGACAACAGTATCGTTGCCAGCGGTCTTCCCCGGCGCAGCGTCGCCATGGTCCTCGAGCGGGTTTACTTCGCCGCCCAGATGCTCCCCCAAACCCGCGATGAGCTCGCCTATGTGCCCCTCCCCGTCGGGCCCTCGAACAAGAACCAGCGCCACATGTATGAATGTGACGGCTATGGCATCGGTATGGGATCGACCAACCAGAAGTGGGCCGGCAAGTTCATCGACATCGCCCTCGAGTCCTGGTACAAGTACGACCTCTCCACCCGCAAAGACTGGCCCAAGGAGATATTCCCCATCCAGGCCGAGATGGCCAAGAAGCAGTACTTCCCCAACTCAAGTGCCAGTCCCCTCGATTCGATCGTCAGTTCCTTCCTGGGCGAAATCGTCTGGACCGGCCTCGATCCGGCCACAGCCCTCGCCGCCTGGCGCGGACAGGCCGAGATCCTCGTCGCCGAGGCCAACAAACCCGGCGAGAAACCCACCCGACTGCCTTTCAAGGCCTGGGCTATCGATTTCGAGAAGGGGGGTACCAAGGGCCTTGAAGTGGGACCTGAAACAAAGAACGTGAAGATTTCCGTTGTCTCGGATGCCCGTGCCATCAAGGGCAAATCCCTTCTTGTCTCCTGCGATTACACGAAGGATGGTGAGTACATCGATGCGGTATTCTCCAACCCCGATCAATACGGCTTTGTCGGTTGGCGCGATTACCGTGTGAGCTTCGACGTCAAGATGCTCAATCCACCCGCAGACCCCGAAACCATGGTCTACTTCCAGATTTGGGGCAACAAGCTCGACAATTGGGGCTGGACAACCCAAAAAATCGAAGAAGCCGGCAAGGTCTATTCGGTTTCGACCGTCGTGCGCAATGTCCATAAAAACGGGAAATTCGCCTTCAAAATGGGAGGGCGCTTCGCCGGAGACTTCGTTATCGACAACATAAAGGTCTCCGAGCGTTAATTTTTCAAGAGGGGGGCGCAGTCTCTCTTCTATGGAAGCTGGCGCCCGAAAAGACTTGGGTAAAAGGGGGCCCCCGACAGGTACAGGCCCCCTTTTCGCTTTTATCGGGCGCCACATACGCGCTACGCCCGCCAGCCGGTCGCGCTGCGGGGGCAGCGCGACCCTTTGTCGTTAGCCGCCCCCCCCGGCCGGGCTTCCTCACCCGCATTTGTTTGAACGTCCGCGCGGTCTCGAAGAGCCCGCGCCCTTGAGGCCCCACACGGGTTCGGCGATCCCGGCCTCCCCCCTGGAACTGCTTGGGCGTCGCACGAAAGGCATCCGTGCCTTTCGTGCTTGTCGCGATTGCAAGGGCAATCGCCAGCCCACCGGGTGGCATCCCTGCCACCTGCAGCCGGGCGTCGCACGAAAGGCATCCGTGCCTTTCGTGCTTTTCGCGATTGCAAGGGCAATCGCCAGCCTACCGGGTGGCATCCCTGCCACTTGGAACTGCTTGGGTGTACACGAAAACGTTTGCCTTTGTGTTTGTTTTCCGTGTATACTACATTTCAAGAAATATGCACGCAGGTTTCGCATCCTTTGCACCTGTCATACACAATCCGGGCCCCGCTGTGAGGCCTTTACGTATTCCAAGGAGGATACCCATGGAGAATTTCAATTATCGCAATCCCACCCGCATCCTGTTCGGCCGTGACATGGAAGATGCCGTTGGAAAAGAGGCCGCCAAACACGGCAAGAAGGTCCTTATCCACTACGGTAGCGAGCGGGTTCGCAGTTCGGGTCTCCTTCCCAAGGTCCGCGCATCCCTGGAGGCTGCCGGGCTCTCCGTCGTCGAGCTCGGGGGCGTCCAGCCCAACCCGCGGCTGTCCCTCGTCGAGAAGGGCATCAGCCTTGCGAAGAGCGAATCGGTGGACCTCATTCTCGCCCTGGGTGGTGGCAGTGTGATCGACAGCGCCAAGGCCATCGCAGTCGGCGTGCCGGCCAGCTGCCCCGTCTGGGACTTCTACGAATACAAGGAGAGCCCCAAGACGGCCCTTCCGGTCGCGACCATTCTTACAATCCCCGCGGCCGGAAGCGAGTCGAGCAATGCGAGCGTCATCAGCAATGAAGACGGCGACTTGAAGAGGGGCTTGAGCAATGATGTCCTTTATCCGGTTTTTTCCATTCTCAATCCCGCATTCTGCTTTACCCTTCCACCCTGGCAGGTGGGAGCCGGCGCGAGCGACATCATGGCCCACCTCCAGGAGCGCTACTTTACAAACGCCAAGCCCGTTGATCTTACCGACGGCCTCCTCGAAGCGGCCATGCGCTCCATCGCGAATGCCGCACCCCGCGTCCTCGCCAAACCCGACGACTACGACGCCTGGGCCGAGTTCATGCTCACCGGCCAGATGGGCCACAACAACTCCCTCGACGTGGGCCGCATCGGCGACTGGGCCTCGCACGGGATCGAGCACGAGCTCTCGGGCATTTACGATGTAACCCACGGGGCCGGCCTCGCCGTCGTCTTCCCCGCATGGATGGAGTACGTCTATCAGCATGATGTGATGCGTTTCTTCCGCTGGGCCGTTGAGGTCTGGCGTGTACAGCCCGACTACTTCCACCCCGAACGCACCGCCCTCGCCGGTATTGCCGCCTACCGTGCCTTCTCCCGCTCCATCGGCATGCCGACGAGCCTCGAGGAACTCGATATCGGCGAAGACCGCCTCGACGAGATGGCTGCCAAGGCGACCGGCAACGGGAGCTCGACTGTTGGCAACTTCGTCAAACTGGGCAAGGCCGATGTCCTAGCCATCTACAAGCTCGCCCTCAAGAGAAAGGACGCATAATGAAAGTCCTCTTTATCGGTGGCACCGGGACCATCAGCAGCGCCATTTCCCGCCGCCTCGTCGCAGAGGGGCACGAACTGGTCCTCCTCAACCGCGGTAACCGCAACGATGTCGTCCCCGGGGCCCGCTACATTACGGTGGACGTGGGCGACGAGAAGGCCGTCTCAAGGCTGATAGCGGGCAGCCGCTTCGACGCCGTGGCGGACTTTATCGGCTTTGTGCCGGCCCAGATCGAACGCGACCTGCGCCTGTTCAAGGACTCTTGCGGCCAGTACCTCTTCATAAGCTCGGCCTCGGCGTACCAAAAGCCCCTGTCCGACTACCGCGTAAGCGAGGCGACTCCCCTGTCCAACCCGTTCTGGGAGTATTCGCGCAACAAGATCGCCTGCGAAGAGGTCCTCATGCGCGCGTATCGCGACGAGGGCTTCCCCGTAACCATTGTCCGGCCCAGCCACACCTACGACGAGCGCTCGGTGCCGCTGGGGGTCCACGGTGCCAAGGGGAGCTGGCAGGTCATCCAGCGCATGCGCGCCGGGAAGCCCGTTATCATCCACGGCGACGGGACCTCCCTGTGGACCATGACCCACGCCCGCGACTTCGCGGGTGCCTTTATAGGGCTTCTGGGTAACCTCCAGGCCCTGGGCGAGAGTGTCCAGATTACCTCGGACGAGACCCTCAGCTGGAACCAGATTTATCAGGCCATCGCGAATGCCCTGGCTGTCGAGCTCAAGGCCGTCCATGTGGCCAGCGAATTCCTGGCCCGTTGCTCCGGCGAGGACTTTACCGGGAGCCTCGTGGGCGACAAGGCGAACTCGGTCGTCTTCGACAACAGCAAGCTCAAGCGCCTCGTCCCCGGCTGGACGGCCACCATCCGCTTCGATCAGGGGGTGCGCGAGACCATCGCACACGTTTTGGCCAACCCGGCCCTCCAGATCCCCGACCCCGATTTCGATGCCTGGAGCGAGCGCCTTATCGGCGCCCTTGATGCGGCTGCCAAGGCCGTGATCAAATAACTCACCCGGCCAAAACTTCCGGCAGTGCCGGACAAAGCGATGCTCGCGCCACCACCGTTGCGCGTTAACACGTACAAGGAGAATCAATGACCAACGTAAAAGGAAAATGGGCCCTCATTACCGGCGCGAGCCGCGGTGTGGGGCGCCTCATGGCACAATTCATGGCCGATCACGGCTGCAATCTTGTCCTCCACGCCCGCTCGCTCGAGCATCTTGCCGCTTTGGCAGAAGAGCTCCGCAGCAAGGGCGTCGCCGTCGAGACGGTAGCCGCAGAGCTCTCGAGCGAGGCAGAAGTAACCCGCATGCTCGACGAGCTGGAAGCGCGAAAACTCGTTATCGACATACTCTTCAACAACGCGGCTGTCCAGATCGCCTACCGCACCGAGTTCTTCCAGACCCCGGTATCGGACTTTACAACGAGCTTCATGATCAATACCATCGCCCCGGCCATGATCGTCTACCGCCTCCTTCCCGGCATGATCCAGCGGGGCTTCGGGCGTATCGTCAACACCACCAGCGGTATCCGCGACGAACCGGAGCAGGCCGCTTATTCAGCGAGCAAGGCCGCCCTCGACAAGTTCACTAAGGACTTGAAGAAGGTCATCGAGGGGACGGACGTGATGATGAACATCACTGACCCCGGCTGGTGCCGCACCGACCTGGGCGGTCCTCAGGCCCCCAATGCTCCACAGAGCGCCCTTCCCGGTCTTGTCCTGGGGGCCTTCCTCGACGACAAGAAGAGCGGCCGCCTCATCCCCGCCCAGGATTTTGCGGGCATGAGTCTTGAAGCGGCCCTGCAAAAGGCTGCAAAGGACCTGTAATATCCCGGTTTTTGAGGTCGGTACTTGATTGCGGGGGCTTTTTCCCGGATATTATTGAGGTAATTTCAAAAATCGGTCATTTTTGAAATTACCTCTAAGGTGAATAAATCGCATATCTTTACATAATAAGGATATGCGATTTATTCGCCACCATACATTATGGTTGCTCTTTCAAAACTCACCGAGTTTTGAAAGAGCCTCTATTGTTTTACATCCAGATGGAGGAACGCATGGTCAAGACAGATACCGACCTCGTCATCATCGGCGGCGGAGCCGCCGGGCTTTCCGCTGCCCAGTACGGTTCGCGCGCAAACCTTTCGGTTGTCGTCTTTGAGGAAATGGCCTCTGGTGGCCAAGCCCTCCTTATTGACTCCCTCGAAAATTACCCCGGTTATTCGACCCCCCGGTCCGGCTTCGAGTTTGCACAGGACATGGAGGCTCAAGCCCGCAAGTTCGGTGCGGATATTCGACAGGATTCGGTCTCTTCGATAAAAAAAGACAATGGATACTTCACGATAGAGACGTCTTCAGGCCCGCTTACCGCTATGGCCGTTGTTATCGCAACCGGCGCCAAGCACCGTACCCTCGATGTCCCCGGCGAGGCCGAGTTCTCCGGCCGCGGGGTTTCCTATTGCGCAACCTGCGATGGTCCCTTCTTCAAGGGCAAGAAGATGCTCGTGGTGGGGGGCGGCGATGCCGCCTGCGACGAGGCCCGCTTCCTCGCAAAGCTCAGCGACAAGATCGTCATGGTCCACCGCCGCGACCGTTTCCGGGCCCAGCCCGCCATCGCCCAGCGTGTCCTCGACGACAAGAACATCGAGGTGCGCTTCAATCATGTTGTCGCCGAAATCAAGGGCGACAAGAAGGTTTCATCGGTACTCCTCGAGAGAACCGATACGGGCGAACAGTACGAGGAAGACTTTGACGCCGTCTTTGTCTTTGTGGGTTCCATCCCCCAAACGCAACTTGTCCCCGATGTGGAGAAGGACGAAACGGGATCGATCGTGACCGATCAGCGTATGGAGAGTTCTCTTAAAGGGCTCTTTGCCGCCGGGGATGTGCGCGCCACGCCCTTCCGCCAGGTGGTCGTGGCCGCTGGTGAAGGCGCTGTCGCCGCACACTGTGCCGCCCAGTATATCGACGAAGAGCGGGGTTCTGCCTACAGTGGCGATACCGCCCCGGCCGCCGATTCCGCGGCCAAAGGGCAGTAACAGTCCAATATGACCGAACTACCCTGGAACACACTCAAGGGCGAGGCCAAGGGCCGTGTTCGCGCCTTTCTCGAGGCGCGGGAGTCGCTCTGTGTTCCCGCTTGCGAACGCTTCCTCGCCTGGGATGACGGGCCGGACCGCATCTGGTACGCCCGGGACGGGGAGGGCGCCATAGTTTCAATACTGATACTGAGCGCGACGGGCATTCTCTATCCGGTCCTTGCGGAACCCGATCGCGCCGGCAACCACAGCGGCATAGCGCATTGCATGACGGCGCGTCGCATACGCTCCATACAGGGCCAGGCCGGGGCGGTCGCCCTCTGCGAGAGCATATTGGAAAAGCGCGGCCAGACCCGTTTTGAACGCATTGACTACGCCCTCATGCGCCTCGATGCGAGCCCCCTCGCGACCGCCCTCATAGCCGGCCCGGACGCCTTGGTCATTCGGCGCGCCACACACGAAGATGCCGATGCCCTCTTTCCCCTCCAGGCCGCATACGAAAAGGAAGAGGTCATACCCGCCTACGCCAGCTTCAAACCCGCCGCAAGCCGTCTTGCCCTCGAGCGCATACTGGGCAACCGCATCGTCCTGGTGGCGCTTGTTGACGGCGTTATTGTGGGCAAGGCCAACACCAACGCCCGTTCCTTCTCCCGCGACCAAATCGGCGGGGTCTACGTTCTGCCCGAATGGCGCGGAAAGGGCATCGCCACCCGCCTCGTGGGCGAACTCTGTGCCGTCCTCAACGACGAGGAACGCGGCATCAACCTCTTCGTCAAGCAACGCAACACCCCCGCCCAGAGGGCGTATATTCGCGTCGGTTTCGAAGAATACGGCGACTACCGGATAAGCTATTTGCCATAGGGGAAGGAGGGGGCGCAGTTCCTCCTTTGCGTAAGCGGCCGCCCGGGAATGTCTCCAGAGGGGGCCTGTCTGAAAAAAAGCCCTCTCTTGTGTATTGCAGGCGGCCCATACGCAATACGCCCGAAGGGCGTGCGAAACGGCTGTCCGCCGTTCCGCACGCCCCCTGCGTCCATGCCTCCTCGCCCGGACGGCCACGCCGCGAACGGCTCTGCCGTCCGGTCTGCGGGGTCATGGACTACCCCCGCGGGCGTGCTTGGGCGCTAAAACAGAAATACTATGCGGGGAACGTCGTCTTTTAACCAATACAGGGATTAGGGGCTTGAGGAGGCATTTTCGCCGAGTTGACAATCCGTATGGGGGATTGTATGATTACGGTAGAGTCCCGGGTGAGTAAAAGCAGGCCACGTGCCTCGTGCGGCGATTTTGCCGCCTGGCTCCCGATGGGACTCTTTTTAATTAAAGACGAATCTTTCTGGGCCAAGTGGCTTTTTTTGTGTATAATAGGTGCCATAATAAGGCGTAGCGAAATTAAAGTCATGAACCAAATGTATCTTGTCCCCCAAAAAAGATAATACCTGAAATCCTGATGATTATAGACCCGATGTATTCCCCATAAGACGTAATCAACGGCTTGCAATCCTGCGATGTGGCTTGGTTGTTGCATGAATATTCTTATGGTTCCATTGCTTTCCTTTTTCCACTTCTGCAGAAATCGCTCTTTTGACCTGTCCAAGGCAGCCCACATGTTTTCCTCATTGGTTATGGCTCCCATTTTCGAGAAGTAAATATCGATTTTGGGGTATAGATGAAGGCGATTTTCCATCAGTCGTTCGACAAGGTAGGCATAATACACGCTTTGCTTTCCGTGAAACCTCGTAATAAATTGGTCAATCCGTTTTTCCATCACAACTGCGTGAAAGTTGAATTCTGTTTCCTTTAGAGCTTTGAAAACCCGTTCTTGAACTTCTCTGCAATCCTTGTTCGCATGGAAACATTTGACCGAATGTTTTACCGATGGTATGGCGTTGAGGAAGTCGTCTGCGATGACTTCCTCGCGAATCGCCTGAAAGCGGCGGTGTAGTTCCTGCGGATCAGACAGTTCAAGATATCCGACCATGAAATACTTCGACGCCAGGCCTTTTTCCAGGAGATTTGTTTTTCCTCGTCCCAGGAAATTGGGATCTCCTGATTCGTCAACAAAATAGTACATTTTCGTGTTGTTGCTCAACTCGGTCATCCTTCCGTCTTCTCCATCTCCTTCTGTAACCCGACGGTCTTGATGCTGACGGTAGTGACGCGCCGGATTAGGTCGATGACTTTGTCCTTGTAGTCCGCAAAGCGGAAGGTGTTGAAGTTGTCGCGAAGGACGCGTTCGTCTTCGCGGATCTTGCGTTTGCCGGAAAGGACTTCTTCGTCGGTGGGATACGAGGGGGCGACGTACTGGTCGAGTATCCACTCTATGGCGCTCTTGTTACCAAGCCGGTAGTCGAAGGCTTCCATAGGTATTCCCTTGAGTCCCGAGCCGTCGCAAAAGGTGACGGTGCCGTCGAATACGCGGTTTCCGTTATCGTCCTTGGAATATCCGGCGCTGTGGGTTTTCGTTTCTTTCGCCTTCGCGGGCGCGAGTACAATTTCGATTCCCGGGTACGCGCTCACAGTCTCGAATCCGATGTGGAGCTCCATGAGTTCCTTCCCCCAATCCCGCCACCGAGCGAAGTTCTCATAGAACGGTATGCGCGGATAGTCCTGCTTGAGGTCGATCTCGTATTTCCTCCGGTACACCGGATTATGCAACACCCCGTACACATAGTGGAAGATATCCTCTTTTGTGATCGAAGCAACGCCATAGTGCGAGCGAAACTCCCCGAGCGCCCAGTCTGTGATATTGTCAACTAGTTTACCGGATTCGTAACGGTAGAGGGGAAGACATTGGGTCTTCTCGATATAATCGAGGCTTACTATTTCATTTGATGCTAATACTGAGTAATTTTTCGATGATTGTAGTCCAGACAATGCAATAATAGTATTATCTGGAAAAATATTGTGCATTTGATAGCGACGATGTGTAATAAACTCATCAAAATATGTAAACATAGAAATGAAAGGCCTAAACTGAGCCTTGACAATTTTATCCTCTGCATACGTAATATTTTCGAACTTAGCAACCGAGTCTTCAAGTTCGCTTGTGTACTTGATTTGTCGTGATACTAAATTTCCTATGTCTGATTTGTTAGTGTGTGCTTTCCATTTGTATACATCTTTATTATACCCTGAATCCGTATAAAAAATAAAGAATCCAAGCTCACCTTGGTATTGTATAATGA
>CAZIRF010000032.1:0-34755 GCA_964541755.1 uncultured Spirochaetales bacterium | reverse complement strand
GTGGTTCATTTTGATCAAGAGGGATTTCCCCTTGATTGCCCGGGAATCGCTCACGATTTCCGTCTTGACGCTGGCCATCTTGGGATTTCGCGTAAATCCGGTAAGCTTGCCTTTTTCAAAGTCTATACTGATGGGGCGGAAGGGCAGTTTGACAATCTTTTCGGGCTTTTTGTTGGCCTCTTCGACGAGGACCTGTGCAACGGGCTTGTACATGGAGATGGTGGTGGCCGGGTCGAGACCGGTCCAGACTATTTCCCCGAGGAGGTTCGCGATGATGGTCTGCACCGGAGAAGCGGCGAGAGCAGGGTAGGAGGCTTTTTTCTCCATTTCCATGACCATGGGGTGGATCTCCTTGGGCCAAGTGGCACGACCTTTGAGGTCGGACTCATACCAGGCCTTGAGGCAGAGGTCAATGTACTTGCCGGCCCACTCCTGTTTGGTCGACCCGTAGCCAATACCATAGCCGTCGCAGCCAAAGTTGGAGAGGTTTTCGGTGTTGCCCGGCCCTGTGGGGAGGGGAGCAAAGGCGATTTCGTCGCGGGTCTGCGAGACGACGCTTACCGGGAAATACTGGCGTTCGAGAACCATCGCGACCGTACGGCGCTGGAGGCCCGTCTCGACAATGCTGTTGTCCTGCATGTACCAGCCCTCTTTCTTGGCATCAGCCAGGAACTGGAGGGCTTCTATGAACTTGGGATCATCAAAATTGAGTTTGTAACCCTGCTTGCCATCGGGAATGGTAAAGTTGGAGCCGTTCATGTAGATGAAGCCATCGGTATACCAGCTCCCGAAACCCCAACGGTCGATCTTTCCACTCCCGGAGGTGTCTTTGGTAAGTTTGATAGCGAGTTCGCGCATTTTTGCCCAAGTCCATTCACCTCGAGCGTGTAGTGCTTTTGGCTGTTGGGATTCGGGGATACCCTCTTCTTCCATAAGGGACTTGTTGTATATCCAAATCCACGGGTGGTTCGAGGTACGATTTGATGCGACATAGTACTTCCCCTCATACTTGAATGCGGCTTCCATGCCCTTTTTGTTGATATAGGGGACCTTGAGGTTGACGTAGCCGTCGAGGGGTTGAAGGTAGTTCTTGACGTAGAACTTGGGGAAGGATGATTCGCCGGCGAATATGACATCAATGGGTTCGCCCGCCGCGAGGGATTGGAGTATCTTGACCTCCGAGTTCCCCCAGTCCGAGATAACCAGGCTCACCTTGCCGCCATAGAGTTTCTCATATTCCTTGGCAGCGATAACCATGGGACTCGTCTTGTCGCGTGGGTTTGTAGCGGGGCGAAAGACGCGAATATCGCGATCGCCAGCGAAAAGGCTTGTTGCGACTGACAGGGCAAGTGTTGCCATCAGTATATTCTTGTTCGAAACCATGCAGTTTCCTCCTTGACAATGGGGCAGTTCCCCTTAAGTTACCATGATACTCCCTTTATGCCGAAAGCTGTCAATTATTCATTATCGTACAAAGAACGGGTACTTTTCTTACATCGGGCCTGTAAAAAAGGCCACCCCCGGGCGGGGTGGCCTGATATTGGAGGCGGCCTGATCACCATATTGTGCCAGGCGCGCTTTCATGTCCCCTTGCGGGGACCGGCATTACTTGATGCCGTTGGCTTCGTCGATGAAGGGTTGCCACTTGGTGGAAACTTCTTCAATCTTCTCGGCAGGAGTGGCCCAGCCGCCGTACACCTGGTAAATGATGTCGCCGGTGTCGATGGCGGGAACGAGGGTCTCGTACCAGACCACACCATTCTGGCGCAGGCGTGCGATGGAATCATCAATTGCACGGGAGTCGCGATAGCGGTTCTCGTAGAAGATCTTCCAGTCATCCTCGCCGTCCCAACCGGGGGTGGGTTCGGTGTAGAGGTTGTAGGCAAAGGCGATCATCTCGGCGCGCTCGGGCTCGTAGCAAGCGGGGATAACGTATACGTTGTCATCCCACACGTTGACGTAGTCCTTCATCTTGGGGCCCTTGGGGAAGCAGACGAAACCGTAGTCGTCGGTCATGGCCTGGATGTTGCCGGCTTCGTAGACGGCGGCAACCTGCATGGCTGCTTCACCGTTGCGGAAGGACGCGTAAGCGTAGTCCCAGCTGGCTCCCTCGGGGGCGGGCAGCTCGTACTTGCGGATGATGTTGCTGCCCCAGTTCATGGCCTCAAGGAAGGCGTCGGACTTGGTGGCGTTGTAGAACTTGCTGTTCTCGTCACGGCCAATGAACGTACCGCCATTGGAGGCGACAACGGTGTTGAAGAAGTTCTTGGAGAAGCTCGTAAGGGCGTAGACATCGTTGACACCGTCGTTGTTGGTGTCGCGGGTGACCTTGGCGCAGATCTTCTCGAACTCGGCCCAGGTCCACGTTCCCTTGGCCTGCATGTCGTAGAGGCTCTCGGGGTCGATGCCGGCTTCCTGGAGCATGCGCTTGTTGAAGTAGAGACCCATCTTGGGCTCGGGGTCTTCTGCGCGCATACCGTAGATCTTGTCACCAACGGTGGTGAGCTTGGTGATGGTGTCAACCCACTTGTCATCATTGAGGTTGATGCTCTTGAGGCTGGCCAGGTTGTAGAAGAGACCATTCTTCATGGGCGCGGCAATGGCGCTCTGGCGAATGATGTAGACGTAGTTCTCGGGACCGCCATTGGTGGCGAAGTTCGTGAAGAACTCGGGGGAAGAACCCCAGCTGGTCACACCAACTTGCTTGATGGTGAAGTTGTAGGTGCTCTGGATCCAGGCGCGGTATTCGGCCGTGGCCTCTTCTTGGGCATTGGTGGGCTCGGGAACTTCGGTCGGGGACCACCAGTCGGCGATGATGATTTCCATACCGCCAAGGTCAAAGACCTTGCCCTTCTCGTCGCGCAGAATGCTAACACCGGGGTAGGGTGAAGCATTCTTGCCCTTTCCACCACCTTCCTGCTGGCCTTCTGCATACAGGGTGCCGCTCACTGCGAGCGCGACGAGCGCGGACAGCGCGATCTTTGCGATCATGCGTACCTTCATGTTGAAACCTCCTTCCTTGATTCACGATATGACTCGTGTCAGGAACTTTGATATTGTCAGATGTGACTACTCACATCTTGATGCCGGAACTGCTCAAACTCTCGACGAATTCGCGTTGGACGAAAACGTAGAGGAGGATGAGGGGGATGATTACCATTATAACACCGGTAGAAATAATCGCTTGCGAATAGGCCGCTGTAACGCTCATTTCGCCTACGGTGAGTGTCAAATAGGTTTGAAGCCGTTCGGAAAGGCTTCCCAGCTGTTTGGAGAGGAGTTCTATCTTGCCCAGGAAGAGCTCGGTGTAGAGGCTGTCTGTCCACTGCCAGACAAAGGCGAAGAGGAAGCTCGAGGTAAGTATGGGACGTGCACCGGGGACCATGATGCGCACAAAGGTCGAAAGGGGACCGCAGCCGTCAACGTAGGCGGCCTCTTCAAGCTCTGCGGGAAAGCCGCGAAAGTACTGGCGAATCATGAAGATGTAGAGGCCATTTTTAAGCCCCATGCCGCCAAGACTCATCATGATGTAGGGCAGGATTGAGCTGCGCAGATTCACCGTGTCGCCGGTAAAGGTCTTGAAAAGCCCCAGTATGTCGAAGAAACGGAAGTGCAGGTACAGCGAGGTCGAAATCGTCTGAGGGGGGATGATGATGACCAGGAGGACTGCCGCAAACCAGAAGTTTTTGAAGGGGAAGGAGAAGCGGGCGAACCCGTAGCCGACGAGGGCACAGACTGCGACCTGGATCACTGCGACGAGGACCGACACCCAAATCGTGTTGAAGAGGGCCGTCCAGAAGCCCATGACCTTCGAGGCGAGAAAATAGTTCCCCAGGGTTATGGTCTTGGGTACGACAATAACGGTCGAATCGTAGAGGTCGGGCTCTGCCATGAGGCTGATGGAGATCTTGTTGAAAATGGGCTGCAGGATGAGGAAGCACATCCCGAAGAGCAGGAGAAAGCGACCGATATCTATGAGCACGCCGCGAATCTTTCGGCGAACGCGGTATTCTTCGGGGGTGATCAGTATATCACTCATAGTAGTAGACTCCCTTGGAGATGATGAACGAGCTTATGCCGATGAGCAACATGACCATACCGAAGTAGATCCAGGCAAGGGCAGAGCTGTAACCGTAGTCGAGGTTGATAATCATGACGTTTCGTATCTTCTCCATGATCTCGTTGTCCGTTTTCATGAAGAAGTCGATGATGGTGTATATCCAGTTTACCAGGAGGAGGGGGCTGATCATCGGGAAGGTGATCGTCCACAGGCTCTCCCACTTGGAACAGCCCTCGATCTCCGCGGCTTCGTACATGCTTGGGGAGATGTTCTGGAGCCCCGAAAGGAAGATGATAATCTGAATACCGGATGCCATGGCGATATGGTAAATCGAGTCAACAATCTCAAAAACGGTCTTGAAGATGCGGTCGTTGAGAACGGTTCCACCGGCAGTAAGAATCTCTTCGAGAACACCGGTTATGCTGGACGTCCCCGCCGATTCTTCTATTGCTTCCCGCATGCTGTTGAGTAGGGAGTTGTTGAACTCGAGGCCCACCATGACGCCGGACGACAGGATGACCGGAAGGAAGAAGATGGCCCGGACAAAGGTTCGCCCCTTGAAGGATTGGTTGAGGATGATGGCCACAAAAAAGCTGAAGACCATCGTCGCGAGGGATCGGTACAGCATTGACGAGACCGCTTCGGTCAACATGCGGTTGAACTGCGGGTCGATCGTGAATGCCTTGATGTAGTTGTAGAAGTTGTTCAACTCCATACCGAAGCCCTTCGTGCTCACGGTTACCTCATTGAGGCTCATGTAGAAGGACTGGAAGAGGGGTCTTACCATAAAGACGAGGAAGCCCAGTATAAATGGGGAGATGAACAGGTAGCCTATGACCGCGTTCCTGCTCCCCAGTGTTCTCAATCGTTTGTTCATGCGCTTACTCCTGAACCGAGACGAAGTCACGAGCGGCGATGCGAATGCCGTCGATGCTCATGTCTTCGTAGCCGTAGTTGACATAGACTGTTGTTCCGTTGGCGTAGATTGTCTTGCTGACGTTTGCAGCGGGGAATTGGTGGGCGATGATACGTGCCCCCGAAATTGTACCGAGTTTTCGGTTGTAATCGGCATAGATCATTTCGATTTCACTTTTCCACGCTTGATAGTCGGCACCGAACAAGCTGGTGAATTCGGAATCTTGCAGGGCGGTAGCGTCTTCTGCCATAAGGGTAAAGGCGAGACCGGCTCCCGATTCGGCAGAGACGAGGAGTTCTTCCTTCCAGTCGTCCGAAATGTTGATCGCCATTCCGGTAAATGAAATTTTATCGTGTAGTGCGATACTCCAGAAGGGAACGACACGATCCAATATGGAGTATTCACGGGGGCGAAGGCGAACATGAGAGAGGATATCACTCTGACCAAGGAGGTAGTTATTGCCATGTGAGGTCATCACTCTCCTGTCGTTTTCACGGATACTCGCAACGAGGGTTGTTTGCCGATGCATGACTTCCTCACGGCTTATACGATTGTTCGGGTCGTAATCGGCGGAAAGCTCCCTACCCATGCTTGACAACGAGATTCCCTGAGCCCCGATTTTTTGTGCATATTTGTCAAACCTCAAAGCGTATTGAAGTATTTTGGCCGGGCTCAGCAAGTAAAATGGTTTGTCGCTCTCTTCCTTGCCATACCAAATCTTCGAGAATTTATAGAGCTTTGCGAGTTCCGAACTGGCGAAACGGGCCGCATCGCGATACGAGAAAAATCCGTTGAAAATATTGCTGTTGCGGGCGTACTGAATTTCTCCGTCCAGATAGGCCGTTACCCCAAGTTCCCCGGTCTTTTTGAAGAATTCCTTGAGGTCGCCGGTTCCCCCCAAGTTGCCGGTTGGCTTGATGTTGGAGAGGACCTTCTGGCGAAGCCCTCCATTGATCGCACCACGCAGGCGTACATGGAGAGGAACCTTGAGGGCTTCCTTGAGCTCTTCAACCATGGAAGTTGCTTCCTTGAAGGTCGTGAGCGTGACGGGGCGCAAACGGGGGAAACCCATGAATTGCTGTCGCTTGTCTATGGCCGTGATGACATCGAAAATGACCGGGGTGCCCGCAGTGGTAGGGGTTGTAGCCGGTTTTTGGGTCTTCGCAACGAAGTCTCCCCAACTGTGCGCCATGTCGACGTAGGAATCGCTATTGAGGAATTGGTAACGCTGGGTAATGTGTTCACCCTCGGGGAGGGCCTTTTCAAAGACGTACACGGCGTCGTTGGATTTGCCGGATACCTCGAAGGATTCGGTATGGATAAGACGATACTTCGCGTAGACGACGTTGCGCGCATTGCGTTTCCCGGCGATATCAGCCTGAATACCGGCGTAGGAGGCACCGTTTTCGATGATGGAAACAAAGGATTGGCCGGTTTTTGCAATGCCGTATACCGGGAAGTGGATATCGGTCTCTTGAATAACCGCCTTTCTGTCGGTTGCGTGATCCCATCCGTAGACATCTGCGTAGTACGCCGATTGGGAAAGTTTGCCGTTGTTGAAGTCGATGAGTGCGCCGGAACCTTCCGGAACGAAGAGATACCCCGTCTCATCCATCGAACCCGATCCCATATAGGGCAACACGGTGACTTCCACAGGGGGGAATTCTTTTTTATAGGCAATCTTGTCGAAGGGAATATCGACAATGAGGTCATCTCCGTCCAGGCGATAGTTCACCGATACATTGAAAATCGGTATGTTTTTGACGATGCCACCGGCATAGAGGGCGGTATCTTCGTCAAATTCGCTGCTGGTGTAGCCGATATCGCGGAAAATCTTTTCCAGACGATCTTTGAGATACTCCTGGAGTCCGTCGCGGATCTCATACAGGGGATGATCCTTGAGCACCGGATATTTATCCAACAGTTCACTGCGATTATCGTTTGAGCGCAGGTTTTCAAGGTCGTACTTGCGGTAACGCTGTTGGACAAATTTGCGGTCGCTGTCGCTCATCTTTTCAAAGAACGTTTCCATCCGCTCTGCACTGATGGCTGGCGGGTAAATGTAGGTGCGTTTGACGTCTCCCATGCAGTAGTTGACCGTAATGCTGTCGCCGCTCTCTTCGATACTGTAGAGATTGCGCTCGACGCTGTAGCCGTGGGTGTCGTAAATGTCGACAACCCCGTTTTTGGTTATGAACGAGAGCAAGAGGGGCGATTTGAGGGCCCCCTTCTCGCGCGGGAGGGCGATAGGGTCTGCATCGGGGTCTTCGGGATTGGAGCGCCAGACGGTGCCACTTTCTTTGTGGGTGAGTACAAAGCGGGTGGTGCTGCGGTCAAGACGGAGCTCCAACTCTCCGTTATCCAGTACGGCCTCGCCTTCGAGGCCTTCCGAGCTGTAATACACGATCGAGGTCTCTTCTTCCTCTTGGGGGCCGTACAAAAGAATAGCCAACACGGCTACCGCTACGGCGACGAGGAGCGAGACTATCAGTATTGGAAGGTGTTTCATCAATAACTTCTTCATGCGCTGCAAGTCCCTTAATTCAATCGGAAGATGATCTCCCGGGCGAGGGAGATAAAATAGGCGAATCCATCCGAAATCATGCTGAAGAAGAGCATGAAGATGAAGATGAATATCATCATGGCAAAGACGGTTATGACCATGAACAGGAGGGTCTTTTTGAGCGAGTATGCGTGAATCATCATCATGGCGGCGACGATGAGCCCCGCCGACCATGCCAGGGAAATCGTCGAGAAGACCTGGTAGAAGGTGCCCTCCTCGAAGGTGATGAGGCGGCTCAAGATGATGAGGGGAATCTGTATAAGGGGGTAGGGGGTGATGGCATAGGCCGTCCCCATGTAGATGTTCTTCATCGTCCCCTTGCCGTTGAAGAGGGTCGTAACGCCCCAGTTGCAGATGCAGAAGATGGCCAGGGGAAGGAGCACCGAGGCAAACTCCATGAAGATGTTTACTTCTTGCCAATTGACGGCGTTGAACTGGAAGCTCGTAAAGCGCAGCTTCCAGACCCGTGTGAGCAGGGTGAGTATGACGATAACGTTGGCCGCCCCCATTGAACCGCGGCGTTCGTGGGTCAGGTCCCAGAAACCGTCAATGGGGTGGGTGATGATGTACAGGGAATAGCGCAGCGTCTCGGCCAGTTGAGTCCAAAAACTGCGTTCGGTGAAGACGCTCAGGCGTCGGGTCATGAAGTTCATGAGTGTTCTACCTCTCTGATGACGCGGCGAATATGGCCGACCAGGGGCGGTCCTGCGAGGAGCAGGAAAGCGATAACAAAGATGATTACGATATTGTCTTCTACCCAGTCCTTGCGGTAGAGGGCAAAAGCCTTTGCGTAGTATTCCTCATTACGCTTGAGCTCAAAGTATTCCATTGCCTTTTTATAGTTTTCTTCGCGGAAATAGGCTTTGCCCAAGCCGATATAGGCCAAGTCATAGTTGCCATTGAGACGCAAAACATCCTGCCAGCGGGCGGCACTTGCGTCGTAGTCTCCCCGGTTATACTCGTCCAATGCATCATAGATGGCATTGCCGTATTCCGTGGGAGTGAGGATCGTAACCGTCCCCTCTGCGGCATCCATGATGTAGAGGTCGCGTCCGCGATGGTCGAGGGCGACGGGCTTGCGGAATCGGCCGTTGCTGTTGCCGCGACCGCCAAAGGCAAAGAGGAGGTTGCCCTGTGCGTCGTAGGCGAAGAGACGGGCCCGGGTTTCATCGAGGGCGACATAACGGTCGCTGTCGAAGACGGTGATATCGTTGAGTTTCGAGGGGCCATCTGCACCAGCAGCCACACCCCAGGTGAGATCTCCGATGGGAGGAAATTCGCCGTTTTTTATCAGGATATCGTTCCCCAATGCGTTGAGGCGGCGAATGGGCTTTGCCTGGTCGCCCAGGAGCTTCCAAGTCTCAAAGGTCATGGTCGTGGCGTAAATGAATCCGTCTGCATCGACCGTAATGTTTTCGTACTCGGTTGGGACAAAGGAGGCCATTTGCTCGCGCTGTGCCCGTGTGGAAATGAGTTTCCAGACATAATCGGTCCAGTTGAAGGAGACTTCACTGGCACCGAAGAAGCCGATAAAACTCGCATCGTTCTCGTACTTTATAAGACCACGGTTGATATTCTTTGAAAGTACAAAGGCTCGACCCAGGCGATCTGCCACTACACGCATAGGCATGAAGGAGAGGTTCTGGTCGAAGGTAGGATCGGTGGGCTTGGTAAACTCGAGCATGAAACGACGATTGCGATCCAGTTTGAGGACCCGGCCGGCGTCGGTATCGCAGATGTACATGGCGCCCTTGTCATCTACATAGAGGTCTGTGGGGCTCTCGAAGGCCTCTTCAACGCCGTTTTTGTTGATAAAGGAGTCGATTACGCGACGTGTCGTACCGTTTTCTTCTCCGGCGATGAATATCTCGAGGATGCGTTTGTTGCCGGTATCGCAAATCCAGGCGATATCACCACGAATAAAGAGGCCGCGGGGATCGCGAAGGGGCATGTCGGGTGAAATATCCTTGTATTCCAGCACATTCTTGACCCGATATGGATCCGGGCCGTGCTGGAGTTCCCCCCAATAGTCATAGCTGTAACTGTCCTCGGCATGGAGGAACGCGCCCCCGACGAGGAGGGAACAGCCAATCGAAAGGAGGATCATGGGTGTTCTGATCGTCTTTCCAGAGTGTCGCATCGCTTATTCCTTGATACCGGAAGTCGCCATGGTCTCGAGGACCTGGCTCTGTGAGAGGATGAAGACCAAAATGGGCACCGACATGGTAAGTACTGTGGCCGCCGCCGCCTCGCCGGTACGGGCGATACCGCCTGCGAGAACCTGCTGGAGGGCATACACGAGGGTCTTCTTGCTCTCTGTATAGATGACGGTCCCTGCGGGGTTGTTCCACAGCGACTGGACAGAGAATATTGTCATGGTAAGCCATGCGGGCTTCACGTTGGGCATGATAAGACGCATGAAGATGGTCCATTCATTTGCGCCGTCAATTTTGGCCGCCTCGATAAGGCTGTCCGGGGTGCCTTCCATGAACTGCTTCATGAGGAAGAGCCCGATTGGGGCAGCGAAGGCCGGAAGCAGAAGAGCCCAGTACGTGTCGACAATGCCTATCTGGCACATGACAACGTAGTTGGGGATGGCCGTAACGTAACCGGTGAACATGAGGGCCACGACGACGATGCGGAAGAAGGTGTTGGCCCCCGGGAAGCGGTACTTCGCGAGGACAAAGGCCGCCATGCTTGCGATGAGCAGGTGCCCGGCCGTACCGACTGCCGTAATGAAGACGGTGTTGAAGATATAGCGGGAGAAGGGCACCCAGGATTGTCCCAGAGTGACGAAGAGATCCGCGAAGTTGTTGGTCGTCGGGTTGCGCGGGAAGAGCGTCGGCGGGAAGCGGAACAGCTCGTCCAGCGGCTTGAGGGCACTGGAAACGGCGAATACGAGCGGAATGACCATCAACATCGCTATGAGGCCCAGGAAGAAATATACGGCAAAGTCGCCGCCCAGGGAGCGGTTCGGGCTCCTTCGGCGCATTGCCTTGCGTCGCTGCTTTTGCAGACGCCGTGCTGTATCGTACTTGATCATGCAGATTCCCCTTTCATCTTGACTCGCATCAGGTGCCTACCCGGTTGAGGGCCTTCTGGATAGCTTTATTGGTAAGTATCATCGTGAGGAACAGAACAGTGGCGATGGCGGACGCGTAACCCATCTCGAAACGGGTGTAGCCGTAGTCGAAGAGGTGAGTGACGATCGTGCGCGCCGCGTAGTCGGTACTGGGGTAGCCGGCCAGGTTCATGGTGACGTCTGCAACGCCGAATGCCTGGGTAATGGACATGACCGCCCCGAACAGGAGCATGGGTTTCATGTTGGGCAGGGTGATGAACCAGAGTTCCTGCCAGCGGTTTTTGATACCGTCGATCCATCCGGCCTCGTACTGGCTCTTGTCGATGCCCTTGAGACCGGCGACGAAGGCGAGGAAGCCCGTTCCCAAGCTCATCCAGAGGATGACGGGGATGATGACCTTCATGATGTAGCGGGGGTCGGTCAACCAGAGAATGGGGGTGTTGATAATACCGAACTTCATCAGAATGGAGTTGAGCACACCGTACATATCCCCGCGGAAGACGATTGCGAAAATCGAGAAGATGGCACCGCCCGCAATTGAGGGGGCATAGAAGATAACAACGGCGATGGTACGCAGGGTCTTGGGTAGCTCGTTGATGAGCCAAGCGAAGAGGAAGGCCGCGATGTATCCGCCGGGGCCGGTGATGACGGCGATCAAAAAAGTGTTCTTTATTGAGGTTAGGAACACATCATCCTGAAGTACCAGGTTGAGGTAGTTCTGGACACCGATAAAATACGGGGCTTCGAGCATGTTGAAGTGCGTAAAGCTGAAGTATATCGACGTTACCATGGGCAAGAGATAGAAGGTGAAAAACAGGAGGGCAAAGGGGAAGAGGAAGAGGTAACAGATACGCTGTTTCTTCACGTTCTTCACCGCGATCCGGAACTGTTCCGACCTCAATTTGAAGTATTTCTCGAAAAAGTCTTTCATACGTTCCTTCCGTCTATTCCAGGTCGAGGCCGAATTCGCGGCGCTTCTTGGTCAACTCTTCGTTGATTTCCCGGGCGTAGTCTATGAGTGTTTCGCGGGGGTCGTCCCGGTCGTTGATGACCTTGCGGACCGCGTTGGTAAGGTGGCGCGGGGTGTAGTACCCGCCGGGTACTTCGGGAACGCCAACGGCGTTTTCTATGGATGATTCCAAGACGGCCAATTGATTGGCATTCCAGGCCATCTGGCGCAGGGCTTCGCGGTTGGCGGTCGCATAGCGGGCGGAAGCACCCAGGATACTCTCCATTTCGCGGCCGAAACGTACCTGTGTAGGGGTAGAAACCCACCACTTCATGAACTCCCAGGCCCGAAGTTTGGTGGCCTCGTCTTCGTTGCGAATCATGACCGAACAGTTGCCGCCGGTGGCGACCTTGCGGTCGATGTATACGCTGCCGTCGGGTTGGGCAAGTTCGGTGCCGGGCAGGGGCGCGAACTCCCACAGGCCACGGATTTCCGGGGCAGAGACCACGAGGGTATTGTAGGTACCGTAGTCAACAACGCCAATGGGCATTTCTCCCGAACGGAAGCGGCTGACGAAGTCGAAATCCATGGGGAGCCCATAGCTCGTAAAGAAATCGGTGAAGAGCTGGAAGGCCTCCACGCCATTTTCGCTGTCGACGAGGGTGCGGGTACCCTTGTCGTTGTAGATGCGTGCCCCGTGCTGGAAGAGCATGGACTGGAAGGCGCTCAAATTGGACGCCGCTCCCATGATCTGTACCGAGGGGAAGGGAATACCCACAGAGAGGTTGGCGCTCTGGAGGGTTGCCAACATGGAGACGAGGTCGAGCCAGGTCTGCGGAACCTGGAGCCCCAATTCCTCGAGAATGTCGGTACGATAGAAGAGAACGGTGAAGTTTTGGGTCTCCGGCAGGGCGTAGACACCGCCTGCGTGCTTGAAGGGTACTATCGTACTGGGGTGGAACTGTTTTACGACCTCGTCGAAGCCCTCGAACTGCGAGAGATCGACGACTGCGTTACGCAGGGCGTAGTCGACCGGGAGGGATGAGTAGATTGAGAGGACGACGTCGGGGTTGTTGCCCGCGACGACGGCGGGGAGTACCGCATTCGGGTTGATGAGCTTGACGTTGACCTTGATGCCGGAATCCGGGGTAAAGGTATCGTCAACCATGGTCTTGAGGACCGTGCTCTGATCGCGGCCGGTGACGAGCCAAACTTCGACAATGTCTTCCGTATTGTCCTCGTATACGTTACCGAGTGACTCGTGGTCGACAAAGAAGCTCGAGAAGAAGGACCCGAATGCATGGCCCGCCTGTTTGAAGATATTGCGGGAAATGGAAGGAGCGGGATTCGCCGCACCGCTTATGATAATGGTATCCACATCCAGCTTGGTCTCTGTGAGGTTGAGCAGGGAGGTCCCCAAGGAGGTGATGTTGTCCTTGAAAGCGGAAAAGGTCTTGGTGATGCGCTCGGGGCGTTCCACAAAGCGCTCCAGCTGGATGGCCAGGGTCTGTGCGGCCGCAATGCGGTCCGATTTTTGCCCTGTGTATTCTACCAACTGGTCGACCATGCGGTAGAGACGCTTGCTCTCGCGGTCCATGGCCTCGATTTCTTCGGGATACACCATGTGGAGGTTGTAGTCGCGGTAGGGGTCCGGGTTGGTGCCTGTGAGAACCAAAATCGTTCGATAAATATTGTTGAGGCGGAAGATGGTGTCTTCCAATTCGCCAATGAGCTGGCCAATGCGCCCCAAGGTTGCTTCAAGGCGCAGGGTATGTAAGCCCTTTTCGAGGTAGAATGAGTAGGGTTCGCCCTCTTCATCACCTGGATTGATCATTTCCCACTCGCTCGAGTAGCCGAATGGGATGTTGCTCATGGCGTCAAAGGGGACTTTACCGTCGATATAGAGGGTACGGCTGGCTATGTACCCTCGTTCGAAGCGCTGGCGCGCCTTTATCCCAATTTGGTACCAACCAGTTTCGGGGACGTCGATCTTCCACTCAATCCACTGGCCGCTGGCGCGCCATGCGTCGCCACCGGTGTAGTTGAGGATGTTCTTCCACACCGAATAGGGCTCGCTGTAAGGCGAAGCGCGGTCGTATTTGGCAAAGAGAGAGGGGTCCGAGCGCAAATGGGCGCTTTCGCCCTGCACAACCAAGGTCGTTCCCTCGATTTTCTTGGCTCCTGCGGGCTTTGATGCCACATAGGACTGGTAGTCGGGGGCATCTTCGATTGCCTTGAGGGTAACCGCACCCAAGAGCATGGGTTCGTTCTTGGCATTGAGGGTGATGCGGTGTGTCCCGGCTTCAAGCCAGAAGCGGAAGGGATCGGTCTCGTAGCCCAAATCGTCGCGGCAATAGCCTTCGGTCCAGTCGTAGACCTCGATTTGGCGCGGGCGTATCTCGTTGCCGCGGTTGTCGGTGGTAATGGGCCCGCCATCCGCCCAGAGGCGGGTGAAAGAGAGGCGCTGTGCCCCGTAGAAGGGGTACTCGCCATCGATGAGGAGGGCCCGCTCCATGTCGACACCGCGGGAAGGAACGGTCTTGTACTCCAAATGGAGGTTGTAGAGGCCGTCGGCAGGCACTTCAACCGCCCAGGTAACACTCGAGCCTTCGTTGGTGAGGAGCACTGGTCCCTCGCGCCCTGTATCTTCGACAACGGATACACCGGAGCTGGCGGTGGCGTCGAAGGAATCCACTGGAATGGCGATATCGGAGCGCCCAAAAGGGCTGTTGGCATAACGGGCCTTATAGGCGGTGTACGGATTTTCCCGGTCCAAATGACTGGGGGCTACATCCAGGTTGAAGCCTTCATACTTCTTCCGGAAATCCTTTTCGCCCATTGCAGAGAAGGCGAAGAGGAGAACCAGGGAGAGAGCCATGACGGCGACAAGCACTATCGCAGACAGTCTTTTCATTCCCTATCCTTGCGCAATAAAAGATTGATCAAAGTGAACGGACCTTCGTCCGTATCACAGACAGAGTATACGAGTATTGTCAAAACCGGTATGAGAAGTATTACCGATAGGATGCACATTTTCCCTGTTCGGTTCTATTCTGTGGGCAAATTCGCGTGGTGTACAGTGTTTCAATCGCTTGAATACCCGATTGAAGGTCGAAAGGCTCTTGAAGCCCGTTTCCAGAGCGATATCGCCGATGGAACGTGTGCCCTCTGCCAAAAGGGCAATGGCCGCATCGAGGCGGCGCTTGGTAAGGTACTCGTGGAAGGTGTGGGCGCTGTATTCCTTGAAAAGGCGTTCGAAGTGGTACTTCGAATAGTTGGCGCGCGCTGCGACCTTTTCGAGTGTCAGGTTTTCCGCGTAATGTTCATCGAGCCAGGAGAGTATGTTCGAGAAGCGTTCCTTCTGCACTTGGCACAGGGGGCCCGATCGCGCAGGCCGCCCGTCGTCGCAGAAGTCCTGCTCCGCGAGGAGGGCCAGGAAGGGCAGGAGCTGGGAGTATACGAGCATGTCCCGGTAGCTGCCGCCCTCGAAGTAGGCGTTTGCCATTCTGTAGAAGCGCTCCTGTGCGTTCATGTGGAAGGCGGGGAGCTCTGCCTTCGTAATGATGATGGGCATTTCGAGGAGTTTTTCTACCAGGGGGAAGGAGGGCAGGGATGCCACTACCCGCCATTCGAAAAGGTAGATCATTCGCGAACCGCCGCCCGGCGCCGTGAGTGTGTGTTTTGCCTTTGAAGGGATGATGCAAATATCCCCTTCCTCGAGTGAAAGGGATTGCCCCTCGATGTCAATTTCATAGCCATTTTTTACCGGCATGATCACTTCAAGCGCATCGTGCCAGTGTTGATCGTACGAGACGGCCTCGGTGTTGAGCCAGATGCGCAGGGAGCTGTCCTTGAGGTAGTGCACGAGCTCCTGGCCGCCATCGACAACGCGTTTATAGGTTTGGTTTAATATTGGTTGGAAATAGTATGCCGGTTTGATGACCGGGGTTGGTTCTGTCATGACCTCACTCTCGTCTGGATTGGCCTTGAGTATACCCCAAGACCGGAGGGGGTGTATCGGATTTTGACCCGATACACCCCCCAAATTATCGACTATTTGAAGCGCCAGCTGGCCATTTCGAAGCCCCTGCCGGTAAAAATGATGAAGATATCATGCGTGCCGGTAAGGGGCGCTTGCAGGTCGAGGCTGCTTTCATACCATTCCTGGCCGGAATCTGCAGCAGATTGTTCATCGAAGCGGTATGTTGCGACGAGCTCACCGTCGGGGCCGCCCAGCCGAAGTTCGAAGCCGCTTGCCTCATGTGCTTCGATTCCCTCTGCCTGGCGGGTGCGCAGTTCAAGGGTATTGGCTCCCGCTTCGCCAAAGGCGACGTCTTCCAGGAAGAGCCAATCGCCGCGGTCAATCCCGCTGATGGCCCGGGGACCCGACCAATGCCGCCTGCTTTCTGCCGTGGCCCCGACGGTCTGGAGCCCGGATTGGGAGGACATCGTCGCCGCCGACTGCCACTGGTAGGGGTCGAGGGTCCCGACAGCATCGACCCCCGTGGGGGTGCCTCTTATATCAGCCCAAATACCGTCTTCTCCCAGCGGCACTTTGTCGATGTGGGTGCTGCGGTAGCCCTTGAGTATGCGCTGCCGGTTTTCGAGGAGGCGGGCGTGGTAGGCGAGGTACCAGGAGCCCTTGAACTCGAAGAGGGCGTGGTGGTTGTTGCCCCAGTCGCCGAAGAAGACCCCGGGGTTTTTGAAGATGACCTTTTCGTAGGTGAAGGGGCCCAGGGGGGAGTTCGAGGACATGATGGCGATCTGGCCGCTGGACATCCCCAAGCTGGTTTTTGCGCTTTCGGGAACCTGCCAGTTGGTGCAGTAGGAGTACCAGTATTTGCCGTTGAGCTTGTTGATGCCGGAGTCCTCGAAGATGTAAGGGGCATCGATAAGGACCGGGTCCCCGTCAAGGCTGATGCAGTCGGCGCCCAGTTTGACCGCACGGGAAGTCTTTGGGTTGGCCGTTTTGCCCTCGGGGACGCCGCCGCCAAAGTAGAGGTACTGGCTGCCGTCGTCGTCCTTGAGGACGGCGGGGTCGAAGAGCCAGGTGATGTCGCGGCAGTTGGGGGTTTCACGGGTGACAAGGGGCTTCCCGATGGGATCGGTGAAGGGGCCGGCGGGGTGTTTTGCCCGCAGGACCCCGATACTGCTCGCGTTGTTGGCGAAATACAGGAAGAACTCGGTGCCTTCGTCCGTTTCGCGGAAGGTCGCGGCCGGGGCCCAGGAGTTTCGTGCCCAGGAGGAGGCGCTGCGCACATTGACGCTGCCCCAGTCGGTCCAGTTGACGAGGTCCTTGGACGAAAGGACGTTGATCGTGTGGATGGTCCCGTAGGTATTCTCCTTGATTGTGCCGCCAGAGTCCTTTTCGATGACATCGCCGGTCATGTAGAGCCAGACGGTGTCGTCGTGGACCATAACCCAGGGGTCTGCCCCGTAGCGTTGGGTCATGACGGGGTTATGTTGCCCGCGGGGTTTCCAAGCTTCGCTCGTGTTGGGGACGAGCGGGGTGTTGATGTTTTCTTCCATATTAACCTCCGTTGGAGTGGTCGTGCAGGCCAGTGCCAAGAGGCTCGCGAGGGCCAGGCTTGTGCCGAATGCCAATTTCTTCATTGTTACGCTCCTTGTGGGTCGTCGTGGGCATCGAGGGCCTTCAAGGCCCTGATACGAAAGTTCTTGAACCATGCGCGCCCTCCCTTCTTTTGTGTGGAGAACATGAAGAGGCCGGCGCGGCAACCGGTAAAGTGGTCGAGGAGGAAGTGCAGCTGATGGTCTCCCCCAAGCTGTACCCAGCCCCCGTTGAGTTTGAAGTAGAAGGAAACGAGGTCGATCGCGTTGCGAAAGTCCGCCCGCATCATGAGCGAGACTTCGCTCGTCTGGCTGTCGAAGAGGGCGCGCTCGAAGCCGGGTGTAAAATCGTTCTTGAGCGGCACCGGCGGAAGTTCTTTGGGAGGTATCTTGCCATCGGTGGGGGCCTCTTTTTCGACCATGCCCAGCCTTAGTATGCCCTTGCGCCGCGTAAGGCCGATATAGGCGTAGTTTGATTGGAACATGCTCAAGCCGCACCAATCGCCTTCCTTGATTTCGCTTGCATCGACGGTAACGCTTACCTCGCAACAGGGCCCCGGAACGCGTTGGGTAAGGGTGTTCCGTGCCCGGGTGATATTGGGCACAATACCGCAGCTTTTGAGCATGAGGCTGCCGGGCCGGCGGGTGAGCGACCAATTGGCATTTGAGGGGATGTGGTTCCATTCCCATACATTCTTGAGTGCGCGTTTCTCTTTGCCGGGTTTTGCGTCGCGCCGTTTGGGGGAGATCAGCGTGCCGGTAAAGTCGTCGTCTGCAAAGAGGGGCTTGTAGCGGTAGTCGGGGCGCGTACTGGAAAGCTCCAAGCGTTGGGGAACTGGCCCGATAACAGGTTTGTCGCCATCCCAAGAGACGGGGATAAGGACCGGCATGCGGCCAGCCGCCCCGCGGTCCTGGAAGAGCATGGCGAACCAACGTCCGTCCGGGGTGTCGACGAGGCCCCCCTGTGCAACACCGGCATTTTGCCAGCCCATGTCGTCGTCGAGTACGGTGAAGCCCTCCCAGGGGCCTTCCAGTGAATCTGCCATATGGCAGACCTGGGTTCTTCGCTGCGACCCGTCGTGGGGCCAGTGGATGAAGAATGCGTAGTATTTCCCGCGAATCTTGTACAGGTGGCTGCCTTCAAAGCCCAGACCGTTGTCCTCACGGTCGCTGATGATGACCCGGTCAATACCACCGGGGAGAGGGCCTGTAAGGGTGGGGGTGAGCTCGGTGAGTTTGATGTGGGTGTTCCCGTGGATGACGAAGACGCGCTTCCCCTCGAAGTAGAGGCCGGGATCGTAGTAGAATCCCTCCATGGTACGTCTTCGCCAAGGGCCCTTGATGTTGCGACTGGTAAAAAGAAAGGTTTTATGCAGATCGTTTGACGTGAACATGAGGTGAAATCTGCCACGGTGGTAGCGCAGGCTGGGGGCCCACATCCCCGCTCCGTATATGGACTGGCCGTTTTCGAGGCGCGCTGCGGGGTAGTCTTCGATGCTCTCGAATACGTGGGAGACAATTTCCCAGTTGGCGAGGTCGAAAGAGCGTAAAATCACTGCCCCGGGCATGAAGTGCATGGTGGTACTGGCCATGTACCAGGCATCATCCAGACGGATAATGTCGGGATCGGGGAAGTCTGCGTAAATCACCGGGTTGCTGCACGTCATTTTCTACTCCGGGTTGTGTCGGTTCACGCTATTATAGGGCAGCTGTTTTGAGCCCGCTCTTCAATTATTGCGCATTTATGGGCAGATCGTGCGGAATTTGCGGTTGGAATGAAGGGATTTTACATGACTATGCGCAAAAATTGCTATTTCAAACAGATACCGGCGGGGGCGTTCCCCCCTGCCGACAGCTGCTGCGCGGTCAGTTTTTTCGATCGAGGTAAAGGTTTCTATACTGGCTGGACCCCGCTTCAAGCGTGATCTCGAAGGGCTGGTCCTTGTAGCCTTCGCAGCGGGCGACCAGTTGCCAGGTGCCCGGTTCGAGGGCGAACCAGAACTGGCCCCAGCCGTCTGCGACGGCGATACGGGTAGAGCCCTGCCATATTTCGCCGCGGGCGGTATCGGGGCCCAGGGTTTTGGCCTGTATCGTCGCGCCGGAAAGGGCGTCGAAGAGCTTTTCGTCGCTCCAGCTTTTCATGGCCGGTTTTTTCTTCAAAGCTGCGGCAAAAAGTTGTGCGTCCTCGAACTCGCCATAGACCTGGCCCATTGTGGCGAGGTCTGCGGGGCTGGCAGCCTCTGCTTGCGCATTGGCGATATCCCCATGGTCCTCCGATGCCGCACTGACGGCATCAACGGATGCTGCGCTTACTGCGTCAACAGAGGCCTTGTCGCTGGCAGCTTTTGCCGTAACAGCTGCTGGCCCGCGGTAGACGAGCTCGATGCCCTTACCGGTCCCTAGGTTGCGGGAGTACTGGCGGTCAACAGAATTGTTCCAGTGCTCGTGGACGCCCAAGCTCTCAAGGGGCGTCCCGTCGTTTTCCGGGTCGTAGCTGAAGCCAGCGGGCCAGAGCGTGGGGTCTGCGGCCTGGCGCAGGTAGTCGTCGACGCCGCGGTACTGCGGGAAGGGCCCATGGTCGTCGCGTGGATCCCTCTTGCCCTCTGTGGGGTGCTCGCGGGTGAACTCGGTAACGAGGAGATCGAATCCCACCGATTCAATGGCCACCTGGTCCATCGAGACGAAGAGCGAGCTGGGCCAGTCGCCGTTGAAGGGCGCCATCTGCCACTTGACGGCGGGGTGTCCCCAGTTTATCGAGCTCCAGAGGGCGTCGACGAGGACGATGACCGTCTTTCCGCCAATATCCTTGTGCCCCATGAAGTCGACGAGGGCGCGGTAGCGGCCGTAGTCGCCGTTGGTGTTCATTGCGCCGCCGTTGGGGACCGGCAGGCTGGGGTGCCAACCCGCAGCGCCGTTGCCGTTGAAGGGACAGATCGCCCCAAAGTGGTTCTTCGCCCCCAGCGAGATGCCGGCGCGGTGGTGTTTTTTGAGGACGGGGATGTTGATAAGGTATGCCGCCTCGACATAGTCGCGCGGGAGCTTGTCCTTCTTCCTGCCGTCACTGCCAAAGAGTGCGGGCTTGCTCGTCCCCCGCACCGGCGTAAAGCCGCGGGTACGCCCCCAGTACGATGCCTTGGGGAATGCGTCGATGAGTGTCCCGTACATCGTTTTGTCGAAGGAGAAGTTGGGATCCCCAATGCTGATATCTTCCTGCGCCACGCCAACCGTGTTCACCAGCTGGTCGAGGAGGGCAATGCAGACCTGGGGCGAGGTATTGATGTTGAATGGCCCGTTAAAAAAGCCGTTCATGTTGATCTTGATAGCGAACTTCTCGCCCGGCCGGTAGCCCTGCGACCCGCGCCCCTGCGACGTGTTGAAATTCGACAGAATGTGATCCCAGGCCTTCTTGAGGTCCGTCTCCCCCGCAAGGGCGAGGATGGCGTCCTTGAGCATCGTGTCGACCGCCGCCTGGCTCGTCATCTCCTTTTCGAACCACCAAGGGCGCGTCGGGCCGTTCGCCATGCCGTCTGCAGTGGCCGCGGGGTCGTGGACCCAGACAACCCGCCCGGGCTGGACCCCGCGCGCCACCCCGCGGGGCTGGTTGGGGGCGCGGATTTCCGCGAGGTCGGGATCGGTGCTATCAGTATAAATGACCGATTCGGGGAGGTTCAGGTTTTGGGCGCCGATAGCCGATTGCGGGATGGCCAAATTGAGGGCGATACTCGCGCAGGCCCCCACCGCGCAGGTGAAACCCACGCGCCAGCGGGACTGCCACAGGAAGCTACGGGCCCTCGTTGCGAAGAGGGCCGCGCCCCCCAGCGAGAGAATCCAGACGACGAAGGAAGAGGCCAGGGGCGCTGCCGCCTGCATACAGGGGTAGCGGGCCCGGCTGGGCTTGGGGATGACGCGCACGAGGAACCATATAAAGGCCCCGAGGCCAGCCAAGGGCAGGAGGAGCCTGCGTAAACGTTTGAGTCGCTCATTCATGTCAAACATGGTACACTGATTTCGCCCCTTGTGGGCAAGGAGTTTTACCTATGCGCCGATTTATCTCTTCAATTATAGCTTGTGCCGCCCTTATGGCTTGCAGCTCGACCCCTGTAGACGCTTCATCGGGCTCTGCCGACACTGCGTCGGGCTCTGCCGACGGAGCTGCCAGTACAGACGCCGCCCCCGCCGCAAACCCATCCCCCGTGGCCGAGGGCTCCAAGCCCGTCGCCCTCAAGGGGACCTTCTCCTTTACCGAGGGCCCCACCGCCAACGCCGACGGTACCATCTTCTTTACCGACCAACCCTCGAACCGCATCCTGCGCGTCGAAGAAGACGGCTCCATAACGGACTGGCTCAAACCCTCAGGCCGCGCCAACGGTATGTGCTTCGCCCCCGGCGGCGAACTCATCGTCTGTGCCGACGAAAACAACGAACTCTGGTCCATCGCCCCCGATGGCACCAAGACCGTCCTCGCCGCGACCTTCGAGGGCAAACGCCTCAACGGCCCCAACGACGTCTGGGTCGCCCCCGCCGTCGCCCCCGTTCCCGGCGCCCTCTACCTTACCGACCCCTTCTACAAGCGCTCCTGGTGGAAGCACTCCGGCCAGCCGCAGGCCAAACAATCAGTCTATCGCCTCGATCCCGGCTCGAGCGAACTCGTCCCCGTCGCCACCGACCTCGTCCAACCCAACGGCATCATCGGCAGCCCCGACGGCAAAACCCTCTACGTCGCCGATATCGGCGCGAACAAAACCTGGCGCTACACGATTACCGCCGACGGCAGCCTCGCCGACAAAACCCTCTTCTGTTCGATGGGCTCCGACGGCATGACCCTCGACGCGGAAGGCAACGTCTACCTTACCGGCCGCGGCGTCACCGTTTTCTCGCGCTCGGGCGAAAAAATCGCGACCATCGGCGTGCGGGCCGGCTGGACTGCCAACGTCTCCTTTGGCGGCAGCGATCGCAAAACCCTCTATATTACCGCGAGCGAACGCGTCTTTACCCTGCAGATGCGCGTACGCGGCGCCTTTGATGTGGGGAAATAGGGAAGGGGCGTCGCAAATTGCTCCACAGTGTGTGCTGGCGCCCATGAAACGAGTTGGAAAGGGGTCCTGACCGACAAAAAACCGTGCAGCGACAGATCGCCTTCGGCTCCAAAGTCCCTGCACGGTTTTTTGTCCGCCACCCCTTTCAAGCGCACTTCGGGCGCCACATGCGCTATCCGCCCGGGGGTATGCGGGCCTCCGGCCCGCCACGGTCACGCCGCGAAGGCGGCGTGACCCGGCGCCCCTGCGGCCGGGCCGCGGGGGCGGTGGGGCCAGCGGCCCCTCCTCCAGGCCATGGCGGGTCTCGAAGAGCCCCGCCCAATGTCCCTTGTATCCGCCTCCGGGTCCCGTCCTGCCCCCAAGCGGTTTTGGGCGTACAAATCTGTAGTATTGGAAACTGCATTTCACCAAAAACGGAGTGTAAAATGAAAGCATCCCACTTCTTCCACTTCTTCTCTTTTGCCCTGGGTGTGATGATCTTCAAACAGAAGAAACCCATACTGGGCACCATTATTGTTACCGATGCCTGCAATCTCTCCTGCGCCCACTGCGCGGTGAACAACAAGACAAAGGTCATGCATCCATACGGGCAGATACGCTCCGAGATGGACATGCTCTACAAGATGGGGGTGCGTATCCTCTTCTTTTGCGGCGGCGAGACCTTCATGTGGCAGGATGGCGAGTTGGGGCTGCGCGATCTGGTGCGCGCGGCGAAGGAGCGGGGCTTTCTGGAAGTTGTTGTCGTAACGAACGGGACCTTTCCCCTCGACCTTCCCGAGGCAGACCTCATCCTCTTGAGCATGGATGGCGGGCCCGAGAAACACAACCAGATTCGGGGCGACACCCATGAGCTCATCATGCGGAACATCCGCAATGCGACCTGCGACAATATCTGCCTGTACATGGCGGTCAATGCCGTTAACTATGAAGATATTCGACATGTTGCGCAGATTGCCCGCGACGAGAAAAACATCCGCGCCATATCATTCAATTTCCATACCCCCTACGCAGGCACCGAGTCCCTGCTCTTGAGCCCCGAACAGCGAAAGAAGGCGGGCGATACCATTATCGATTTGATAGACGAGGGATATCCGGTATTCAACCTCAAGTCGGCCATTCCCCATGTGGTGGCAAAGAGCTTCCCCACGCCCTGCCACCAATGCCTGGTCGTCGAGGATGGCAGGGTATATACTTGTGGACGCTGCATCGAAGAGAAGGGCCTGTGCGAAAACTGCGGCTATCTCTTTGTGGCGGAGTATACCCTGGTCTTCAAGGGAAACCTCAAAGTGGCCTTTGACATGCTCGGGACCTATTTGAAGTACATTTAAGGAAACACCATGATCTTGACCTCCTTCTTTCGTACACTTTTTACCCGTTCCCTGCGCCCCTTTGTCTTCAAGGGGGTGGGCGATGAGGGCGCCGATCCCTCTATGCTTCCGGTGGAAGTCACGCGCCCCGGGCTCTATGTCCACATCCCCTTTTGTACCTCCCTCTGTCCCTTCTGTCCCTATTGCAAGGTCCTCTTTGACGAGCAATTGGCCCGGGACTACCTTGCGGCCCTGCTGGGGGAAATCGATATCGCCGGAAGGGAAATACTCAGGAGGACGGGCAAGCGGCTCAAGGCAAGCAGCCTCTATTTTGGCGGCGGCACACCCTCTCTTATGAGCGATTCCCTCAAGACCATCATGGACCACCTTGATCGCTACTTCGAGATTGAGGGCGGCCGTGGTGTTGAACTCCACCCCCGGGACATCAGCCCCGCGCTCCTTTCCGGCCTCAAGGAAGCCGGGATAACGATGATAAGTATTGGCATACAGTCCTTTGCCCCCGATGCCCTCTCTGTCCTTGGGCGGGAAGAGAGCCTTAACGAGGATATCTTTGACTCGGTGCGCAATGCGGGCTTTGATGTCGTCGACATGGACCTTATCTTCGGTATCCCCGGGCAAACAGAGGATCTCTTGCGGCGCGATATGGCTCTGGCCTTCGAGCGGGGCGCGACCCAAGTGTCCACCTATCCCTTTATCGATTTTTCCTTTGCAGAGAACAAGAAAAAGCCCCTGCCGGAACGGGACAAAAAGCGGATGCTCGCATCCCTTGCCCAATGTGGCCGGGAGCTCGATGTCGAGCGGACCTCTGTCTGGACCTTTGCCCGCCGCAACACCGAAAAGTATTCATCGGTCACCCGCGACTGTTTTTACGGCTTCGGGGTCTCGGCGACGAGTCTCTTCCCGAAGGAATTCAAGGTGAATACCTTCTCGATTCCGGATTACATCAGGCGTGTACAGAACGGCCTCTTGCCCACTGCCCTGCGGGTGGATTTTTCTCCCCGGCAACGGGCCGTGTACTACCTCTTTTGGAGTGCCTACGGTATGACCATCGACGCGGGGCGTTTCTTCTCCTTCTTTGGCAAGGAGCTCGAATCAATGTTCTCGCTGGAGATGTACTGGGCGCGCAAACTGGGCCTCGTGGATACCCTGACGTATACCGATGCCGCCGGAAGGGCGTGGGAACGCCATACCCTGAGCGAACGCGGCGCCTACGTCTACCACTGGTTCGAACAGCGCTACACCACCGCCTACATCGACACCATGTGGCGCATCTGCCGTACCAACCCTTGGCCGCAGCGGCTGGTGCTGGGGTGATGGTATTCTGTCCAGTCTTTGTGGTTATTCTGGATTTCTCTGGCCAGCATGTGTATGGATGAAAGAGCCTCTTTATGGAGGACCAAGTGATTACCGGTATCAACCGCTTTGGGAAAAACAGCATTGGTACGCATTTATTCCGGGAAAAGCCGCTTTATTGATACGTGAGGAAGGGGTTTCATCGTTCTCTTTTGACCGGATTACAGAGTGTACCAATATTTCCCGGATTCAAATCCTGTTTGATTTCTTTGATAGAGAAGGATACTCAAAACAGGTCGTGATTCTTGTCGATTTCCATCTTTCTCTCTTCCAGGCGCGTTCGTACCAGTAGCCTTATTAGGTCTTCCGGCAAGGGCTCGTCATTCTGGAACTGTATGGACCCCTTCCCTGTCTTGTAGCCTTTAATCTCCTCGTGCAATGTCACAAGTACGTTTGGAAGCGGGTAGATGCCTATATGGTTCTTGAATGCCGCGTAGTGTATCAGGTTTCCATGCCACATAATCGTTGGCATTTGGTACTTGATGTCCTCCGTGGCATCCGGGACTTCAGAAAGGAAAATATGCCGGATTTGCATAAGTCGAGCCTGAACATCATTGGGGTATCTCTTTATGTAGGACTCGATGAGCGGGTTCAAGATCATCCCTCCATCATGAATACCCTGGACAGTATTGTCATATGGTAAACCAGGTAGCACTGGGTATTACCGAATGCTTTGTTATGTCAATTATTACAGATATGCGGGTTATAATCAAAAATATTGCATTCCAAAAGTTTTTTTGCCTGATGGGGCGGTTTTTCTTCCCCGAACCGGAAGGTGGGGTCGACCGGGACGGGGGCGGGCCGCGGCGGCGGCGTGCCCCTGGCCTGGGCGCAGGGGAGGGCGCGGGGGGCCCGGGGCCGGGGCCCCGGGCGAGCTGCCTTCGAGGGAGGGGGCGCCCTGCCACAGCGGGGGCGCGGTCCCTTCCCTCCTTATCCTTCCCTTACCATGCGATTGTCTGTGGGCTTAGTACTGGCACAGGTCGGGTAGCGGGGAGACGAAGTGGCTGCCGCAGGAGGGGCAGCGCGGGTGATTGTTTTTGCCGGTTAAGAGGGCGAGAAAGTCCCATGGTTTCGCGGGGCGGGGTGGTGCCCAGCGGAAGTTCTTGTGGCACTTGAGGCAGAGGTAGTCTTTGGGGTCGTTCGGGTCCTTGGGGAAGACGGACTGGCTCATGTGTTCTCCTTGCTGAAAAAGTACTTGATGAATGGAGCACTTGCAAGCTGCATCCCCATGATTAGCCCCGGCATGACGGGGAGGCGGCCGAAGAGGCTGGCAAAGTGCGAGCTGTTGCGGTTGCGCAGCTCGTCGATCTTGTCTGTGATGTTGTCGATCATTTCGTTGAAGATGTCCTTGAAGGTCTTTTTGAGAAAGAGGATTTTCCCGCCAAGTTCGATGGCGGCGCCAATTTTCTCGAAGAGGCTTCCTTCTTCGATGGTTTCCAGCGCCCTGTTGAGGGCTTGGGCGCCGGAGAGCTCGTCGATATCGATACTCTCGAGGTAGCTGGTGAGCTCATCGAAGGTCTCTTGAAAGATGTCTTTGCCGCGGAAGGAGACGTCGAAGGACTCGAGGAAGTCGTGGTAGCTGTGGTACTCGGCGGGGAGGAGGTCTTCCGGCGATCCGAGGTTTTCGCTGAGCTCGTCAAACTCTTCGTTGAGGTGGCTGAGGAAGTCGTCCATGTTATCGTCTTTGATGAGCGAGATGATGTTGATATTCTCGCGGTCGATCTTGGCGATAGTGCGCCGACGAAGCTCTTCGAAGAAGTCGAGTACGCTGTCGAGGGTGGCATCGGTAAGGACGCTGCCAACACGCTCCCAGGAGCTCTCGAGGAGTTTTCTGATAGCTTCATCCCGCCCGAAGGGCTGCGTTTCGCTGCCCCCGCGGGTGCGGCGGGTAATCGAACAGACGCGGATGGCCTGCCAGTCTTTGCCGGCGGCGCGCTCCTCGATGGCGGCAAGCTGCTCTTCTGTGGCGCAGTCGCTGTTGGTGATGATGAGGGAGACGTTGAGCTTCCACCTTTGGGTGAGCATGTCGAGCAGGACGAGCTCCTGGTCGAGCAGGCGGGCGCCGGCTCCGTTGACGATGTAGTAGACGTGGTGGAGGAGTTCGTTGGCATGGGTTATGACGCTACGGTCCGGGGCCTTGGGATGTGCATTTTTATCGAGGAAGATTTCCATTTTCCCCATCCATTCGGGGTAGTTGTCGGGCTCGAGGCCCACCGTGTCGATGATGTTGATGCTCATGCCCTGGTGCTGCAGACGGTACTGTTGGAAGTTCTCTCCCCAGCTCGTGACGGGTTTGCCGCTGCCGGTGGTGAATTGGTCCACCCCAAAAAGGTAGTTTGCAAAGCTGCTCTTGCCGCTGCCAGTGCGGCCGGCAAGGAGTATATTGCACTTGAGGCCGTCGTCGAGGAGGGCGGGAAGCGGTGCTGTACCCGGTGCGGCACCACCCTTGGTGTTGGTGTTTTCGTTGTTGCAGTTCATGTGTTCTCCTTGTTCTTGTCTGCGGCAGAGATGTCCATGATGTTGGCGTGTTCCTTTACTGCTTGGCCGAAGTTTGCGGCGTTGAAGATGCTCATCCAGTCGGGTTTCGAGCCGGTGTTGAGAAAGGTCTCGAGGGCACGGGCGTTTGATTCGACGAGGGCGGCGCCAAGGGCGGTGGTGATGCCGCCGGCGATGATGCCGTTGATGGCCTGCCCGAAGCCGGGGATGAGTTTGACGAGGCTGGACGCGGCTTGTTTGCCCATCATGGAGAGGATTTGTGTCTTGAGCAGCTCCACGATGCCGTCCTTGAGGTCCACCGTTTTCCAGAAGAGGGTGGTGATGCTTACGCACATGGCCAGCTGTTGGGGGGCGATGAGGAGGGCGTCGGAGACGGGGATTGGGTTGAAGGCCCCGGTTGCAGCGGTGGTGGCGGCTGCGGCAATGACAATCTTCCAGGCCTCTTTCTTTTTGAGGGGTATCGAGCTGATCTGGGCCTGGTTGAAGGCCCTGCGCAGCTGGTCGGTGGGTAAAGATTCGCTCGACCAATTGGTGAGTTTTTCTATATCGAGTTCGAGGTCCTTACGGGTGGCGCTGGTCTCGAAGCAGGGGATCCCGGGGAACTGTGCCTGGATGATTGCGCGAAAGGCGTTTGCGTCTTTGCCGCTGCCGTCGGGGAGTTCTTCGTCGTTGTCGCACTGGGTAAAGACGACGGCTGTTTTCATTCCGGCTTCTTTGAAGAAGCGGATGTTCTTGATGTCGAAGTCGGTAATACGGTGGTTGGCGATGGAAAGGCAGTACCAGACGAGGTGGATCTGGTCCTTGATGCCACCCGCGTTGAGTTCCTTTATTTTGGGGATAACGACGGCATTGAAGTTGTTGTTGTCCATGCTGCCGTCGTCGCGCAGTTCGTAGCCTTCGGTGTCGTAGAATACTACCGGGAGATTCGGATGTTCGAAGCGATTTATGCCCCGGGTGACAGCCTGGCCGTTCCCGGTTTGGGCGACGTCTTTGCCAAAGATGCGGTTGATGAGCGAACTCTTGCCTACGCCCGATCCACCGACGACCGCGAGGTTTGCCTTTGCAAGTTCCTTCTGCTGTTTTGCGAACTCCTGTTCAAATGCCTCTTTGTAGTCTGCCATATAGGCCTCCTTTTAATGTAGAGGCAGTATGACCCGGAGGGTGTTACAAAAAAGGGGGCAGTTTAAGCAGGGGGGAAATTTTTTGCCTTGGTCTTGCCAGGTTTCAGTCTTTCAACGCCTCTGCCAGGAGGGTGAAAGCCAGGGAGTCCGGGCCATGGCGATCGGCGAGGCGGGTGCCCACGAGGCGGAATACCTGGTCGCGGGAGCTTACCCCCAGCTTGCGGTAGACGAGGCCCAGGTGGCCCTTGACGGTGGAGGGCGAGAGGCAGAGCTCGGCGGCGATCTCCTTTACGAGGAGGCCGCGCAGTTCGAGGGTAAGGACTTCGCGTTCGCGGCGGGTAAGTTGGTACTCGTCGAAGAAGTCCGGGTCCGGTGCGACGAGGGATTCCAGGGCGCTCTGGTAGTCAAAGCCGCTCCAGGTCACGAGGCCGCGGTCGGGGTCCACTTCGACGGCGCGAACGAGGAGCTGCAAGGAGCTGCCGTTTCGGCCGCGCAGAACCAATGGGTGATAGGCGTCGGGCTTGGACTGCTGGGTTGGCGGCAGTTTCGAGCCGGGGGCGATAATTTGATCAAGGCTGATGGACCTGGCGGGCCACTCGTCCTCCAAGCCCAGGAGACGTAGAGCCCGCTCGTTGAGGTATTCGATGCTGCCGTTGGCGCGCGTCTCCATGACAAAGGATGGCAGCGAGGCGACGAGTTCGCGGAATTTTTGCTCGCTCTGCGCACTGCGTGAGAGGGCCTCTTCGAGGGCCTGGCGGCTTTCTGTGAGGTCCCGTACCTGCGATATGGTAAAGAGGATTTCGCTTATGTGGTCGCGCAGCGAGACGAGTACGGCCGGGTGAACGAGCGGCTCGTCGATGCTGGTTACCAGGAAGCCGAAATGCCGGTTGGCCTTGTACAGGGCTTGGACAAAGTGGCCTGATCGCGACAGGCCCGCCGGGAACAGCGCGCTGGAAATAATGCGGCGGGGGCGGTCGCTCGTGACCAGGGGCAGGCCGTCCGGGCCTATTGCGCAGACGAGCCAGGAGAAGGGGGTAGGCCAGGGGGGGCCGGCTTCCTCGTCGTGGAGGAGAATGCCGGCAAAGCCGATGCCCAATTGCGGGGTAACGAGGGACATTTTGCTGCACAGTTGATCGAGCGAGAGTACCGAACCCAGGTGTTCGGTGATGCGCGCCATTGCCGTAAGAGCCCGGTTTGCGTTTACGAGGTCCTGCTCGCGACGTGCTCTGGAGGCCTGTGCCCTGGGCGAGGATATATCGATGCAGCCGCAACTGGCGCGGGGCAAAAAGCAGACCTCGAGGGGCGGCGGTTGGGTGGGGACGTGGCCCCTGGCGGCATCGACGAGGAGTTGGGCGGTCAAGCGGGCCTTCTCTTCGACCGGCTGCGAAACGGTGGCGAGCACCGGTGTGGAAAGAAAACCGATATCGTCTTCGTCGAAGCCGGTAACCAGGACATCCTCGGGGACTCGAATGCCGCGTTCTGCGAGGACCTCGAGGCCTCCGGCTGCCATGTGGTCATTCGCGTAGATGATGGCATCGGGGAGGCCGCCTCCCGCATCAAGGATGTGGGCGGTGGCAAGTCTGCCGCTGGGACTGTCGAAGCCGGCCGTCGTCATCCACCGGGGGGTGCGGGTGAGTCCATGGTCTTTGAGGAAGTCGCAGAAGGCCTGTTCGCGTTCGCGGGCGTCCGCGATATCCGGCGGACCGCCGACCCAGGCAAAGCGGGTGCAGTTGTGGACCTCGGTGAGGTGCTCAAGGGCCTGTATGATGCCCCCGCGGTTGTCTGGTGCAATGATCAGATTGCCTTCTCTTCCGGTTGAAGAAAATATGATGGGGATGGGGGCGAGGGCGGGGCTTGTTGCGAGGAAGTGGTCGAGATCTTCCTGGTTCTGGAAGGCGCTTGTATCTATGCAGAGGGCGTCGAGTTCGCGGGCGTTGGCCAGCCGGTAGACGATTTCCTGCTCCTCGAAGGAGTCGCTCTGTCCGCGCCAGAGGCGGGAGGCATAGACGACAAGGTCGCAGTTGGCTTCCCGGCAGAACGCGGCAAAGCCCGACCAGAAGCGGTGCTGGTACGAGCCGTCGAGGTGGCTCAAGAGGAGTCCCACGCGTGTCTGCCTGCCGCAATCGCCAAGAATCATTCCTAACGATACGCTCATTTTTACGAATTCGCCAGAAAAAAATCTCGAATATGTCGAAACCCGTACCTTGAGTACCGGTTTTTCCAGCCTCTGGAGCGCGTATCGGGATGGAGAGAGTGGGGCTACTCTACTATAGCCAAAAGGCGACCCGCACGTGCGGGATACTGTTTTACGTACCGGAGGTTTGGATAATGAAAAGATTGGGAATGGCAATGGCCGCTCTTTCAACGATGGCAGCACTGGTTCTTTCCGGCTGCAGCGCCGTATTGGGAAGCCCCGACAGCGCAGGCGAAGTCAACGACGAGCTCCAGAACAGCATGTCGCGCGCACTCACCTCGAGCCAAACGGGTACCAACAACGGGTACTATTACTCCTTCTGGACCGATGGCGGCGGATCGGTCTCCTTTACCCTTGGTTCCGGCGGCAATTACTCCTCCAGCTGGAGCAACTGCGGCAACTGGGTCGGCGGTAAGGGCTGGAGTACCGGCGGACGAAGAACCGTCAACTACTCGGGCTCCTTCAATCCCTCCGGCAACGGCTACCTTACCCTCTACGGATGGACCACCAACCCCCTCGTGGAATACTACATCATTGAAAGCTGGGGGACCTATCGCCCCACCGGTACCTATAAGGGCACGGTTACCACCGATGGCGGGACCTACGACATCTACACGACCCAGCGCGTGAACCAGCCCTCCATCCAGGGCACGGCGACCTTTACCCAGTACTGGAGCGTCCGTCAGCAGAAGCGCACCGGCGGTACCATCACCACCGGCAACCACTTCAATGCATGGGCCAGCAAGGGGATGAACCTTGGCACCCACAGCTATATGGTCATGGCGACCGAGGGCTACCAGTCCAGCGGCAACTCCAACATTACCGTTGGCGAAGGTTCCGCTACCACCACCCCCACGACCCCCTCGACCGGAGCCATCAACCTCAACTCCTGGCAGGCGAATCAGCGCAGCTCCAATCTTACCGTCTGGACTGGCGGCGTGGGCGGCTGGCGCGTGGGCGACTGGATCGAGTTCTCCAATGTGGATCTTTCCGGCAAGACCCGCCTCAATTTCAACTTCGCAACGGGCATGAGCGGGAGTTTCAAGGTGGTCATCGACTCCTACACCGGGACCCAGATTGGCACCTTCAACTACTCTTCGACCGGTGGTTGGAATACTTGGAAGAACCAGTCCATCGGCATTAGCAATGTGTCCGGTGGGCACAAGGTCATGATTATCTGCACGAGCGGCGCTGCCAACCTGGGGACGCTTACCCTGCAGTAATAGTCCTTCCCGGCCTGCACAGGCTGAGCATGATGTACTGTGGCGTCAGCGGGCCAGGGATTGCAGCGGAATAAAAGAGAGGGGGCCGGCCGTGTGCCGGCCCCCTCTCTTTTATTGGAGCGGAAAGCCCGGCCCCGGGGCGAGCGCAGCCGACCCGGGGAGGCCCCCGAAACGAAATTTGGATGCAGGGGGTATTGGCTTGTGGCAGATAAAATCCATCTTGGCTTCGCGAGTTTGTGTGGTATAGTGTGTATGTGCTTCCTGTCCTTGAATGATTCATGGTCGCAAAACAAATTTCGTCATGGAGAAAATGTATGGGTTCTTTATTTGGGGGCGGGCGCGCCCCATTACTCGTTTTCATTGTGCTTTCCTCCGTTTCCTGTGCGTCCACTTTTTCTGCGGGGCAGATGCCTTTGGAATTGATGCCGGTGCCCTGTGTGGAAAAGACCGAGACAGCTATAAGTCTTTCCGGCAATGTATCGCAGGATACTGTCAACACTGATAATTGGGGATATTTTGGCCAGGCGGGGGTTCTGCATACCGTATTGATTCCCCACCTTGATAATACGCGGTGGGTCCTGGGCGGCGGCGGGAGTGCCTGGGCCGGGCAGGCGCTGTTGTCGGGAAATACGGGTATCATCTCCGAAACGCCGTCGGTGCCGGAGGGAAATTACAGTGGCGGGCTTCTGCCGGCACAGCCCTTTTTTTGGGGCGCGAGCTTGCAAGGGACTGTCGGGTATCGTCTTTCCAACCCTTGGATGAACACCCGGATTCTCTTGAATGCTGCACTATCTTGGGAGGCAGGCGATTATCTGCCGCTGCGAAACGAGTTGGACGAAATAATGGTGACCAGTATTTATTCGGGAGCGACGCCGGAAAAGCCGTATAAAAACTTGTCTGTTTTACCGATTAGTGGTTCGGCGTCTCTGGAGATTGCCTGGGATCGGCCTCTTGGGGATACTCTGCGGCTGTTGTTTGGCTTTGATATTGGAACGACTATCTGTCCAGGCACTGATCTTCCTTTCTATCCCATATCCGGATGTCAATTGCAATTACACTATAAGAAGTTGAGTTATGTATTGGCATATCGGTTCCTCTTCCTTGCTTCTCACGACCTCAAGCTGGGGGTGGTTCTCTCGCTCTAGGCTGATTCACCTTTCCACCGGCAGGCAGATGGTGACGCTGCCGTCTGGCGGGTAGTGCTGGAACTCGAAGTTGCCGGCGAGGCGGTGGGGGCTTTGGGGCAGGTAGTCGACCCAGATGCGGCGGTAGCTGTCGTGGATTGTCTCGATGGGGCCCCGGCCGCGAGGGATTCTTCGAAAAGGCTGATAGTCTCTTCCACGTAGTCGTAATTGGTCATGGCTGTTTCAGTATACCGCCTTTTTGACGTTTAGCCGAAGGTGAACTCGTTATCCCAGTCGAAGTCGCCCGATTCCTCGCGCGATGCCGGCCAGTAGGCGCACCAATTGGGTAGCGCGATGTCGCGAACACAGTCCTCGCTTGGGTGGTATGGCTTGAGGTCGATGACGGGACTGCCGTGGTCGGCATCAATCCAGTCGAGTTCGATTGTTCCCGCGTCAATGTCGACGGCGAGGATACGGGCAGTGCTTGTGCCAACGGGGCTGGGGCGGAAGGGCGAGCGGGTTGCGAAGAGCCCGATGTCGTGGTCGAGCTTTTTATAAGGCGGGAGTGCAGGATGGGGCTTGGGGGTATGTAGGGTGGAGCAAGCGGGGGGGTAGTGGAGGCCGGCGAGAGTCTGCGATATATTACGCGCACGGTGCCACGCCCTTTGCGTGTACCGCTAATAAACGATATTTGAGGTACATGAGTCGGGAGGTGTGATGCAAAGATATGCAAGGTGGCTGCCCGGGGCTCTGGTCCTGGCGACAGTGGCTGTGTTGGCCGGCTGTGGAAGCGCGCCGGGCAAGACTGCAGACACTGTGTCTGCAGACAATGCGTCTGTGGACGCGGGTAAAGCGGAGGCTGTCATGTCCAAGGGGACGCTCCTCAAGTACAGTACGCAGGGAAACAAGGACGGGTACTTTCATTCATTCTGGACGGATACGCACGGCAAGGTGACGATGACGCTCGAGGGCGACGGGGTTTACTCGTGCGAATGGAACGGGGTCAACAACTGGGTTGGCGGAACGGGCTGGAAGCCGGGGGCCACGCGGGTCGTCGCGTATGAGTCGGACTACAAGCCCGAGGGCAACAGCTACCTCGCCCTCTACGGGTGGACGCGGAATCCTCTCATAGAGTACTACGTCGTGGAAGCCTGGGGCTCCTGGCGGCCACCGGGAGGATCGCCGGTTGGCATGGTCGAGAGCGACGGCGGCGTGTACGACATCTACACGACGCAGCGGGTGAACCAGCCCTCCATCGAGGGGACGCGCACCTTTACCCAGTTTTGGAGTGTTCGCCGCAGCAAGCAGACGAGCGGAATAATCACCATCAAGAACCACTTCGACGCCTGGGAAGCCTTTGGCATGAAGCTGGGCCGCCACGACTACCAAATTATGGCGACCGAGGGATACCAATCCGCAGGCCGTGCGCGGGTGAGCGTGCGGGAAGTAACAGAATAGACTGATAGCCCCCCGCCCGCGGGCGGGGGGGCTTATTTTCTCGCCGCTTCCGCCACTGTCTCTGTAAAGGCGGCGAGGGCGGCGCTGTCGATGCTCGATGAGTCTTCCGCCTTCTTGGTGATCATCTTCATGATGAACTTCTCGAAGACGTTGAGTTTGGCCCAGCGTATGGCGCCCCTCTTGCAGGCGACGCGGCGTGGCCGGGGCTTTGGCCCCGGCACTATCAGTATAGGGCACCTCGAAAAACTCAGTGGAAGCATGATAGAATGAGCTATGAAGCAGAA
>CAZIRF010000031.1:0-34976 GCA_964541755.1 uncultured Spirochaetales bacterium | reverse complement strand
GCGGATGGGTTTCTCGCTGCCGGGCCCTATCTCGAGCTTTTCGATGGAATTGGCCGAGTACTTGTGGATGTCGCCCACGCGGGGCTCTGCGTTGAGGGCCATGGGGATGCGGGCCCGCCCCTTCTCCATGTCGCAGCCGTCGGCCAGGAGGATGATTCCCGCCTCTATCGAATATATTTTTCGCGAGGCCATGTGGCCCACTATGCCCTCGAGGGCAAGGGAGCGTACCACTACGCGCTTTTGAACGGATTCGGGGTAGAGGATGGCCAAAAGACGGTCGATAACCGGCTGGGCGAGCCAGACGCTGTGGAGTTCGTGCTCCTGCCGCCCCAGGGTCATGCCCAAATCGTGCAGGAAGCTCGCGAGGAGCACCGCGATGAGGCTCTCCTCGAAGGTCCCGGCGTCCTCGGCCTCGAGGCTCGTCTGGATACCGGCAGTGCGCAGGAGGCCCAGCATGCGTACGGCGTTTCGCGCAACGGTCCTCATGTGGACCGGGCCATGGTCGTTGAAACCGAGGCGTTTTATCGAAACGGTATTGGCGTACTCCTGCATGGCGTGTATCTCGGGGTCCTCCAAAAGGAGGTTCGCGGCTTTGATGGCGAGGGGGACATTTTCAAGTTGTTCCAGTTCCCTCAAGAGCTTGCGCTCGAGGGCGTGTTCCTTTGGTGATTTCATGCTTTGAATATACGCCACAGACTGGGCCCTGACCAAGAGTTTTCACCCCGAAGCCCTCAATCTCCAAGTGGAAAGGGCAAGACGCTGTCTATACTGGAGCGGCCCTGCATCACCATGAAGAGGCGGTCCACCCCCAGCGCCACCCCCGAGCTGCGGGGGAATTTCCCGAAGATGGCGGGCCAGGAGCTGTCTACCGCGTGGGGCACGAGGGCGCTCCGGGCCTTTTCCGCCGCTTCGGCGGCGAAAAAGGCGGCCACCCTTTCAGGATCGCGCTCCTCGCTGTAGCAGTTGGCGATCTCCACCCCGCTCATGTAGAGCTCCCAGCGCTCGAAGCTGTCGCTGTCGTTTGCCTGGGCAAGGCAGGGGACGAAAGAGGGGTAATCGGTAAGGGCCAGGGGACGGTCCTGGGGCAGGGACGGCTCCACCCGGTCGACAAAGACGAGGTTGTAGAGCTCGGCGATACCCATGTCTTCGCGGGCCGTTTCAACACCGGCCTCCCGCGCGCGCGCGGCAAAACAGGTAGGGCCCTCGCGGGCCGTTTCATGGAGGGGAAAGCCCGCGAAGGACTCAAAGGCCTCGGCGACGGTCATCCGGCGAAAGGGGGGACAAATAGCCGCCGGAGGCTTCGCCAGAAGGGCTTCAACGAGCTCTTCGGTAAGGGAGAGGCTGTCCATCCAGTCGGCATCAACCGTGTAGTACTCGAGCATGGTGAACTCGGGGCTGTGGCGGCGGCCGGTGGACTCGCCGTTTCGAAAGGCGTGACAGAGCTGATAGATACTTGTTTTGTGCTGCGCGAGGAGCTTCTTCATCCAGATCTCCGGCGAGGGGATGAGGTAGAGCTCCTGCGTTTCCCGCCGCGAGCCGTGCGGCGCCCGGTATTCGGTCGCAAAGACCTCGAGGCAACTTTCGGGGATAAGGTCCGGGGAAAGGCTGGGGGTGTCTACCTCGAGGTAGCCCCGCGCATCGAAAAAGGAGCGTATCCCCTTGAAGAGGGCGGCGCGCAGGCGAAGGAGTTCAATGTCCATCGTTCTGTGCGGCGATAAAGGACTCGACGGCGGCCTTCCACTTGCGCCCGCGGTCGAACTCGTTCAAAAAGAGGCCGAAGGAGGCGCAGCCGGGCGAAAGGAGTATGACATCCCCCGGCGAAGAGGCCTTCCAAGCGGCTTCGAGAGCGGCTCCCGCACTGTCTACCGGTCCCAGCCAGGACAGGCCCTTTTCTGCAAGAAGGGGCATGAGCTTGTCGCTCCCGCTCCCCGAAAAGAAGATGAGGGCCTTTACCGCGCACGCAGCCTCTGCCAGGGGAGCGAAATCAAGGAGCTTGTCGGTGCCGCCGGTGACGAGTACCACCGGCTCCGTGAAGGCCGCAACGGCAGCGGCGGCGGCTTCCGGGACGGTCGCCGCGGTATCGTTGTAGAAGACACGCCCTTCAAAAGAGGCAAAGCGTTCGAGGCGGTGTTCGATGCCGGGAAAGGACGCGAGGGCCGGCCCGATGGCCACAGGGTCAAAGCCCAGATCCACGAGGGCCAGGCCGGCTGCAAGGAGGTTTTGCCTCTGGTGACTCCCAACGGCCAGGACATCCGGGGGGACAAGACTGCTGCCTTTGCCTCCGGGGGCATAGAACACGGCCCGGGCCGGGGTCTCGGCGGCAAACACCCGCCCCCACTCGTCATCGAGGACAATGGTCACATCCGCGCCATCCTGGCCGCGATAGATCTCTTTTTTATCCTCGACATACTTCTCCATGGTCCCGTAGCGGTCCATGTGGTCGCTCAACATCGTGGTGATAATGGCCACACGCGGTTTCAAGAGGGCCCGGCCGTCGGCCGTTGTCTTGCCGCGCAGGTCCCCCAGCTGCCAGCTGGAGAGCTCGAGGACGACATCGGAATCCCCGTCGAGTTCATCGAGAAAGGAAAGGGGGGATACGCTGATATTCCCACCCAGCCACACCCGCCGCCCCAATTGGCGCAATGCGTGGGCCAGGGCAGAGGAGGTGCTCGACTTACCCTTGGAACCCGTAACCGCGAGGATGCGGGCCGGGCAGGCGGCCAGAAAGAGTGAGATATCCGTCTCCACGCGGTGGGCTACCTGGAGGTAGGGGCTGTCGGGGCGTACGGCCGGGTTCTTGATAACGAGGTCTGCGCTCTTGAAGTCGTCCATCTCGTGACGGCCCAGTACATAGCGGATATCGAATTGGGAAAGGGCTGCCATGGAAGGGGCAAGGACGTCTTCGCCCCGAAGATCGGTAACGGTAACACGGGCGCCGGCGCGGGCGAGGAAGCGGGCGCTCTCAAGGCCGCCGCCGTTGATCCCCAGGCCCATGATCAGGGCGTTTACGCCCTCGAAGGGCCGGCCGGATGCGTCAGTATCAGTGTGAAAGTTCAACGCGAAACTCCTTTTGGTCGTTCGCGTTAAGATACGGCGAAATGAGGATTTCCGTCCATGGTCTGTAGAGCTCTTTGGGCACTTCCTGCTTGAGCCGGCGGAAAATTTCAAGCTCTTCGCCAAACGCTTCCATCTTGAGGACTTCACTTATCTCGTCCATATTCGGGCGAATCATGTCGAGGGCATGGTGCAGGTAGGGCACGAGGTTGCGGCGGGATTCGGGGGATATGTCGACAATCGAGAGGCACATGCTGCGATACTTGCAGGAAAAGGGATACCAAGGATAAAGACGCTTGCCCGCCGGGGTGAAGAGCTTGGTAAAAAACTTCGAGAGCTCACTGTCCATCCAAATGCCGCGCAAGAGATAGCCCTTCCCCGTCTCGCCAATCCAGGTGTCTGCCACCAACTCGAGGGGCCGGAAGCCGCGCGTGCGCTCGCCATCCTTTATGATCGAATCGAGGGGAATGATGTCGGCAGAAAGATACAGACGTCGGGTGCGGTAGGAGGCCGTCATGTCATTCGAGCCGGGGACAAGGATTTCGCTCTCAAGGGGGCGACAGACGAGGTCTAGGCGCAGAAGGAAGAGGTAGAAGCGACCATGTACCGAGTACAAGCGGAAAAAGCAGGGAAAGAGTATCTGGGAGGGGTCGAAGAAATAGCGCAATTCCAAAAACAGGCCGGGAACGAGGGGAACCAGATTGGAGAGGGTCTTGAAAAGGGCGTCGCGATAGACAACGCCCATGCGCGATTCCCGGACATCGTGGTGTATGGGCATACGCTCGACCTGGTATGGACGGTCCAACTCGATGAAAAAATCTTCATTTTGGGTAAAATGCCGGGAGTAATTGCCACATTCAACGGTATGGACACCCTCGAGAAGGGCCTGAATCCCGCTATCCATGCTGGCTATGCGTATCAATGAACCGATATCGGCTTCTTGCACATCTTGAATCATGCTTCCCAAAGAATAGCACAGTGCAGGCAGCATAAAAAGCACAAATTGTCCAATTATGCTTTTCCATTGCTCTCGGTAGTGGTGCTGTAGTATAGTACAGAAAACGGAGGATCATCATGAACAAGAAATATGCCCTGTTTCTCGTCCTGTGTGTTACGAGCGCGTTTGCCCTCTTCGCATCAGATCCCGTCGAAGGCTTCTGGAAAAGCATCGACGAGAAAACCGGCGAAGTTACCGCCTACTGGAAAATCTGGCAGGAAGACGGCCTTCTCTTCGGGACCATCATGCGTGTCCCCGGCGAAGACCCCTCAACCCTGGCTACCAAGGTAAAATCCTCGTACAAGGGCTTTCCCCTCGACGGGGACATCACCAAGATGAAGGTCATCGGGACCCCTTGGATATTCAGTCTTGAGCGGAAAAAGGCCGGCGAATGGACGGGCGGCAGCATTATAGACCCATCCAACGGCAGCATGTACAAGTGCAAGATTACCTTCCGCGCAAAGGACGGCAAGAAGTACGCCGAAGACAGCCTCGAGATGCGCGGCGAAATCGGGCTTGGGATAGGCCGCAGCCAATACTGGATTCGCGCCAAGGAATCGGACTGGCAGTAGACGTGACGCAAAACGAATTTACCCGCGAGGCAGCGCTCCTTGACGATGAAGGACGCCTGTCTCGCGCCGGTTGGGCCCGCCAGCTCCTGCTTCGCTACGAGCGCTCGCTCATAGCAGCCCCCCTGCGTCGAATAAAGGAGTGGGACTACTACTGCGTCCTGGGCGCCCACTTTGGCATTGCCCTTACCATAGCCGACAACGGCTATATGGGGATGCTGAGTGCCACCCTCATCGACCTCGACAGTGCCAAAACGACAACCCACACAGAGACCGTCCTCTTTCCCATGGGGCGCTTTGCCCTGCCCTCCAGTAGCAGGCAGGGTTCGGTACGGGTCAACCATCGGGGAACCCTTATGGATTTCTCGGTACTGGACAATGGTTCACGCATCATCAAGGTCGATATGCCGGGCTTCGACAACGGCACCGGTTTGCGCGGAGCCCTCGTGTTGAGTCCTGCCCCTTCCGCAGAATCCATCGTCACCGCGATCCCCTGGAAAAAGAATAAAAACGCCTTCTACTACAACCAGAAGACGCCTTCTCTCGATGCTGAGGGGGTGATGCGCTCGGGCAAGCGCGACTTCGTCTTCATGAAGGATGAAGCCTTTGCCGTCTTCGACTGGGGGCGCGGGGTGTGGCCGGCCAGCGACACCTGGTACTGGGCCTCTGCCAGCGGGATAGTCGATGGCAAGCGCTTTGCCTTCAACGCCGGCTGCGGTTTCGGCGACACGTCGCAGGGTACCGAAAACGCCCTCTTTGTCGACGGGAAGCTCCACAAGTTGGGCAGCGTCCGCTTCGAACTCGACCCCGGCGACTACCTCAAACCCTGGCAACTCGAGAGCGACGATGGCCGCCTCGTCCTCGACCTCGATCCCATCCTCGACCGCAGCGCCCGCATGAACGCACTGATATACAGCTCGATCCAGCATCAGGTTTTCGGGACCTTTCGCGGTACGGCCATCCTCGATGACGGAACCAGCCTTTCGTTTCAAGGACTTACGGGCTTTGCCGAAAAGGTTAAAAACCGCTGGTAGCCACGCAAGCCGGCGCTTTATGCAGACAACGAGGTGGGCTGAGGCAGGCCGGTTGCCCGTCAAATACAAACTGGACAATTCGCCAATTTTTGATATTTTGTCGAAAAAACGCAACCCTTTTTGAAAAGTCATGTCATAATCTCGAAACCGGAAATCATATACCACGGAGGAAGCATGCCCACCAACGACACCCCCGGATCTCGCATTGCACGTTTACGCGCAGAAAAAAAGCTTTCCCAGGAAGAACTCGCCGAACGTGCGGGTCTCTCGCTTGAACAAATAGCCGCCCTTGAAGCCGACAGCCTTTCGGGCCTTGCCCCCTTGGTCAAAGTGGCACGGGGACTCGGTGTACGCATGGGCACCTTCATGGACGATGAAAGCGAACTCGGACCGGTTATCACCCGTTCGGGCAAGGCTGCCCCCGCCGTCCGCTTCGCCGGCACCACCAAGAGCGAATACCTTGACTTCCGCGGTCTCGCCGCCACCAAGAGCGCCCGACACATGGACCCCTTCTTCATTGAAGTGGACTCTACCGCTAGCGAAGAACGCCAATCGAGCCACGAGGGGGAAGAATTCCTCTACGTCCTCGGGGGGACCCTCGAAGTCCTCTACGGGACAACCCGCTACGCCCTCGAAAAGGGGGACTCGATCTACTACGACTCCCTCGTACCCCACTGCGTGGGGGCTCCCGCCGGGGCGACAGCCAGCATTCTCGCCGTCGTCTACGCGCCATACTAGGGGCAGAGGCATGGAATTGATAGACAAAACCCTCTCGGGCCTCGTTCGCGAATACGCGCAAAAACAGGGTGACCAAAACTTCATCATCTACGCAGACCGCAATCTCTATTGGACCTGGAAGGAGTTCGACGCACGCGTGGACGAACTGGCAAAGAGCTTCCTGGCCATCGGGCTCAAGCGGGGCGACAACATCGGGATTTGGGCGACCAATGTCCCCGACTGGAACACCGCCCTCTTTGCCGCCGCCCGCATCGGGGCGGTTCTCGTCACGGTCAACACCAACTACAAGCTCCACGAGTTGGACTACCTCATAAAACAGGCCGATCTCGCCGCCCTCATCATCGTCGACGGCTGGCGCGACTCGGACTATGTGGCCATGGTCAACGAACTAATCCCCGAACTCAAGGACGCCCCCCGCGGTCACCTGTCATCATCAGCCTATCCCTTCTTGAAGAGCGTCATTTACCTGGGGGCGCACAAGCACCGGGGCATGTACAGCATGGAAGAGCTCCTTACCCTGGGGCGCTTCACGGATAAAAAGGCCCTCTTGGCCGCCGAGGCCGCCTGCTCCTGCGACGACGTGGTCAACATGCAGTACACCTCGGGGACGACGGGCTTCCCCAAGGGCGTCATGCTCACCCACAAGAACATTCTGAACAACGGACTGGCCATCGGGCAGTGCCAGAATTTTTCCGACAAGGACATCGTCTGTCTGCCGGTTCCCCTCTTTCACTGCTTCGGCCTCGTCCTGGGCATGATGGCCGTCCTCACTCACGGGGCAGCGGCCGCCATCTGCGAAAATTTCGACGCACTCCTCGTGCTCGCGACCGTCCAAAAAGAGAAATGCACCGCCCTCTACGGGGTTCCGACCATGTTCATCGCAGAGCTCAACCACCCCATGTTCTCCATGTTCGACACCACGAGCCTGCGCACCGGCATCATGGCCGGCTCCCCCTGCCCCATGGAGGTGATGAAGCGCGTCATTGGCGAGATGCACATGAGCGAGGTGACCATCGCCTACGGTCTTACCGAGTCTTCGCCCGTCATGACCCAGACCCGCGTCGACGATCCCATCGAGGTAAAGGTGGGCACCGTGGGGCGCGAACTGCCCGGCGTCGAGGTGTCGGTACGGGACCCGGAGACCAACACAGAATGTCCCGTCGGCGTCCACGGCGAACTCTGCTGCCGCGGCTACAATGTCATGAAGGGCTACTACAAGATGGAAGAGGCCACCCGCGCCATCATCGACGCCGAAGGTTGGCTCCACTCGGGAGACCTGGGCGTCAAGGATGAAAACGGCAACTTCATGGTTACCGGCCGCATCAAGGATATGATTATCCGCGGCGGGGAAAACGTCTATCCCAAGGAAATCGAAGAATTTCTCTACACCATGGAGGGCGTCAAGGACGTCCAGGTCGTGGGTATCGCGAGCAAAAAGTACGGCGAGGAGGTGGGAGCCTTTATCATTCAAAAGGAAGGGGCTGCCCTTAGCGAAGAGGCTGTCCAGGACTACTGCCGCGGCCAGATAAGCCGCTTCAAGATTCCCAAGTACGTCTTTTTCGTCGACGCCTACCCCCAGACCGGCAGCGGCAAGATCCAGAAGTACAAGCTGCGCGAAATGGGGAACGAGATCGTCGCCAAGGCGGGCACCGGGACCTGAACGGTAATCTTCACGATACAAAAAAAGGGGCTGTCACAAAAGTCTTGAGTGACTTTTGCGACAGCCCCTTTTTCATATGCCATACAAGTCTAAAAAAGCTGATACCCCACTCGCAGAGCGGGCACAAAGCCAAAGGCCGTGGTCTCGTAGTGCAAAATGGCATAGGCGCCGAGGTCCAGACCAATCCATACCTTGTTACGGAAGAAATACTGGAAAGAGAGAGCCGCATTCAGGCTGGGGTCCAGGGATGTCTGCTCGGGACCGGCCGTTTCGCCGTACCAGAGCCCCCGCCAGCTAAGCGCCACCCCCGCACCAAGGCCAAGTTGGACGTGGAAATTGCGGGTAATGCGATACTTGTACAGGAGCGCCCCGCCAAAGAGGCCGTAGAGATTCTGGACCGTGACGTCCTCGTTCCCGCCAAAGGGCAGCCACAAAACACGCGCATGGGCCTCAACCCCCACAAAGCCCCAGCGGGCCTTTATGAAATAGAGACTGAGCGCCGTATCGAGCGAGAGGGGGTCAAAGGGCCCCGGCCAGACACCCGCGAACCACTCGTCGCCCAGGACGACGAAGGGCGTCCATGCGGCACTGACCAATATATCCACAGGGCGTTGAAAGCGGATGCGCAGCCCCTTTTCGATCTGATCTTCTATCCCGCCGGGGTTCATCCAGACCAGTGTGAACAGACCGGTGCGATACGCGCTGTCGGGGAAGAGAACCGAGATCGAGCCGTCCTCGTTGCGGGACACTACCCGCCCCTCATGGCTCTGTGAAGAGTCGGTATCTCGCAGAAACACCCTGCCGCCCTCAACCAGTCGCTCGCCAAAGAGGGTAATGGCCGGGTCGAGGGTATCCATGTAGATGACCCCCGGTTCAACACCCGCAAGATCGGGGATTTCGGCCTTGATGACCTCGAGGGGGAGCCAGTCGGATTGGAGATCGGGCTTTTCGAGGAGGTTCCAGGTGATGATGCGATAGCTGTAGGACCCCGGTTCGAGGCGCACTTCGAGGCGATTTTCTTTGACAATTTCGCCCAATATGATCTCGTCGGCATCATTTCGAATGAGTATTTCGAAGTGCAGGGCGAAGGGGTCCTCCTCCCAGCCAAGGATCTGGGTAAAGATGGGCACACCATCCTCGCCAACCTCAAACCAGAAAGTGACATCGCCACTGTCACTTTCGAGCCGGGTCTTTTCAAAGCCGGCAGCGGGAGCCGGGGCTTCGGGGGGCAGGTCATCCTGATTGGCAGGAGCCCCATCGGCAAGCGGGAAATCGCCGGGCGCAGCCGCTGGAGGTACATCCTGCGAATCTGGCGGCTCTTGGGCAGCCAGAGCCAAGGGGAAGAGGGCACTGAGCAAGACTATCAGTATAAAAAAGACGGGTACACGGGATGTCGGTCTAGCGGCCATACAAAGCCCCTGAACCGCTCTTGTTTTGGTCCCGGGCTGGCGGGAGTTCGATGGAGAAACGGCGCTCTGCAACGAGGCCGTACTGCTCGATTTCCCCATTGCGATCGCGCGAACGGGCCTCGAGGGTCCAAACAAAATCGCCACGATCGAGGATGGAGAGGTCTTCCAGGGTCCAGTTAGTGATCGCCTTGAGCTCAAAGCGGGCAAGGGGCGACGAAGCAGAAGAATTGCGGTAGAGACCAAGGATATACTCGTTTGCAAAGGGGACCGCCCCCCATTCAAAACTGATAGTGCGCCGCGTTCGCAACCAGTCCGCATCCACCACGGCCCCGTCTGCCGGGAGGTCCAGGCGGGCGCGAGGGAGCGGGGGAATGGGCAGGACCGTAAAGCGCAGGGCTTCCTGCGAAGAGATATCGAAACCGGCCTTGCTGCCACTGACGCGCCACCACCAGGTGCCGGGGTCGAGGCGACCGGAACGAAGGGCATCCCCCACATTGCGCAGGGGAATGCGGTAGAGAGGCTTGTTAAAGCTCGCATCCGGCGAGACCAAGAGCTCCCCTTCATCGGGGGGAGGATTCATCAAGAGGGAAAAAGGCACGCCCCGTCGCCGCGCAGAAAGCCCCTCGAGGGAGGACCCGTCTTCCGGCGCACCAAGCTTGATGTACTGCAAGTTTTCGTAGTGCAGAATACCCCCGCCAATATACCCGATAATACGCGTCCCTCCGGCGTGCTCCAGGGAGTGGGCCTGTACGCTAAAGCGGTAGTCGCCGCTGGGCCAATTCCCCAGGTCAAAGCTTATGAAGGTATCGCTGGTAATCCCCTTTTCGAATATGGGCTTCGCGTAATTGTCATGGGGACCACTGATGGACAGGGAGTAATAGTCTGCGCGGGGGACCGGGATCCAGGAGAAGGAACGCTCATCGCCCTCGCGCAAATAAAAGAGCGTATTCGATGCAGGACTCTCGAGAAGCGGTGGGGCCAGGGGCTCGACAATCGAGAAGCTGCGCACCGGCGTGTCAATAAAAACCGAACCGTCGGCATTGTAGGTGCGAAGTCGCCACCAGTACTCGCCCACCGGCCAGTTTTTGGCGAAGGTGGTCTCTGTCTGAACAGCTTCTTCGTATAAAAGATCGGAAAAATCGGCGCTCCGGGCAACTTGAAAGACGGTCTTGGCCGCGAGGTTGGACTTCCAGGTAAAACGGGTATTGGCCGCGAGGGAATCGGCAATGCGATAGCCGTCCGGCGGGAAGGACGGGCGTATGGCGAGCATGCCGTCCACGCCCTCAATGAGGCGCGGGTCGCGCACCGGGGATCGGTTCCCCTCGGCATCGAGCCAACGCACCCCCCAGTAAAAGGTCCCGGGCGTGGCGAGGGGCGCGGCCACTTCGCCCTCAAGCCGCAGGTAGGCCGTTTGGATGGGGAGAGACAGAATGGGTTGCGACATATCCGGCTGAGCCGATACAACGAGCTCGTAGGACAGGGCCTCGTCTACCGGCACCCAGGAGAAGGCGAGCCCGCGGGAATCGAGCTCCTGTATCTGGAAGAGGGTTTTGTTGAAGGGGTTGGAGAGAACCGTCTCCTGCATCTCTGGCGAGCGCTCGACGGTAAAGCGGCGAATTTCCCGCTCGATCGGGGGGCTTACCACGGCCCATTCATGGACAGGCGAAACGCGCCAATACCACTGGCCTTCATCCAGGCCGGGAACGGTAATGCTGGTGGACAGGACACGGGTACGCAGACGAGTCGTGGCAAAATCGGGATCTTGAGAGAGCTCGAAGAGCCAGGAGTTGGCCGCCTCAAGAGCCGCCCAAGAAAAACGCAGGGAGGGTTTGATGCGGCGAAACCGTAGAAGGGTCCCGTCGAGGGGGGCGATGGGGCGCGGGTGTTCGTCCCGGGAAATGGTAAAGCGGCGCTCGGTCGAAACCGCTCCCTCTGCACCCCGAATACGCCAAAACCAGGTCCCCGGAACGACCGGCACAAGCGCCTGAAGGCCACTGACTTCATGGACAACGACCCCCTCGACAAAGGAAGCCGTGGGACAGAGTTCAAGGATGTATGCACTGTCTTCGATGACATCCCCGCTTGCCGAGGACGCCCCCGCCCCCACCCCGTCGGAGCGCCAGGCAAAAGAGACATTGAGGGGCCGCGCATCGGCACGCCCGCCGGGAATCGCCATGGCGGCATCCGCGCCCTCTTCGAGCCAGAGCATGCGGGCATTCCGCGCCGGGGCAATCGCCACGATGGGGCGCGCGAGGATGCGGGTAGCCCCGGTCTTGACGTTTACTTCCAGCTCTTCGTTGACCGCCACATCGACGGTGGAGCCATCGGAGCGCACAAGGGTGGCCTCCCCGCTTTCGACCTCGACGCTCAAGGCATCCTCGTTGCGGCTAAAGGTCGCTCGGGAGTTTTCGCCCAGCGAGATGCTCCCCGCGTCGCTGGAAATTTTCCAGTCGCTCCGGCGTGCGCCACCCAGGGTAATCTCGCCCGACAAAAACTCGAGATTTCGCACATCGCGGCCAAAGTTGAGCCGCAACATGGAGTTTTCCTGGATACCCAACTCGGTACCATCGTCGAAGGTGACCTTAGCCTCGGAGAAATCGGCAGTGCGCAGGGTGTCGAGCTCCCAGACGGGGCTGTTGTTGCGCATCCGCTCCCAGGACAGCTGATCCGCCGCCCGCCGTGTCGCGCTCAGGCGCTTGAAGACAACCGTCCCCAGGGGAACGGCATTATCGCGCGAGGAGGCCTGCATGATGTCGGCGGCAAAGAGCCACAAAAGGCCGGCGACCGCGAGGGTTGTCGCCCCCGTTACGGCGATATCAGTTGTCGAGAATCTCATACTTCACTTCTTCTTTTTCTACATTGATTTTTTCGGGGGGCGTGATGCCCAGGAACTGACGCAATTCGGCGAGGGTTTCGGGCCCCTCATCGCCCTTCATTTTGATGACTGCGTAGATGACGAGGGGATCGGCCTTGCCCTTGACCTTGATGGCCGGCATGGGCTCTGCGACGACATCGTCCTTGACGAGCTCATACGTATAGGCCGATATCAGCACGTCCGTTCCAAAGGGTTTGTTGAGGGCCTCGATACGGCTTGCAAGGTTGACAGCGTCGCCGATAACCGTGTACTCCATGCGCTGGTTCGAACCGATCTGCCCGGCGATACAGGGCCCGGTGTTGACCCCCGCCCCGTTGTGGATGAGGGGCTTGCCCGGCCCGCCGCGGTCCTTGTTGAAGTCCAGGAGCTCCCCGCGCATCATGAGCATGGCCCGCACCGCCTGCAGGGCATCGTCGCGCGGGCTCCCGGCAGAAAGCGGGGCACCCCAAACGGCCATAATCGCGTCCCCGATGAATTTGTCGACGACGCCGCTGGTCTTCTCGATGCAGGCGACCATGCGGCTCATGTACTCGTTGAGGAACTCGACGACCTCTTCTGGCGAGAGGCTCTCGCTAATGGCGGTAAAGGAGCGGATGTCCGAAAAGAAGATGGTGGCCGTTTTGCGCTGGCCACCCAGCTGCAGGTTTCCTTTGAGGGCCTGCTCGGCTATTTCCTTGTTGACGAATTTGCCAAAGGTCTCCTTGACGCGCTCGCGTTCCGCCAAGCCCTTGCCCATGCTTACAAAGCTTTCGGTAAGGAGGCCCAGCTCGTCGCGGGTCCCGCTCTCGAGGGCAATTTCGTACTCACCCCCCTCGATGCGCTCGGCCGCCCGCACAAGGGCCAGAACCGGGCGCGACACCGACTTCGAGAAGAACCAGACCGCCAGTATGGAGAGGAGGAGCACCACCCCGGTAAGGTAGAGGTTGCGCCGCCACACTTCCTGCGCCGCCCGGTACACGAGATCCGATGGCGTCGCGCTCGTTACGGCGAGCCCCCCGGTGGCCAGCTTGCGAAAGGCCCCCAAGTACTCTTTGCCGTCGACATCGCGAAAACGTATCTGCAGGTTGTCCGAGGCGCTCTCGAAGAGGGCCTTTATCAAGGGGCGATCCCGGTGGTTCACCCCGGACTTTACGAGCTCGAAGTCGCTGTGGACCACGAGGCTGCCATCCCAGGCCACGACCTGGCTTTCGGCCGTCGAACCCGACTGCACCATGGCCATGAAGTCCTCGGTCGAAAAGACGACGAGCAGGGCATTGCGCGTACCAAAGTCCTTGAAGGGAACGAAGAGGGCCGCCGCCGGAATCCCCACAGAAGGGCTCGCATTGACGACAATCGATTCGCCCTGCATGGCGCGCTCGAGAAGGGGTTCACTGGAAGAGAGGAAGGGTTTGAGGACATCCCGGTCGAGCTCGTTGGCCCGGAAAAAGCGATCGTTGGCAATGGATTTTTGGCCGGGGACTTCCATCCAGGCAATCTGGGGGTTTCGGTCGAAGAAGTTTGCCACCGCCGCCCGCTCGAGAGCCCGGTTCCCCGCCCCTTCGCGCAGGGTATCCATAAGCGACAGCGAAGAAGAGAGGACCGTATCCAGCCGCCCGCTTACCTGCGCGGCGAGGACCTCGCTTAAGATAAGGGTGTTCTCTTCAATGCGCGTACGGGCGTCCCGGGTAAAGGACCAGCTTGCAATCCCGGTTATGACCGACATCGAGACGACGACAATAATGGATATTATCCCGATAAGCTTGACAACCAGAGGGCGGGACACCCGACGCGTACCCCGGCCTATGCTCTCTGTCTCGCGGTACTGTTTCACACCCGTTTTTTTGGCCATGAATTCTCCGATATCAGTCTTTTTCCCTAGTGTATCAGCCTTTTGAAAAATGGAAAAGGAGCAAAAACCGCAGCTGCCCGCATTGAGTTGTCGAGTCCCCTAAAACAAGAGCTCGAGCTTGAGGCCGGCAAAGCGCTGGAAGTCCCGGTCTCCCGTTACAAAGACTGCGTCCTGCTCGAGGGCAAGGGCCGCGAGGTGGGCATCCGTTACGAGGTTGGCCGCCGTCCCCACAGAGAGCAGAAGGTGGCGCAGGATGCCACGGTGGGCCGGCCCCGGGTCTATCATGCGCACGGATGGCAGCCCCTCAAGATCCTCAAGCCATATCGAAGCGGCCTCCACAGATAGCGGCCGGGGAAACACCCGCGGGTTCGTAACAAGGCGCAAAAAGCCCAGGTGAACCACCCAGGGGATACCGATAACAGACGAGCCCCTGTTGACGTGGTCCTCAAGCCAGGAAGAAGCGAGCGCGTGATGCACCGACGAAGCGTCCACCGCGTATAATAGAACATTGATATCCGGTATGATCACTTTCGCGCATCCAGCTTGTCCGCCACCGCCGCTGCCTCCATCCGGTCAATCCGTTCCCAGGCCTTCGTGTAGTCGAAACCACCCCCCATATCGAAGGACGCACAGTGCCAGGCTTCACCCCCACGCGACGGGCCGGCCCCCTCTCCCGCCAAACCGCGCGCCAGGGCCTGCGACACGACCTCGGTCAAGGTCCGCGATTCCCGCGCCGCCCGTTCCTTGAGCTCGATCATCAACGCATCCTCCAACACCAATGTGGTCCTCATATCCCCATTTTATCGCACACACGCACACCTTGCAAGCTTTTTTTATATGTTTTTGCATATTTAAAGAAGGGGCCGCAGAGACCCGCCGATATTCATGCACGCCGCTTCCCCCGCCAGCAATGCGGAACGGCCTCCAGCCGTCCCGCCAGGGGCAAGCCGAAACGGCTTGCCCCGACGGCCCCTGCGGCCGTGCTTCCCGCCAGGCGGTCCCTCGCATGGCGCGGGCCCGCCCGGCGCGCGATCACGGCCTACCCCCGCGAGCAATTCGGGGGTTAATGCACAATTTTTTGCTATTGGTACTCGTTAAAGATCCTTTCTTCCGTACTCCCTTTTATGAAGGCACTGCGTAACTACAAGGTCTCGAAGACCCTCGACGGCTTCGTGCGCTGGCTCCTCTCGGCGGCTGTGAGGACCCGTATAGTGGATACAATTGTAAAGACCAATTATATTTGGTATATATGATATACTACTAAGCGGCACCTAATATGGAGGACCCGCAATGATTTATCATTTCCGCGTCTACAAAGAAGATGGTGGATACTGGGCTGAATGTTGCGAGCTTGAAGGCTGTCGTACGCAGGGAAACAGCATGGCCAGTGTGACGCGTGCTTGCGAGGAAGCCCTCGATCTCTACCTGGACGAGGGCGATACATTGCCCCCGCTACCGGATGTATCACTCGACGCCCATCCGCAGATCCTCCCTGTTCCCGTCAATGCCAAACGGGCACTTGCCCTGCTCCTTCGCCACGAACGTCATGCACAGCGCCTTACCCAACAGCAAGCGGCTACCCGCTTGGGCATGCGGAACCTCTACAGCTATCAACGCCTGGAAAAGAGAGCCAACCCCAGCCTTTCACTCCTCGAGCGCATACATCAGTCCTTTCCCGGCATCCCGATGGATCGGCTCTTCGAGCGACCGATCAAAGCCGCCTCCCCGTTTCAATAAAGCTCACCCACGCCCAAAGCCGCGACTTCTTCATCTACGACCAAAACGCATTCAAGCAAATCGCCCGCGAGGAAGGCTTTAAAGAGGGCAAGCAAGCAGGTTTGGAGCAGGGGTAGCAGAAGTCTGCACCACATTGTTCGTCCTTTGATCAAATGAGTATTCGGGGGTATACTTGAGGCATGGATTACACGATAAAGACTACATGGGATGATGAGTCTTCTGTATGGGTTGCAGAAAGCACGGATATTCCGGGATTTGTTCTGGAATCGGGCTCATTGGATGCCCTGATGGAGAGAGCCCGCCACGCCATCCCGGAGCTTCTCGAGCTTAACAGGATATCAACTGATAGTGTATCAACGAATATCCCGACGACAAGCCCTACCCAAGCCGGCTTATCCTTGGCTGGAACCATGATAGGCCATTACATATCGTTGTAGCCCATGACAGCGACAACGACTTTGAGTATATTGTTACGGTATATGAACCGGATCCCGAATTATGGGAACCGGACTTCAAAACGAGGAGGACCTCATGACCTGCCCCCTTTGTAAAACTGGATCCATGAAACCGGGCGTTACGACCGTTGTCCTTACAAAGGGAGACTTGACGGTTGTGTTCAAGAATGTCCCTGCTCTGGTGTGTGACGATTGTGGAGACTACATACTCGAAGAATCAATTGCCACCATCATTCATGAGCGTGCGGAACAATCCTTTGCCTCGGGACAGGAAATTGCCATCTCGCAGTTCAATGTAGCATAGGGCTTGACAGGGCCCCGCCCTTTCGGGACCGGCCATCTTCGAGCGCATGCAGAAGGAGTGAGGAAATTTCAAAAATCGGTTATTTTTGAAATTTCCCCTTAGGCGAATAAAACACATATCCATATTATATAAAGATATGTGCTTTATTCGCCACTATACATTCAAGGGTGTTCTTTCAAAACTCACCGAGTTTTGAAAGAACATCGAGTACCTGGACTTCATGACCAAGGAAGAGGACAGCAAAGAAACGCAGAGATAACGAAGGCTCTTTTTACAACTCGGTGATTCGTGAGAGAGCCTTCGCCATCTTTCAAGTATCTTGGCCAGACTTGAGCGCTTTGAGTATGTGTTTTGCTCCATGTCGAACGAGTTCACACCCGGAACGCAACAGCTCCCGAATCAAATCGTCGTGTTTCATACGTCGACAACAAGCTCGCCTACCTTCTTCACATACGGCAGGTCTCCACTTGATAGCTCCCTGTAGAGGTCGAACAATTGTTCCTTGAGGTCTTCCTCATTTTCGCCTTGGGTAACATACGAAGGGTAGTCTTCCAAATAGCCCAAGTACCAATCCTTGTCTTTCCACGAGATATAGCGGACAAGCATGATATCCCCCTATTGCAAGTATAGCATATGTTCAGAATCACATTCACCCGTGTGATTACATTACAGTTGCCGTTTCCGCTTTGTTGGAAGCTGTTTTCTATAAACTTGCGATTCTCCACCGAACACTGGCAGCCACAGTAACTCATCCCCTTCCCAACATTCCCCCCCCAACACGACGCCCCTCAAGGGCTGTACGCGGGACAACAATATGCTATAATTCGAACCATATAGAGCATATTGCAGAAAGAGGTGGCCCGTGATCGCTTCCCGCCCCGTATATCCTGTTCTCGCGTTGCGCGTCGTCCTTGCCGCCGCGCTCTTGTGCCTTCTGGCATCCTGCCCCCAGTCGATACCGGAACTTCGCGGGGCTGTCTCCATCCGCTTGGTTTCGGCCGAGGGCCGGGTCGTCTCGCAATCGGCCTCCCGCACCATCCTCCCCGACTTCGCAAGCCTCGTCGGCAGCATCGAGATAAACCGTTATGCCCCGAATGCCACCACAGCGGTGGCGACGCAGTCTTTCGAAGGGCTCTCCCCTATCACCCTTGCCGATATCGACCCGGGCAGCTGGGAGTTCGAGGCAAAGCTCTACTTTACGGGGGCCAGCGAGCCCTTCGCGACCGGCCGCTCTGCTGCGACTACCATTCAAGAAGGAGCCTCCCCAGCGGTAAACATCCCGCTCACCTACAACTACGGTACGGGCACGGGGGGCTGCACCATTACGGTCTCCTGGCCCGCCGACGACGCCGACGCCCTCTCCTGGGGGCTCGATGCGATGGACGATAACGGCACCATAGACCAGAACAAGATGAATACGGTCAGTTATACTGATAGCTCCCCCCGCTCCGCGACTATCACCATCACAAACGCCCAAGTGGGGGCCCGCCGCCTGGTGCTGGCTTTTTCCAATGCGGGAGAGAATGCGGGTGTCTTTACCGAGAGCGTCAACATCTTCCAAGGGGTTTCTGCCAATGAATACATCCAGGCCGGCGGCACCGCGGCGACCATCAGCTTTGGACCAGGCCGTCTCCTTAATAGCAACGCGAGTTTGGGCGGGCTTGGTTTGACTAATGGAAATAATACGATATCCCTCAGTCCCGGTTTTTCTTTGAATATATACGAATACACCGCCCCGGTGGCCAATCTGTCGAGCTTCTCCTTTACCCCCATCCGGTCGATAGCGGGACAGAAGATTATGTATCAGTGGAATAACGAAATGCCTTCAGATCCCATACGCTCGGGGGTGGCACAGGCCTGCAACATAGAACCCAACGCCACCAACACCCTCGTCATTACTGTCACGGCCCCCAACGGCGAGACTACGCAGACCTACACGGTCCGCTTCGTCAACAGCGCGGACATCGGGTGGAGCTTGAACCCGGAGTATGTTCACCTGGGGATTAGCGCTCCAGACGGCCTCACCACAATACGGCTTCCCCATGAAGGTGGCCCGGCCAGCATCACCCTTGGCGCGACCACCGGGTTTACCGAGTACGCCTGGGCGACGAATCCTGTTTGGGTAACATCAATGAGCACAGATCATACTAACACTTTCACCCCAAGCAATGCCGGCACATACTCTGTCTGGTGTACGGCAAAGAAAGACGGCCTCCTCTACTCCTCCAACACCATCGTCATCACCGTCCTCCCCGCCGCCACCCTCGTCTACAACGGCAACGGCCACACGGGCGGCAGCGTGCCCAGCTGGAACGGCGACATCACTGCTAAAGTCGCCGCCCAAGGCGACATGGTCAAGAGCGGGTACCGGTTTGTGAGGTGGAATACAGATAGAACAGGTAATGCTTCCGGCACACAATTCGCCGTTAATGACCCACTCCCCACTGCTGTCACCGACAACACCGCCGACGTCGTCCTCTACGCCAACTGGCAGAACGTCGCGCCGCCGCCGGTGACGAATGTCGTCATCACCCCCTTGAGCGACTCCCTCAAGGTCACCTGGCAAGACCCGGATGTGGCGGATTTGAAGGAAATTCAGGTTGAGTTCTGGACAGCATCTTATCAAGATGAAAATAGCCTTGTTACTGTCCATCCCGGTGTACAGACCGCAATAGTGCCGGGCTACGATGCGAGTGAAGCTACCAAAGTGAAAATTACGGTGTCTGATCAAGGTGATATGCCTACAGAATCAATAATAGAACTCCCCGCGAACTTCGGGAATATGTCTACATTCCACATTGACAGCACCACCACAGCGGCTACCCTCAAATCGCTCCTTGACATTAATCCGAACGGCCTATTCATCCTCGAAGATAACATAACCCTGAATGACTGGACTGCTGCCGGTTCGGAAGCCGCTCCCTTCAACGGTATCTTTAACGGAAACGGGAAGACCATTACGATCTTTGATTCATCATCAACCGGTGAATTTGGTGGCTTCCTGGCATGTGTGGGAGTTGATGGTGAAGTAAGGAATCTTGCTGTAAATATTACTGCCACAAGCAGTACCGGCGATCGTTATGGTGGCATTACCGGGTATAACTATGGCCTTATTGAATATTGCATGACTACTGGTTCAATGAGTAATAAAAATGGATTTACAGGCGGTTTGGTAGGTACTAATGGTAGTACCGGCATTATTCGCCAGTGCTACAGTACAGTAGATATTTCTGCAGGCAGTTCGTGCGTAGGCGGTATCGCCGGCAACAACTGGGGTCTTATTGAGAACTCTTATGCTCATGGTTCCATTGGATCTACCAATAATATTGCTCAATGTATTGGAGGCTTTGTCGGCTTGAACCAGGAAGATGGAAGCACAGTAAATTGCTATTCGACCGGATCGGTGCCAAATAGAGACTATTCAGGCGGACTTGTTGGCATGAATCATGAGGAAGTCATCAACTCCTTCTACGATAAACAAACCAGCACTAAGAATGATACCGTCAAGGGCATCCCCAAAACCACAGTCGAAATGCAAACCCAATCCACCTTTACCGACCCCGGCTGGGACTTCGACAGTGTCTGGGCCATCGATACGAACATCAATAACGGCTACCCCTACCTGCGATACTTTGGGGCCGCGACGGCAACCCCATGAGGAGTTCAAAAATGGAATTTAATCAATGTTTCTTTCAAAACTCGGGGAGTTTTGAAAGAACTACCATGAATCCATGGCGAGGAACAAGCAACAAGTCTTCCATCAATAAGGGCTTGTTGCTTGTTCCTCCAAGAGCAAATGTCAAAAATGAACGATTTTTGATATTTGCTCAACTGATAGCCCCCGCCGCCCTTCTGGGGCGCCGGGCAGGCCGGGCCCTTCTTGCGGCCTGCGTGTTTGTGTTGGCATCCTGCTCCTCGCCCTTCTGGAGGCAGGAGGAAATCCCCGCGGGCACCGTAATAGTGGACATCGCCGGGAGCCTCGCGGCGGGCCGGACCATTGTCGCGGACTTCGCCTCCCTCGCGAACAAGCTGGAACTCACCCTGACCAAAGGGGGGGAGACGATTGAATCGAAGACGATTGAAAAGGCTGCCAACAACCCACTGGCTACCACCACCACGTTTACAAACCTTGTTCCGGGCAACTACGCGATATCAATCGGAGTGTTCAAGGATAGTGCCCTGCTGGGAAGCGGAAGCACATTCGTCACCATTGGCACCGGAACGGGCAGTGCGATACCCATCCCGATTACCTACACCAAGGCTTCGACGGGCTCCTTTTCGTTCACACTCCAGCTACCCAGTGGTGTAAGCGCGACCGGTCTTGCGTGCAGCTGGGTAGGAACTGGGCCAACCCAACCAGTAAGCATTACATCGACTCAAAACCAGGACGGTATCTGGACCATCGCTGGAAGCGGCATCCAGTCTGGCGACTGGACGCTCAAGATCCTTATAGAAAATCAAGCATATTCCAATGGAGTACTCGGTTTTATCCATGAAACCATACAGGTGCGCGACAGTGTAGAAAGCGATAGGTGGATAGATACTGATTCCGCCCTCACACCAACCCGTGTGGTGAGCGCGGAAGAACTGCAAAAGAGTAGCGCCCTCTTGGATAGCCTCGAAATCCGTGGTTTAGCAGATAATACGGGGGCTCCTAGAATATTCTCTTACGCAATTAATGGAGATCCAATACAGAATGCCGGGCTCTGTACCGCGGACAGCATCGAGCTCATGGCCGTCGCGGGCGTCCCTGGGCAGACCATAAGCGCAAAGATAAATGATGGCAATCCAGTCACGGTACAGCCCGGGATTCCTCTATCCTTCGATATATCTAGTGAAGAAACTGATGACGTCAACATCCTTACGCTTACAGTTACTTCCCCCAGCGGACATGTGAATGAATACACCATCAACATCTACAAAGCCTACAAAGTACGCTTCAATATCCTCAATCTTACAAGTGATGAACTCCAAATCCCCTCGATGCTGCTTGTGCAGAAAAGTAAAACTATTAACAATCCAGTTACTCAAACAGATAACACCAGGTGGTCGACTAAGGCCGATTTTTCCGAGAGTTGGAACTTCAATACACCAATTACTGAAAACCTTACACTTCATGCGCAAATATATCCCCCTGGAGATATTTTGATACCTGAAGGCACTTATTCTTCCGAAGGTTTCAGAAATCTATTCACCGATAATCTGGAAAAAACCTTCCACCTTTTGGGAGATGTTGACATAGATGATTCGTGGAGTACCCAGCTGGGAGGGACTGGAGAAGGGAATGGTTTCAAAGGCACCTTTCGTGGCTACGGGCACACCATTAGCCTTAATGAGGGGAGTAGCATATCCTTTTTTGGAGACAATAGAGGTGCTATCCGGGACCTAAAGGTAGTCATACCGGAAGGAAAGACTGCTACAAGTGGGCCAATATTTCTCTATGATAATTATGGGACAATATCATATTGCACAGCTCAAGGCACACTCTCTGCTAATCAACAAGTGGGAGGTTTTGCTCGATTTAACATCGGAACCATTAATGCCTGCCATACTAGAGGAGAACTAAATAGGACATCTTATGATTACTGTGATTCAATTGGAGGACTCGTTTCCCAGAACCAGGGCAACATTTCGTTTTCAACAAATTCGATGAGTATCTATATCGATTCAAATAATGAAGCAAATCAAATTGGGGGGCTCGTTGCCAGCAACACAGGTAGCATTACGCACTCATCTTCAAGCGGTACCATTACTATTTCCGGGAAAGACGTAAATTTTATTGGAGGCTTGGTCGGTGTTAAAAATGGCAATGGGAAAATCAGCAACTCTTTCTCTTCTTCTGCAATCACAATAATTGTGAACCAGAATAGTAGTTCAAAAGCATCGGATATTGGGGGCTTGGTAGGAAAAGCATTATATGGCACAGGGCAAGAAATTAATATCACCAATTGTTCTGCTCTGGGTTCTTTAACTGTTACAAACAATGGTTCTAATAATATCGAACATGTTGGCGGGTTCATTGGTTTTCTCGATGCGGCTAGCTATCGTTCCACGCTTACCATAGAAATAACAAATTGCTTCGCGAGCAACTCTGTTAGCATAAACAAAAATGCAGACAGTGTTGGGGGTTTTATTGGGGGAATTTCAGGTGACGCCAGCTCGACGGATACTCGCACATTGGAAAAATGCTATGCCATTGGCAACATTAACACCGGTGACACTGGGAAGAACATTGGAGGGTTTATTGGTAGCATGTCAGGCACCGGAGCTCCAAGCATCTCCAACTGCTACGCCCGGGGGGATGTAAAAGCCCAAACAAATGTTGCTGGCTTTGTAGGGGAGTCAATCAGTTCCACATTTTCGAATTGTTACAGTTCCGGCACTGTAACCCTAAGTAATGGGACTGGCGGTAGTTTTTATTGTGGTGGCTTTATTGCCCATGAACAAAATCCAGCAAATACATATACTAATTGCTTCTACGACTACGAAACCACCGGTGCCGGCAGTGGACCACAAACCGGCTGGACGGATAAGGCAATTGGCAAATACACCACCGAAATGAAGAATATTGAAACCTTTAAAAACGCCTTTGGGTCCATATCCGAAACCCTCGGCGACTCTACCACCTGGGGCATCGACACCACTGACACCATCAACGACGGCTACCCCTACCTGCAGTGCTTTGGAGCGGCGACGGTGACGCCCTAGGGTGGCGGGGCCGGAGGCCCCGCCACGGGCTCTTGGGCCCGCGGGGCCCGGGGGGCGCCTGGAGGGGCGGGTTTTGGAAGGTGGGGTGCGGGGAGGGAACCTTTTTTTAAAAGGTTCCCTTCCAGCGAATCTTCCCCCCTCCCGATAGCGGGGTCTTTTCGCGCGCGGGGACTCTGTGGCAGAATGGCAGGAGCCAAGGAGGCGGCGATGAAGAAGCGGGTGGGGATAATCGGAACGGGAAACATGGGGGCGGCCCTCGTGCGGGGGATCGCGGCGCGGATTGGCGGGGGCGAGATCGTCCTTATGGACGTGGACGCGGCAAAGGCTCAGGGCCTCGCGCGCGAACTGGGAGCCGGCGTCGCCCAAGGCTACGCAGAGCTGGCGGCATCCGTCGAATACCTCTTTTTGGCCGTCAAACCCCAGGGACTCGACGAACTCCTTTCGGCCTTGGCGGGCCCGCTTGGCGCCTGCGGGAAGGACGCGCCGGTCATCGTGTCGATTATCGCCGGGGCCGGTATCGTGCGCTTTGAAAAAGGCCTTGCGGGTGCGCAGCTCCCCGGGCTGCAGATTATCCGCCTTATGCCCAACACCCCGGCCCTCGTGGGCAAGGGCATGATCGCCCTCGCGCAGGGGAAGAACGTACAGGAGCGCCAGGTCGCCTGTGTCGAAGACCTCCTTGCCGGCACGGGACTCGTGGACCGGGTCGATGAAAAGCTGATGGACGCCGTCACTGCCGTTTCCGGCAGCGGGCCGGCCTATGGCTTTGTCTTTATCGACGCCCTGGCAGATGCGGGCGTGCGCGCCGGCCTCCCCCGCCCCCAGGCCCTGCGCTTTGCGGCCCAGACTCTTTTGGGAGCGGCGGCCATGGTCATCGAGACGGGGAAGCACCCCGGCGAACTCAAGGACGCCGTCGCCTCGCCCGCGGGCACCACGATAGAGGCCCTCGCCGCCCTCGACGAACACGGCTTTCGCGCCAGTATCCACGCCGCCGTCGCCGCCGCCTTCGAGAAGGCGAAGAGTTTGTAGGAGGGGCTTTTTTTTGGGGGACGGGGGCATCTTGACGCGAGAGGCCGGCAGTAGTAGCTTGATAACGTACGCAATACCGTACGGAGGTGCCACGCATGGGAAGCATTAGCGTTACGGCGGCCCGAAAGGATTTATATAATCTGGTTCAAAGGGTCAACGACTCCCACGAGCCGCAGGAGATTGGAGGGAAGGGGTCGAGCGCCGTCCTTGTGGGAGAGGCAGACTGGCGGAGCATTCAGGAGACCCTCTATTTGACCTCCATCCCCGGGATGCGCGAATCCATTATCGAGGGCATGAACACGCCCCTGGACGAGCTTTCCGATAGCTTGGACTGGTAATGTACCGCCTGCTCTTTACCAAACAGGCTCAAAAAGACGCCAAGAAATTGGCCGCTTCGCAGTTAAAAGACCGGGCCACAGAGCTCCTTGCCATCCTCGAAAAAGACCCCTTCCGGGAGTATCCCCCCTTCGAGAAGCTCGTGGGCGATTTGTCGGGCAGTTATTCAAGGCGCATCAACATCCAGCACCGGATTGTCTATCAAGTCCTTGAAACCGGGAAAATCGTCAAGGTCTTGAGGATGTGGACACACTACGAATAAGGGTCGAGATGGTCGGGTAAAAAGGGCTCAATGAGGGCCGGAAGCAAGGCTCTCCACGGTCACGGCTTTCCTGAACATTTTTCTGCAAACCTGCACGTTTTCGCCCCTGTCTCCCGTACTCCCTTTTATGAAAGCACTCCGCAACTACAAGGTCTCGAAGACCCTCGACGGCTTCGTGCGTTGGCTCCCGGGGCCACGAGGTATTTGGTATGCAATCGCGCCATACCACGGGCCTCGCCCTCGACTGCGCCTTTTCCCTCCACTTCCTCCAGATGCCCCGCATCCTCTCGATGGACAGCCTGCCAAAGGAGCGAGCCCTTACGCCCTTGGAGAAACTGATACTCTGGTTTATATTTGGTAAAGAGGCGCAAGAGCCCTCACAGGATGTCCACCCATCCCTTGCGGGACAGGCCATCTTCGAGCGCATGCAGAAGGAGTACCTGGACTTCATGACCAAGGAAGAGCTCATCTACTACGCACAAAGCCGCGACTTCTTCATCTACGACCAAAACGCCTTCAAGCAAATCGCCCGCGAGGAGGGCTTTGAAGAGGGCAAGCAGGCCGGCCTGGAGCAGGGCCTGGAGCAGGGCCTCGAAAAAGGCCGGGAGGAAGAGCGTTTTTCCGTCGCGCGCACCATGATTGCGCAGGGAGTTTCCGCACAGGATATTTCCCTCTGGACCGGGCTTTCAATCGAGGCGGTAGAAGGGCTTGCGAAGGAAGAGGGCAAACAGGGGTAGGAAGAAGTCTGTCACGATGTCAATGCATACGCTGATATCTTGCGTATCCATCCATTATAATCCCCTTGCCACTGGCCGTTCCCTGCCCAAAATTCGTACATTCTGATAGTCTGCCCCGAAACCAGACGAAGGGGCAGTTTAAAGGATGCAGTATGCCCACGAAACTCATACAGGAACTCAACGCAGAGCACGCCGCTCTCGTTAAAGCCCTCAAGACCATCGCGAGCGATAAGGCCGCTTCCCCCGCGGCCCTGTCGCCCGCTGCGCGCGCCCTCCTGCCAAAGATACGCCTCGCCCTTACCAAGCACCTTGAAAAGGAGGAGGCGGCCTTCTATCCCCCCATGCGCCGTGCCGCCGAGACGAACCCCTCACTCAAGGAGCTCCTGCGCGTCATGGGCGCCGAGATGGACGAGATTGCCTCGCGCGCCCTCGCCCTCCTCGACACTTGGATAGCAGGCGGCGGCGCCGCGAGCTTTTCCGCCGATTTCGACAGCCTCCTTGCCACCCTGGGAGCCCGCATACAGCGCGAAGAACACCAGCTCTACGCCCGCTATTTGAAGTTGGCCGCCGGGGAGTAAGGCGATTGCCCCCTGTTTTTGGAAGGTGGGGTGCGGGGAGGGAACCTTTTTCCAAAAGGTGCCCTTCCCGCCTTTTTTTTATCCGTCTTGCGTTAAATGGCGCAAATGGCACCGTACTGTCTATAGATGATTGCTGTCGAGGTTTCGATTGCAAAAAGGAGGCGGTATGTTGACGGGATGCGAGTGTCCGGCGCGGGAAGGCACCGTGGCGGGGGTGTTGTTTCCGGAGTACGATGCGCTCTTCGAGTGTTTCGTGTGGCTTCCGGTGGCATCGGGGGTGTCGGGAAAGCCTGCAGGCACCGGGCGAGGCGCGGGTTCCGGCGGCCCCCCAAAGGCGGTAAACCACTGGCCGGGCTTTGGGCCGGCGACGGGTCGGTGGAGGCCGATAGTGCATTCGGGCGCCGAATTGCAAAAATTGTGTGAATCCGGGGCCTTTTTGGCGAAAAATCCTTGACGGCGGGCCCGGCCTGCGATAATGTATAGTTATGCACGAATCGGGAACATTGCTGCATACTTATACATCCTCGATTTTCGACGCGGCCAGTGAGCCTGCGTCCACCCGTGCATCTGTGTCCACAGTCCTCGGCGTAGTATCTCTGGTAGCTCTTGTAGTATGCGGAGCGGGAGAACGGCGTACGCCATAGGACGACTGGACGATTGTAATCGTACCCCCGTCGGCGGCGCCGGCGGGGGTTTTTTGTTGCCCCTGCCCACGAGCTGCCACAGCTGTAAAGAAGGAGAACGGCATGAAGGCGACCGGAGCGGAAATCATTATCGGTATTTTGAAGAACGAGGGCATCTCGACCATTGCGGGTATCCCCGGCGGCTCGAACCTGCCGCTCTACGATGCCTTGGGCAGGAGCGACATTCGGCACATACTCGCGCGGCACGAACAGGGGGCGGGCTTCATGGCCCAGGGTATGGCGCGCAGCACGGGGGATGTGGCGGTGTGCTTTGCGACGAGCGGGCCGGGGGCGACGAACCTCTTGACGGCCATTGCCGATGCCAAGCTCGATTCCATTCCGATTGTGGCAATTACGGGCCAAGTGCCCACCGGCATGCTGGGTACCGATGCCTTCCAGGAGATAGATACCCTGGGGCTGTCCATCCCCATTGTCAAACACAGTGTCTTGATCGAGCGAGCCGAGGAGCTCCTCGAAGAGCTGCCCAAGGCCTTTCGCATTGCGCGTTCGGGAAGGCCCGGGCCGGTCCTTATCGACGTGCCCAAGGATGTGCAGACCCAGCTGGTCGAGTTTGAGGCCTGGCCCCCGGCCGGGCAGTGCGACCCCCTGCCATCTCTGGCGGGGAAGGAGCTGGCCCTGGATGAAATCCTCGCCCTCCTTGCAAAGAGCGAACGCCCCCTGGTGTATGCGGGGGCAGGCTGCGCGGCATCCAACGCGAGCGCCATGGCCCTGCGCCAGTTCTCTGCCAGCTTCGGGATTCCCGTTGTTACAACCCTGATGGCCTTTGGCGCGATGAGCGTTGGCGATCCGCGCTGGCTGGGGATGCTGGGTATGCACGGGACGCGGGCGGCAAACCGGGCGGTGAGTGCCTGCGACCTCCTCGTGGCGGTGGGCTCACGCTTCGACGACCGCGCAAGTGGCAAGCTCGAGCGCTTCGCCCCCAATGCCCGCGTCATCCATATCGACCTCGACCCGGCAGAGATTGGCAAGTTGCGGCAGGTCCTTGTTGGGCTCGAATCCGATGCGGGACAGGCCCTCACGGCCCTGTACGAGCGCAGCCTGCGCCATCCGGCAGCGAGTTCCGCTGCAGAACGGGCCGGCAGACAGGCTTGGCTCGAAACTTGTACGGGGGATGCGGCCGGCGAGTGCGAGGTCTCCTGCGCCGAAGACGACCACCCGGTGGCCTTCCTGCGCGAGCTCTTCGAACACTTTGACGAGGACACTATCGTGACGACGGACGTGGGCCAACACCAGATGTGGGCGGCCCAGGCTTGGGCCGAAACAGCGGGCCCCGGGGTGCGTCGCTTCCTTACCTCAGGCGGCCTCGGGACCATGGGCTTCGGCCTACCGACAGCTATCGGGGCGGCCCTCGCGAACCCGGACAAGCGCGTGCTGTGTGTGACGGGCGACGGCTCACTCTTGATGAACATACAGGAGCTCGCCACCCTGGCCGAATTGAATCTCAAGGTCACGGTCATACTGATGGATAACGGGCAGCTGGGACTCGTGCGCCAACAACAGGAGCTCTTCTATGGTGGCCGCTATACGGCGAGCCTCTTCGGTTCCCGGCCCGACTTCGCCGCCATTGCGCGGGGTTTCAACGTCGAAGGGATCAACCTCGAAGAGCGAATTCTCGCCGGCGAGGAAAGTAGCGCGGTCTTGGAGGACGCCCTCTCGAACGAGGGGCCGGTCTTTGTGCGGGTGAACGCAAATGCCCTGGCAAATGTCTACCCCATGGTGCCCCCCGGGGGCGCGAACGACGACGCCATCGGGAGTTACTGTGTGCGGGAGCCGGGAGGTTCGAGTTGCTGCGAAGAGAGCGGCGAAGCAGAGGAAGCGGCGGGCTGAGCTTGCCGGGAGGGGGCGGGACCTGCTACGATGGGGCATGATATATCGTGCCTGCGCGGCTGTAGCTATCAGCCTTATGCTCCTTCTTCCCCTGGCTTCCTGCGCTTCGAAGCCGCTGCCAACTGCTGTCGACGAGGCGCCACAGCGCTGGCTCTCCCTCTCGATCGAGGGCTTCAACGCCCGGTTGATTGCGCGCGACCGGGCGGAGCTTTCCGGCACCCTCGCCGTGACGAACAGGGGCCCCGACGAATGGAAGCTGGCCGATATTGCTCTTTTGGGGCCCGCGATGGAAGGGCTTTCACTTGAACGGCGCGAGCTCCTTCCCGGGGTCGTTCTGCCGGCGGCCAGTCGCGAGCTCTTTGCCTTTTCGTTTACCTGCGCCGTTCCCCCCGGGGATGAGGGGGATTGGCCGCTCGATATGACGACTCGGGTCGACCTCGTACTGCCGGGGCGGACGACGGCACAGCTTGAGGCCTGCGAAACGGTGACGGTCCCGCGCATCAAGGACCCTGTTTTCAACATCAAGAGAGTACGCGTCAAGCAAGCGGAGCTCGTAAACACACGGCTCCTTCTCGATGTATCCATCGAGAACCCGAACAGCGTGGATCTTGTGTTCGACACGATGGACTATACCTTTTACGGAGAGGGCCGCTGGTGGGCCGAGAGCCGCCACTTTGAAGCGGCCACCATTCCGGCACGGGAGAACATGGCGGTTGAACTGGAGCTCATCATGAACTTCATCGACATGAAGCGCTCGCTCCTGGACCAGGTTATCAAGATGGCTCGCATCGGCTACCGGCTTACGGGCTCGGCGAGGATTCGGGTTGAGATCGAGGGCTTTCCGCCCTTCGAGTTTCCCTTTGCAATTGTGGGCGAGAGCCCGGTGGTACGATAATGGAGGCGGCACATGGTTAGTAAACGGAAGCCTGCAGTTGGCGGGGCCAAGCCTGCAGCTGCCAAGAAGACGCCGGCCGCCAAGAAGACGCCGGCCGCCAAGAAGGCGCCGGCCGCCAAGACCCCCGCCGGGAAAACGCTTGCCGCAAGTGCAGAGAAAAAGGCCCTCTTGAAGAGCCTCGACGCCCTCCTGCCCCGCCTTGACGAAGAGGGGCTCGCATTTTTGCTGGAACAGGCCCGCGTCCACGAGTACAACATGGCCATTGACGCGGAAAACCGAACCCGCAGCGAAGCACTTGCCCGCGGGGAGCTCTTTGGCGATGAAAAAGCGGCGCGAGGCGGGGACGGCAAACCCAAAAAAACGGCCTCGCCCGGTAAGCGGAAGCCTGCAGCTGGCCTTGCACTTGAGAGATCAGACGACGGCAACACCTTCCACTTTGTCTGCGAAGGGCGCTACAAGCTCTTCAACGCATCCGAAATGACGGCCATGATCAAGATACTCACCGCGAAAGTCTCCAAAAAGGAGGCAGACGCGAACCTCTTGACCTGGCTTGACCGGGAGCGGCGCGATGCCCTGTCCGATTTGGGGGTTTCGGGGGCCGATTTTATTGCCTTCTTGCGCTCCCGCTTGGGGAAGAAATAAAAACAGCCTGCCCAAAGGCAGGCTGCGATTGCGTAAAGAGCAAAAACAGGGGCGAAGAACTCAAGCCCGGTGATCGACCATCTCGCTCGTCGTCCAGAAACGCAGATCGGGATTCTTCGAGCGCACCCGCTCAAAGGCCCAGTCGCTGTCGCTCATAATGACGTAGTTCCCGCGGATATCCTGCAAGAGGCGCTTTGAGTACTCGTCGACAAAGGCCTCGAGGGCCTTCTTGTTTTCGCAGCTCACCCAGTGGGCCATGGAGTAGTCGAGGCCTTCGTAGACGCAGCTTGCGTTGTATTCGTTCTCGAGGCGGTTCTGCAGGACGTCCAGCTGGAGTTGGCCGACAACCCCGAGCACGCGGATATTGGGCTGATGCAGCTTCGAGAAGATCTGGACGACCCCTTCCTCGGCGAGCTGGTTCAGGCCCTTGTGGAACTGTTTTTCCTTTAGCGGATCTGCGTTGCGAATCGAGCGGAAGATCTGCGGGGCAAAGCTGGGGATGCCCTTGAAGGAGAGGTCCTCGCCCTCGGTAATGGTGTCGCCAATCTTGAAGGTCCCCGTATCGTGTATGCCGATAATATCACCCGGCCAGGCTTCGTCGATAATCTCGCGGTCCTGGGACATGAAGGCCGTGGGGTTCGCCGTGCGAAAGCTCTTGCCGGTGCGGACATGCCAGTAGCTCTTGTTTCGCTCGAACCTGCCCGAACAGACACGAAGAAAAGCGATTCGATCGCGGTGGCGCGGGTTGAGGTTGGCATGAATCTTGAAGACGAAACCGGTGAACTTCTCTTCAAGGGGCAGGACCATGCGCTCCTCGGCTGCTTTCTCCAGCGGGGAGGGGGCAATGGCCACCAAATTGTCCAGAAGCTCGCGCACCCCGAAGTTGTTGAGGGCGGATCCAAAGAAAACCGGCGTAACGAGGCCTTCCAGGTACTCTTCCCGTTCGAAGGGGGGATAGATCTCGCGCAAAAGTTCGACATCCTCACGCAACTTGGCCGCAAGGGATTCCCCCACGAGCCCGTCGAGGCGACTGTCGTCCAGAGACGAAATGGCGAGGGCGTCGGCCGGCAGGGTCTCCTCACCGCCTTGAAAGAGGTACAGTGATTTTTCAAGCAGGTTGTAGACCCCCTTGAAGCGTCTGCCCTGCCCCACTGGCCAGGAGACCGGGCGCACCTGGACGGCGAGCTCGCGCTCGACCTCGTCGAGGAGCTCCATGGGATCCTTGCCCTCGCGGTCGAGCTTGTTGACGAAGGTCGCAATGGGGGTCGTGCGCATGCGGCAGACCTCGCAGAGCTTCCTCGTTCGCTCTTCGACGCCCTTGACCGAGTCGATGACCATGAGGGCGCTATCCACGGCGGAGAGCCCGCGATAAGTGTCCTCGCTAAAGTCGGCGTGGCCGGGAGTATCGAGCAGGTTGATGCGCCGGCCCTTGTAGGGGAAGCCCATGACCGAGGTGCTTATCGAAATACCACGGTCCTTTTCCATCTGCATGAAGTCCGAAAGCGCCGCCTTCGACGCCTTTGAGCTCTTGACAGCCCCTGCAATATGGATGGCACCTCCAAAGAGGAGGAGTTTTTCAGTTATCGTCGTCTTTCCCGCGTCGGGGTGACTGATTATTGCAAAGGTGAGCCGCTTGTGGGTCTCTTCGGTGAGTTCGGTCATGACAGGCCGACTGTACACTGTATTGCCGACATTGCTCAAGCTTGTCTTGCCAGGAACAGGAAAAGGTATAGACTGATAGTATGAGCCGACGCAGGCCACTGGCAAACGCGATATTCGCACTCATTGTCATCTTCTCACTCCCCTTGGGGCTCTACCTCCAATGGGGTGCCAATCGTGCGGTCAACAACCGATTCGAGGCCAACTTCCAGCTATTGGCCGAGCAGCGTATCGCAATCATCGACCGGGCCCTGCGCAGCCCCATTGAAAACCTCAATATATTGGGCCGTTTCTTCGCGGGCAGCGACGAGGTCACGGACGAAGAATTCACCACCTTTATTGCCGCATGGCGCAGTACAAACCGTGCAAGTGATTACGCTGCCTGGACGCCAAAGGGATTGAACATGCACGCCCCGCAGCTGGGGTATATTCGTCCTTCCATACTCGAGTACCTCAAGACAAATATTGAAACAAAGGCAATCTTTCGCACCGATGTCACACTCGAGAACCTTCCTTATATCGCCATCCTGCCCCCGCGTGGCTCTTTTCCCGCTTGCATTGTATACATCATCAAGGTGGAAACGGTACAAGGTCCCCTCGTATGCATAATGGCGACAAGCGATCTTTCGCAACGTCTGGAAGACAGCCTTGCCCTGAGCGAACGCCTGGGCTTGCCGGTAACGCTCTTCACCGTACATGACACGGAGCAGCAGCTCTTGCACTTCCACGAACCCCGCCTCGATGCCGCTATGGGCGAGCCGCTCTTCGAATCCCCCCCAAAACCCCGGTTTACCCATACGCAAGTCCTGCACATCGAGGGGGAGACCCTCTTGGTTAGAGTTGATTCTTCACCGGCCTATGAACGTACCCATAACGAGTACATGCACTACATGGTATTTCCAACCATCATGCTCGCCTTCTTGCTCCTGGGGCTTGCCATGCGCAACCTCGTGTCCCGTCTGTACAAGCTCGAAAACAGGGAAGAAAAAACCCGCCAGGAACTCGAACAGTTCTTCGCCCTCGACCTCGATCTCCTGGCCATCGCAGACAGGCAGGGTGTTCTCCAGCGCGTCAATCCCGCATGGACCCGCATGCTGGGCTTTGCAAAAGAGGATATATTGGGGCGCTCCATTCTCGATTTTGTAGTGGCAGAAGACCAGGCAAAAACGATACACGTCCTCGACAAGCTTGGCGCAAAGGAGGAAATTACCGGTTATACCGTTCGTTTCAACACGAAGGAAGGCGACCGGAAAATCCTCGAATGGCACGCGAGTTCGGCAGACGACGTCTTCTTCGGGGCGGCCCGGGATGTAACCGAACGGGAAACCGATGAAGAACGATTGCGTCAGGCCATTGCCACCCGTGACACCCTGCTCAAAGAACTCCACCACCGCGTAAAAAACAACCTGCAGATTGTCTCGAGCCTGCTCAATTTGAGCGATTGCGACTCCGGCGATGCACGAATATGTGCCCTTATCGATGACGCACAGAACCGTATCCGCTCAATGGCCCTCGTCCATGAGGCCCTCTATCATTCCGATGATATTTCGGGGGTGCGCTTCGAGGAATATATCGGTACCCTCGCCTCTTCCTTTGCCTGTGGCGGGGCCGGTTCGCACCCCATCGACATACGCATATGCTGCGATCCCCTGGTCTTCAATCTGGACCTTTCAATCCACTGCGGGATACTCCTCAACGAGTTATTGACCAACGCGGTAAAACACGCATTCCCCGAGTGTACAGAGACGAATCAGCCGGTTTTGGCCATACGCCTTCGGGAGTCGGGTGGAACTATCAGCCTTGCCGTCGAAGACAACGGCCCCGGTTTGCCGGAGGGCTTCTCGCCCCAACGGGATGCGCACCTAGGGCTGCGCCTGGCAGAGAGTCTTGGCTCCCAGCTGGGCGGAAAGGGTGCCGCATTCACGGCGGATCGCAGCGAGGAATTGGGAGGGGCGCGCTTTACCCTCGTGTTTACCCCCGATGAGGGCGCATGGTACCGCTTCCAGAGCACAGCGGAAGGCGATGCCTAGACGCAGAACGGGGGCTTTCGGTATACTCACAAAACGTTGAAAATCCCGGCACCCGATTGCGGTTCATGGCGGGGTGAAATCTTGTACAGTGAGGAAGACACATGATTCGAGGCGGAGATATCTCCAAGGGCACCTGTCTGCTCATCAAGGGCCAGCCCTTTCTCGTTACAGAGCGGGAATTCTACAACCCCGGCAAGGGGGGCGCATACGCCAAAGTCAAAATGAAAAGCCTGCGCGACGGGTCGGTACTCTCCCAGACCATCATGACGCAGACCGAAGTCGAGGACGCCACGGTTGATACCCTCAACTGCCAGTTCCAGTACGCGGATCCCGACAACTTCCACTTTATGGACAATCACTCCTTCGAACAGTACGAAGTACCGATAAGCTCCATGGAGGACAAAAAGTACTACCTCAAGGAAGGCGAGTCCTACGACCTTCTCTTCTTTGAAGGCGAAGTCATCGACATCAAGATCCCCCTCAAGATGGTCTTTTCGGTAGCGGAAAGCGAAAACTATGTGCGCGGCGACACCGTCTCCGGCGCCACCAAGCCCATTGTCACCGACACCGGGCTCACCGTCCGCGTTCCCCTGTTCATCAAGCAGGACGAGAAGATCCTCGTCAACACCGAGAGCAACGAATACGTGGAACGGGTCAATGATTGAATTACATGATGGCGTAGCCATCATGTAATTCAATTAAGCCGAATGGCGTTGCCATTCGGCGGGGTCTGTTTTGGGTGGCGAAGCCACCAGCTAATTCAATTAAGCCGAAGGCCCTGCGGGCCTTCGGCAGTATCCATATTTGCTTTGACCGAAAAACGACTTCGGCGTTTCAGTTTGGCCGAATGGCTATGCGGTTTTGTTTTGTTTTTTGTTTTGTTTTTTTTTCTTTTTTCTGTTTTTATTTTTA
>CAZIRF010000030.1:17383-35268 GCA_964541755.1 uncultured Spirochaetales bacterium | reverse complement strand
GCAAAGCTCTTGGGCTAGATTGAGACAGGGTATCGGCAGTGGCGTGGGAATCTGCCTGTCTTCCGGGCCATGGGGGTCGCAGCGGAATGAAAAGGGGGGCGGGCTTTCACAAATTCATGCCCTCTATGCGATATTGATACGCAATTTTTTCCCAAAGGCCTTCGCTACCTTCTCGAGGGTTTTGATGGTTGGATTCCCCTTCGAGGGGTTCTCGAGGCGTTGATACGCCTGATACGTCATACCCAGTCTTCTTGCAATGTCCGACTGTGAGAGGTTGCCCCGAAGCTTTCGAAGTTCCCATGCAGCCATAATATGGGATTCAACATCAACCGGATACATATCCTGCCCGGGATTGGCCCGCGGTTCGGGAAGAGATTCTCCCCGGCTTACCATTATTTCCAGAACACCATTGAGCGCTTCCCATGCATTGAAGAGAGCTTCATCTACGGTCTCGCCTTCAGTAATTGCCCCGGGAACATCCGGAAAGGAAACGCAAAGAGCGTCGGAATCTACATCGGCTTCAAGCTTGCATAAATAGGTCATGTTATTTCTCCTTTAAGTCCCGAAGCTTTGAGTATGGCATGCAGGGTTCCGGGCTTCAGGTCCTTTGTTCCATGTAGTGGAACAGAAACAGGCGGGAAGCCTTCCTTCATCATGATATGGTGTGAGCCGTTTATTCTACCTACGGTCCATCCATTTTTTTTCATTAAAAGTATTACTTGCTTTCCCGTCATATGTTAATTATACAACATATATATTGTGCTATCAAGGTGATACGCTTTCTTGCCCTGGCAGAGGTTTTGATGATTTATGAAGATCAAATACGCCGGTATGGTGGCGGTCTTTGAGCGCTTTACAAAGGAAACAATATAGGCCAATTCCCTGCCTGTCTTCCGGGCCATGGGGGTCGCAGCGGAATGAAAAGGGGGCCGGGAGTTTGCCTTGTATACACAATGTTGCTATAATAATTACAGGAGGCCCGTATGACAAAAACCCTGATCAAGCATGGCAACAGTGCTGCCTTGGTAATCGACAAACCCATAATGGACTTGCTCAACATTACCAGCGATACGCCGCTTGAAATAACCACCGATGGCACAAACATCATTCTGTCGCCGCAGACAGACAAAACCGGGGAGCGGGATGTCTTGCGTTCCCTCGAAAAAATTAATGCCAAGTTCAAGAATGCCCTCAAGAAATTGGGGGAATAGGTGATACGCTTTCTTACCCTGGCAGAGGTTTTGATTATTTATGAAGATCAAATACGCCACTATGGCGGGGCCTACGGGGTTCGTGACATGAACTTGTTGCAATCGGCGGTGTATATGCCGCAAGCCTCTTTCGAGGGCAGGTACTTGCATGAATCCATACCACAGATGGCGGCGGCGTATGCGTATCATCTTTGCGAGAACCATGCCTTGATTGATGGGAACAAACGGGTAACGCTTGCCGCAACTTTGGTCTTTCTGGATTTGAATGGTTTTGAATTTGATTCTTCGGAAGAAGAAATTTATGAGGTAATGATGGCTGTTGCCAGCGGGACCATGGATAAGCCCGCTTTAACGGCGGTTTTTGAGCGCTGTGCAAAGGAAACAATATAGGCCAATTCCCTTCCTGTCTTCCGGGCCATGGGGTCGCAGCGGAATGAAAAGGGGGCGCTTTTCCACACGGAAGGGCGGCCCTTTTTGGTTTATGGCTCCAACACTTTTATTTTGAGTTGCCGTGCGGTGGAAAGAAGCTTTTTGTCTTTTGTTATCAACAGCGCATTATGCCTTCGTGCTACCACGAGGTAGAAGATATCATAAGAAGGGTGATGGGTATTCATCGCCTCAAGGAATACTTCCCTGCAAATGCTCTTGGTGCCGATATAGTCATCTACCAGATCCAGGCAGTAATCTATGCCGTTTTCACACTTAAGCGATTCAATTTCGCCAAAGCGGGCATATTTCCAGAACACATTGGTAATCTCGGAAGGATATATGTCTGGAGCAATGACCAAATCCGCATCATACAAAGTACTGCGAAACAACGAAGCATTGCTCTTGTCCAGTGCAAGCTCCACGGCAGCGCTCGCATCGAGAACTGCTATCATCGTTCCCTATCCTCCCGTATCAAGTCGACGGGATCGGATACGGCATCTCCATCAATCCCCAGAGTGTGTATCTTGTCGAGCAGTTTCCTTCTGCGCTCCCTGTTTCCCAACTTGGCATCCATTCCCTCTTTGAGGATAACGATAGTCTCTTGGGCAAGACTGCGATGCTCCTTTTCTGCAAGGTAATTGAGACGCATATATACATCTTCCGGCAAATCCCTTACTTGCAATGTGGGCATGGCGAATCTCCTTGCATGCAATATAATACCGATATGCATGCATTTCAAGATGCCTGTCTTCCGGGCCAGGGGGTCGGGGCTTTTACTTCCGGCCAAGCCTTTTACCGATGATTCTGTATATCTCTTCTTTTTCTCTTTTACCTATTCCCCAAATCTCCACGATCTCGATTTCTCCTGTATTGAGCAATCGATATACTATTCTGTACTTTTTACTGTGCACATATATTTTGTAGAATCCGGAAAGATCAATGTTGAATTTGTTCCCGAGTTGATGTCCCAAAAATGGATTCATTTTGAGGTCTTCAATTTTTTTGTTAACATCTTTTTTGACGCTTCCATCCAATTTTTTATAGTCGGCTGCTGCCTCTGGTATGAATTGAACGGTATATTCCATCATTCACTCTTTATGGAATCCCAGTCTATATTTTTCGATGCATTGTAATGTTCCATTCTGGCGGCTATATGATCCTCGATTTCGAAATACTCATACATCTCTTCCATATCCATTAATTTTTTGTATTCTTCAAAGGGAAGAATGACCGCTTCCATCGTATTGTTTTTCACGATATAGACCGCTTCACCGCTTTCGGACAATTGCCGGACAGTTTTTGTCAGTTCCTTTTGCAGCTTTGTAATGGGAATGATTCTGTCGGTCTCTACAAGCATGATGTTCTCCTCTATGTATAATAATACATAGAATAATTCCTGGTCAATGCAAAAACTCATGTTATGCTGTGGGTTCAAGGAGCAGTCATGAAAGTCTACGAGGGCAATATTGTTAGCTGTGATGCGAAGGGGAGCCGTGCGCGCTTTTTGGTCGAGAAGGGGGGGCGTATTGCCTTTGTGGGTGATGCCCTGCCGCCGGCCTTTATCGACTGGCCCCTCGAGCCGCTGCCCTACCTCGAGAAGATTCTGGGCGAGCGTGCGTACCGCCTGTCGCCCCTCAAGACCTTCAAGGAAGCGGGTATCATCATGACCGGCGGATCAGACGGCCCCTGCACCATCCCAAATCCCCTTGCTTCCATCCAGACAGCGTGTAATCACTATGTCGCCTCCGAATCGCTGGACGTACAGTCTGCACTGGACCTCTTTACGCGGAACGCGGCGTACGGGAGCTTTGATGAAAAGGAGCGCGGGAGCCTTGAAGAGGGTAAAATGGCTGATATGGTCCTGCTGGCACGGGACCCCCTGGCCGTGCCGGTGGGCGAGATTGGCGCCATACCGGTACAGGGTCTCTTCCTTGGCGGCAAACCCTGGAAGAACGGCCAGGGGATGGGGAGCCTCCTGTTGCGCGGCCTCTTCTCACGGCGGGCAACATAGAGGGACGGGCGGGCAAGGTGGAGGGGGTCGAGCCCGGCCATTTTGCCGGGGCCCCGGCTTCTTATCTGTCCTGCATGGCGCGGGCTTCAAGGCGTTGCAGGGCCCAGGCGGTGTAGCGGCGTACCCGCGGCTGGGGGTCTTCTTGCAAGTGGTGCAGGATTTCGCGGCCGCTTTCGCTGGCGAGGTATTCTAGGGCCTTGGTAACCTGTACCCGCACCTCTTCATCCGGGTCGCGGGCGGCAAGGACAATGCCTCTAAAGGCCGAAAGGCTGCCTACCTTTGCCAGAAAATTGGCGGCACTGATGCGAAGGCGCGGATCGCGGTTTCCCAGACGGCGGATAACGCTCTCGATAAAGCCGGTCTGTTCGAGTATCTCTACCAGGTATGGTTTCAAGCCTTGGATGTCCTCTTCCAGCAAGTCGCTGACAGCGCTTTCCACTTCCTGTCCCATCTGCACAAAGACCTGCACAATATTGTCCCTTGTTTCCGCCTCGCTGTCTTTCATGAACTCCAGCAAGAAGCCGATGCGCTCCTTTACCGGGCGGCTTGAGAGAGCCTCGAATACTGCCGAATTAAGGGCTTTGTCGATGTTTCCTGCGTGAAGGAGCGACAAGAGGAGTTCCACGGCGTGTGCGTTGTCCGATTCCCCCATCCCGTGGATGGCTGCCAGACGAACATCCCTTACTTCGTTTTCGTCCTGCAAGACAGCGAAGAGCTGGTCGAGTGTTTTTTCCGACCCAAAGCGCCCCATCGCACGCGCTGCGGCTTCCCGCACTTTGGCAACCGGGTCGCGCAGAAGGTCTAGGCTCTGGTTGAGCGTCTTTGTTTCCTCTATTTCGATGAGGGCCCAGACGGCGGCGATACGGACCTCCGGTTCCACATCCTTTACCGCAACGCGAATGACCTTGATGATGCGCTTCTTTTCGTCTAGGGGGATGGATGAGAGAATGGCCGCGCGTATTTTTCCATCCGGCTGTTCCAAGAGGCGATCGATGCGCCGCGAGAAATCCTCGTTGGCGTAGTCTTTCAAAATGGCGGCAAAGTCCCGCGCCTCGTCAAGGGGCAGGGTGGGCAGCATTTCCAGTATCATCTGAACCATGTACGGCAGACGGCTGGCGGCCAGTATCTTCAAGGCGCTTATGCGTACCGCGTGCGGGTAGCTCTTCCGGCCCGCTTGCAAAATTCTTTTGAAGGATGGTACGAGCAGGCCAATCTCCATGCGGGCGGCCGCTTCGATGAGGGCGTCCCGGGCGGTGAATGCGCTATCTTGCAGCAATTGCATGAGCGTGTTTGCAATACGCTGATCGTCGACAAGCCGCAGTTCCTTCAAGAGGAAGCGGATGTGTTTGTCGTTGTACCTGTTGCGGTCGAGTTCTTTGGTCAAGAGGAGAAGGCCCCGCTCGGTATGTCGTGTGTTGAGCAATAAAACGCCCTCTTTCCAAAGGGTTTCGCTGTTGCCGCTGGCGGATGTGCTGCCGGCGGCCGAAAAGGCCTTCTCTACAATCACCGGAACAAGAGAGGCATCCCCCCTTTGTTCGAGTATGTGCATGGCCAGCATGAGGCTGCCGGGCTTTGCTGCCGTGTGTTCGATGAAATCAAATACCTGAACCTCTGCCGCATTGGACAGGAGGCGCAGCCGCCGTCTGAAATCTTCCTGGTCGCCAAGTTCCGCATCGTTGAGGGTTTTTTGCAGCCAGTTGCACTGGCTCAAAAAAACGGCGGCAGAATAGCGCAATTCCAGGTTTTCACCATCCAGAAGGGAGATAGCCAGGTTGAGGTGTTCATCGCGCGAGGAATCCAAAAAGTCCAAGACATGGTACATACCGATGCTGTCCAGCTTTTCGGCTTCGAGGGTGTAGCGGTCTGCGAACTCTTCGCTGATGCGGTTCCAGGCCGCTTCCCGCACTTCAAAGACCGGGTCGTTTATCAAGGCCGTGTGCAGGCGCTCGTACATATCCTCCACGCGCGCGGCGGGCAGGCCGCTCAAGACGGTTTTACGGATGAGGGGGTGGGAATCTGACAGGGCGTCCAGGAGTGTGCGGAAGGAGCGATCCGAATCGTCGTGCAGGAGGAGATTGATGGCGTAGTAGCGTGCGGTCCATTCGGGGTCCCCGGCTATCTCCCGTATTTCGTCCAGTGATTCCGGAAACAGTGCGAGGTTTGCCGCTGCGTCAAAGGTTTCTCCCGGGCAGGAGAGGGCGAGGGCGCGCAGGCCATGAGCGGATATTGATTCCTTTATGTGGCGGAGCAGTTTGGGCTTTCGCAGTGCCGACTGCAGGACCTTGAACAGATTGCGATCCAGTTCTGCGCGGAAACGTCGCAGCCGCAGAACCTGTGCAATCCACAGGGCTGCTGCGACACACAGGACTACGGCCCCCGCGATGATCCAGGTCCATACCGGTAAACTTCCCAAAAATGTGATTAATGTATCCATACTGTATTCCCCCTCTTCTTATGCGCGAATGCCCAATACATTGAAGATGGTAATGGGTTTTTCCTTGCCCTTTACTTTTACTGGCGGCAGTTCCTTCAACCTGAAATGATCGCCAATGATGTCCCGTGTGGCGGCAGATATAATGATGTCATCGGCGGTGGCGACGCCTTCCAGACGGGCAGCCACATTAACCGTGTCGGATATCACCGAGTAATCCATGCGACGGGTGCTGCCCAAATTTCCCACAATAACCGGCCCGGAGTTCATACCGATGCTCAGGCGCAGGTGTTCGGCTTGCCCTTTGAAGAAGGTCCTGTTTTTGTCCCGAACGAGGTCTTGAATCTCTACCGCGCAGGATACGGCGTTGATGGCATCGGCATCACCCTTCCCCATGGGGACCCCGAAGGCGGCCATGATGCAGTCGCCGATGAGCTTGTCGATATAGCCGCCATACTTGATGACCACTTCGAGGCTTACAGAGAAGAACTCGTTCAAGACTTCCACTATGTACTCGGGTTCCTTGCCCTCGCTGAACGAGGTGTACCCGCAGATGTCCGCGAAGAAAATGGTGGCGTCCTTTTTTTCGCCGCCCAAATGGACGTTCGCGGGATTGAGCATGAGTTGATGCACGATGTCTTCGGACAGGTAGCGGCTGAACATGTCCTTGATAAGGCGGCGATCTTCCACTGCCATATCCACTTGGCTCTTGAGTTGCCGTTCGTTGGTTTGATTGCTCAAGATAAGCGTGAGGCCTTCGTACTTGCCCCTGCTGCCCAAAAGGGGTGCGATATTCATGGAGTAGTCCATCTCTCGTTCGCCATTCTGGAATATGCCTTCCAGCCCGGCCACCGGTTTTCCGCTTTCGCTTACCTTCTGTATTTGCTTGAACACCCGCTTGTCCAGCTTGCCCGTGAAGCGGGTGGAGAAGTCTGTTTCGATATCGGCCTGCGTCAACCCCAGGTTTTCCGCGGCGCTTTCGTTGAAGTAGTGGATTTTCCCGGACTCATCGAGGGTAAGCAGGAGATTGTTCATCGAGGTGAAGACGTTGTTCTGATACCGCTCCAGGGCTTCAATTTCGCGCAGACGGTCCTTCAATTCCTGAAACAAATCGATGTTGCTCAAGAGGCCGCTCGCCATACGGCTGAAGGAGTCCATAAAGGAAAAGCGATCGCGGCCATAATGTTGGGGATGTCGCGAATTTACGACAAGAAAGCCGGAAAATCCCTGCTGATTGTACAGCGGCGCCGCGATGCCGGACTCCATGTCCGGGTGCAAGAGCAGGTCATGAAAGAATGTGCCCTCCCGATTGGTCAAAACCAGGGTTTCGCGGGATTCCAGCAGGAATGCGGGGGTTTCGGCATTGGCGAGCAAGGCGTTTGGTATGTCAAAACGGCCTCTATTGTGGACAAGAGGGAACCTGCTTTGCTGCTCCACAAACACATACAGCGCGGCAATATCGGACTTTGTTACATCTTGGGCCTGCTCCACGATACTGCGGCTCACGGAATTTTTATTCATGTCCCTGGATAAAAGCCCGGTCGTACGTACCAGCTCTTGAATCACCGTTCCGGTATGCATCGCAGCCTCCCTGTCTGTGTGGACACAGTATGGACAGTCCCCTTTGAATTGCTTTTTTTCATTGTTTAAAAATGTAAAATGAAGTATAGCACCAGTACGGGCAAATGAGCAGTGAAAAATAAACCAGGATTGCAAAGCGGAATATCAATGAGCTGTCGTATTTAGTGCTATCTTGTTGTTGATTTAGGGCGTAAAGTGTATACTATGAAGTGTATACAAAGAGGAGCAGGATATGGAAGCGAGTACGAAAGAACTCCGGATTCAACCTGGCCGCATTCTGGAACAGGTGGCTGTTGGTCAAGAAGTTACGATTACGTATAGAGGCAAACCCCTGGCCAAGCTCATTCCTTGGGAAGCTCCCGAAATCGAAGACAGTGAACAATCCATATTCGGTTTATGGAAGAATCACGATACAGCGTATTCAGTCGAGGAAGAGGTACGCAGTCTTCGTAGAGGACGCCGTTTTGATAATTGATACTGATGTACTCATCTGGTATTTGCGGGGAAATGAGCGTGCCCGAATCATTGTTGAAGAAGCAGTGCCGTTCTCGATTACAGCCGCTACGTGTATGGAACTAATGCAGGGGATGAGGAACAAAGAGGAGATGAAGTCCTTTTTACGTCAATTGCGTATATGGAAGGTTCCGGTCATACAAATTGATGAAGATATATCATCACGCGCCCTTTACTTGGTACAGGAGTATGTGTTGAGCCATTCCATGATGCTTGCAGATGCTTTGATCGCTGCAACGGTTATTCAAACCGGAGAGACCTTGCTTACAGCGAATGACAAGCACTACAAATTCATACATGGCTTGGACCTAATAAAATTCCTCCCCGAATGATAGTTTATCTTGAAGGGTATCCGGTTTTGACGCCAACCGTAGATCTGGAGCCATAGGGGCCCTTTGTGTATACTCAAGGCATGAGATACAAGTTGGCTCCTGTTCGCGCCCAGGGGCGTGTGCGAACGGCATGGGAACTCGCGGTTTTTGCAGCGGCAGTTCTGTCCCTGATCGTGGGGCCCTTGGCCGTGGCCTTTGGCGCGCTGCTTCGTGCCTGGTATTTGGTGCCGGCCCTCGTGGTGGATGTGCTCTTTCTCGCCGATATTGCGTTTCGCTTCAATTGTGCCTATGTCGAACAGCGCGAAGAGGTGCGCGACCGCGGGCGTATTGCGTGGCGCTATATCCGTCGTTTTTTCCCCTTGACCTTCTCGCCGCCCTGGCGCCCCTAGCGGCGGATCTCCTCTTGCTGGGCGGCGTCCTTTCCGGCGGCACTTTGCCTGTATTCCTCGTTCTCTCAAGGCTGATAAAACTGCCCGCGGCAAGCAAGAATCTTTTTGCGGTACTCCCCGATCAGGCCGCTTTCGGGCCGGCCCGTCTGGTAAAAATGCTCTTTTGGCTGGCGGTTGCAAGCCATTTGATTTCCTGTGGCTTCCTGTACATCGGGGCCATCCCGCTGGCCGAGCGGCCGGGCCTGGCCTGGCTGCAGGCCCTTTACTGGACGGTAACGACCATCGCGACGATTGGCTATGGGGACATTGTGCCCGACCGCACGAGCGCGGTCCAGTTGGGGTACACGATAATGGCCGAGCTGGTGGGCGTGGGGATGTTCGGTTTCATTATCGGTAATATTGCGTCGCTTATCGCGAACCTCGATTCTGCAAAGGCGCAGCATCGCGGCAAGATGGAGGCGGTTGGCGCCTCGATTCGCGCCGTCGGTTACTGTGACCTCTACTCCCTGTCCAAGAGCGACTTCGAGGAAGTACTCGTTCTCTACCCCGCCTTTGCCCAATCCATCCGTGCCCAAGCCGAAGAGCGTAAAAAGAAAAACATGAAGTAGGCCGTATCATGTTTGGGGAGGAATGTGTGTGGGTTTTATTCCCCCATTCCCCGCAGCGCCTGTAGCAGGCGGTCATTGTCTTGCCGGTTGCGTACCGCTATGCGAATCCACTTGCTGTCGGGGATGCCCTTTTTCCCCGAAAGATCTTTTATGAGGATGCGATGTTTGGACAGGAGTTCTTGTGCCAAAGTCGCGGCATCCATGGAAGCGGTAATGTGGCACATGAGGTAGTTTGCTTGGGATGGCAGAATATCGAGCCACGGTATTGACGATAGTTCTTTGACGAAACGGGTACGCTCTGCGATGATCGACTGGCAGGCCTTTGCGTACTCTTTGCGATACTTGCCGATAATTTGCAGGAAGAACTCGCCGAAGGAATTGATGTTCCAGATGGTGAGTTCTTTTTTCATGCGTAGTATCAGAGCGCTGTCGCTGGAGGCCGCAACACCAAGTCGAATGCCCGGGACGCCGTAGCTTTTGCTGATGCTCTTGATAATCAGCAGTTCCGGGTAGCGATCGAGCAGCTCCCGGGAGAAGATGCTTTGCTGTTCCGCGTCTTCTGTAAAGTCCATGAAGGATTCGTCGAGTACGAGGCGCTTGCCGCTTCCCTTGATTTTTTCCAAAAGGGCGAGGATGTCATCCTTTGATACGCAGTTACCCGAGGGGTTGTCCGGATTGATGAGAACAAGGTTGTCGCATCGCTCCATCCACAGAATGAGTTCCTTTGCGCCGTAGTGGAAGTCCTGCGGAACAAGAGGGACTATCTCGTGTGAAGAGAGGCTTTCGGGGTATTCGTTAAAGGTTGGGTATATGCAGCCCACCGAGCCTTCGAGGGATTTGTCCAGGGCTCGAATCAATTCGGCGGCGCCGTTTCCAACAAGGATGTGTTCTTCGTCAACGGAAAAGAGCTTTGCGGCGAGCAGGTTCTGGATGGATTGCCCCGAGGGGTAATCTGCCAAGAGAACGTCGAAGCTGGCCTTGAGTTCTTCTTTGAGGAGCGGGACGGGGAACCAGGGGTTTACCAAGTAGCAGAAGTCGAGGAGCTTGGGAAAGCGCCAGTATCCGCCGTAGCGTTTTTGGAGGGCGGCGAGTTCATCGGCTGCGGAATTGCAAAAGAGGGCTTCGGCAATGTCCTTGTCCTGGATGTCGTCAATTTCGTACCAGCGCTGGCCATCGAGACAGAGGGCTTTGAGTTCATTTGTCTCGAGGCTCGCGATTACCTTCAATACCTGCTCGTAGTATTCGTTTTGCCCCATTGCCTTTGCGTAGGCCTCGAGAAATGGGACGTAGGTGTTCTCGAGAAAGCTGCGCGAGAATTTGTAGATGTTGACCGTTTTATAGTAGCTCTCTGCTTCGCAGTAATTGAAATCTTTTTTGGGAACAAAGCGCAGGATTGTTTGATCGTCTGCTATTTTTACAACGGTTCCATCCATCCATGATTCATAGCGATCGACTACCGCCAAGTTGGCGTCGGGCTTGTCGAGGAGTTGTTTGATAATCTTGTCTTCAAATATGAGATCGCTCTCGAGAAGAAGGGTGTCGTCTTTGAGGAGCCAGTCGCGCGCGAGCCAGAGTGAGTATATGTTGTTCGTCTTGTCATAGATATCATTGAATATCCAGACTATCTCCATGCCTTTCCACCGATGTCCGATATGTTGGACCAGATTGTCTTTTTGATAACCGGCGACAATGATGCAGCGGGGAATACCATTGTCGACGAGGGCATCGAGGGCGCGCGCGGCCAGGGTACGGCCGTTTATCTCGAGCATGCACTTGGTGTTGTTTTTTGTATATTTTCCTAGGCGATTGCCCATTCCGGCGGCCAGAATGACTGCTTGCATACCTTCTCCTGTTGATCGCTTTGCTCTGGTATATCACAGTTCTCTATCAGTGTCTGCCAAAGCTCTTTGTGCCGGTATTGGCGGGGAGGTCGCTCAAGTGCTCACTGCGTCGCCGGATTCCGTGGCAATAAGGCTGTCCGCCCAGGCGTCGATGGCGTTTTCATCGACTTGGTCGAGGGGGAGGTCCCGCTTGAGCCCGAAGATGAAGCGGGCAGGGGCAGGCATTGGGCGATCGAGATATCCGCCGAAGATATGGGAGGCTTTGGCGCCAATCATGCGTGTGTACCGGGCGAGTTCTGCTTCCATAATGCGACGCCAGAAGCGGCGGCCGGTGGGGGCAATGGCCGACACGAGGAAGATGCCGAAGACCGGGACGGCACTTCGGACGAGCTCACGGCAGTACAGGGCAAATTCGGGCAGGACCTTCATGCCGTTGACGGGCGAGGCGATTACCAGGCGTTCGCCCAGTTCCGCCTGCGGGCTGGTGGCGAGGGTGCAGGCGACTGCGCGCTGGCCCTGTGAACGCAATCGAACGGCGAGACGTTCGGCAATGCGCGCGGTGGTTCTGGTGCGGGTTGTGTAAACGATTCGATAATATGCCATGATTTCTGCTCCACAGTATTCTTACTTGATGCTCACGGGCGGCCCGAGCCGCCTCTTGTATCAGTCTATGCCCTTGGTTCCTGTTTGTCTATTGAAAAACGGAAGGGATGAAGGCTAACACGGGAGGGGTCTACAAAGGGAAGGATAAAGTGGGTCTTGCGCGACAGGACGAGTCCATCCATCTGTATACGGTTGATTACAAGACTGCCGTCCTTGTCGTAGCTTGTGTAATTGCGGTCCACGGGAAAGAGAACTCGGTAGCCCAGATCCTGGAGGGCTGCGAGTTTGCCGGGGTCGTCGAAGGGGAGGGCTCCGAAGGGGAAGATGAAGAGGTCTGTAGAACCGATTATGGGCGCCGCTTCGCGTTGCCAGCGCTCCTCGATGTTGCGGTATTCGGTGGCGCTCATGCGGCCCGGGTGGATGTGCCCCCAGGAGTGGCAGGCGAAGTGCCAGCCCATGGCCTTGAGGGCGTTGGCGACATCGCGGGCTTTAATGCTGTCCTGGTCACGATTACTGTTATGGGGGTCGTTTGTCCGGTAGCCCAAAAAGCCGTTATAGGCGGTAAGGCCGATAATGCCCCGTCCACCCCGCCAAGAAAAGTCGGGGTGTTTCTCGATGAAGCGTTCGAGGAGCAGGGGGATTTCCCCTTCGTTTGAGAGCTCCTCCCCGCCGGAGCCGTCGGGTACGCGCGCCATGAGCTGGCCTTTCACGTCGATGACGAGTCCCAGGGCTCCGCCGTGCAGGGTGGTATCCGGGTAGTAGTTGAGGTCGTCTATGGAGATGATGAGGGGTTTCTTGCCGGCGGGGACGGCGAAGGATGTGCGCCGGGCGACGGCACGGGGGGCGTCGGAGCTGCCCCCGCTTTCGTAACTGATGCTGTCGTAAAAGTCTACGAGGACGTAATCCCGGGCGTACAGTTCTTCGAGAATGCGCAAGAGTTCTTCTTTGGTGACAAACCACTTGTGCATGAAGGAGTGGAAACGGTCTCCATCGAAGGCCATTTCGGGGTTCACGATAAGTGGATGGAAGAAGAGGTGGGGAACGTCGCCGTTCCACTGTTCGGTAAGGAGCTCTTTTGTGGGAAAGGAGACCGATCCTTCGATTTGCAGGGCGCTTTCGTTGCTTGGCACCGGGCTTTGGGGGGACGTTGGGGGTGCCGGGGGGCCGGGTGGGTGGGTGTGGGGGCGCTCGGCGGTCATGAAGAGGATTAAAAGGAAACAGAGACTGGCGGTTACGAGAATGCGTGCCCGCCGGGGTGTTACACGAGGTGGCATGGTTTTTGCAGTCTACCCGCTACGAAACGGGCTGGCAAGAGAATAGAAATAAGATATTGCAATGTAAATTTCTTGAATTAGACTGATAGTTGGAGCGCCACCAAGACCTGCTTTGTCGGGCTGCGGTGCTTTGTGGAGGTTATTCATGAAGATTCGATTGGGAATTGGCGGGAAGATTACTCTAGTGGTGAGCATCGGGGTGAGCATCGTGTTGTTGGGTATTATCACCTTCTTGAGTGTTCGCTATGTGGGGTCTGTGCAAAAAGCGGTCTATTCGGAAGTGAACCTCATGACAGAGGGCGAGGCGCGCAAGATAGAGGCGCAGATGTTGAGTGCACGCGCTACGGCGGCAACACTGGCCAAACTGTTGGCTTATTTTTCCGAGGAAGACAGCGGTGCAACCAACAATGCCCTTACGGGTGTGCTTGAAATCAACCCGGATCTCTTGGGGGTCTATATCCTTACCGGTGGGAATGGCCAACCGGAGTGGGGGCTTCGGGTCCATCGCGAAGGTTCGACAGTTGCACGGGGAAATCCTTTTGAACTCCCGAGTGAACGGGCAGCCCTGTACCGTACGGCCTTGCAGAAGCGCGCAGCCATTACCAGTGACCCGATCATTGTTGAGTTTCAGGGTGCGAAACACCCCATGGTCTTGGTCGGGGTGCCGCTCATGAATGAAGGTCAGGTTGTCGGTGCGGCCGGTGTGGAGATCATGCTTGACAGTATCCAGAAGCTTGTTGGCGAAATTGACCCCATGGGGGCGGGCTACGCCTTCCTCTTTTCCAATGACACAACCTATTTGGCGCACAAGAACCCCGAACAGGTGGGCAAGAAGATACTCGAGGTACGGGCTGATGCCCGCGACCGCGATGCGGATGTCCGTGCCGGGCGCAATCGCACCGAGGAGCAGCGCTCCCTCGCAACGGGGGAGCAGTCCTACTTCTACTTTGAGCCGGTCGATATGGGGGGGAGCTCCGATCCTTGGAGCCTTGTTGTGACGGTTTCCCTTACCGCCTTGATGCGAGAGGCCAATGTGGCCGTTAAGCTTACGATATTCCTCGCCATTCTTGGCATGATTATTGTGGTGGTACTCGTATACCTTCTGGTACGTATTCTTATCAAACCCATTGGCGAGGCGGTCGGCTTGGCCAATTATATTGCAGAAGGTGACCTTACTCATCGCCCCACACAGAAGACCTTGACCCGCAATGACGAGATGGGTGAGTTGGCCAAGGCACTTCGCGATATGGCTGATCACCTTTCGGCTGTGATGAGTGAGGTGCGAGAGAGCGCCGAATCGGTAACGGCGGGTGCGGTGCAGGTAAGCTCCACGGCCCAGAGCCTGTCGCAGGGGGCCACCGAGCAGGCGGCCAGTACCGAGGAAGTCTCCTCCTCAATGGAAGAAATGGTTTCGAACATCAAGAACACGGCAGACAATTCCTTTCAGACCGAGTCCATCGCCCTGCGCAGTGCGGATGACGCCGCAGAGGGCGGGAAGGTCGTTGACGAGACGGTTCTTGCCATGCAGGAGATTTCGCAGAAGATTGGCATTATTGAAGAGATCGCGCGAAACACGAACCTCCTGGCCCTCAATGCGGCCATCGAGGCAGCCCGGGCCGGCGAGCAGGGCAAGGGCTTTGCGGTTGTCGCAAGCGAGGTACGCAAGCTCGCCGAACGCAGCCAGGTGGCGGCCGTCGAGATTAGTGAGCTCTCCAAGCGCAGTGTGAGCATCGCGACGAAGGCCGGCGAGATGTTGGGCCGCATGGTCCCGGACATCCGCAAGACGGCGGATCTGGTGCAGGAGATCAAGTCTTCCAGTGCAGAACAGGATTCGGGCGCAACCCAGATCAACAAGGCGATTACCCAGCTGGATATGGTCGTGCAGCAGAATGCGTCGGCCAGCGAGGAGCTCGCGTCGATGTCCGAGGAGCTGAGCGCCCAAGCGACGCAGATGAGTTCGGCAATTTCTTTCTTCAAGATTGCGGCCGAAGGAAGCAATACGCGATCTGCGCCTACGGTTTCGCGCGGAAGCGCGTCGCGCGGGAGCACTTCAAAGCAGAGCCGGGGTATTGTCCCGCGGGAAGAGAGCGAGATGGAAGCGGTAGAGGCCCTGCCGCTCCTCGAGGACGATTGACGAACAGAGCCCCGCGCAAGCGGGGCTCTGTTTGCATGAGTCGGTTGGGGGAGGCCGGGGCCCGGCCGGCATGAGGGGGGGGAGGCCGGGATCGCCGAACCCGTGAGGGTGGGGAAGCGGCGCGGGCTCGCAGAGACCGCGCTTGATGGAAGCAACTGCGGGTGAGGAAGCCCGGCCGTGGGGGACGCGAGGCGCTTTGAGCGCTGCGGGCGAGACGGAAAAGGCGTAAGAGGTACAGGGGGCTTCGTCCCCCCCCTTTATTTGGCCCGAACACGATTCGAACGTGCGACCTGCTGCTTAGGAGGCAGCTGCTCTATCCAACTGAGCTACCGGACCGACGTGTTAGTTGTAACAGGGCGCACAGTCATTGTCAACGAGTGGCCGAACCCGGTAGAATGGGGGCGGTTACTCAGCCCGTCTGATTCCACCGCCACCCCCCTCTTTGGAGCCGTCATGTCTACGAGCCAGGCCAGTACCGCACGGGAAATCGTGCGTCGTGTATACGCAGAAAAGCGTTCGGGTTTTGATGTCGAAAGCCGCGCCCTGCGCGACGAGATTCGCCACTTTTCCGCGGCGAATGCCGCGGAGCTTTCCCGCCTTGAGGGGGTTCGCATCCTCCACCGCTATGATGTGACGGGCCTCGACGAGGATGAGTTCCGGACGGCCTGTACGCGGGTCTTTGCCGAGGTTCAGTGCGACGATTGGCACGCCGGGGCCCTGGTGCCGGGTTTGGCGGGCGGCGAGAAGGAGATTGTCCTTGCGACGGAGTACCTGCCGGGGCAGTATGACCAGCGGGCGGACAGCGCGGCGCAGTGTGTGGCCCTCCTCTTCGGGACGCGGCCGGTGGTGCGCTGTGCGCGGGTCTATGCCTTTACCCTGGCATCGGCGGCGGGGCCCCACGCCCGCGAAGCCCTCCTTGCGCAGCTGGTAAACCCGGTCGATTCGCGCGAGGCGTCCCTGGCCCTCCCGCAGAGCCTGGAGCTGGAGACCGGGACGCCGCCGGCGGTGCCGGTCTTGGCGGGCTTCCGCGCCCTTGAGGGGGGAGCCCTTGAAAAGATGGCGGCGGACTTTGGCCTGGCCATGTCTGCCGAAGACCTGGCCGTGTGCCGCACGCACTTCGCGGGCGAGGGGCGCGACCCCTCGCTGGCGGAACTTCGGGTTTTGGATACGTATTGGTCCGACCACTGCCGGCACACGACCTTCATGACCAGCTTGAGCGGTATCGATGTCGAAGAGGGGAGCGAGGCTGATGAGCTGCGCCACTGTCTGGCCCTGTGGGAGGCGGCGCGCGAGGAGGTCTACGGCGAGGCGGCGTATGAGCGGCCCCACACCCTGATGGACCTCGCGACGATTGGCGGGAAGCTCCTGCGAAGGCGGGGCCAGCTGGCCGACCTCGAGGTATCCGAAGAGATCAATGCCTGTTCGGTTCACGTAACGGCGAAGTTCACCGACGGCAGCGAGGAGCCCTGGCTCCTCATGTTCAAGAATGAGACGCACAACCACCCCACAGAGATCGAGCCCTTTGGCGGGGCGGCGACCTGCTTGGGCGGGGCGATTCGCGATCCTCTGTCGGGGCGCTCGTATGTCCATCAGGCCATGCGCGTGACTGGCGGCGGCGACCCGCGGCAGCACCCGGCGGAGACCCTGCAGGGGAAACTGCCCCAGCTTAAAATTGCCCGCGAGGCGGCCCACGGATATTCGAGTTATGGAAACCAGATCGGGCTTGCGACGGGGCAGGTGGCGGAGTTCTACCACGAGGGCTTTTTGGCCAAGCGCATGGAGCTGGGCGCCGTCATTGCGGCGGTGCCGGCGGCCTGGGTACGGCGCGAAGAGCCGGCCCCGGGGGATGTGGTCATCCTTTTGGGCGGCCGGACGGGCCGCGACGGGATTGGCGGGGCGACTGGTTCATCCCGCGAGCACACAGAGGAATCGGTAAAGACGGCCGGGGCCGAAGTTCAGAAGGGCAATCCGGTGGAGGAGCGCAAGATACAGCGCTTGTTCCGCTCGAAGGAAGTGTGCTCGCTTATCAAGCGCTGCAACGACTTTGGCGCCGGGGGCGTATGCGTCGCGGTGGGCGAGCTTGCGCGGGGGCTTTCGATCGATTTGGACCGGGTGCCGCGCAAGTACGAGGGGCTCGACGGGGTTGAGCTTGCGACGAGCGAGTCGCAGGAGCGCATGGCCGTTGTGGTGGCCCCCGAAGATGTCGAGCGCTTCATAGCGCTGGCCAATGGCGAGAACCTCGAGGCGGTGACGGTTGCGACGGTAACGGCCGACGAGCGTTTGGTGATGAGCTGGCGCGGCGAGACGATTGTGGATCTCGACCGGCGCTTTTTGGATACGAACGGGGCCACGCGCAGTGCGGTGGCGCGCATTGAGGCGCCCTCGACCTGTACTTGTTGCGGGGGCGAGTGTGCGGGCTCCGGGGAGGCAGCCGGGCTGGCTGCTCCGGCGAGCCCGGCTGCGCCCGCAACTACGGCTGCGCCCGCAACTACGGCTGCGCCCGCAACTACGGCTGCGCCCGCAACTAC
>CAZIRF010000030.1:0-17283 GCA_964541755.1 uncultured Spirochaetales bacterium | reverse complement strand
GGCTGCGCCCGCAACTGCGGCAGCCGTAGCTGCCGCGGCCGTTTCCAGCCCCGCGGCAGCTCTGGAAGCTTTGAAGGCCGAGCTTTCCTCCCTACGCACGGCGAGCCGCCGCGGTCTGCAGGAGATCTTCGACGGATCGATCGGTTCGTCGTCGGTCCTCTTCCCCTTTGGCGGCGCCACCCAGGGGACTCCCGAGTGCGGCATGGCGGCCCTCCTGCCGGCTCTTGACCGCGATGCGGCGACCGCGAGCCTCATGAGCTTTGGCTACAACCCCGAGATCGCGCAAAAGAGCCCCTTCAAGGGGGCCCGAGCGGCGGTCCTCGAGTCGCTGGCGCGTTACGTGTCGCTGGGCGGCAAGCTCTCGACGGCGCGCCTGTCCCTGCAGGAGTACTTCGAACGCAGCTCCTCCCCCGAGGCCTGGGGCAAGCCCCTGGCAGCCCTCCTCGCCGCCCTCGAGGCGCAGGTCGAGCTGGGGACACCGGCCATTGGCGGCAAGGACTCGATGTCCGGCACCTACCGCGACCCCGGTAACGACCGTATCCTCAATGTCCCGCCCACCCTGGTCTCCTTTGCCGCCGGCGTTACCGACGCTTCCCGGGTGAGCTCCGCCGCCCTTTCGACGGCGGGCGACAGCCCCATCGTCCTCTTTGCCCTCCCCGAATCGGGCAGCCCCTGGGAGACCTTCCGCGCCAATTGCGCCGCCCTCGAAGCCATGCGCGATGCGGGCATGGTGCGCGCCGCTTCTGCCGTTCACGCGGGCGGGCCCCTGGCGACCCTCGCCCTCATGGCCTTTGGCAACCGGGTGAGCCTCGAAGTCGACCTCGCCCGCCTCGACAAGCCGGTCGCCCCGGGTAGCTTCATCGTCGAACTCGATCCTGCGGCTATCGCCTCCTGTCTTGAAAACCTCGATGAGGCTCTGGCTGGTTGCACCAATTGGAACATCATCGCCCGTACGATCAAGGCTGATAGTTCCGGCCCGCAGCAGGCTGCTTCGGCTGCCATTTTCCGCGTGGTGAACAGCAGCCCCGCCCTAGAGGCTACTGTCGGCACCGCCGCAGCCGTCCCCCTCGACACATTGCGCCGCCTCTGGGAGGCCCCGCTTTCGCGCGTGTATCCGCAGACGGCAAGCGGCAAGAGCGTGGCCGATGCCGCCTGGCCCGAGTCCGGCGCCGCAAGCGGCAAGGATCCCCTGGCCCTGTCTCTGTCCGCCTGGCGGGATGGCCACGGGCTCCCCGCGATAGGGAAAAGGGCCAAACCCCTCGTCGTCCTCCCGGTCTTCCCGGGGACCAACTGCGAGTGGGACATGGAGCGGGCCTTTCGCCGTGCGGGGGCAGAGACCAAGCAGGTCCTCTTTCGCAACCGCAGCCCCGAAGAAGTTCGCGAGAGCTCGGCCCTGCTGGCCCGCGCGATATCCGGGGCGCAGATACTGGCCCTTTCCGGCGGGTTTTCCGCCGGCGACGAGCCGGAGGGCTCGGGCAAGTTCATCGCGAACGCCCTGCGCGCCCCGGCTGTGGCCAAAGAGGTCAATGAGCTCGTGGGCAGCCGGGACGGTCTCGTCCTGGGTATCTGCAACGGCTTCCAGGCCCTCATCAAGCTGGGCCTCGTGCCTTACGGCGAGATACGCGAGTGCGGTCCAGGCGATCCCACCCTTACCTTCAACGAGCTGGGCCGCCACGTCTCGCGCATGGTCACGACCCGGGTCATGTCGAACAAGTCGCCCTGGCTCGCCCTTGATCCGGTCGATTCCCTCCAGACCCTGCCGGTGAGCCACGGCGAGGGGCGGCTCGCGGTTAACGCGGCCCTTGGCGAGGAGCTCTTCGAAAAAGGTCAGGTGGCCTTCTGCTATGCCGATGAAAACGGTGAGCCCACGATGCGTGAACCCTGGAATCCCAACGGTTCGGCCTTTGCCATCGAGGGACTCCTCTCGCCCGACGGCCGCGTATTGGGCAAGATGGGACACAGCGAGCGCGTGGGGCCGAATGTCCACAAGAACATCCCCGCAAGCGATGCCCAGCGTATCTTCGAGGCGGGGGTGCGCTGGTTCGCGTAGGATCTGTTTTTTCAAGGCGGGCGGCATTTTTGGATGCCGCCCGCCTTTTTTTGCAACCGATTGTCCCTTGCGCTGTCAAATTCAGCATGACATAATCTGTAGAAAGTGTCATGATAAATAGGGGTGACCGCAGGACGGATTGCCCCGCCCGCAAGGAGACGCTGTGGCCAGACGAGGAATGGTCGTTATCGACCGTGAACGCTGCAAGAGCTGTTACCTGTGCATCCGCGCCTGTCCCAAACAGGTTTTGGGCGCCGATACAGAGATGAACGCGGCGGGGGGCTATCCCGCCGCTGTCAAACACCCCGAGGCCTGCATTGCCTGTGGCAACTGCTTCCTCGTGTGCCCCGACTGTGTAATCGAGGTGTTCGAACGGGAGGCCGGGGAATGAGCGGCAGTGAAGAAAAGAGACTGATGAAGGGGAACGAGGCCATCGCCGAAGCGGCCATCCGCGCGGGCTGCATGGCCTACTACGGGTACCCCATAACCCCCCAGAACGAATTGATCGCCTGGATGGCACGCGAGATGCTCGCGCGCGGCCGGGTTTTTATCCAGGCAGAGAGCGAGATCGGGGCTATTTCCATGGTCTACGGGTCATCGGCCGCCGGAGTACGCGCCATGACCTCCTCCTCGAGCCCGGGCGTAAGCCTCAAGCAGGAGGGTATCTCCTACGGGGCCGGTGCCGATGTCCCCATGGTCATCGTCAATGTCGCCCGCGCGGGTCCCGGTCTTGGGGCCATATCGCCGGCACAGGGCGACTATTTCCAGTCCACACGCGGCGGCGGCCATGGCGACTACCATACGCCGGTCCTGGCCCCCTGGAGTGTACAGGAGTGTGCAGACCTTACCTACAGGGCCTTTGATTTGGCTGATACCTGGCGCATGCCGGTAGTGCTTCTTGCCGATGGTGTTATAGGGCAGATGCTCGAGGGCGTGATTTTACCGCCCGAAAGGGATCCCGCCAGTCTGCCCAAACGCGATTGGAGCGTGGGCGACCGTCGGGAGGGGGGCAGCCTGCCCCAGGCCCGGCCCATCCGCCATGTGACTTCGCTCGACCTTGAAGCAAACAGCCTCGAAGCCAAAATAAATTCACGCTTTGAACGCTACAAGAAGATACAGGAGACCGAAGTCCGTTGGGAGGAGATTGGCTGCGACGATGCAGACTTGATCCTGGTGGCCTACGGGACCTCTGCCCGCGTCTGTTTGGGCGTGCATAACGAAGCCGCCGCGCGCGGTCTCAAGATAGGGCTCCTGCGACTCATCACCCTGTGGCCCTTCCCGACGGCCCCTATTGCTGCTCTTGCAGCAAAGGGGAAGCACTTCCTCTGCGTCGAGATGAGCATGGGGCAGATGGTCGAGGACGTGCGCCTCGCGGTAAACGGGGCGGTGCCGGTTGCGCACTTCGGGCGCGTCGGGGGGAATATTCCCACCGAGGAAGAGGTCCTCACCGAGGCCCTGCGCGTCATGGGGAGGAAAGAATGAAGAAATTGTACGGGCATCCCTCCTCGATGGAGAAGGTGCAGACGAAATACTGTGCGGGCTGCGGCCATGGCCTCATCCACCGCCTCATTGCCGAGGTTGTCGATGAAATGGGCTTGGGTGAGCGGTCGATTATCACCAACCCGGTGGGCTGCTCCATTTGGGCCAACCTCTACTTCAAGTTCGACTCGGTACAGCCGGCCCACGGCAGGACCCCGGCCGCCGCCACGGGCATCAAACGCGTGCGCCCCGACGAGCTGGTTATCTGCTATCAGGGCGACGGCGATCTTGCGGCCATCGGGACTGCGGAAATTATCCACGCGGCCAACCGCGGCGAGAAGTTTACGACAATCTTCGTCAACAATGCCATTTACGGGATGACCGGCGGCCAGATGGCCCCCACTACCATCATTGGCCAGAAGGCGACGACTGCCCCCGAGGGGCGCGACCCCGATACTGCCGGGATGGGCTATCCCATTCGCTCCTGCGAGCTCCTTGCGACTCTCGATGGGACGCGCTATCTGGCCCGCGGGGCGGTGAATACCCCGGCCAATGTGCGCAAGACCAAGGGCTACATCAAGAAGGCCTTCGAGGCCCAGATGGCCGGAAAGGGCTTTACCCTGGTGGAGATACTCTCTCCCTGTCCCACAAACTGGGGCATGTCGCCGCTCGACGCGGTCGAATGGCTCGAACACAACATGTTGCAGGTTTTCCCCTTGGGCGAAATTAAAAACACCCTGGCGGATACCCTGCCGGGCGGGGAGGCTGCACTATGACCGAACGATCCATGTTTGCCGGATTCGGCGGCCAGGGCATCATCTCCCTGGGCCAAATTTGGGTGTACTGCGCCATGGCAGAGGGAAAGAACGTGACGTTCTTTCCCTTTTACGGGGCCGAAAAACGCGGCGGGGTGGCGCGTGCGAGCGTCGTGGTCTCTGGCGAGGCCATCTCCAGCCCGCTCGTTACGCGCGCGGACAGTGTCCTTGTGATGAACAACGACTCGATGGCCGTCTGCGAGAATCTCCTCAAAAAAGGCGGGCTCATGCTGGTCAATGCCAGCCTGGTGAGCAAACGGCCCGCGCGCGCGGATATCCGCGTCGTGGAGCTCCCCTTTACCGGGACTGCCGAATCCCTGGGCGATACCCGGGTTGCCAACATGGTGGCCCTGGGGGCCCTCGCGAAGCTTACCGGGGCCCTCGCCCTGGACGGCGTCAAGGCCATACTCGAGAAGTTCTTCCCGCCGGCCAAACACCGCTTCATACCGCTCAATGTGGCGGCCATCGAGGCGGGACAGAAGTTGGCAATGGCATAGTATCTCCCGGCCCGGCCGCGAGACCGTATGCGCGGTCGGGTGCCGCCGCGAGACCGTGTGCGCGGCGCACGATCAAGAGAGCTTTTTGAGCAGGGTTACTTGATTGCCGCGCTCGTTGTAGACGACGCGGTCGAAGGCGTTGAGGGTCATGAACAGGCCGCGACCGTGCTCGAGGAGCTCCGGAGTTGCTTCGATACCGGCTTTGAGGAACTTTCGGTGGTCGAAGCCGCGCCCTTCGTCGCTAATGCGAAAGGTGGCCTTCTCGCGGCTTATGGAGTATTCGATGCGCACCCTTCGTTTGCGGAAGGCGGGCAGGGCCTGGCGTTCGCGCAGGAAGTCGAAGTAGCGGCCCTCCTGCTGGGCGCGGGTTTTGTCGTTCCAGCTTACTTCCAAATTGCCGTGTTCCACGGCGTTGATAACCATTTCACGCAGACAGACCATGAGATAGTTGGCCTCGTCTTCTTTCTGGTATCGCTTGAGGTGTTCGCCAATGTGGCGACAGGCCTCGTCGGCGGCAGAGAGTGAGCTCTCTATCTGCCAGGTCTCCCTGCCCTCCACAAAGGCCTTGGTAAGGAGGCTCTCCGGATCGGGACTCAGGCGCAAGAGTATCTCTGTTCCGTTGCTGCTCTTTATGCGCTCCAGGCGCAGGAGACAGGTGCGCGCCTCGCCCAGGGCGGTGCGAAAGCGGAACGTGTCTTCGCGTGCGGGATGGCGCTCTGTGAGTGAAGCCGCTGCGAGTTCAAGGGTTCGTACGGGGCGGTTCGCCTCGCGCTCGTCGCAGAAGAGGGTCTCCTGCAATCGCAAGTCCTCGTTGGCAGGGCGGTCCAGCGAGAAGAATTCAACGGCGGCCCGGTTCCCCTCCAAGAAACACAGGTTCTGGTCGAGCAGGGCCACCGGCTCGTTGGTCCCCTCGAAGAGACTGCGGTACTTGTGTTCGCTCGCAGCCAGCCGTTCTGTGGCAGCCTGGAGCTCTCCCAATCGGTCGTCGAGGCTGTCGTTGAGCTCCGAAACGCGGGCATAGAGAAAGGTAAAGCGGTTGGCCAGGACGAGGGCGGTTCCCAGGGTAAAGAGGAGAAAACCGTAGGGGGTTATGACCTGCGAGTAGTTCCAAAACATCGAGTTGAGGATATCGTACACCCCGGTTGCAAGGAGTAGGGTCGATCCCACGAGGAGATTGCCCTGGGGACTCGTGAACAATCGGGTGAAGAGCAGGACGATAAAGGGGCTGCGGGTGGAGCTATCAGCCTTGCGCCTTTCGCCCCAGGTGGCTTTTACGTACTCGAAAATGACGCGGACGAGCCAGTAAAAGAGGGCCATGGCGAGGGCCGTTGCCTGCCAAATGCGCAGGGTGTAGTGGGCAATGTTCATGGTAAAGAAGGTGGCAACAAGCATGAAGAGGACGCTGATGCCGCTGTACAGCTTGGTGACTATCGATACACGGCCGCGGTTGAGGTGCTCGATGAAGGCCCCCATCAGGGGCAGGACGGCATAGAGGCAGACGAGCTCGATGCGTGAGGTAAGGTTGGTGTCTATCAGGAAGAAGGAACCGGTGCGGGTATAGAGGTAGAGCCCCAAAATTATCGAGAAGAGGCCGTAGTAGAGGTTGTGACGGTCCTGGAGGCGGCGGCTAAAGAGGAAGAGGTGGTAGAGGCCCACAAAGATGTAAAGGCCGATAAAGACCAGCTGCAGGAGGGGTAATTCGCGCTGGCGAATGGCCGACTCGGTTCCCAGATAGTGCGGGCCCTTGAGAAAAAGGCCGGTCGTGGGATATTTGATATCGCCGATTACCCGAATGACGAGGGTGTTGCGCCCCAGCGTAAGAGTGTCTGCATCAAAGGGAACGACAATTCGCTTGAGCCCGCGGTGCAGTGTAATGTTTCCCGCGTCGTCAAGGTACATTTCGCGTCGTATGGGACGGCCGTTGAGCCAGAGTTCCCAGTTGTCACCGATACCCGCGAAGTAAAAGGCGGGCACGGGCACGCTGTTGGTTGTACGGCGCAGGGCCGCCCAGTCGAGGACGCCCAGTTCAAAGGGAATGAGGAATGTAAATTCGCGGTAGTCGGGTTTCGAGAAGTCGAAGGCTTGGTGCGGGATTTTACCGGGGTAGTCCACCTCGAGGAGGGGCGTGCTGCGGCCGGTGTCGTCGCTTTCGATGCGCTGCCAACTGCCGGGATCGATGTCGAGATCCGGCCGGGTATAGACTGGCGAGAATCCGGGGCGGGCGTACAGGGGAAAGGCGTCGAGTGATACGCGCACTTCTTCTCTGTTCTCGCCGGCAGAGAGACGCAACACGCCCTCTTTTAGGCTGCCGCGCGCGAAGGCCCCGGCAGGGATAACTGCGCTCCACAGGAGAACGGCGAGAAGCGGTCGCACGGCGCGAGTGATCATGTCAGAGCCCCCTTACTGTCCAGGTCCTTTCCACGCGTTTGAAGTTGTCGTGGGTCTTGATGATGAGACGGTAGCGGCCCTCTTCCGGGAAGGCGAGGGGTGCGAGGTCTTGGAGTGCCGCATTTCCAATACGAATCCGGTCGCGCCGCAGGGTGCGGTGTTTGGACGGGTCGCGGTCGAGCTTGTAAAAGAGGACTTCGAAGGTGCCGCTCTTGCCGCTGTCGTTGCGCAGCGTAAACTGGAGCGAAGAGCCCTTGAGTGCCGGGATCGGGTCGCTAAAGGTCTGCATGCGGGGGCCAATCCCCAGGACGATGGGCTCGCTCATTGGGGAAGGGGAGGTCTGGGCTGATAGCGGGCTCCCGCTCTGTGGCGTATCGGGTTTTGCAGGGGTCGGGGTGTCTGCGACCTTGGGGGCGGGAGCCTCTTTCGGTTTCGCTGCGGCCGGCTTGGACCCGCTGGAAACGGGGCCTGCAGGCTTGGCAGGCGCCGGGGGAGGGGCCTCTGCCAGTGGGGGCGGGCTGGCCAGAACGCGCCGGGCCCCGATAATGCGCTGTGCGTAATATTTTTCGTTCAAACTCGAGACAATAATGCCTGTTTTGGGCCCGGCAGAGGCGGCATGGGAGAATTTGCGGTTTTCAAGGAGTATCCCCACGTGGCTGGGGCGGCCACCGACGGTGTCAAATATGAGGAGATCTCCGGGGCGGGCTTCGGCCAAGGAGACGGCGACCCCGGCCGCCGCCTGGCCGCGGGCGGTGCGAGGCAGGGAAATGCCTGCGGCGTTCTTGAAAACCCAGGAGGTATAGCCGGAACAGTCGAAGCCCTTTGGCGACATGGCGCCGTAGACGTAGGGGGTGCCGCGGTAGCGAAGGGCTTCATTCACGATGGCTACCCGTACGCCGTCCTGGGCGGGAATCGGGACGGGGGCGGCAAGAAATGCGAGCGAGAGTATCAGAAGAAGTCTTTTTGTTCCCCGTACCCGCACTGCGTTACGCCTTGCCCAGTACCGAACGTATGACTTCGAGGAGTTCTTCGGGGGTGAAGGGCTTGGGTAGTACAGCGCGGGCGCCGAACTGGCTCGTGAGGTTGGTAAAGGGGTCGTTGTTCACCTTGATTTTGCCGGTCATGATGATGACTGGCAGTTCGGGGTGCTTGTCCTTTATCTCCATCAAGAGGTCGAGGCCGCCGCGGCCGGGAAGGACGACGTCCACGAGGGCAAGGTCTATGCCCCCCTCGTCGATGAGGGCTGATGCCTCGTCGGCAGATTGGGTCGTGACGGGGTTGTACTTGAGTTTTTCCAAAATGGCAGCGGTGATGTCGAGTATCGTAAGCTCGTCATCAACTACGAGTATGGTTTTCATGTGTTCTCCTCGCTTGAGGTTTTGTCTGTAGAAGCCGGTTTTGAAGCCTTCCAGGATCCCATGATGATGGAGGCCGGTTCCAAGAGGGGGATGTTTTCGCAGAATATTTTGACAACGACGGTAAGGGGGACGGCGAGGACGAGGCCCATAAAGCCCCAGATATATCCCCAGGAGGAGAGTGAAACGAGGAGGACAAAGGGGCTCAGGTTGAGGCTGTCGCCCTGTATCTTCGGTTCAACGAAATTACCGATAACCATGTTGGCGAGGAGAACCCCTGCGGCCACGATAATGATGGGTAAGGAGGCCGGCCAGAATTGGACGAGGGCAAATATGGAAACGCCCATGCCGGCGATAATGGAGCCAAAGGTGGGGATAAAGTTCATGGCAAAGACGAGAACTGCCCACACGATGGCAAAATCGAGGCCAACGAGAAGGAAAATTATGAATGAAAGGACCCCGGTAAGGAGGGACATGAGAACCTTGGTGCGCAGATAGCGCATGGTCTGTTCCACAATGGATTGGAATATGGCGCGAATCTTGGTCGAGAGCTTGCCTTCGAAGGCGGCGGAGAGCTTGTCCTTGAAGTGGACGCGTTCTGCCATGAGGAAGACCATGAACAGGAGAACGAGGCCCAGGTTTTTGCCGAAGGCGAGGAAGGTCTCCGAGGTTGTCAGCAGGAAGCTCTGTATCTTTTGACGTACCCCCAGCTGGGTAAGGAGATTGCCCGAAAAGGACAGTTCTTCGTTGAAGGGGAGTTGGAAGAGCTTGGCGATCTGTTGATAAATTTCCAGAAAGCGGGTCTCGTAGCGGGGGTAGAGGCTCAACATGGTCTTTGCCGAGTTGAAGATTATAAGCCCCAAAAGCCAGAAGACGACCCCGATGAGTATGACGACGAGCCCTATGCCTATGGCGCGCGGGATGCGGATGCGCTGGAAGAGAACGACGATGGGGTCGAACACAAAGGCGAGGACGATGGCCACAAAGAAGGGAATGAGGATGGGGGCGGCCAGTTTGAGGGCGACGATTAGGACGACAAGGCAGAGAAAGGCGAGCATGAAGGCCATCGTCTTGCCCGAGTTGAATCGTTTGAAGCGGTCGGCCGGAGGGGTCATGGATTGGTACTCCCTGCGATGAGTTCGAGGAGGCGATCGAGGTCGTCCATGGAGTAGTAGTCGATGTGGAGACTGCCCTTTTCCATGGAGCCGTTAATGGTAACTTTGGTCCCCAGCCGCTCCATGAATCTCTGGCGGATGCCCTCGAGTTCGGGGTCGCTGGCGGTGATCTTTGCTTCTTTTTTTGCGGGTTTCTCGCTGCGTTGGCCCTTGGCGAGATCTGCGGCGCTGCGTTCGGCCGCCCGGACGGAGAGTTCCTCTTCGAGAATGCGCGTGTAGAGGAGTTCTTGGTCGGAGGGGTTTACGAGCGAAAGAATGGCCCGGGCGTGTCCGCTGGTAAGCCGGCCGTCTGCGAGGGCTTCGTGCATGGATTCCGGGAGTTTGAGCAGGCGCAGGGCGTTGGCGATGGTCGAGCGGTTCTTTCCCACGCGGGTGGAGACTTCCTCTTGCGACAGGTTTCCCAGCTCCATGAGCTTGCGGTAGGCCTGGGCTTCTTCAAGGGGGTTCAGGTCTTCGCGCTGGACGTTTTCGATAAGGGCGACTTCAAGGCGCCGCTGGTCCGAATACTCGCGCATGACAACCGGGACTTTTTCCAGTCCTGCCATGCGGGCGGCCCGGGTGCGCCGTTCGCCGGCAATGATGCGGTAGCGATCGTCGCCTACCCGTTCGACGACGATGGGTTGGATGACCCCGTGTTCGCGTATGCTCGAGGCGAGCTCCGAAAGTGCGTCTATGTCGAAGTTGCGGCGCGGCTGCTCGGGGTTGGCTTCAATTTTGGTGAGTTCCAGGAGGAGATCGCCGGTAATGGTCGGGGGACTGACCTGAGCAGCGGTCTTTGCCGCCCCGCTGTCGAAGGTCGCTGCGGATGCCGCCGGGGCGGATGCGGAGAATGGCTCGCTGTCGTCGTCAAGGAGGGCGTTGAGGCCCTTGCCGAGTCCTTTTTTCATGCTAGGAGGCACGGGCGAGTACCTCCTTGGCGAGGCTTTCGTACGAACGGGCTCCCAGACAATTCGCATCAAAGCGCGAAATGGGGGTCCCGTGCGAGGGGGCTTCGGCAATGCGTACGTTTCGCGGGACGATGGTGCGGAATACGCTGTCCTTGAAGTACTCGGTAACCTGGCGGACGACATCCTGCGAGAGGCGGGTACGCTGGTCGAACATGGTAAAGAAGATGCCCCCGATGCCCAGTTTTGGGTTGAGGTTCTTTTGGATGCGCTTGATGGTCTTCAAGAGAAGGGAGACGCCCTCGAGGGCGTAGTATTCACATTGGAGGGGGATAAGGACCTCGTCTGCAGCTGTCATACCGTTAAGGGTGAGGACCCCCAGCGAGGGCGGGCAGTCTATCAGTATGAAATCCCAGGCGGCCCGGGCCGGTTCCAAGGCGTTTTTAAGGTAGTAATCGCGGTTTTCCTGCTCGACAAGCTCGATGGCCGCGCCCGAAAGATCGATGTTGGCCGGAATGATCGAGAGCCCGGGGACACAGGTCTCCTGGATGACTTCTTCGAGGCTCGATTCACCGGCAATAAGCTGGTATATGCCGGGCTTCTTGCCGTCGGCGCCCACGCCGCTGGTCATGTTGGCCTGGGAGTCGAAGTCGACCAAGAGGACCTTTTTGCCTGCGTCGGCGAGGTACGCCCCTATGTTGATGGCAGACGTGGTCTTGCCGACCCCGCCCTTCTGGTTGACGAATACGTAAATCTTTCCCATGGTGGAATCAGTATACCACGTTCACGGCCCAGTGTGGCAATGACAATAGCCGCGAAGCGGCCTGTTCATAGCTCGAATACCACCTTTTACAGGCGGAATCGACCGACAATATCGGCAAGCCGGCTGGCCCCCTCTTCATTTTTTGCCGAAAGGGACGCTGTTGTCTCTGCCGCCCGGCTTATGGAAGCCGTTTCACCGGCAATGCCGTGTGCCGTCTTTTCAACTGCCGTACTCGAATTCTTGAGCTGTTCGATTTCTCCCAAAATACTTTGGGAATGGCTTGCCATAAGCTTCGATGAATCGAGGATTTCGGTACTGATTCCCTGCATGTCCCGCAGGGCCTCGAGGACCTGACTGCTGCCGGCGCTCTGTTCCTCCATGGCGTGAGTGAGTTCGCGGGAAATGGAGTCGACCGTATTGACGAGTTCTTCAATCTGGTCGAAGGATTCGTTTGCCTCCGATGATGTTTGAACGGCCAGTTCGATCTGGGTGCGCATGTCCACCAAGCTCCCCGATATCTCTTTTGACCATGAAGCGGCGTTTTCTGCAAGTTTGCGTATTTCATCGGCAACCACGCTAAAGCCCTTGCCCGCTTCGCCGGCGTGGGCGGCTTCTATGGCGGCATTCATGGCCAGGAGGTTGGTCTGCGAAGCGATGGCGTTGATTGCCTCGTTTGCCTCCTCGAGGGCTTGGGAGCGATTTTGTACGGCATTAATCTGTTCATCGACACCCACAAGGCGCTCCCTGCCGTTACGGGCTGCGGACACCAGGTTTTTGTAGTGCCCCGAGGAGCGCTCCAGGTTGGTGGAAACCGAGTGGATGTTGCCCACCATCTCTTCTATGGCAGAGGATGATTCGATGACATTGGATGATTGGGCCTCGATGCGGGAGACGAGGGTTTCAATCCCCTGGTCTATCTTGTTGACGGCACTGCTCGTGCTGACAACGCTCTTTTCCTGTACGCTTGTATGGTGCTTGAGATCTTCCATCCGGGCTTGAATGGCTTCAATGGCAGTGCGCACTTCCTGGGCCGAGCTGTTGAGTCGCTCCCCGGTGCCCCCGATTTCCGTACCCGCGTCGCCGGCCTCCCGAATGGTATCCCTCAGGCTGTCCAGGAAGGCGTTGAAGTTCTGTGCGAGCTCGCCGGTCTCGTCGCCGGAACGGAAATCGAGCCCCCTACTCAAATCGCCGCGCCCAGCGGCGATGTCGGCAAGGGCACTGGCAATATGGTTGATGGGGCGGGTAATGCTGCGCGAGAGCCATGCGGCGATGAACAGGGCGAGGAGGGTGGTGATCAGGCTTACCAGGGCGATGGTGAGGGTAACCTCGCGTATGGTGTTCGCGTAGAGGGACCCTTCTACCATAATACAGAGCGAGTAGCCGGTTGAACCGATGGGCTCCCAGATAAGTTCGTGTCGGGCTGCGCTATCAGTATAAAACCCCGATCCCGAGCCCCCTTTGATGATATGGACTCCCAGTTCTGCCAGTTCGGGGGTATCGTCCTGGATGCGGGCCGTGGCCGTCTGTGCTTTGCCGTCGATGGTGACGATGCGCACGTTTTTTTCGGTTTCGGGGTGGTAGACGTAGGTGCCGGTCGAGGAGAGGATGAAGAAACGGACAGTGCTCCCCATAACCGAGCGAATGCGGCCCTCCTCGGTTTGAATGAGGTGGTTGAGGTCGTTCCAGGTTACAGACGAGACCATAAGACCGTCGATACGCTTGGTGCCGTTTTCATCGCTGTTGATAACCGGTGCGGCGATGAGCATCTGCTTTGCGCCGTTGCTCAGGCTTATGACCGGGTCGGACAGGATGGCTTCCGGGCGCAGGGCCCGGTTGTTCGTGAGGGCTTTTTTGAAGTAGGGGCGGGAGGCGATCGAGAGGGGGGTTCCCTCCGGGCTCTTGTCGTTGGAGGTAACGAGTTGGTCGAGCCAGGGGTTGGCGGTATTGCTGGCCCAATAGCGGCCATCTGGGAAGGCCAGGATGAGCTTTTCGAAGAGGGTGGTGCGGGCCTTTTCCGCGACGAGGAAGGGGCGACTGCGATCGGACTGCATGGCCTTGATGTCTTCGAGTGCGGCATAGGCTTCCGTGAGGCGCAGACGGCTGGTGAAAAAGGTATTGAAATTGGCGGCGGCGTTGGCCGCGAAGAAATGCGCGTTGAGGTCTGCGGCCTGGTTGAGGGCATTGCGCGATGAGGCCAGATTGACAAGACCGCCGGCGAGGGCGGGCAGAACGACACCAATGGCAAGAGCGACAACAATTTTTGATCGTAACTTCATTTGGGGATTATACAATTCCAACATGGTCTGGACAAGGGACGGCCAAGAGCCTATGCTCCAAGGGAGGGGCACTTCGTTATGTTGACAAGGGAAGTTCGCCCCGGGCTTCAAGGCATTTTCCGGCTTGAGGGCCATTCGCCGTACCAGAGGATGTATGAAATTTATCGATATCGTTGAAGGGCTGCCGGCCCATATTGTCTGCAAGGGTGCCGGATTCCCGGACGCCACGCTCTGCCATGTCATTGCCAGCGACCTCATGAGCGATGTCCTGGTTGTTGACCAGGACAACCTGCTGATGGTGACGTCCCTCTCGAGCGAGCAAACGGTGCGTACGGCGGATATTGTCGGTGCGCGCGGGGTCTTGCTCGTGAACGACAAGACCCCGCAGGCGGCCATGAAGAGATTGGCGGAGGATGAAGGCCTTACGGTCCTGTCCACGCCCTTGAGTATGTTCGAGGCCTGTGTGGCCCTGGGGCGTCTTCTCGAGGGCCAGCCCTTGCCACACCCCTGGACCCTGCAGGGAGACTGCCCGGAGGTTAAGCAATGAGTGCGCCGGTATCGCTTCTGGCCCTCGACCTCGACGATACCCTCCTGCGCGCCGATTTGACCTTTTCCCGCCACACCAAGTCGGTCCTCAAGCGTGCCGAGGATGCCGGGCTCACCCTGGTTCTCGCCTCCGGCAGGGCCCCGGCCGCCATGGAGCGGTACGCACGCGAACTGGGGATGCACAAGAAGCCGGGCTACATGGTTGCCAACAACGGGACGAGCATCCACAAGACTGATACCGGCGAAGTGGTATACGACCGCAGCGTTCCGGTGGATCCTGCCCTCGTCGTGTACGATCTCGCGAGCGCCGAAGGCCTCCCCGTTCAAATTTATGATGGAGATACCATCTACGTCTCCTGCCGTAACGAGTATGCCGATCAGGACCAGAAGCTCACGGGCCTGCGGCAAGTGTATGTGGAAAACTTTCGTTCCATGCTCGCCAAGGGCCAGCGCAAGATGGTCATTCCCGGCGATCCCCTGCTCCTTCGCCCCTTCGAGCGCATCCTCAAGAACACGGTGGGCGAACTCGTGACCATCTTTACGAGCAAACCCTACTTTCTCGAAGTTCTCCCCCCGAATTCCGGCAAGGGAGAGGCCCTTGCCGAGGTCTCGCGCCTTTTGGGTATCCCCCGTTCACGCATCATGGCGGTGGGCGACTCGATGAACGACGAGTCCATGCTGCGCTGGGCCGGCTGGGGCGTCGCGATGCGCAACAGCGACGAGCGGGTCAAGGACCTTGCCTCCTTTACGAGCGAGTTCGACAACGAGGAAGAGGGGGTCGCAGAGCTCGTCCAGCGCTACATACTCGACGGCGAGCCCCTGCCGGTGCCCCCGCGCGGCCTCGACGATGCCGAAAACGGGGGTTGCCTGTGAGCGAAGAGTCTGCCATTCCCATCAACACCGACGACTCCCCGTCGGTCATACTCGAGCTTATCTACCGCCTCAAGATAAAGGACGTCATGACGACCGCCCTTATCTGCGGCAAGCGCGGCGATCCCCTGCGCCACATACAGCTGATGATGAAGGAGAACTACATCACCGGCGTCCCCATCGCGGAGGACAAGCGGCTTTTGGGCATCGTCTCCATCGACGACATTGTGCAGGCCCTCGACAAGGGCTGGATCGACGACCCCGCCGAGCGGCGCATGTCGCGAAATGTCATAGTCCTCGAGGACGACATGCCCCTGTCTTTCGCCATCAGCTACCTCAACAAGTACCGCTACGGGCGCTTCCCGGTACTCAACAAGGCCCGCGAGCTCGTGGGTATCATCACCTCGAAAGATGTCATCAACACCCTCCTTGTCGAGATGAACCGGGAAGTTTTGCGCCTCGAGCGCAGCCAGCGGGCCAATGCAAAGGAGCCGGACAAGGCGAGCGACAGCGAGTTTTGCTTCCATACCGTCAAGTACGATTTTGAGGGGGCCGGGCGCGCCTCGACAGAGATCAAGAAAGCCCTCAAACGCCGGGAAATCGATCCGCGCATCGTACGGCGTATTGCCGTCGCCTGTTACGAGCTGGAGATCAATCAGGTCGTCCACTCCAACGGCGGCACTTTACGCTGTTCGATCTTGGCCGATCGGGTTATCATACGGGCAGAAGACAGCGGGCCCGGCATCCCCGACCTCGAACTGGCCCTCCAGGAGGGCTGGTCCACCGCCAACGAGTGGATTCGCTCGCTGGGCTTCGGGGCGGGCATGGGCCTCGCCAACACAAAGCGCGTATCCGACGAGTTCTCCATCGATTCGTCCGAAGGCGGTCCCACGACGGTCGTGTCGATGATTCGGCTGGAGCCCGTCGCAGACCCGGAAAAGGCGCAAGAAGGAAAAGAATGATGAAGACTGATAGTTTACTCTCCCTCCTCGAGGCGGAACTCCTCCAGGCGGAGCAGGAGGCCGAAGAGATAACCGGGGCCTACACCTCCGACCTCCTGTCTGATGTCATGGCGAACGCCAAGACCGGGGACGCCCTCGTAACCATACAGGCGCACAAGAACACCGTCGCGGTTGCGACCCTCGTCAACAGCCCCCTTATCGTCGTCTGCAACAAGCGCCCCGTCCAAGACGACATGCTGGAAGCCGCGCGGGAGGAGGGCATCGCCATCGTTCGCACCGCTTTCAATCAATACGAGGTATCCGGGCGCCTCTGGCGCGCCTTCAACCCGGCCTAGGGGGAGCGCTCGTCCCGTGCCCCTCCTGGCCGACCTCCACAATCACTCCTGCCTTTCACCCTGCGGCTCCCTCGATCTCTCGCCAAGTGCCCTGGCCCATACCGCGGCCCGCAAGGGCATCCGCCTCCTCGCCTTGACCGACCACAATTCGGCCCTCAACGGGCCGGCCTTCCTCGAGGCCTGCCGCCGCGAGGGCATCGTCCCACTCTTTGGCATGGAGGCCTGCACCTTTGAAGAGGTACACATCCTCTGTCTCTTTCCCTACCTGGACCAGGCCCTCGCCTTTGGCGAAGACGTCTATTCCCTCCTGCCGCCCATCCCCAACGACCCCGAGTCCATGGGCGACCAGGTCATTGTCGATGTCGACGAGGGGATTGAGGGCGAGGAGGCGTACTGGCTGGGCTCGGCCCTGGACCTGGGCGTGGACGATATTGGTGCGCGGGCGGCCGGTTTCGGGGGCTTTTGCATCCCCGCCCACGTGGACCGGCCGGCCTTCTCCATGACGAGCCAGCTGGGCTTTATCCCCGACGGCCCCTGGGCCGCCCTCGAGTGCGTGCGTCTGCCCCCGGAGGTCCCCACCGGCTTCTGGCCCCTGACGACCTCGTCGGATGCCCACTACCTCGAGCACGTGGGCAGGCGGCCCTTCCTTCTGGATATTGAAGAAGAGGCCTTGCGCGATTTGGGGCTGGGCGGCCGGCAGGTCCCGGCGGGCTGTGGCGCACAGGATGCCCGAAAGGCCCTCCTCGACGCCCTCTCGCGCCGCCCCTGCGCGCAGGGGCAGTAAACAGAAATTAGTAACCAGAAGCCTGCAGGTGGCGAAAATTGAGGCAATTCTCCGTACTAAGGGGTATGGAGGTCTGCCTTGATAGAACCATTTTGCTGTCCGAA
>CAZIRF010000029.1:0-36557 GCA_964541755.1 uncultured Spirochaetales bacterium | reverse complement strand
GCTCTAACCAACTGAGCTATAGGCCCGATTGGGGTATTTATGGCCGATTTGGAGGGAAAAGTCAAGCTTGGCCTCTCGGCAACCGATACTTTGAGGGGGGATTATAATGAAGACTTGTATTGCGAGGCGGGCTTTGGCCTCTCTCGTTTTAATAGCGGGAGTGCTCATATCCGGTAGCGGCTTGGCGGCCGAAGAGTTCCGCTTCAAGTATGTTACCGGCGACAAGTACCGTGTCCTCTCGACCGTCGATGAAGATATCTACATCAACCGCCGCTACTACACCAGTACCGAGATTCTCAACCGCATCAGTTTTTCGGTGACGGATACCAAGGGCTCAAGCGGCGTACTCGACGGTGTCTTCCAGACCTCAGACCGCAGCAAGGACTCAAGCGGCCAGAGTTTTTCCTGGGCACGCGAATACCGTTCCATATTTACCCGCGACGAACGGGGTCGCTACGATATCGGCGAAGAGTACTGGATGCCGGTTGTCCGCAACGTCCCCATTTTCCCCGAAGGCCCCGTCAAAGCGGGCGACAGCTGGACACACGAGGGCGAAGAGGTCCACGATTTCCGCGACGGATTCGGCATTGCAGAGCCTTTTCGCATCCCCTTTAGCGCGAAATACACGTACCGGGGCCCGGAGCTCGTCGACGGCAAAGAATTCCATGTCATACTCGTCTCGTATCGCATCTTCCACGAACCGGATCGCCCTGCGAGCTCGAACGGACGATGGCCGGTACGCATCATGGGAGCCTCGGACCAGGTAATCTACTGGGACAGCGAGCTCGGCCAGTTCCCCCACTATACCGAAACCTTCCGCTTCATCCTCGAAGTCTCCGACGGCAACAGCATCGAATACCGCGGCACTGCCGAGGCTCGCTTCCTCGAAGCGGCCTTCATGGACCGCGACCGCATCGCGCGCGAGATAAACGACGACCTGCGCCGACAGGGTCTCGACGACACCAACGCGACGGCCACCGACGACGGCGTATCCATCAGCATGGAAAATCTTCGATTCAAAGCGAACACGACCGAACTGCTCCCCGGCGAAACCGACAAGCTGGGCCGCATCGCTGCCATTCTTCGAAAATACGAAGACCGGGACATTCTGATAAAGGGGCACACAGCCTCGACGGGCGCCGTCGACAAGGAGCTCGAGCTCTCGCGCATGCGCGCGGCGGCCATCGCCGAATACCTCATCGCCGGAGGCATCCGCTCGCGGGACCGTATTGTGGTACGCGGCTATGGGGCCAGCATGCCGGTCGCCCCCAACGACAGCGAAAAAAACATGGCCCGCAACAGGCGTGTCGAGATCGTCCTCCTCGAAAATTGATTCTGTCGTCAAGCGGCCGCTAAGCGGGAGCCGACTTCCGGCAAGACCTCCGGTAGACAGAATACATTTGACAATGACAGTACTCCCGACAAGACTGATAGGTAAAGGTTCGATATCGGGGACGACAGATGACCAAAAGAGGTTTTCATCATGCGCTGCGTCCTGCCCTGTCCAAGCGGTGGGTCATTGCGCTCATCATGCACGCACTGCTCATTTTTCCCCTCATGGCACAAAAGGGTCCTGTTCCGCCGGACACCCGCGTGCTCATTCTCCATGCGGACAATGTATTCCTTCCCGCAAACCACATCATGGACAGTATCATTGCCCGCGAGCTCATGGCGGCAGGCATCAAGAGCGGCAACATCTATGCCGAATACCTCGAAGACGGGCGCTTTTCCGACCCCCCGCTCAAAGCGTCGCTGCGGGCCCTTTTGGCCACACGCTACCGCGTCCACCCCATAGACCTTGCAATAATCACCGATGACCCCACCCTCGACGCCTTTATCGAACACGGCAACGAGATTTTGCCCGCCGACATCCCCCTCGTACTATGCGGGATAAGCACAGAGAAGGACATACCGCCGGATTTGCGCTCCCGCAGCGCCGTGGTATACAAAAAAGCCGATATCCGGCGCAACATCGAACTCATTGCGCAAGTTCTGCCCAAGACCCGGGAAGTCCTGGTATTCGCCGGATCCGGCCCCAACGACCGCGTATACCGGTCTTGCGCACAAAAGACTATCGACAGCGGTGCAATCCCCTTTGACATGCGTTTTTTCGAAGGGGACAGCCTTGATGAAATACTGGAGGAGGCTCAAGCACTCCCGCCAAACACGGCAATCCTCGCCCTCTCCTTCTACGAAGACAGGTCCGGGGCCCGCTTCAACCCGCGCGATGCCCTCTTTGAGCTTACCAAGGTATCCCCCGTGCCTGTATTCGGGATTACAGAAAGCTACCTTGATTCCGGGCTTACCGGCGGCTACCTCATGAGCTTTTCGGACCAAGCCATGCGCGCCGCCCAGATCAGCCTGAAAATACTCTCCGGGGAGCTCACCGCCCCCTATCCCGAAGAACTGCGCCCCGGATACTACGGCTTTAGCTGGGAGGCCCTAGTCCAACACGACATTGCGCGCAGGCGTCTCCCCCCCAATGCCACCATACTGGGGCCCCCCCCCAGCCTCTGGCAGGCCTATCGGCGCGAGACCTTCTTCATTCTGGGGATCTTCCTCTTCATGGGTATCCTCTGTCTGGTATTCCTCGAGTTCTCCCGACGCAAGAACAGGGCAGAGCACGAAGCCCAGAACCTGGCCAATGAGCGTGCCAGCCTCCTTCGGGAACTCCACCACCGCACCAAGAACAACATGCAGGTCATCTCTTCGCTGCTCAACCTCTACGGAAACCGCGAAGAGGAGGGCCCCGTCCGTTTCGCCTTCATGGCCATGAAGGGGCGCATCAACGCGATGTCTCTCGTCCATGACCAGCTCTACAACAGCGACGAGCTCACCTACATACGGGCCAAGCCCTACCTCGAACAGCTGGTTGCCTCCATCCAGCAGAATATCGAACAAGACCGCACCGAGCTCCTCTTTGTACTCGACATTGCCGATGCACACATCACCCTGGAAACCGCCGTTCCCCTTGGCATACTCATCAACGAACTGGTTATCAATTCCGTGTCCCACGGCTTCTCGAATCGCGAAAAGGGACACATCGGGATAAGCCTCGAACAGATCGACCACGAAAATTACACCCTTGGCTACCACGACGACGGGGTCGGCCTGCCGGCGGGCTTTGACCTCGAGCGAGACGGCAAACTGGGCTTCCAGACCCTTGCCATACTCGTGGACGGCCAACTCAAGGGGACCATGCAACTGGACCCGCCTCCCGGGTTCCACTGCATCGTCCACTTCTGCGATGAAACTGATACCGCAGAAGAGGCCCATCAGCCTTGACCCGGACCCCCCGAATTGGTAACAATACCCCTACATGAACTACTCCGACCCCACCAAGCTGGCAATCCTGGCATGCCCAGGCGGTGAGCGTTTTGCGGAAGAGGTGATCGCCCACCTGCGCCGCATCTACCGTAAACGCTTCGAACACAAGGCGGCCGTTTTGGCCAAACGCTATGGCGAGGAGGCCACGGAAGTAGTAAAGCGCATCAACTTCTACAATGACTCCCTGAGTTCCACCAATTGCCAAAACGGAGATGTTTCCAAGTTCAGGGCGCCCCCCTTCAAGGTGCCCTCGCGCTTTACCTGGTTTGCCAACGGCGAAATAAAGATGGAGATCCTCGAGTCCATCCGCGGCAAGGACATCTACCTCTTCCAGGATGTAGAAAACCACCAGGAAGTCAGCTTCAACGACGGCAAAATGAAAAAGGTCCTCTCGGTCAACGACCACCTCATGAGCCTCCTGGTTACCGTCGACGCCGTCAAACAGGCCGGGGCAGAGCGCCTGACCCTTGTCCTGCCGGTCTACCCCTACTCGCGCCAACACAAGCGCAAGGGGCGTGAGGGGCTCACCGCAAGCCGCCTGGGCAAGATACTCGAGAGCATGGGGGTCGACCGGATCATCACCTTGGACATCCACTCCCGCGAAATCGAAAACGCCTTCAACTTCCTGCGCCTTGAGAACCTCCACGCCAGTTACCAGATTATCCGCAAGCTCCTGCAGATCTGCGATATCAAGAGCGAGGACTTCACCGTCGTTTCGCCCGACACCGGGGCGGTCGACCGCAACAAGTTCTACGCCACCAGCCTCAAGAAACCCCTGGCCCTCCTCTACAAGGAGCGCGACTACTCGAAGGTCTCGCAAAGCGCCCTCGACAACAACATCGCGAGCATGAACCTTTTGGGAACGGTCGAGGGCAAGACCGTCTTTATGGCAGACGACATGCTGGGAACGGGCGGCACCCTCTTGAAGGCGATGAAGTTCCTGCGCGAACAGGGCGCGAAGAACGTTATCTGCGCCATCAGCCTGCCCTTTTTCTCCGGCGAGGCCATCGAGCACTTCGAGGAAGCCTACCGGCAGGGCTGGTTCCACCGCATCATCGGGACAAATGCCGTCTACCACGAGGAGCTGCTCAAGCGCGAATGGTTCGTGAGCGTCAACGTTACCGGCCTCTTCGCCCAGACAATCAGCCGCCTGCACCACGGGCTCTCGCTCTCGAGCATTCTCGACAACCGCGGCATTATCGAAAAGATGCTGGCCGAAAAATGACCACGCGGGGCGCCTTCCTCTGTGCCGATATCGGGACCTCCTCGATCAAGGCCGGCTTTGTCGCCCCGGACGGTATACTGATAGCGGGCACCCGCATCCCCTACACTTCAAGCGAAGCTCCCTCGCTGCCGGCGGCAGCCTGGGAGGAGGGCTTTTACCGTGCGCTTCGCAGACTGTACGAGAAGGCCCCGGGAACGGCGGTCCTTGCCATTTCGATAAGCGGGAATGGCCCCACCCTCGTCCCCCTGGCTCAAGATGGCCGGGCCTTCGCCCCCCTCCACTGGCATGAGGCAGTCGAGCTGCGCTGGCGCGGCATCGGGGGGCCCTCCCTCTTTTTACCTGCCGTATCGCAGTATTTCGAAGAGCGTGCAGCCGATGCAGCAGCGACCCGCCTTTTGGTCTCTTCGCAGGAGTGGCTCTCGATGCGGCTCGGGGCCGATCCCTTTACCTGCCTTGCCACAGAGTCCTACGCAACCTGGTACTGGAACCTCAAACAGATCGCCGCACGGGGCCTCGAGCCGAAGCTCTTCCCGCCCTGTGTCCTCGCCGGCAGCATTGTCGGGCAGCTTTCCGCGGCCGCCCGCAGCGCCTGCGCCATCGCCCCCGGTTCGCCAGACAGTATCCCCATTGTAGCAAGCGGCCCCGACTTCATGATGGCCATACTGGGGACGGCCTGTGTGGATGAGGGCCTCGCCTGCGACCGTGCCGGGAGTTCCGAGGGGCTCAATTACTGTTGTTCAAGCGAGCGTGCCGACACATTGCACCTTGGCAAGAAGGGGCTTCGTGTCCTTCCCCACTGGAACGGCGCACACTCGAATGCCAGTGCCATCCTGCCCCCAACCGGGGCCCGCTTCGAGGAGTTCCGCCGCTCGAGCGGGCAAGGCGGGCGCCGCTACCGCGACATCCTCGCGGACATCGACGCGGCGGGTTCCTGCACCGGCCCCGTATGCAACCCCCTGGCTGCCGCAGGGCGTGCCCTCGTCGAGGGCTTGGGCTACGCCGTTCGCGAGGGCATCGACCGCCTCGAAGACGCGGGCTTGCCCGTCGCATCGCTCCGGCTCTCCGGGGGCCAGGCAAGAAACGATACCTGGAACCAGCTCAAGGCCGATATCCTCGACAAGCCCCTCGTGGCCGGTGCCATTCGCGATGCGGAACTCGCCGGAAGCGCGGCCCTCTGCCTTGTAGCCCTCGGCGAGGCGGCAAGCCCCGCCGAAGCGGCCCGGCGCCTCTGGCGCGAGGAACGCATCTTTGAACCCGGCAGTGCGCGGGCGGCCTACTACCGCGAACGCCGCGCGGAACGACAGGCAGCACAGGCCCTGCGGGCCGGGAACACCCCGTGAAGGTCTGGAACCTGCCGCAAAAACCGCGCGGCTTTCTCTTCGACATGGACTCGACCCTCTACACAAACGAGGCCTTCGCCCGCGCGCAGATCGATGGACAGATCGCCCGTCTCGCGCAAGAGAAGGGCCTCCCGCCCGCCGCCATGGCCGCCGAAATCGACAGTTGGCGGCGCAGCTGGTCCGCCAGCCACGCGGGGCAGACTATCAGCCTTGGCAATACCTTCCTGGCCTTTGGCGTGGACATGGCCACGAGCATACGCTGGAGGGAGGAGCTTATTGACCCGGCCGGGTTTTTGGAGCGGGATCCCCGGCTGGCGAGGGCACTTGAAGCGCTTCGAACGCGCGGGCCGCTCGCCGTCGTGACCAACAACCCCGTCGCCGTGGCAGGGCGCATCCTTGAAACCCTTGGGGTGGCAGAACTCTTCGACGAGGTTATCGGGCTCGACACCTACATGAAGTCGAAGCCGCATCGGGACATTTTCCTGGGTGCATGTGCGCGTATAGGGCGCAAACCAGACGAGTGCGTGTCGATTGGCGACCGCTACGACATCGACCTCGCCCTGCCCATCGAACTGGGGATGGGGGGCATACTCGTCGAGGATGTTTCGGAAGTCCATTCGCTTGACGCCACCCTCGCCCTGTGCAATGCTGGGATATCATGAGTTCAGAAATCGAGCTGTTCGCCCGCGACCTCGCGGCCATACTTGCCCGCAGCCGCGTCGCCGAAGGCCGCCCGCTGCGCTGGGCCATTATCGCGAACCCCACCGCCGGGGGCTTCACCATCAAAAAGCGCTGGAAACAGCATCGACAGGATCTTGAGGACGCCGCCCGCACTGCAGAAGCACAGCCTCTTCGTGCAGAGGGGGCACAGCCGGCCGCTATCTGCGCAGAGCACGCAGATGGCGAGCTCGCTGCGTTTGGCCTTGTTCCCACCAGACGCCGCGGCCACGCGGGGGAGCTCGTCCGCTTGATACTCGACGAGGCCGAAGCAAGCCGGACCGGAAGCGGCGACGCTGCCAGCCCCTTCTACCTTATCCTTACCGCGGGGGGCGACGGGACAAGCCTCGAGGCCCTCTGTGCCCTCTACGAAGCCCCGCAAAAGCTGCGCGGCAACTGCGCCATCGTTCGCCTTCCCATGGGTACGGGGAACGACGGGGCCGAAGCCCGGGAACTTTCCGTAGCCCTCGAACTCCTGTCATCGCCCACCAAGCTGGTCTTCCGGCCCGCTATAGAACTTTCTACCTCGAACAAGACAGTGGGGCCCTTCCTGGCCTTCAACATCCTGTCCATCGGGCTGGACGCCTTTGTAACCGATACCACCAACCGCATGAAGGGAACCCTACCCGGCGACTCCTACAAGCTCATGGTGGATCTTGCAAGCGTCCTCTACGACAAGCTCTACCCGCCCGCCCCCATGGAGGTACGCGCCTCCTTCAAGGGCCACGAAACGAGCTTTACCGACACCCTCCTCCTCCTGGCCATGGGGGCATCGGGAAAGCGCACCTACGGCTCCAACAAGAAGATCCTGCCGGATGAACGCAACGTCTGCGCCATCCGCCAGATGAACTTCCTGCGCAAGCTCGCCCTCAAGGGCGGGGTCATGAACGGCAAGCACGCCAATTTTCCCGAAGCCCGCCTCTTCGAGGCAGACCGCCTGGATATCCACTACCAGCACCCGCTCTTGGCCCAGATGGACGGGGAAGCAGTCAAGCTCCTGCCAAGCGAGTTCCCCATACGCATTCGCTTGAGCGACCCACGCATTCCGGTACTCGTTCGTATATAAAGGCCTTTTTCGACAGCTCCGACCACAGCTTGGCCGAAGCTGCCACGGCCCCGCTTGAACCGGGGCAGCACCTCAATCAAGGGGATCGTAGGCGCGGCGCAGGTCCACGTGACAGTAGCCACCGGGGTTTCGCACCAGATAGTCCTGGTGATAGTCCTCCGCGCTCCAGAAGGGCCCGGCCGGCTCGAGCTGGGTCACAATGGGGGCCCGCCAGCTTCCCGAGGCATCCAGTTCTGCAATAAGGGCCCGGGCCGTTTGTTCCTGCAGGGGCGTCCCGTAGAAAACGGCCGAGCGGTACTGGCTCCCCACATCGTTCCCCTGCCGGTCGCGCGTGGTGGGGTCGTGCATGCGGAAAAAGTGCCGCAGAAGGTCGCGGTATGATATCCGTGCAGGATCAAAGCGTATCTGCAGGGCTTCCGCGTGGCCGGTATCCCCCGAACAGACCTCCCGGTAGCTCGGGTTCTCCGTGTCGCCCCCCATGTACCCAACCTCTGTGTCGATAACCCCTTCCAAGCGGCGGAAGTATCCCTGCGTCCCCCAAAAGCAGCCCGCCGCAAACCAGGCCGTCTCTATTTGAGACGCCGTCCCTACTGGAGACGCCGACTCAAATGGAGACACCGCCCCTGTTTGGGTAGGCTCCTCTGCATCGGAGGGCTCCCGGCCAAAATGGCCGAACCAGTCGCCGTAACCCTCCTTTTCGAGGGCGGACACGGGAATAAAGCGCAAAGACGCCGAATTGATACAGTATCGCAGCCCCTCCGGCCCCGGCCCGTCGGGGAAGACGTGCCCCAGGTGGGAATCGGCGGTGGGACTGCGGACCTCGGTTCGCCGCATACCGTGGGCAAGGTCGCTCTTTTCAACGAGGGCCACCCCCTCTGCCGGCCGGGTGAAACTGGGCCAGCCCGTCCCGGAGTCGAACTTGTCCTTCGACGAAAAGAGGACCTCGCCCGACACCACATCGACGTAGAGGCCCTCCGCGTGGTTGTCCCAGTATTCGTTGGCAAAGGGCGGTTCCGTGCCGCATAGCTGCGTCACCCGATATTGCTCCGGCGTAAGCCGCTTTTGAAGATCACTCATAACATCCTCCCCCTTTGCATCGGCGGTCGTTGGCACGCAAGAAATCATGCTGGCCATCGCCAAGAGAAGAATCATTGCGGATACTCCCGCCAGCAACTTCGGCCCGACTCTTCCGGCCATAGCCGGTAATGCACCATGCAGTATGTCCATGCTGATAATATCTTACTATTACAGTCGGGAATCAAATACCTGGCAGCCGGTACTGGGTAAACAGAAGCTTGCAGGTTAAAAATTACATGCTTCAAGCCTTGAAAGTGATCGGAAAGCCTACCCCGTACCGCTCGCGGGGGTAGGCCGTGATCGCCCGCTTGGCGGGTAGCACGGCCGCAGGGGCCGTCGCGTTATGAAAACTGCGCGGGGGAGCCTGTTTGACTGCCGTTTACCGGCCTCAGCGGCCCCTTCTTCAAGAATTGACGGCTGCAGGCTTCCTGTTACTAACGAATACCGCTGAATTGCCCTCCCGCCTTGACCTCTGTCCGGGGGCGGCGCATACTCTCCTCCAATGACAGACCGCACAGACAAGACCGTCGGGACCCAAGAGGCCCCGGTTCGGGCCCTGCTCCTGGGGATACAGGAGAGCCAGATGGCAGAGAGCGAGGCCCGTTCGCTCCTCGCCGAGCTCAAGGGCCTTGCAGACACCCTGGGCATAGAGATCGCGGGGATGGAACTCGTCAAGGTCCGCGAGTCGACCGCCGCCTTGGGCATGGGCGCGGGCAAGGCGCAGGAAGTCGCCGACCTTGCCCAATCGCTCGAGGTGGAATGCCTCATCTTCGACCGGGACCTCTCGCCCACCCAGCAGCGCAACTGGGAACAACTTACCGAGCGCTCCTGCCTTGACCGGCAGGAGGTCATCCTGCGTATCTTCTCGATGCGGGCCCAGACCCGCGAAGCGCGCCTCCAAATCGAATTGGCAGAGCTCAAACACGCCCTGCCGCGCCTGGCCCACAAGTACATCGACTTGAACCGCCAGCGCGGCGGCCGCTACGGCACGAAGGGCTCGGGCGAAAAGAAACTCGAGCTCGACCGCCGCGGCATCCAGAACCGCATCGACCGGCTCAAGGAAGAACTGCGCGGGGTCGAGGCCGTACGGCAGACGCAGCGCAAACGCCGCGAAAAGACCCCGGTCCCCAGTTGCGCCCTGGTCGGCTACACCAACGCCGGCAAATCGAGCCTGCTCAACGCCATGACCAACGCAGACACCCTCGTCGAGGACAAGCTCTTCGCCACCCTCGACCCCACCACCCGCCGCATGGAACGGGCGGATGGATCGGCCATACTCCTTACCGACACCGTCGGCTTTATCCGCCGCCTTCCCCACGACCTGGTCAACGCCTTCCGCTCGACCCTGGAAGAGGCGACCCTCGCCGATCTCGTCCTCATCGTCCTGGACGCGAGTGACCCGGAGGTCATCGAGCAGCACCGCACGACCATCCAGGTCCTCGACGAACTGGGTGCCGGCGACAAGCCCCGCTTGATCGTCCTCAACAAAATCGACCGCGTCGATCACCCGGACATCTTCGAGGGCCTCGCCTTTCGCTTCAAGGACGCCATCCGCATATCTGCCCGCACCGGCGACGGCCTCGAGGAGCTCTCGCAGCGCATCGACAGCATCCTGGGAGGGAGTGTTAGCAGGATCTGCTTCCCCGCAGACCGACACGACCTCGCCGCCCTCGTCCACCGCACGGGTTCCGCCGTCGAGGAAGAGTACACGGACGATGCCATCCGCATGAAAGCCCGCCTGCCCGAACGCGTCCGCGGCCAACTCCGGGAATGGCTGGAGGAAGAATGACGCCCCTCACCTGGTGGAGGGGCCTCGACCGCCCCTCGCGCATCCTCCTGCTGGTCGCCCTGGGTGTTGCCATTATCCTGGCGGGGGGCACGCTCTTCGCAGGAATAAGGCTGATAGTTACACCCGCGGCCGGTGGGAATCCCGCGGCACGGGCCCCGCTTGCTGCAGAAACAAACGGCGGCACAGCGGGCATCCCGGCGGTCGTCGAGTTGGGGCGTATCCGCGCGACGAGCGCGCCACCGGAACCGGTAGACATTGTCATTGCCTTGAGCTTCCCGCACGACGAGAGCGATATCCCCTTTGGCGAGGAGCTCTTCGCCAACAAGCACCTCTTCCACGAGGATGTGCGCGCCTTTTTCGCAGAGAAGAGCGCCCGGGCTGTCCGCAGCATGCGCGACGACACTATCCGCAATGCCCTCCTCGAACGCTTCAACCGCAGACTCTTGCTGGGTAAAATTCAAGAGCTCTGGCTCCACGAGTACCTCGTTATCGAATGATTCCCGCATACGGGCCCGGCGTGCTATAGTTTGATATGGACTACGGATTCATACGCTGTACAGCGGTCTCTCCCCGCCTCAAGCCGGCGGACATCGCCTTCAACTGCGCAGAGATCGAGCTTGCCATCGACGGTGCGGCACGCGATGGGGCCGCCCTCGTCCTCTTCCCGGAGCTCGCGATTACCGGCTACAGCTGTGCCGACCTCTTCCACCAGGACCTCCTCTGCGATGCGGCAATGGCGGCCCTCAAGGCTCTCGCAGCCAAGACCCTGGGCGGCCCGGCCGTCGTCATAGGCCTTCCCGTCGCCCATGAAGGGGCGCTCTGGAACTGTGCCGCCGTCCTCGCCGGCGGCCGCATTGCGGGTCTCGTACCCAAGTCCTGGCTCCCCGACTACAAGGAATTCTACGAGTCCCGCTGGTTCAGCCCGGGATCGACACCCTTACCCGACAGCGTGAATATTTGCGGGGAGGATATCCCCTTTGGTATCGACCTCCTCTTCCGGCTCGAACGCCCGGATTCGTCCCCGGCGACCTTCGCCGTCGAAGTCTGCGAGGATCTCTGGGTAGCCCTGCCCCCCTCCACCCTCCAGGCCCTCGCCGGGGCCACCCTCCTCCTCAACCCCTCGGCCTCGACCGAGATCGTGGGCAAGGCCGATTACCGGCGAAGCCTCGTGGCCAACCAGTCGGGGCGCTGCCTCGCCGCCTACCTCTACGCGGGGGCCGGGCCGGGCGAATCGACAACCGATGTCGTCTATTCGGGCCACTGTATTGCCGCAGAATATGGAAGCATTCTTACAGAAGGGCCCCGCTTCGCGCGCGAAACGATAAGCCTTTCGGTGGATTTCGACCTGGCGCGCATGGAAAACGAGCGACGCCAGAACAAGAGTTTCGGCGCCCAGGCAGACGCCCTGCGCGCCGGGGCCTTCGGCCAGCATCGCTGGCGTAGTATACCCGTCGCAGCCCCCGCATGGCGGGCCGATTCCTTTTCCCGCAGCATCGACCCGAAGCCCTTTGTCCCGCGCGACCCGGCCACCCTCGACGAGCGCTGTCACGAGATCTTCTCCATACAGGTGGCGGCCCTCGCGAAACGGGTCGAACACACAGGGGCAAAGTCCCTCGTTATCGGGATATCCGGGGGGCTCGATTCGACCCTGGCCCTCCTCGTTGCCGCCCGCACCCTGGACCGCCTCGACCGGAGCCGCAGCGACATCCTCGCCGTCACCATGCCCGGCTTTGGCACGAGTGACGCGACACTCGCCAATGCCCGCGAGCTCATGCGCTGTCTGGACGTTACCATTCGCGAAATCGACATACGCCCGGCCTGCCTGCAGCACTTCGCCGACATCGGCCACGACCCGGCCCTCCACGACGTGACCTACGAAAATGTCCAGGCCCGCGAACGGACACAGCTGCTCATGGACCTCGCCAACAAGAGCGGGGGCCTCGTGGTGGGCACCGGCGACCTGTCCGAAGCAGCCCTGGGTTGGTCGACCTACAACGGCGACCACATGTCCATGTACGCGGTAAACTGCTCGGTGCCAAAGACCCTCGTAAAGCACCTGGTGTCCTGGGTGGCAGAGCGCGAGAGCGATGCAGCCACCGCCGCCGTGCTCCAAAAAGTCGTCGCGACCCCCATCAGCCCCGAACTCCTCCCCCCCGATGCAAAGGGCACGATCGCCCAGAAGACCGAGGACATCGTGGGCCCCTACGAGCTCCACGACTTCTTCCTGTATCACCATGTACGGCGCGGCGAAGCCCCCGGGAAAATACTCTTCCTCGCACAGCGCGCCTTTGCCGGCAGCTACGACGAAGAGACGATTCGCTCATGGCTACGGGCTTTCTACCGCCGCTTCTTCGCCCAGCAGTTCAAGCGCTCCTGCGTCCCCGACGGCCCCAAGGTGGGCTCCACGAGCCTCTCGCCCCGGGGCGACTGGCGCATGCCCAGCGATGCATCGGCCGCCCTCTGGCTCAAGCAACTCGAGTAAACGCTTACCAGAGGTCCGCCTGGGCGGTGAAGCTGTCGCCCTCGCTGTTGTAGGCGATGGAAACAAGCCGGATATGCCCGGAAGGCTTCTTGAACTGCTCGACCATACGCTGGAGGGCATACTGAACGGGCTGGAAGACGACCGTCTCGCCACTCATGAGGCGCTTTCGGCTAAAGGTTACCGAGCCGCGAGTGGCAAGACGCCCCCCCCTCGACAGGGCAGGCACCTCGACCAGGTAGCGGAAAAGCCCGTTTTCAAGCTCCTCGCTCTTTACCTTGCGCATGCGAAAATCCCCGTCAATCGAGAAGTTCACCGTCTTGTCCTTGCGCGAGTACTCGAAGGCCGCGGGCATACAGGCCATGGAGGCCTCATTGAGATACGCCCCCTCGAAAGACCGAAACGCATTCCGGTTCACGTCCGAAAGCAGGAGATACAGTTCAACCGTCTCCATTTTGTCGGCGAGGGGCGCCGGAAGGCTCCCCGGGTCCTCGACCCGGCCCGAAGCGCCGGCAACACAGGAGGATGCAAAAAAAAGAGTCGCCAGCAGGCAGAATGTAAAAATCGGGTACTTCATACCGGAAAGTATACCCCGATCCGGCCAAAAACACCGGAGTCCTGCAACCAATCGACTGCGAGACGGTCTTAATTGGCACTGAAATCGTAGACTGATGTTGCGCAAGAAGGTATCATGCCAACATCGTTGACAGGGAAAAGGGGATCGAAACTGATGAATTCTGCACCATCGGCAGCCGCGCAAGTACTGGTTACGGTCATTCCCATCGTGGGCATCAGCACCGCCGGTATTGTCGTCTTCTTCTGGCTGCTCTGGCACCACCGACGCACCAATCTGCTCATCAAGGCGGGTTTGTACCAGAAGACACAGTTTGATCTCGATTCCTTCAGCCTCCTCACGGGCCTTCTCCTTACCTTTATCGGTACGGCACTCATGCTGTTCCTGTCGATAATGGAAGGAAAGAGCCTCGCCCTCCTTGGGGGACTCATCCCCCTTGCGACCGGTGCGGCCCTGCTCGTATTCCACGGAGTCAGACGTCACGAACGGAAATCGTGAGCCCGCTGCCGGTGTTCGAGACACCGGAGCACGAGCTCATCAAACGCATCCTGCAGGGCGAAAAAGAGCACTTCAGGGTATTGGTGGAGCGCTACCAGGGCGCGGTATGGTCCTTGGGGATGGGCTTCTTCCGCAATGCGGAGGACACCCGCGACTTTGTGCAGGACGTCTTCCTCAAGGTATTCCGCAGCTTGGGAAGCTTTGAAGGGCGATCCCGATTTTCGACTTGGCTCTACCGGATTGCCTACAACACGGCCATCAACAGCGTCAAGCGACGAAAAGAGTACCAGAGCCTTTCGGGCGACTTCGACATCCCCGACGGCGACACCCCCGAGCGCCAGGCCATGCGCCGGGCGGGCACGGAAGCGGTACAGGAGGCCTTGAAGGATCTCCCGGAGCGCTACCGCGTCTGCGTCGACATGTTTTTCTTTCACGATCTGCCGTACCCGGAGATCGAAACCATAACGGGCTTTCCCGTGAACACGATCAAGAGTCACGTGTTCCGGGCGAAGGCCCTGCTCAGGCAGCGCCTGGGCGATTTCGCCGAAGGAGACTGACATGACCTGTAATCGCGCCGGCAAAGTGCTCGATTCACTCGACAACGGCCAGGCCATGCCCCTCGCCGTACGCATACACCTCTTTTTCTGCCCCGCCTGCCGCGCCCTCGAACAACGGGTTCAAAGCACGTGCAAGGGGCTCCCGGAACTCAGGCAAAATCCGCCGGACGCCCTCGCAGACGAAATAATGGCCCTTGTCGCCCTCGAACCGGTCGAAGTACGCCCCCTGCACCAGTCGCTGCGCAATTGGCTCATCCCCGGTATTGCCATCATAGCCTACCTCGTCCTCGCCCCCATCGCCCCGGCGAAAGAGTGGTTCCTCACGACCTTCGGCTTCAACCTGCTCCTTCCCATGTCCATAACCCTTGGCGCAGTCCTCACGATCTACGCGGGACTCTTCGTCGCCAGCCACATGGAAAAAATCAACGAGTTCTTCCACATCCATACATAAGAAGAAGATCCATACTGATACTGACGCAGCGGCCCCCGGGCCGCTTTTTTGCGCCCGGGACCACCGCCCTGTTTGACAGCGAGGGCGGCGAGTCCTAGCATTGGTACATGAAGATAGAAAGCTACACCGTCAAACCCAGGATTCCGGCCGCCCTCAAACCCCTCGAGGAAATCGCCCACAACCTCTGGCTGTCCTGGAACTTCGAAGCCATCCAACTGTTTATCCGCCTCGATTTCGACCTCTGGATGCACTCACGGCAGAGCCCGGCACGCATGCTGGGCATGATATCCCAAAAGCGGCTCGAAGAGGTCGCAAAGGACGACTCCTACATGGCCGCCCTCAAGGAGGTCTACGCGGAGTTTACCCGCTACAAGAAGGCCCGCACCTGGTACCGGGGCAGCAAAAAGGACAGCATCGCCTACTTCTCGATGGAGTACGGGATGGATGTCTCTTTGCCCATATACTCAGGCGGCCTGGGCATACTCTCCGGCGACCACATGAAGACTGCCAGCGACCTGGGCCTTCCCCTCGTAGGCGTTGGGCTCCTCTACCGGCAGGGCTACTTCCAGCAAAAGCTCAATGCAGATGGCTTCCAGCAGGAGAGCTACCCGGAAAACGATTGGTACAACATGCCTGTTACCCGCAGGACCGGCCCGGACGGCAATCCGCTCACCATTGCGGTCGATTTAGCCGGCCGCGAAGCCCGGGCACAGATATGGGAGGTCAAAGTGGGACGATCCTCCCTCTTTCTCCTCGATACCAATATCCCCGAAAACCCGCCGGACATCCGCGATGTAACGGCAACCCTGTACGGGGGCGACCGGGAGACACGCATACGCCAGGAGATACTCTTGGGCATGGGCGGCATAAGAGCCCTGCGGGCCCTGGGCATCAACCCGGCGGTAAGCCACATGAACGAGGGGCACTCGGCCTTCCTGGCCCTCGAGCGCGCTCATGAAATGATGAAGGAGCGCAATTTCTCCTTCCGCGAGGCCTGGGCGGCCCTCTGGTCCAGCCTCATCTTCACGACGCACACCCCCGTGCCCGCCGGCAACGAGCGCTTCGACGAGGCCCTCGTCAAGAAGTACTTTGCCCCCCTTGCCCAGACCCTGGGCCTGCCCTGGAAGGACTTCATGGCCCTGGGCCGCGTCCAGCCCGATGACGACAGCGAGCAGTTCTGCATGACCGTCCTCGCCTTGAAGATGTCCGCCTGGGCAAATGGCGTATCCCGCCTGCACGGGGAGGTCTCGCGCGACATGTGGAAGGACATCTGGCCGCAGGTGCCGGTCGAGGAGATACCCATCGGCCATGTTACCAACGGCGTCCACCCGCGTACTTGGGTATCGAACAATATGGTAGAGCTCTTGGACCGCTACTTCGGGCCCCACTTCCGCGACGAGCCCACCGACCTCTCGATATGGGAGCGCATGGACCGCATATCCGACGAGGAGCTCTGGCGCACTCATGAGCGACGCCGCGAACGCCTCGTGGGCTTTGCCCGCGATCGCATCCGTCAACAGCTGCGCCGAAACGGGGCCACCGAAAGCAGGGTCCAACAGGCGGAGGACGCCCTCTCGCCCTACACCCTCACCATTGCCTTTGCCCGCCGCTTCGCAACCTACAAGCGGGCAAAGCTCCTCCTGCGCGACAAGGAGCGCCTCCTGCGCCTCCTGCGCAGCACCGATCACCCCATCCAGCTCATCTTCGCCGGCAAGGCTCACCCCCACGACCTGCCCGGCAAGGACCTCATCCGCGCCCTGATCCACTTCGCAGAGGAGAACGACGTCGTCAACAAGCTCGTCTTCCTCGAAGACTACGACATGACCATGGCGCGCTACCTTACCAGCGGCGCCGACCTCTGGCTCAACACCCCGCGCCGTCCCCTCGAGGCATCGGGAACCAGCGGGATGAAGGCGGCCGTCAACGGCGTCCTCAACTGTTCGGTACTCGACGGCTGGTGGGATGAAGCCTTCCGGAACGAAGTGGGCTGGGCCATTGGCCGCGGGGAGCACTACGAGGATACCGAACTGCAGGACGACGTGGAGAGCAAGGCCCTCTACGACCTGCTCGAACGGGAAATCATCCCACTGTTCTACCAGCGGGGCCGCGACAACCTCCCCCGCGAATGGATCAAGCGCATGAAGGCATCCATGCGGCACATCGGCCAGTCCATGTCGAGCCACCGCATGCTCATGGAGTACGCAGAGGGCTACTACTACCCGGCCCTCAAGCACTGGCGCGAACTGGAACGCAACGATTTCGCCGAATCGACCGCCTTCGCCGCCTACCTTGCAAAACTCGACGCCGCATGGCCCTCTATCGGCATTGTTGAACTCTCGTCCAACATCCGCCCCCTCATGCAGCGGGGCGACAGCGTCAACGTAACGGCAAAGGTCGATCTGGCAGGGCTCTCGCCGGACGAGGTCTGCGTCGAACTCTGGTACGGCAATATGGATGCGCAGGGCAAGATTGCCGCCCCAAAGACGGCCGTCATGAAACACCAGGGCCTCGAGGGGGAACTCCAGGTCTGGCAATTGCGCATCCCCTGCGAGGAGACAGGGCGCCAGGGGCACAGCGTGCGGGTCCTGCCCTGCCACCCGGCCCTCGTCCACCGGCAAATACCCGGCTACATCAAGTGGCCCCAGCCTTGACGCTCGGGGCGAAAACACAGACAATGCAGGCAGTGAATCTATAAGGAAGGAGCGATTCTGATGAGTATAATTGAATATGTCGAGGCCCGTGAAATCCTCGATTCCCGTGGCAACCCCACCGTTGAAGTTGACGTCGTCCTCGAAGACGGCACCATTGGCCGTGCAGCAGTCCCCTCCGGGGCCTCCACCGGCGAACACGAAGCCGTCGAGCTTCGCGATGGCGACAAGGCCCGCTACATGGGCAAGGGCGTCCTCAAGGCCGTCGAAAACGTGAACAACATCATAGCCGCCGAAATCGAAGGCCTCGACGCCCTCGACCAGGTCGACATTGACCGCACCATGATCGAGCTCGACGGTACCGAAAACAAGGCCAAGCTCGGCGCCAACGCCATCCTGGGAGTCTCCATGGCCACCGCCCGCGCCGCGGCCAACTACCTCGAGCAGCCCCTGTACAAGTACCTGGGCAGCTTCCACTCCAACCTCCTGCCCGTGCCCATGGCCAACATCATCAATGGCGGCAAGCACGCGGACAACAAGGTCGACTTCCAGGAGTTCATGGTCATGCCCGTGGGCGCCAGCTCCATGCGCGAAGCGGTCCGCTGGACGGCCGAGATCTTCCACAACCTCAAGAGCCTGCTCAAGGCAGCCGGCAAGAACACCGCCGTCGGCGATGAGGGCGGTTTCGCCCCCGATATCACCAACGACGAGGCCCTCGATTTCATCATGAAGGCCATCGAGAAGTCCGGCTACAAGCCCGGCGAGCAGATCGCCATTGCGCTCGACTGCGCCAGCAGCGAGCTCTTCGACGAGGGCGGCAAGAAGGGCTACAAGTTCTGGAAGTCCAACCCCGACAAGCTCTTCAGCGCCGAAGAGATGATCAAGATCTACACCGACTGGGTCAACAAGTACCCCATCATCTCCATCGAAGACCCCCTCGATCAGAACGACTGGGACGGCTACGTGGCCCTTACCAAGGCCCTGGGCTCGAAGGTCCAGATCGTCGGCGACGACTTCTTCGTAACCAACACCAAGCGCCTCGAGAAGGGCATCCAGATGGGCGCCTGTAACTCGATCCTCATCAAGGTCAACCAGATCGGCACCGTTACCGAGACCTACGAGGCCGTCGAGATGGCCAAGCGCGCCGGTTACACCGCCATCATCTCCCACCGCTCCGGCGAGACCGAGGACAGCTTCATCGCCGACCTCGCTGTCGCCCTCGAAGCAGGCCAGATCAAGACCGGTTCGATGAGCCGCACCGACCGCGTCTGCAAGTACAACCAGCTCATGCGCATCGAAGACGCCCTCGAAGGCGTGGCCGAATACGCCGGGCGCAAGGCCTTCTACAATCTCAAAGGCTGATAGTTCCAGCCGCGCAAGGATATCCGGGGTCTTGTAAGCCCGGGTTCTGCAGCAACAGGGGCTGGCAGGTACTATCCGGGAAAACCCGAACAGTACCTGCCAGCCCCTTTTTCATCGGCACAGCCTCCCCGTAGCTCAGGCCAAAAAACACTCCGTGATGCGATTCCCCTCCAGGGCCCAGAAATGCGGTTCGAACCATTTGTCCGGCGGGCAATCAATGGTGGCAAAGCCCGCCGGGGAGTTCCCCCGCGGCCGGGAAGGACTCCCGGGACAGAGGACAAAACAGCCCCTGAAATCCTCCTGATACATGCGGTGAGTATGCCCGTGGAGGACTGCATCGGCCTCCTCTTGTTTTGCAAGGGCCAAAACACCGGCGCAGGAAGAGGAAATACCGTGCCGGTGTCCATGCGTCAAGAGAAAACGCTGCCCGGCAAACTCTATGGTGCGAAAGTCCGGCTCATCCGCCCCCCAATCATTGTTGCCCCGTACCGCAGCCACATTCGGGTGAAAATCGGCCCGCGCCATGGCGTAGGCGAGGTCCTGCAGACCATCCCCCAAAAAGGCCAAGGCATACAGGTCCCTGCGGCGGGCCCAGGAGAAAATACGGGTCAAGGCAGCCGCATCGCCGTGGGAATCGGCGACAACCAAGAGCGAAGGGACCGGGGGCTTCATCACACACTCCTTGAATCAACAAATCGGCAGGGCCATCATACTACAGGGCAGTGAAAAACGCAGATGGATTCATCATTTTTTAACACAAGCGACAGCCCCGCAGGTTAACAAAGTGTGAGGATTTTGTTAGCATCCTCATAATTATGGCTTTTATCAGTGTAGCCCTCAAGATAATCGGGAGTCTCGGTCTCTTCCTCTACGGAATGAAGATCATGAGCGACGGCGTCCAGAAGGCGGCAGGCGACCGTCTCCAACAGGCGATCAACTTCATGACCGGCAACCGCATCATCGCGGCCATCTCCGGTCTCATCGTAACGGCTCTTGTCCAGTCATCCTCTGCGACAACCGTTATGGTGGTCTCCTTCGTCAATGCCGGCCTCCTCACCCTCACCCAATCCATCGGGGTCATTTTCGGGGCCAACATCGGTACGACCATCACCGGCTGGATAGTCTCGCTCGTGGGCTTCAAATTGAGTATGTCGGCCCTCGCCCTCCCGGCCATCGGCATCGGCTTCATACTCTCCATTTTCGTCAAACTGGGTCGCAAGGACTTGGGCGAGGCCATTTTGGGCTTCGGTCTCCTCTTTTTGGGGCTCGACTTCCTTACGCACTCCCTGCCGGAAATTAGTGCCGAACAGCTCGGCTTTGTCCGCGATCTTTCGAACATGGGCTTCCTTTCGGTCCTCATCGGTGTGGGGATAAGCGCCGTCATGACAGTCATCGTCCACTCCTCGAGCGCCTCGACGACCATCATCCTTACCCTGGCCTTCAAGGGCTTCATCGACTTCAACATGGCCGCCGCCATGATACTGGGTGCGAATATCGGCACCACCATCGACGCCCTCCTCGCCTCCATGACATCCAAGGCCGTCGCAAAGCGGGCAGCCCTCGTTCACATACTCTTCAACGTCGTCGGCAGTCTTCTGGCTATCGCCCTCTTCAGACCCTTCGTGGACTTCGTCATCTGGTTCACCCCCGGAAGCCCCACCGGTTCGGGGATAACGACCCACCTGGCCATGCTCCACACCCTCTTCAACATCTTCAATACCCTTATCTTCCTTCCCTTCGTCAATCCGGTAGCCCGGTTGGTGACGCGACTTATCAAGGACGACCCGGCCACAAAGATCGACAGCTACCACCTTGTCTATGCGACCGGCTCCATTCAGGACACCCCGGAACTCAATGTCCTGCGCGCGGAAAAAGAGATTCGCGACATGGCCGGTATCGTCGAGGCCATGTTCGACTCCTTCAGTTCCTCATTGGGTGTCACGGACAAGGGAAAAATCGAGGTTCTGGTAGAGGAACTCAAACAAAAAGAAGACTACGCAGACAAAATGCGCGAAGAGCTCACCACCTTCCTGCTCGAATGCTCCCGCCAAAAGCTCAGTCAGAAGTCCGAAGGCAATGTCGCGAGCCTCCTTCGCATTATCAGTGAGCTCGAGCTCATGACCGACGATTGCTTCAGTTTGAGCCTCATACTCCAGCGCAGCGTTATCAAGCGGCATTTCTTCGATCAAAACGAGCTGGAAGCCCTCACCCCATACGTGGAGCTCGTGCGCGAATTCCTGCGGGTTGTGAATAAAAACCTGGGGCAGCAGATGTCCAGCGAGCAAATGCAAGTGGCAAGCGATCTGGAAGAGCGCATCGACAAGTTCCGCGACCGCCTGCGAAAGACCGCCCGCAAACGCCTCGAGGCCGGTGCCGACGTCAAGACAGAACTCCTGTTCATCGACCTCGTACGCCGCATCGAAAAGCTCGGCGACTACTGTTACTCGATTACCGAAGCCCTCGGGCGCATCAGCTAATCGGTTTCCCTGCCCGAACCGCATGGCCCTGGGGCCATGCCCTTATTATAAAAAGGCGCCCGGCCCGGGCGCCTTTTTTTACGGACTGCACATGCTCAGAAGCCCAGCCAATCGGCCTCGCTGCCTATTGTCGTCGTGTCGCCGTGCCCGGGCAGTACCAGGGTCGCAGCGGGCAAATCGAGTAATCGGTGCAGGCTTGCCCGCAGGGCCCGCTCATCACCGCCGGGGAGGTCCGTTCGCCCCACCCCCCGCTTGAAGAGACAGTCGCCGCTTATCAGTATTTTTTTCTTTTTGTCCCAAAGGGCAATACAACCGGGGCGATGACCCGGTACACTCAAAACCACAAAGGGACCAACGGGATCGCCATCCGCCAACTGCCGTGTCGCAAGCGGTACATCCCGCCAGTACTGGGCAATAAAGGCCTGGCCGCCCACTCTGGCGAAATCCCTGCGGTGGGTATCTTGCGACTTCGGGCCGGTATGATCGATATCACCGGAATGGATGGCAATATCCACCGTCCAATCATCTTGCGCATACTTCTCCACCACCTCCCCCAGGGCCTGCAGGTGGTCGAAGTGCCCGTGTGTAAGCACAACGAGAGAAGGCCTCAGCTTGAGGGCCTCAAGGCGTGCTATAATGATATCGGCATCCCCGCCGGGGTCTACCAAAATACAGTGTTTTTTGCGCGCCCCCTCCGCCGGCAGGGGCACGATCCAGGCGTTGGTCGCCATGGGACCGACAACAAGTTGCTCAATCATGGGGGTATTCTAGCATGCGACTGGGGGATCTGTTGACCATTATTGCCCTGGTTTTGACCTTTGACCTGGCAATACCCGGTATCGGCGTATTCGTGACCCACTTCTACTGGGGCAGCTTTCGCCGCCGCATCCTCAAACTCTGGCAGAGCGAAAATTTGCGATACGAACATATTGGCGAACACATGGACGAATTCGATTACCGATTTATCGGCCACTATGATGGCAGCGACAAAGATGGATTCATCCATTTGCGCAATGAAGCCCTCTCCATTCTGGCAGACCCGTCAAAAACAGACGTATTTCTCTTGCCCGAAGGCGAAGGCCTCCTCCACCTGGAGCGGGTTGATATCCGGGACATTCAAGCCCTGGGGGATGTCGTCAAGATTTTCGCGGGTGGGCCAATCAATGTGCAGGATGGCCGTCTTGTATTCTGTCAACGGGAAAAACGAAAACCGGTCATATTGCTCTACTCCGGCTCCGAACGCCTCATGTTCGCAAGGGCGGCCTCTGCCGGGCATCGGGTTCACCCCTACCTCAACAAATTCACCCCTTTTTCCATCGGTTTCGGTACCTTTTTGCTTCTCCTGCTCACCTTGAAATTCCTTCAAGAACCCGGTATGGGACAGAGCATTCGTCTGGGACTCAGTGCCATACTCATACCCGTATACCCCATACTGCCCCCGGGCATACTCTCGCTATTCCTGTACATAACCTTTTCGCGCAAAGCGCATCAATTGCGCCTGGAGGCCGAAGAGACGATAGAATCGCACGGGGACAGCCCCTGGGGGGGGAGCGAACTCATTCAATATCAAAAATTGAATCACCAAGCATCTGTCTTGCAGGTTTTGAGCGTAGTCATGACAATCGTTGCAGTAGGGATAAACGCCATTATCTACTACCAGCTCTTGAATTTGATTCCCTTGGGGTGATCTGTTGAGGGCGCGTCAATAAACAAGTATTTGACGCTCCCTGGCGGCTTATTCGGTTACAGCCTCATTTTCCAGATCGGCATCGGAGGCACTGTCAGCCCCCCTGTCGTCATCCGAATCGGCAGAAGCGTATTCGACATCGGCAGGGTCCGGACGGGGCTTTGCATAGCTCACCGTGAGATTGCGCCCGCGGAAGGGCTTCTCATTGAGTTCGTCAATAAGGGTGTCGGCAACAAGCTTGCGCACCTGTATAAAGGAAAAATTGTCGAGAATGCGTATGTCGCCAATATCTTCGCGCTCGACAGAAGACTCTTTGAGAACAAAACCCACAATATCGCGGGGATAGACGCGACGCTTGCGCCCGGCGCTGAAGAAAAGGGTCGACGCCTCGTCCTCGGGGATGACGACCCGTGGTGAAGGTTCGACCTTATTCTGCTCTCGCAAGCGCGCATCATCACGGGAGGTCGACGAATCGCGCGCAGGGGATCCAGAGCGATCGGTATTCCGGTTTTTCTCCGCATCGCGGCCCTTGCGGGGGGCCGCCGGGGTCTCGGCAGAACCTGCGCCACGGGCGGAACGCGACGATGATCGGGAGGTACGCCCCCCGTTTGGCGCGCGGCGCGATGCCGGCGATCCATCGAGTTCGAGCATGAGGGCCGCGGCAAACCATGATCGCATGAAAAATGGCACGTGTTTTTTGAAAAATGCGCGATAATTGGCAAGATCGTCAATGTTGTACTCTGTCCTGATCTTTTGCAGGATTTCCTTGATATACTCAGGGGACATTGAAGGGGAACTCTCCTCTCGTGAACAGATATGGCGCAACAGCATACGGCGCCCCGATACTCCATAATCTCACAAAGTGCCCGTTTACTCAAGCTTGGAATTGTCTGTATCAGCAGACGTTCGGCACGGCAGGACCCATCGCGTCGAAACAGGCGCAAAACCGCAGCGCTCCAAAACCCGGGAAAAGAACCCCGATTCTGTCGGCAAATCAAGCTCCAAGCCGCCGCGGCAGCCGGCAGACACTTCCTCGAGGGCCCGTTCCAGGAGCGCCGTCCCCAAACCCATCCCGCGGAAGGATTCTTCGACGTGAAGCGAGGCAATGCGACAGGAAGAGGGAAGAATTTCAAGGCTGATAGTTCCAGCCGGGGTCCCGGCCGGGTCCTGAGCCTCGAGAATGGCAATCCCGTCCTTCCCGGTTCGCGGGGCAGAACGCCAGACAAAGCAGAAGTCCTCGAGGAGGATGTCGTCGGTCTCCTCCGGTTCATCGCCCATACGCTCAAGCCCCCACTGCTCCCGCAGGGCGTTGTACCAGAGCAGGATGCGCCGTTCCAAAGAGTGCTTCTTGAACGCGTGCCAGCGTTCGAGCACGATGCGGTCTTCGGACAGGACGTCCTTGTATGCCCTGAAGACCCCATGTCCCCGCCCCAGGGCCTCGAGAAGGGCCGGCCGCAGGGCGTCGGCGGCGGGGCTCGCGGCGAAGGCCTCCATCAATCGAAAACCGTCGGCGCTCGTCCACTCGGGCAGGGACAGTAACTGCGGGTTTTCATCGGGATTGCCTTCTTCTGCAAGCAATACTGTTCCACGGGATGCGTCGAGAAGGCGGGTATGTCGCAAATCCTCCATGGCAAAGACTATCTCTTCTCTAAGGAGGGGGGTCAATTCAAAATACACGGTTACATCCAGCCATAGCTACAGTACAAGGTCAAGGCGTTACTCCAGACTAAAATCGGCAAAAAGGTCTTCTGCCTCGGGCGAGGCGACAACCGGTCCGTCTTTGGGAGCGGGGCCCGGGGCCAGGAGGGCGGCGAGCTCTGCCTCGTCATCGCCTGCCCCCAAAGAAGCGCCTTCATCTTCAAAGCCGGCAAGTGCAGCGGCCCCGCCGCCAAGAGCCCCCGACGCCCCTGCCTTGGAGGCATTTTTGTCCGCCTTGGGGGCTTTGGGGGCCTTGGCCGGTTTTGCTCTTCGCGCCACTTTTTCACGCTTCGGTTTTGGCACCTTCGCCTTTTTCACCTTTCTTTTCGGCAGATTGTCCCCATCGCGGGAGCGATGCCGCATACCGCCACCAACGAGGAGCGCGGTAAATGCGAGGACAACAAAGGCGACGGCCGCCAGAATAAGACCACGATACGAAAAGAGGCCTTCTTCATCAGCCTTTTCATCCAGGACCGCTTCATCTGCCTCGAAGCGATACAGCGGTGGCGGGGTTTCCGGTACTGCTTCCCCGGCCGAATCGTCGCCTTCTTCCTGCGCATCCATGGAGGGCTCTGACGCTCCATCAAGGCCGATCGATTCAGGCTCCTCTTGCGGTAATGCGGCCTCTTCCCGCTCTTCGATGTACTCGTCGAGAGGCTCACTGTCCAGGGCATCATCCCCCTGAGCCAGGGTGGAACCGGGGACAGTCTCTGCCACAAGGGCGGCATCGCTGTCGTCGAGCAGACCCACGACATAGAGGACCCAGCCACGCTGTGCAATCTTGTTGCCAATATCCTTGAAATGCCCGTCAGCCGACAGATCCTTTCCGTACCAGGGGGAAAAGTCGGGGGGGGCATTCTTGCCGTCGGTTATAAAGATGGCGAGGGGCTTGCGGGGGGCCCCTTCGAGGGACTCGAGAAAGCGATCAAAGCCCTCGAGGGCCGAACCGATATCGGTAAAGTGGTCGCGTGTGCGCAGGGTTTCAAGTTCCGCAACAAGGGACTCGATATCCGCCGGCCCCGCAATTTCGCGCTTCATGAGTACGCGCACCCGTGTCCCGAAGGCGATCATGGAGAAGCGGTCGCCGGGCCGTGTTCGGCTGCGCAGGAGCTCGCCGGCTATCCAGTCCTTGACCTCGCGAATGATCAGCCCCTCTTCCATGCTCCCGGATACATCCAGAATGACGGCAATATCGCGCCCGGGCGCCGGAGGTGATTCCTGCGCGTACAGGGGAAGTGAAAGCAAACACAAAAGGGCCAAGAGGAAGGGCACGGAGGCCCTTCGCAAGACTGTGATCATCATATCTCCTTGTAACAGACGCCGGGCTTGACGGGGGCGTTGCAACGATGCCCGCATACAGGATAGCATAGCCCCGGTTCCCAGCGGCGGGGAACCCTTTTTTTCCAGCCGCGGCGGTCGTGAGCCACCCGCCTTATCAAAACAAGCAGGTCTTGTATGTCTTCATCCAGTTCGTTCCGTCTCCTCGACCAGGTCATGGCCTGGTTCGTCGTCATTCTCGTTACCAGCAACATCGCTTCGGCGGCCAAGATCGTGGACCTGGGGTTCTCGATTGCAGGCTTCCGCCTGGCCTTCGACGGGGGGACCATACTCTTCCCGCTCTCCTACATTATCGGGGATATTCTCACCGAGGTGTACGGCTTTCGCCAATCGCGCAAGGTCATCTGGACGGGTTTTGCCGCCCTCGCCGTCTCTGCCGGGGTCTTCGCCCTCCTGCGGGCCCTACCAGGTGAGGCAGGCTGGGAATCGTACGCGGGGAGCGCCGCCTATGATGCCATTCTTGGCGGGGTGAGCTCCGGGGGAATCGTTCTCGCGAGCCTTGTCGCCTACTTCTGTGGCGAATTCGCCAACTCGGCAGTCCTCTCGCGTCTAAAAATCCGCACGGAGGGCCGTTTCCTCTGGCTGCGGACCATGGGCAGCACCATCGTGGGCCAGGCCCTCGACACACTCGTGTTTATCGGCGTAGCCACCCTCGCCGGGGTATTCACAAAGGACCTCTTTATCACCCTCGTGGTCTCGAACTACCTCTTCAAGTGCGCCGTCGAATTCCTCTTCACCCCGCTCACCTACTTCGTGGTAAAGAAACTCAAGCAGGCAGAGGGGATTGACAGCTTCGACCGCGGGGTGCGGCTCAACCCCTTCGCCTTCAAGGACTGATATCGGCGGCGAGCTGCTCGTGCAGGGGGCTGGCCGCCCCTTCGGCGTTCCCGGCTGTCATACCCGCATCCCCTTCGGTTTCGGCGAGGAGCTCGTCAATCGCCCGGTTGAATTCGGCACTCTTTCGATGGGCCGCCGTCGCCGCCTCCAGGCCACTCTTGGCTCGAGAGTTGACCTGGTCGAGGGCGCCGATGTCCCCCGTAATAGCGCCAACCACCTCTTCAAGCTGCACAAAGGCCCCGTCAAGGGCCTTCGATATCTCCCGTTCCCTCTCGACATTGTCCCGTATGCCCATGGCGAGCCCCTCGAGCTCGCGCACACTCTCAAGGGCGCTCTTCGCGTCCTGGGCGAAGCCGTCCATGGTGGAAACTATGCGCGCACTCATTTCGCGCGACAAATCGGTGGCCGCGAGGAACTCGTGAATGGCCGTCGCAATCGTCTCGATGCGTGCCACCCCGGTTTCGATTTCTCCGTTCATGGTGCGCACGATACCGTTGATTTCGCGTGTTCGCAGGCTGGAGGAGTCTGCGAGGTCCCGCACCGATTCGGCGACAACGGCAAACCCCGACCCGACATTCCCGGCATGGGCAGCCTCAATCGCCGCGTTCATGGCCAGGAGGTTGGTCTGTGCCGATATTTTGGAGAGGGTCCCCACTATCTCGAGGGTGTTCGATTGGTACTCGAGGAGCCCGCGAATACTGTTGATAGCCGTATCCAGGCTCTCGCGGCTCTCCTGCGCGAGACGCGCGAGGCGCCCGTTGGCCTCATCGGCCGTCTGCATGTCCTTTTGAATGGACTGGACCGATACATTCATGCGCTCCTGCGCCTCTTTTTGCTCGCGGGCCAACACCCCCTGTCGCTCGACCGACTCCGCAACCGATTCCACCGATTCGAGCATCCCCGCCAGTCGGCTCCTCGATTCCTCTGCCGAGCTCGTCAGGGCCTGCGACGACTGGCTCAAGTGCGCGCTCTTCTCCATGAAGCCGTTCACAACCGAGGAAACCGAATCAAAGGCACTGCTGATAACGGCTGCGCCGGCATCGGACTGCCGCTTGAGCTCGCCGATGCGCGTCATGACCACTTCCAGCGCCGCGAGGGCGTTCTTGCTCTGCACGCACTCCTTGACCGAGGTATCGAGGAGCTGGTTCTGCAGGCGCGAAAGGTAGGCGATGATTGATCCGGTAATAAAGTACCCCACCACGATAATGGCGCGGCGGCCCAGGAGCGCCGGGTTGCCATTAAGGGTGAGCAGGATCACCATAACGAGGGCGATAACCAAAGCCTGCGCAATCGCAAAACGCCCGCGAACCATGACCCCGGCGGGCAGAATGGTGACCACCGTCAACACAAGGACCGATACGAGTATCCCGCTTATATCCGCCTCGCCGCGCAGGACCGGAATCGCGAGGATTGCAAGGAGCAGAAGGCTCACAATTGACAACATGAAGGCACTCGAAATACGGTCGTAGCCCTTGAGTATGAAAAAGAGGCTGACCAGCGCCACCAAGCCTATCCCCAAGGTTCCGAAACCGGCAACAGGGCTCTTCAAGACGAGAAAGCACACCGGCGAGAGCAGGGAAACTGCCCCCAAAATGAAGAGAACGAAGGTCGTGCTTACCCGGCGGCGCCGAAGGAGCAGATATTCGTCAATGTGGGCCCGGTCGGGCAGGGTCTTGTAGAGCTTGACGATGGCAGAAAACATGTTTGTTCTCCCCTGAAAGGGTAATGGAGGCTCCGCAAATAACGGAACCGCTCCTTTACATTCTTGAGGATACCCGCGGTCCTGTCAAACCATCAGTATAAAATCCCGTCTCCGGTGTCCCGGGCTATTGGTACATGATGATCCACGGCCGGGGTTCGAGCGAGACAACATCGGCCGGTGCCATGAGAGGCTCATCGAAACCGGCCCCGGGGTAAGAGGATTTGAAGAAGAGCTTGAAGCCCTTTACGGGAATGTTGGTCGCCTGGGCATTCATCTTGTAGGAGAGGCGCTTGAGGGCGGGAGAGCCGAAGCCGTCTGCGCAGTGGACGAGGCGCACCCGGGCGAAATCGCTGCGCACGCTGTCCCGGTTCCGTATCATGACGGGTTTGAATTGATGGATAACCAACTGCCTTTCGCCGGGGATACCGTGGAGAAGCATATAATTTTGCATCTGCTCTTGAGCGGCATTTACTTCGGTGGCCGTCACGGAGCCCGTTTCCTTCATGGGCTTCAAGGTACGCCACTCGGGGTCGATGGCCAGGTGAACATTGGGATAGCGCAGGTACGGCAGAATGCGGTCCATGGCCTGGCTCACGGTGTACTTGCCGATCTGGTGATCCAAATAGACCAGGATATCGTGTTCGAGGGCATACTCTATCCAGGGGAGGAGAATTTCATCCTTGAGAATGCCTATTTCGCCCTCGGGCCAGGCTGTCCCGTAGATAATGTAAAAGGCCTTCATCACCCCGCGGCGGCCGTTGACCTCGTCGTAAGCGAGCGCCCATTCGTCCAGAAGGACCTTGAGGGCCGGGCGCGGCCAAGCCCCCAGTATGCCCATGCGCGGCGACAGGGGCGAGCCGTAAAAGGCGAGGACATCGTTATTCAAAAGAGGGGAAGTGTTGTTGGCAATCGCGAGCTCGCGTGCGAGGTGGTCGCGTTCGCTCATCACCGACGCGGGCCGCGTCAAGTCGCTGTGTTCGGCTTTTCGCAACCAGTCTGTATGGTAGAGGGCGGGAAAGAGCTTCTCGGGCACGGTCGGCGGGCGAGAAGGATCCGGCGGGGGAGTCGCCGGACCGGGTTCAACGGCAAAAAGGGGAACACCGGTACAGAGCCCGGCGAGGAGAAGGAAAAACAGCACCAGGACAGGGGCCTGGAGACGGGTGCGTGGCGAAGGACTCTGGCGCATTGCGAACTCCCGGGTGTGGTCGTACCCGGATTATCGGCAGGATGCGCCCTCTTCCTTACACCTGTTCGAGGGCCGCCTCGACCTCTTCGAGCTTCCGGTTGAGCGACTGGATCGTGCGCTCAAGGCGGATCTTCTCCTTTTCGAGGCGCTCCCGGTCGTCTTCCGGCTCGAAGGCGGCCGGTTTTCGCACCTGCATGCGCACCTCGTCGGGGCTCTTGCCGCCCAAAATGGCGCTCTCGGCCGCCTCGCGCTGGTCGGGCGAGCGGATGCCGGCTATCAGCTTCATGTTGTCCGCCCCCATGGAGGGGTTGATATTGTACTGGTAGACCTTCATTGCGGTCTTGGCCGCCACGCGCGGCAGGCACAGAACCCGGTCGATGTAGTCCTCGAAACGGCCACCGGCCTCCTCGCAGAGCTCGCGGGCCTTCAAGAGGAGCTTGCCCAATTCCTTGAAGAGGTTGCCGTTTTCATACAGGTACTTCTTCTTTATTTCGTCGGTGAGCTCCTTGAGGGGGCCCTCGGCTTCGAATACATTCTGATAGACGCCCTTTTCCTCGCCCTTTGCCAGAAGCCCGTGGAGGATGGCCCAGAACTCGGCGGTGTGGGCCCTGCCCTTTATGGCCCCGCCCTGGCGGCAGGCGTGGAGGTGATGGGCATACTCGTGTATGGCCGTATAGATGAGAAGGTTGTCATCATTGAAATTACGGTTGTGTATGAGGATTTCACGGCTGTCGCTCTTGTAGAGGCCGTTGACCTTCTTGCTCTGTTTGCCGCTGAATACGACCGTGAACTCAAGCGGGGCGTCCTCGATTGAAAGGAGTATTTCCTTGACCTTGTCCTGATTCATGCCGGCCAATTTACCTGAAAAACCCGAGCTGTGCCAGAGCCAGACCCGCCGCGGTAATGGCGGCGCACTCGGTGCGCAGGGCCCGTTCGCCCATGCTGGCGCGTACGACGCCGCGGGTATCGAGGAGGGCCCGCTCCGCCGGGGACCAGCCGCGTTCAGACCCAATCAAAACGGCAATACGGGCGGGATTGCGTTCCGCAAGGGCCCGGTGGAAGGGAACGGCGCCCGGGGCGTTGTCGCAGGCAAACACGGTCGTATCGGCGCTCTGCTCATCGAGCCAGGCGGCGAGCGAGCCCCATTTGGCGAGGGTCGGCAACACGGTGTCGCGGGCTTGCACCAGACCTTCCACAATGGCCGCCTGCGCCCCGCCGTCTTCGAGCAGCTTGGTGTCGCGGTAACTCTTGTCCCCCAAATCGCTGTGCAAGAGGTCTATCCCCGAAACCCCCATCGAACAGAGGTCGCGTAAAAGCCGACGAAGCTGTATGGGGCGCGGAAAGCCCACCGCCATGACGAGGGGGGCCTTTTGCGGCGCGGGATCATTCAGGAAGAGTTCAAGGCTGATAGTCCCCTCCGCGTCAATGGCCGCGATGCGGCCGTGGCCCCGCAGACCCCCGATGACACCGGCTTCAAAAGAGTCGCCGGGCCCCTTGCGCAGGACCTTGCGCAAGTGGGTATTCCGCTCATCGCGGCGGCCCAGGACGACGCGGGACCTATCCACAGGTAGTTCTTCCGGGGAAAAGAGCATGATGTTCATGGGCCCAATCCTAACATATCCACGCCACTCGATACACTCTGCAGCCCCTGTTTCCCCCAGCAACAGGAACATGTACCAGGGGCTCCCTTGACCGCCAGCGGTGGCCTCTTCATACTTCTCTGCATGAAGACCATTGAAACTGCCGTCGATTTCGGCCATGACCGTACCGCCCCCGCCGACATCCGCGATGCACTGGAGAGGGCAGCCACCGTCGCGGTACGCGACGTACTGGGCATGCGGGAGGGCGAGCGTGCCCTTATCGTTTCAAACCCGCGCGAAGACGTGGCGACGATCAGCATGGCCCTCTACCGCGCCATCCGCGCTTTGGGGGCCACCCCCGTCCTCATCTTCCAGGAACCCAAAACCCAGACCGACTTCGCCGACAAAGCGGTCATCGAGGCATTCAAGGCGGAGTACGAGGTCGCCATTTCAATGAGCGCCCAAAAACTGGGCAAGGACCGCGTAGCCATATCCAAACCATATCGCCAGGGCGAAAAGTCCTGGGACCATATCTACCACTACCTCATGTATGGAAAGAAAAACCTGCGCTCCTTCTGGTCGCCGGGAACGACGGTGTATTCCTTTATCCGCACCGTCCCCATCGACTACGCCCTGCTCGCCCGCCGCGCAGCGGCTATCAAAGCGATACTGGACAGGGCCGTCGCCGTTACCGTGACCGCACCGGGGGGCACCGATATACATATCGGGCTTGAAAACAGACTCGCCATGCTCGACGACGGGAACTTTCGCAGTGGCGGCGACGGGGGCAACCTCCCCGCCGGCGAGGCCTTCATAAGCCCGGTCAACGGTACGGCCAGCGGTACGATAGTATTTGACGGGTCGATGAGCCTCAACGACCGGGACATCCTCGTTACAGAGCCCATTGTCTGTACGGTTGACGGGGGCTTTGTCAGGGCAATCGAGGGGGGCGACGAGGCCGCCGGCCTGCGCGAGAGCGTCGAACAGGGGGCCGCCCTCGCCAGGGAATTCGAGAAGAACGGCAAACTCGCCGCCGGCGAAGGGGCGCGCTACGCGCAGAATGCCCGGAACATCGGGGAGCTGGGGATAGGGCTCAACCCCGCGGCCATCATCAGCGGGGCCATGCTCGAGGACGAAAAGGCCTTTCGCACCTGCCACTTCGCGATAGGGGCCAACTACGACGAAGACGCACCGGCCCTCATCCATTTGGACGGCCTTGTCAAAAACCCGACCATTACGGCCGTCATGGCCTCAGGCGACAATGTCCTCATCGAGGAGACGGGCGAGCTCGTCCTTTAGGCGGTACAGCTCGTCGTGATCGAGCTGCTCGAGGGCTGCCCGGGTGCGACCAAGCCAGGAGCTCAAGCTCGCACTGCTGCCGTCGGCAAGCAGGGGGGCCGCCTTCGCGACGAGCTCTTCCCACTCGTCGACGATGATTACCGTGGAAAGGGAAGACAGAGCGGCCCCCAATTCGCGCCGCAAAAGCTCGCAGAGGGCACTGGCCTTGGGGCGCCCAAGCTCGCTGTCGAGGAGGGCCCGGGACAGACTATCAGCCGTGATCGTCTTCTCCCGACCCGCCTCATGATCGTCGGACAGGTACGAGATACCCTCGTTCCCCAAAAAGTGTGGTTTGACAGAACCTTCATCCTCGCCCCACTCGACGAGGGGGATGCGCGCCGTGAAGGTGGAACCCGCCCCGAAAATGCTCTCCACGGTAACCGTCCCGCCCAGCTCGTGGGCCAAGCGCTCGACAATGCTCAGGCCAAGGCCCGTACCGCCCAGGAGGGCGCCGCTTTCGGGGTCCTGGTAGAAGGGAGCAAAAACCTTCGCAAGGTTTTCCTCGCGAATGCCGGGACCGGTGTCCCGAACCTCCACGCAGAGGTTGACCGGGCCGTCGCGGGTGGTATGGGCAAGGCTCAACACCAATTCAACCCGCCCTTCGCGGGTAAACTTGACCGCATTCCCGATGAGGTTGACGAGTATTTGCCGTATGCGAACCAAATCGTGGGTAATGATGGCCGGAACGGCGTCATCCACCCTTGAGACGAGTTCTATGCCCTTTTCATCGCAGCGCAGGCTGAACATGCGCACGAGTTCGCCGACAAGACCCCGCACATCGAAGTGCTCCCGGTGGAGGGCGAGGCGGCCGGTTTCTATACGCGAAAGGTCGAGGGCGTCGTTGATGAGGGCCAGAAGGCTGCGGCTGGAACGCTCGATAATGCTTACCAATTCACCGCGCGGGTCGTTCTTGAGGGATTTTTCCAGTATGGCCGAATAGCCCAAAATGGCGTTTATCGGGGTGCGAATTTCGTGGCTCACATTTGCGAGGAACTCACTTTTTGCCCGGTTGGCGCGCTCGGCTTCGTCGCGGGCCCGGGTCAGGTCTTCCTCCATAAGGCGGCGCTGGACAAGTTCCCGTTCGCTCGTGCGCAGACGGGTCTCGTGGCGAACCCAGAGGAAGATGACTAGGAACATCAGAATGACAAAGACCGCATAGGCCACCCAGGCAACGGGACTGGCAAGGGGATGCGGCAGGACGCGGATGGGCAGACGATAGCCTTCGGTATTCCAGAAACCGTGGTTGTTGGAGGCCTGGACAATGAGGGTGTAACGGCCGGGGGGCAGACGGGTATAGTTGAGGTAATTGCGGGTGCCGGCCAGAATCCAGTCACGGTCAAAGCCTTCGAGCATGTAGCGGTACTTGTTTCGCTGCGGGTCGTGGAAGTCCAGGGCGGCGAACTCGGCAGAGAAGGAGTTTTCCGCCGATTCGAGGACGAGGACGGGAGCGGCCAGGCGATCTGGAGGAAGCTCATGGCCGAAGACCTTCAAAGAGGTAAGCTGGATAACGGGCGGCCGGATATTGCGCGAGAGGTCGCCGGGGATAATGCGGTTGAGCCCCTTGCTCCCCCCGAACCAGAGGGCGCCGTCGCGGGCGGGCCAACTCGCCTGGGTAAAGGAGAGGGACTGCAGGCCGTCGAACATGTCGAAACTCGTCACCTCGCCGGTATTGGGTGAAAAGACACAGAGCCCATAGGGTGTTCCCAGCCAGAGACGCCCCGCGTAGTCGCCCTCGATGGAGAGGATGGTGTCGTCCGGGAGGCCGTCGCGGGTAAACCACGAGCTGAAAACCCCGTTCTCCGGGTCCAGCTTGGCCAGTCCGCCGCCTGCCGTCCCGAACCAGAGCCGGCCCTGGCCGTCCTCGTACATGGAGCGCACGACATCGCTGGCAATGGAACCGGGATTGTCCGGGTCGTAGAGGTAGCGGGTAAGGGCGTGTTCGCCGGCCCGGAAGCGGGTGAGCCCCCGGTTGGTCCCCACCCAAATGCTGCCGTCACGCGACTCGTCGATGAAGTAGACCATGTTGTCGCTCAGGCTCCAGGGGTTGTCGATCTCGTGGCTGCTGCTCATCAGCAGATTGCCGTCGACATCGAAGACATCAAGCCCCTGCCGGAAATAACCCACCCACATGCGATCGCGTGAATCCTGGAAGAGCGCATAAATGGTCCGGTCGCGAAGGATGCCCTCCTGGCCCTCGCCGCCCCGCAAATTCACGACGCTTTCATCCGCGGGATCGATGATTGAAAGCCCGTCATTGGTTCCCACCCAAACACGCCCGCGGCTGTCTTCGGCGAGGGCATTGACGATGTTCCCGCTTATGCCCTGCCGCGAGGAGGAATCCGCCCGGTAATGGCGAAAGCCTTCATCCCCGGGATCGCGCCTCGACAGGCCCCCGTCGAGGGTCCCCACCCAGAGGCGTGAAGCGGAATCCTCCATTATGGTGTACACCTCACCGGGGGCAAGACTGGCTGCATCACCCGCTTTGTGGGCGACAAGGTCGAAGGGTCTTCGTTCGCGATCGAGGCGGTAGAGCCCGGTACCATTGGACCCCACCCAGAGCAGGCCGGTAGAATCGGTAAAAAGCGAGTATATGACCGAACTGTGCAGGGCGTAATCGCCCTCGCCGGCGGTGGTGATTGTGGCGGCACCGGTCCGGCTGTCGAGCTCCACAAGGCCGCCCCCCCAGGACCCGCCGTAGACGGTGGGCCAGGCCCCCATATCGACAATGTAGAACTGCTTGTCGGACAGTGGCCAGGTAGTAAAGCTGGCAGTTTCGGGGTCGAAACGGGCCATGCCGGTTCCCCAACACGCGAGCCAAAGGCTCCCGTCCGGGGCCTCGTCAATATCCATGACAAGAGTTGCCTTGGCGGGATCGCCCGAATCGGGGTACTGGCGGAAGACCGTGAAGCTGTCGCTCTCATGATCGTAGAGATGGAGGCCGTCATAGGTTCCCACCCACAGGCGTCCCTTTGAATCGCTGTGCAGGGCGCGTATGGTCTTGTTGGCGAGTGTCTCGCGGGGGCGGGAGGGGTCGGGGAAGTAGCGTACAAATTGACCGGTGGCCGCATCAAGGCGATTGAGTCCGTCGAGGGTGCCCACCCAGACCGTCCCGCGGCTGTCCCGACTTATCGCCGTCACCACATTATGGGAAAGGCTCCCGGCCTTGCCGCTCTCGTTGCCGAAGTGGCGCCAGGTAAAGGTAACCGTATGGAAACAGCTCACACCGCCATAGGTACCCACCCAGAGGAGGTCGTCCTGATCCATGTACAGGGTTTGCACGAGGTTGTTCGGCAGACTGTCGCGGTCGAAGGGGTCCTTTTTGAATACCAGGAAATTCTGCCCGTCGTAACGGCACAATCCGCCCTTGGTGCCAATCCACAGAAAGCCCCTCGAATCCTGAACCACGCTCGAAACGGCCTCGTTTGGCAGCCCGTCTTCGCGCCCGATGTGCGCAAAACGCGGTGTTGTGGCAAAGAGGGGAATGGAGAGACTGCTGATAATGAAGAGGGCGAGGAGGCGGCGCATCTCAACGCCCATGGCCCGGGAAGCCTGCCGCCGAGGCGGCCCCGCCCTGCGGGGCCCTGCCGGTCGGGCTGCTGTCGCC
>CAZIRF010000028.1:0-38580 GCA_964541755.1 uncultured Spirochaetales bacterium | reverse complement strand
GCTCTCAACTTTCCGCAAATCCAGCCGACAAAGAAGTAACGTTAGTTACCTCCTGACAATGGGGTAGTAAGGCAATGGGAAGCTCCAACTTCATACCATTGCCTTTTTTATTTGTCGGCGGTTCAAAATTCTTGTTTAGAGGCTATGCAACATTGTTTAGCTGATCGTGAAAGTTTCTTGCGAGTTCAGGATGGTTTAATGTGAGAGTCTACAGGCGTATCCAATACGGAGTCCATCCTTTTGACTCCAATCCCAAATACTTAAGAGCCCGCTTGAATGCCTGTCCTACCGCCGCATGACATACAGGATTTTCTCCATCTGCTGTAAATATCCAGTCCGAATCCTTATTGAAACGAGATTCTGAGCGCCATATAGCAAGCTCCTCGACTGTTTGTTTGCTCAAAAATCCCGGCTTGGTAGCGGAAGTCTTGGTAGCCTTCACTTTGTTAACCGTACCAGCCTCTATTGCAGTTCTGATAGGCCAGAAATGCTCCTCCGGGTAGTACTCTCCCCACTTTGCCGCCCTCATTTCATTGGGCCGTGCTCCAGTATCAAGGAGCACCAATCCAGCACAAGCCCACATTGTTGATCCCCAAATCCGTATGAGTTCTCCATGTGTTTTTGGGAAGAGTATATTAAGAACGTTATCTGGAAGTACACCCCGAGGATTCTCGGGTTCCTTGGAATATTTGACAATCGAATTGACAGGATTGGAAGCAACAATACCCTCTGAAACCCATCTATCATACATCAATTTTATAGTGTATAGAATTTTTGAAAGGGTACTCCTAGTTAAGGGCTTGGTACTTGTAGAGCTAACCCGTTGGGCGTCCAAGAGCGTCTTATCGATCAGTGTCCCTGAAAGCGCATCTACAGGATAATCACCAAAGAGAGGAATGATATAGTTTCTAACCTGCCCATCACGAATAGCTAGACTGGCTAGTGTAAGGTGCCGCCCTTTCTTTATCTGCTCTTGATACCACTCACCTTCTGGCGAATAGAATCCTTGAGCTAGTTTTGCTATATGAAGCTTATCATCGGCAGAAGACAACAGTCGTGCTTTGTTCCGTTTTGCCCACTGTAGCGCCTTTTTAACATCATACTCAGGAGACGCGAAATAACGACCGGGCAGTTCAGCGAATCCAACATGAACTATTTTCGTGCGGTAATCTATTCGATGTTTGTAAGGTTTGACAGGCCTTGGCATAAGGAAAATATATCAAAAGAATGAGTTTCGTGCTACATTTCGTGCTGTAAAAAAATAAATCCATGCTATACATGGATTTATTTTGCCTTTTTTAGCCCCTAGGGGAATCGAACCCCTCTTTTAAGATTGAGAATCTCATGTCCTAACCGATAGACGAAGGGGCCGATGAGCAATTCCCCAGGGAGGATTCGAACCCCCACAAGCAGATCCAGAGTCTACCGTGCTACCATTACACAACCGGGGATCGGATGCCGGTCAAGCGGGCTGAGCACTGTGGTTCTCTCAAGCCGCTCAAGGCGTCGTCACGGTTGGAAACTTATACGAAGCAGCTAAAAATGTCAATATAGCCAATTTCAAAAGTCGGTTACTTTTGAAATTGGCTTTTGTAGAACTCTCCAAGTTCTACAAGAGCCGCACTACCTGTCCAACTGCCGGCCCTGTTTGGAGCGGAGCGGACTATCAGCAGTGCTTTTCATGCGCTGGTATTGAGGAGGACTTCGCGGGCCTTTGCGAGCACACGAAAATACTGGGGATTCCCGCCTGCGTCTGGGTGGTGTTGCTTGCTCAAGCTGCGGAAAGCTTCCTTGATCGTTTCGGGCAGGGGCCAACGGCGCAGGTTGAGGTCCGGAAGGCAATCGAGGATCATGCAGGCGAGCAGACGGCTCGTATCATCAAATGGAAGGCCGCGAAAACGGCGGTGAAGGCCTTCAAGATACGCAGAAAAGAGTTCAATCCATTCACTCAGGTCCTGGGCCACCAGTTCATTGGCGCGCTTGAGGGTGCGCGGGAAAAAGTACGATTTCCACAGGGGGCAGGCGCTGTCCCGCAACTCCTCAAGATGGGCCAGGAAGATCATGAAGCGGTTCACATTCGGGGGAACACCCCGCATGATGGAGGCGATGCGCGTAAGCCGCTCCTCTTCCTTTTCCTGCTGCCATTCATGGTATTCCCTCTTTATACGAAAAAAAACCGTAAAAAAAGGATCGTCGGGCAGCTTGTAGGTGCGGACAAAGGCATGGAGATTCTCTTCGCTCACACGCCCGCGGTTCATCACCTGCCAGCAGAGTCTGCGGATTCGCAGGGTCCGAAGCCGTGGATTGGCGTTATAGAAGGACACCAACTGCGGATACGCACTGTGTCTGCGAAACCAGGCCGGCTGGTGCTCGATAAGGGCGGCGAGGGTATACCCGGGTTCGGGGATTGAAGCGGTTTTTTGTCGGCGACGTCGTGGCGGCATGAAAGACTCCGCTCAGCTTCGGGAAGGCACTGATGGCAGGCCTTCATTCATGGTCATACTCAATCAAGGTGGTAACGGGGACGTCGGCAAGGGCATCGCGGTACTTGAGAAAGGGTAGTCCTATCACCCCGAAGATGCCGGAGACACTCCCGCCGGCAGCGCGGACAAGTTCCACAGAGGCACGCAAGGTCCCCCCGGTGGCGATGAGGTCATCGACGATGAGAACCCGAGCCCCTTCGGGAATATCAGTCTCGTGAATTTCGATTTCTGCACTCCCGTATTCCAGATCATACGAGCGGGAAAGGGTCTTGCCGGGGAGCTTGCCTTTTTTGCGGATCAAAACGAGGGGAAGTCCATGCCGCGCGGCGAAGGGTGCGGCAAAGATGAATCCGCGCGACTCTATGGCCGCCACACAATCGAGCTCCTTCGGGGAGCAAAGCGCATCCATCCGGTCGAGGCAATATGAAAAAGCCGCCGGCTGGGCGAGAACGCTGGTGATATCGTAAAAGAGTATGCCCTTCTTGGGAAAATCCGGCACTTTCCGGATAGCGCTGTCAAGATCAAAAGAACGGTCCATCAAATCCCCTCAAGAACGCTGAAGGACGTCGTCGACCCAAGAGGCGATATTGGAGCTGCTCGCGCTCGTAAGGGCATCGCGATGAACGGCGAGTTCGCTGTCCCTCGAAATGTCGCGCAGCCACTCGACCGCCGCACCGGGGGCTGTCGAAAAGAGGCCGCAGGGACGCCCTGCCAGGTTGATCCCCTTGAGAACCCGCACCAGCTCCTCGAAAGCCGAACTGCGGGCGCTGGCACAGCCAAAGAAACAGGCGTCGGCGGGCAGGATATCGGTGGCGGCGAAATCGGAGCCCTCGAGGACAACGACCTTGTGCTTGTGAAGTTCCTTTGCAACCAGAGTAGCGAGCTCCTTGATTGCCGGATCTGTATCGGTAACTATCAATATATGTTTCACGAAAACAGTCTAGCCCTGCCCTCCCCCGATTGTCAACGGAGCTGGCTACTCCCAGGGCGTCTGCACGCAAAAACAGGATACAGCTAACCGTATACTTACCCTCATCTCACATGATTCTCATATTTACGGCCTATATTGCCCCTGTCGCCGCATAACAGTGCCGCGTTCGACGTCACGCGCACCGGCGAAGGAGAAGCATGAACAAAGAGCTTGTGTATCGGCTTGCCGCAAACGCCCTGCCCATCCTCGCATCGGCCACCGGGGCGCTCCTCCTCGCCTTTGTGCCCTCGCTTGCCTTGGCTCTGGGCCTTGCCGAATGGGGGCCGCGCCGCCTCAAGCGCCTGGGTACCCGCATGTTGCACGCATTCGCCCCGCTGCCCCTCGTCGCTGTGGCCCTTGGGGTCTGCATCTTCCCTTCTTCTGCGGAGTACCCCCAAAACGCCTTCATCATGCGCATTGTTCCGGTAACCCTCCTCGCGGCAGGGGCCCTCGTCCCGCGCATGGCCGCCCGCATCGCATCCGCCTTGCAGGGCGTGGCGCCGGAAACCCGGCGGGCGGGCGCGGCCCTGGGGGCTCATCCGCTCGTCATCACCGGCACCCTCGTCCTCCCCGAAGCCCGAAACGGCATCCTGCGGGCGGGTGTTTCCGCATTTTCCTCCGCGCTCGCAGAGTTGTCCCTCGTCCTCCTCTTTTCGCAGGCCCGCCCCGACACCTGGCCCCTCTTCCTCCTGGCCCTCATACCGTCGTTTTTCGCCGCCGGTTCGCTTGCGGAGGAAAAAACATGAGCGTGGGAAGAGGATCGGACGAACAATCCATACTGATACTGACGCGCGGACTCTGCCTCTTTCGCGACGGGCTGGAGATACTCCACAACGTGGATCTTTCCCTGGGACAGGGCCTCGTCACCGCCATAAGCGGTCCCACCGGATCGGGGAAGACCAGCCTCCTTTTGGCCCTCTCGCGCCTTGCAGAACGCGAGGATGACTGCGAGGTACAGGGAGAAATCCTCTTCAAGGGTAGAAATATCAATAATCCGGCAGAGGATGCTGCGGCTATCCGGCGCAGCATCGCCTACCTTGCCCCCGAACCGACACCCTTCAACATGAGTGTGCGCGACAACCTCCTCTGGGCCCACAAAGCGGGGCGGCGCTTCCGGCAAAAATCCGACAGCCGTATTTTGGATGTGGGCAAGGATATTCAAGCCGGGGGCGAGGCCCTCGTCGAGAGGGTCCTCGAACGGGTGGGTCTCTGGGTGGAGATTCGGGACAAGCTCTCCCGCAATGCCCTTGAGCTCTCTCCCGGCCAACAACAGCGGCTCTGCATTGCCCGAGCCCTCGCCGCAGGGGCCGAAGTCCTCCTGCTCGACGAACCGGGCAGGGACCTCGACCCGCTATCCACCGGCAAGCTCGAAGCGGCTATCGAAGATTTGGCCGGGACGACGAGTATTGTGGTCGCCACGGCGAACACCCGCCAGGCGGCGAGGGTCTCCGACCGGACCTGCATGCTCCTGGACGGCCAGCTCGTCGAAGAGGGAGAGACCAGTGAAATATTCTCCGCCCCGCACGATCCGCGCACCGAAGCCTTTATCAGCGGCAGCCTGACAGGGGGAACACGATGACCACGGCGAGCACCCGACTCGAAACAGACCTCAGGGGCCTTCGCGAAGAAATTGAAGTGATGGCCGTCCGCGTTACGGAAGACCTGCACCGCGCCGTTCATGCCCTGCGCAATCGCGACAGGGCCCTTGCCAATCAAGTGAGGGATGATGACCGCACGGTCAACAGCATGCAAGAGCGCATTCAAGATCGAGCTGTCGCCCTTATCGCCACAAAGCAACCGGTTGCCCGTGACTTGAGGGAACTGGTGGCGAGCATCCGTCTGGCCGACCGGCTCGAACGCATCGGCGACTACGCCGTCCACCTTGCGAAGACCGCTTCGCGCATTGGCGAAGGCTGTTGGCCCGCCCAGTGCTCCATGCTCGCACGCATGGCAGAGACCGGCGGCACCATGCTTCGCAAAATGACCCAAGCCTGGATGATGCAGGACGTCGTGGAAGCGCGGGCCTGTGCCCTTTTGGACCGGGAAGTGGACGAACTCCAACACCGCCTTACCGGGCTCACCCTGAGCATGATGCGGGACCGCCCCGACGAGGTCGAAGAGGCCGTCAGGCTTATCCGCACCGCCGGCTTTCTCGAACGCCTGGCGGACCATGTCACGAATGCCTGTGAGCTGATAGAATACATGGTCGAGGGGACCCACCCCCGACCCGAAAAGCAGGAGCGGTCATGACAGAGAAAACGACCATACTCATCATCGAGGACGAGCGGGACATTCGCGACGTCATCGCCTGGAACCTCAAGAGGGAAGGCTACGCGGTACTCGAAGCGGATACGGCGGAAAAGGGACTCGAACTCATCGGCCGCACCAGCGTGGACCTGGTCCTCCTGGACATGATGCTGCCGGGGGTGGACGGACTTTCCGCCCTCAAGACCATACGGGCCGATGAGGCCACCCGAACACTCCCGGTCCTCATGGTTACCGCCCGCAGCGAAGATGCCGACATCGTCGCCGGCCTCGAACTGGGGGCAGACGACTACGTGTGCAAGCCCTTCTCGCCGCGGGTTCTCATTGCCCGCATCCGCTCCCGCATGCGCGAACGGGACGGCCTGGCGGCCAATCCCGCAGCAGGAGAAGACGGCCCGCGCACCCTCGAGTCCAACGGGATTCGCATGGACTCCGAGCGCCACGAGGTCTTTCTCCATGATGAGCCCTTGGCCCTTTCGGTAACCGAATTTTCCCTTCTGGCCTACCTCATGGCCAATCCCGGCCGGGTATTCTCGCGCCAGAGGATCATCAACGCCCTGCACGGCCCGGACTACCCGGTAACCGACCGTTCCATCGACGTCCAAGTACTGTCCCTGCGCAAGAAACTGGGAGAAGCGAGTGCCTTCGTGGAAACCGTTCGCGGCATCGGCTATCGCTGGAAAGACGGGGAACGCTCATGAACCGCCGCCTCATACACTGGATTTGGCCGCCCTGCCTCATCACCGTATTCACCGCCCTCCTCGCCTTCACCCTCTTCACCGCAGAGAGCGCAACCTCCTATTTTTACGAGCTCTCCTCCTTCGAGCTCTCGCAGACTGCCCGTATCGTCGCCAACACCCTTCCCCACCCGATCAAGGACGAACGCGATATTGCCACCATTCGCCAGCGATTCTCCGACATGGTACGCGGCACCGATATCAGACTCACCCTCATCGATTCGCACGGGCTCGTCCTCGCCGACACCATGGCAGACCCGGAAAAAATGGAAAACCACCTCATGCGCGAAGAGGTGCAAGAGGCACTCGAATACGGCAAGGGGTCTGCCTCGCGCCGCTCGGGCACGACCGATATAGAGACCGCCTACGAGGCGGTACGCCTCGACCGCGACGAGACCGAACGCCCACTCATCATGCGGGCAGCCCTCCCCTCGAGGATTATCGCCGGCCGCCGCGCCGCCCTTATCAGCCGTCTCGTCCTCTTTGCCCTCGCGGCCCTCGCTTTTGTCGCCATCGCCGCACTTCTGGTAGCCCGCGGCATTGCCGCCCCCATACGGCGCATCCACGAAGGGGCTCTCGCCTTTTCCGACGGGGCGCTGGACCGCGTCATTCGGGAAGAAGGCCCCCTTGAAGTGGCGAGCCTGGCACAGGTTCTCAACCGCATGGCCAGCGACCTCTCGTCGCGCATGCGCAGTGTGGATCGCCAAAAGGACCGCGTCGAAGCCATCCTCAACGGCATGGCAGAGGCCGTCGCCCTCGTGGACCGGCGCCTCATGGTCATCAAGACAAACCCCGCCTTCCGCCGGCTCTTCGCTTCAAAGGGAAGCGGATCGCTCGCGGCCATCACCCGCAGCAGCGAACTCTGCGACTTCATGGAGACGGCGATTCACACCGACGGACCCCTCGAGACGAGCATCAGCCTCTACGAGGAGAAAAAACGGGAACTCCACGTAAGCTCCTCGCCCCTGGTCGACGGCAACACCGTCCTCGTCCTCAACGACCTCACACGTCTGCGGCGGCTGGAAACCATACGCCGCGACTTTACGAGCAACGTCTCGCATGAACTTCGCACCCCCATAACGGCCATCAAGGCCGCCATCGAGAGCCTGGCCTCAAGTGCGGATGACCAGGAGAGCAGGGCCACATTCATCGCCATGGCCCAACGCAATACCGAACGGCTCGAAGCCATCATCGACGACCTCACGAGCCTCGCCCGCATTGAAGAGGACGAAGATCGGGGCCTCGTGAGCAGTCGCGTCGAGCTCGGCCCCCTCGTAGAACGAATCGTCGAAGAATTGAAGAACAAGGCTGATGCGCACCGGGTAGCGGTGCAGATAACGGGCGAGACCGGGCTCGTCATCGCCGCCCACGAAGGGCTCGCGGGGCAGGCCCTTGCGAACCTCCTGGACAACGCCATCAAGTACGGCGGGGACGGGGGCAGCATCGAAATTCACTGCGAAAAAGAGGCGCGCTTCGCGCGCCTTTCGGTAAAGGACCGCGGGCCCGGCATACCGGAAAAGGACCGGGAGCGCATCTTCGAACGCTTCTACCGGGTGGACAAGGCCCGCTCCCGCGACTCGGGGGGGACGGGACTGGGGCTGTCCATCGTCAAACACATTGCCCTCGCCCTCCAGGGCTCCATCGAGCTGGAAACCCGTGACGGCGGGGGCAGCAGCTTTATCCTGCGCATCCCTCTGGCACTGTAGCGGAACTCACGGGGCTGCCCGCCGAGGAAAGCCCCTTGTAGGCCGCAAACGAGAAGAAGAGCATGCTCACGTCGTCGTGCTGCGGCATGTCCCGTTTAAAGGTCCAGAAAGCCTCCAGGAGACGGATTTTGGCCCGCAGCAGGCGGTCGCAGGAGCCCTGCCCCCTCGCGGCGGCGGGGGCCATGGCATCGGCCAGACAGCGGCCAACCGTAGAAAGGTCGAAGATCGCCCCCTCGCGGTCGCTCTGCTCGCAGAGCCCGTCGCTCAATATGACAAAGAGGCTCCCCGGCAGGACCGGGATACTGCGAATCTGCGGGGAAAGACTCTCGACAAGGCCAGTCGGGACATTGTCGGCCACCTCGCTCACGCGCCTGAGCTGGCCGTCCTCGACCGTGTAAAAGAGGGCATGCCCCATGTCGCAGTATTCGAGGCGGCCAGAGCGCGCGTCGAAACGGGCAAAGACCCCGGTGAGGTACTTCTCGAGGGTAAAGGCCCCCAGGATGAGGGCATTGAGCTTCTGTATGAGGGAGGAAAGCCCCGTGTCGAGGGGAGCCGTCTCCAAAAAGCCGGAGAGAACCGCCGTTACGAGGGCCGCCGCTATCCCCTTGCCCGATATATCACACAGGCAGAAGAACCAGCGCCCCGGCGCATACTCGCGCACGAAGTAATAGTCGCCGCCCACCCCCTGCGCCATCACGGAGGAGGCGAGGATGGCCACGCTCTTGTCGCCCGCGGCGAAGCTGGGCGGGACAAAGCGCCCCTGTATGCGGGCCGCCGTTTCCATATCGTACTGGTGCCTCTTCATGGCGTGAATGAGGATATCCCGCGAGCTTATGTGGCCGAAAAACCGCCCGTCCCGTTCGACGAGGACCCAGTGGCTCGTCGTCTCAAGCTCAAGGCTGCCCCCCAGTCGTTCACGAACTTCCTGTATGTACTCGTCCTTGGGGAAACAGACCACCGGCACCATGATATTCTCGACCCGCTCGCGCATGAGAAGATCGCGCCCGAAGGGCTTGCCCAAAAGCTCCACCAGGGCCTGCGGCAAGATGATGCCCAGGACCCGGCTGTCGCAATCCAGCACGGCAATCGCGTGCTCGTGGGGCTCCTTGAGCGAGGAGAGGAGCTCGTGAACCGGCGTCGATTCACGCACGGACAAAAAGGAACTGGCAAGGGATGCTATGCGATCGCCCGATCCGCTCATTCGCCGTCCTCCATATCCAGTACGTCGAGGGGGAATTTCTTTCCCACCGCTACGGTCGTACGCTCGCTTGAGTACACCACCCCGTGATTCCAGTATTCGAGGGCCGCAAACATGGCATTGCCCCCGTCAAAACGGTCGCTCGTGGCAGAGCGCCAGGAGGCGTACTGCATGAGCCCCTCCCAATCGCCCCGGTCTATGCAGGCGAGGCGCTCGCGGTTGAAGCGATTCCACTTTTCAATATCCGCAAAGCCACGGCCCTGGTCCTGCACGATCAAGCGCGCCTCCCGGGGGGTGAATTTGTACCAGACCTCCACATTCTTCTGGCTGTCGCACTGGTTGCCGTGCTTGACCGCGTTCTTCACCAGCTCGCTCACCTGCTGCTCCAAAAGGAGGCGCTCGTCGCCGCGGGGGCGGGAGTGCTTGACCAAGAGCAGGGTGAAATAGCGGATTTGCCGGAAGTCGCTGGGAAAGACGAGGTAGTTGAGCCCCGTCCGGCCCATCAGCGGGTGTTCGTCGTTTATGAGTATTTGAGCGCTCATTGCAGTCCCCTTACACGCTGTATGGCCGAAGCCCTGTCGGGGGCGGCCGGCAAAATGGCGCTCATGCGGCTCAGGCGAAAGAGCTGCTCGACCATCCCGCTTACCCCGCACAGGCAAAAGGCGCCGCCCTTCGAACGCACCAGGGTGCAGAGCTGAAAGAGCACCCCGATGCCGCTGGAATCCATGTACGGCGCCCCGGACAAATCGAGCACCAGTTGTGGCGCCGGGTCGCGAGAAAGCAGCTTTTCGCAGGCGGCGAAGAGCTCCGGCGCGGCGTACATGTCCACATCGCCCGATACCGCGCACAGCTGTACGCCCTTTTCCTGTTCAATATGCATGTTCATGTCAGTCCCCCAGAATCTTGAGTACCTGAATGCTGATGTCGTCGCTGTTGACCGCGGCGTCCACCTTGTCGGCGAGCATCTCCATGATCTTCTTCGCAAGATCCGCGCTGGAGAGCCAGTAGTGCTTGCGGATAAACTCCCCCACCCCCTCGAGGCCGAATAGCGTCCCGTTCTTCTTTCGCGCCATGTACAGCCCATCGCTGCAGGCGCAGATGATGTCCCCGTCGCGCACGACGATCTCGCTGCCGGGCACTTCGCTGTCCTCGCCAATGCCGGCCGCCGGCCCGAAGGAGAGGCTGCGAACCGTCATGGTCTCGTGATTGAAGATGACAAGCCCCACATCCCCGCAGCCGGCGATTTCCACAATCCCCTTGCGCGGCAGGTGGCGCATGACGACAATCGAGGCGTAGCACTCCGCGCGCCGCCGTACCATGTCCGCGTTGAAACGCTTGAGCATGGTACGCACATCGAGCCCTGTCTTGGCCAACAGCGAAAACCAGGTGTCCACGTACAGGAGCCCCGCCTGTCGCTCGATATCATTCGCCGTAAGGTCGCAGAGGACTATCAGCCGTGACGATTCCGAGCCCTTCCAGACCCGTACTAGGTCACTGCCGCAACCGGCTTCCCAATTGCGTTCCATGCTGATAGTCCTCTGCGACTCCACTTCATGGAAGCAGCTGGCCTGGGTGTGCAGGAGTATCTCGTGGCGGGAGGCTTCCCCGATGTTCGAGATCTTGCGGTTGCGGTGGCGGATGTTGAGAAAGCCCTGGGCCAGGAAGTGCCCGTACTCTTGCGCCGCCAGGAGCTCGTCGCGGTGGAAACGCCCCTTTCGGCGCAGGATGAGCAGGGCGACGGCGTGGTCCTTTTTGGCCCGCACCGGCACGAGCATCCAGGCCTTTGCGTGCTTTTTGACCGGCGCGTCCGATTCATCCCCCGTGGTGAAGTGCCCCTGACGACAGCGCTTGGCGAGCTCGGCCGTTACCAAGCCCTCAAGGAGCGGGCGGTCGGCTTCCCGCGCCAGGATCTCCGGTTCGCCGCCATCGCGAAGGACGTGCACGACAAGAACTGCATCGTGGGGAACGAAGGCCGGCGTGGCCTTGAGCAGGGCCTGGCAAAAGGCCTCGCCGCTTACGACAAGCTGGCCGTCTATCTCCCGTTCAAAATGAATGCTGGCATCAAATGCCCGTTGGTATACGCTGCGCGTCTTCATGCGGCAGATACTGCCCCAGTCATGCAAGAATTCGGTTACACAATGATTAAATTCACGAGAGAAGAGGGCCGGAGCGGCGGCCTTCACGAATTTTTCACCCCGCGCTTACACGGGACATACAAAGGGGATGGACAATCGCGCATAGCGGAGGGACACATGAACATAGCTATCGCGATAAACGGAGAGGGCCGCGGCCACCTCGCCCGCTGTACCGCCCTGGCAGAGGGCCTGAGCGAGCGGGCGGAGATTCACTTTTTCGCGTCAGCGCATCAGCATGAGGAACTGAGGGAGCTCTTCCCGGCGGCGGGCATCCACGACATACCCTGTCTGCGTTTCGTACAGCGGGGCTTCCGGCTCGACTACACGAAGACGGCTTTGGCAAATGCGGCCACCCTATTCAACGCGGGGCGCCACCGCAAGGAGCTCGCCGCCCGCCTCAAAGCCCTCGAGATTGCCGCCGTCATATCGGACTTCGAGCCCTTCGTATCGCGGGCGGCGAAGAAGGCGGGCATCCCCGTCCTGCAACTCAACCACCCGGGTATCATCACCCGCGTCAAGAGCCTGCGACCCTCCGCCGTTATCGCGCGAATGGTGGCCACCCGTATGATGACCCCGGCCGACCGCAGCCTTATCTGCTCCTTCTTTGACGGGGATATCGGCCCCATGCTGCGCCGGGAGCTGCGCGAAGAGACACCCGTTAACGGCAGCCATATCGCGGTTTACAAGAAGGCCCTCTACGCCGATGTCCTCGATCCCCTGCTCGACGAGCTGTCACAAAAGGGGCATTCGTTCCGGGTCTTCCCCGACCCTGCTGCCAGCTGGGCCCGCGCCCTCGCGACATCGAAAGCGGTTGTGGCACCCGCGGGCCACCAGAGCATCAGCGAGGCCCTGGCCCTGGGCAAGCCTGTACTGGCCATCCCGGTAGAGGGACAGTTCGAGCAGGAGCTCAACGCGCAGAAGCTGCGGAAATCGGGCTCTGGCGACTGGTGCAGCCCGGCGGAACTGCCCCGGGTGCTGCCCCGCTTTTTGGGGGAACTCGACGAAAGACGGGAAGCTATTCTCGCGCACCGTAAAAACCCCCTGAGTCCCTTCTGTACCGCAGACGAGAGCGGGCGGGCCCTCGCCCTGGTCGAGGCCTTCATCGCCGACTATGTACCGGCGTCACGGCCCCAACGGACGAACCCGCGTCAAAGTGCCCGGAAAGCCCTGCTCACCGCCCTCTTGGGGGATTGACGGCGCCGCTACGCCATACGGCCCTTGACCAAGGACCCCGCAGGGGAGTACCACAGGGAGAGCAGCCCGCACGCGTGTCATCGCAGGAGACTATCAGCATGGACGCCCTTCCCTTCAACATCGCCTTCGCCCTCCTCCTCGCCGGCGGCTGGCTCGCCGGCAAACTGAGCGCGGCACTGCGCCTGCCGGCCATACTGGGTATGGTCGCCTTCGGGATCCTCGCCGCCATTTTTGGCAAGGACCTGGCCCCGCCCCTCCTGTGGGAGCTCGCCCCCTCGCTCAAGTCCTTCGCCCTTGTCGTCATACTCCTTCGCGCGGGACTAGGGCTCTCGCGGGCCACCCTCCAAAAGGTGGGCCTTACCGCCATCCTCATGGCGGCCCTCCCCTGCCTCTTCGAGGGGGCGGCGCTCACCCTGCTCATCCACAGCGTCTTCGGTTTCTCCTGGACCGTCGCTGCCCTCACCGCCTTCATGCTCGCCGCCGTCTCGCCGGCGGTGGTCGTGCCCTCCATGCTCGACTTCGCCTCGCGCGGCATCGGGAAGAAAAACGAGGTCCCCACCCTCATCCTCGCGGGGGCATCGGCCGACGACGTCTTTGCCATCACCCTCTTTTCGGTCTTTTTGGGTTTGGCCACGGCATCAGGTGCCACAGCGGGGGGCGGGAATCCCGCCGGCATCCTTGAGACCATCCTCTCCATTCCCCTTTCAATTGTCATCGGAATCGCTTCGGGGCTTTTGGCGGGCTTCCTGCTCTCCCTCCTCTTCAAACGCCATTACACGACGATACGCGCCACCGAAAAGGCCCTCCTCCTCCTCGTCTGCGGCACCCTCCTCGTGGCGGTGGGCGACACGCTCCACTTCGCCGCCCTCCTGGGCCTCATGGCGGCGGGCTTCCTCATCCTCGAACGCCACGAGACCATCGCCCACGAGCTGGCCGGGAAGCTCCAAAAACTCTGGGTATTCGCGGAAATCGTCCTCTTCGTCCTTATCGGCTACTCGCTCGAACCGCAGATCGCCCTCGATGCGGGATTCAAAGGCATACTGGTGATACTTGGCGGCATCGCGGCCCGCAGCGCCGGGGTCTTTGCGGCGACGGCCTTTTCGCCCCTCTCGTTCAAGGAACGCCTCTTCTGCGCCATCGCGTATATCCCCAAGGCAACCGTTCAGGCGGCACTGGGCGGGGTGGCCCTGTCTGCCGGTCTGCCGGAAGGCCAGACCATCCTGGCCCTCGCGGTCCTCGCCATCCTCTTTACCGCACCTCTGGGGCTTATCGGGATACGCTGGGGGGGAAAGCATCTCTTGATGCAGGACGAGCCCGCGCCGCGGGCTTGAGGCCCCGCCACGGATTGAAATCCCGCCACGGATTGAAATCCCGCCACGGATTGAAATCCCGCCACGGATTGAAACCCCGCCACAGATCGAAACCCCGCCGCGACCTCAAGTCTCTTCGAGCCAGTCCCGCGTCCCGTGTTCCTTGAGGAAGTCCCGAAAGTCGCGGGCGTGGCCCGGCATCATGAAGGCCGTCTCGAAACCCTTGTGTTTTTCGGTAAACTTGATGCGCCCGGATATGTCGAGGTAGCCGACGGCGGAATCCGGATCGACGATGTAGGGTTTGCCGCCGTTAACGGCGAGCAGGTAGTTGAGGACGATGTTCCCCGTGCGGTGGTTGCCCTCGAGGAAGAGCTGCGGCCGGCTGAGCATGCGTGTATAGAAGCCCGTCGCCGTCCGGTAGGGCTTCTTGCCGTTCATGTCGCGGCGCACGAAGTCCTCGATGGGGCGGATGCGGGCGGAAAAACTCTTTCGGGTCTCGGCCAGGTGCGACCAGACCGCCTGCCGGGCCGCCGGGTCGCGGCCGCAGAGGACGATATGGTTGAGCTCGAGCAGGTGGTGGAGCTCCCGGCGGTCAAAGAGGGGGGTATCCTTTTCGAGGAGGGTATTCACATAGTCGTAGGCCTCGACGATTGAAGAGAGCATGTCCGCGGTGGGGAGCTCCCGGCGCATCGCGAGCTTTTCGTTGATGGCCGGGAAGGCGGCACAGAAGGCCGCCAGGGATGCCTCTATCGCCGGGAGCCGGAAGCGCAGCCGGCCCATCAGCCTTAGCCGAAGCGCCCGCCGATGTATTCGGCCGTCTCGGTGCGCACGGGGCTGTTGAATATCTGCATGGTCGTCCCCTGCTCCACAATCTCGCCCAGGAGGAAGAAGGCAACCTTGTCGCTGATGCGCGCCGCCTGGTTCATCGAGTGGGTAACGATGACGATCGTGTAGTCCTTCTTGAGGACCTCCACGAGCTCCTCGATCTTCTTGGTCGCGATGGGGTCGAGGGCGCTCGTGGGCTCGTCCATGAGGATGACCTCCGGCGACATGGCGATGGCGCGCGCGATGCACAGGCGCTGCTGCTGGCCGCCGGAGAGGCTCAAGGCCGACTTCTTGAGGCGGTCCTTGACCTCGTCCCAGAGGGCGGCCTTGACGAGGCTGGTCTCGACGAGCTCGGCAATGGCTTTGCGGTCGCGAAGCCCCTGCATGCGCGGCCCGTAGGCGATATTGTCGAATATGCTCATGGGGAAGGGGTTGGGCTTCTGGAAGACCATGCCCACCCGGCTGCGCAGCTCGCTCGCGTCCTTTTCCGCGTAGACGTCCCGCCCGTCAAGGCTGATACTGCCGGTGATGCGGCAGCCCTCGACGAGGTCGTTCATGCGGTTCAAGGTACGGATAAAGGTGGACTTGCCGCAGCCCGACGGCCCGATAAGAGCGAGGACTTCGCGGCTTGAGATATCGAGATTTACGTCCTTGAGGGCGTGGAAGTCCCCGTAAAAGAGGTTGAGATCGCGGACGTTGAACTTGCCGTCACACTGGACGGGAGCGGCTTCGGCAGCACTGGCAGCTGCACGGGTCTTGGTGCTTGCATTCATTTTCAGGAAATCCCCCTGTTGACGGAAAGCTTTGAGGCAAAGAATCGGGTCGCGGCATTCACCACGAGGACAAAGAGGACGAGAATGGTGGCCGTCGCGAAGGCGGTCTTGAAGTCATCGGCATGGATGGCTTCCTTGGTAAGGTAGTAGAGGTGGATAGTGAGCGTCCGCCCCGACTGGAAGATGCCCGAAGGCAGGTTTTTGGCGATACCTACGGTAAGGAGGACCGGTGCGGCCTCCCCCACGACGCGCCCGATGGCGAGGATACTGGCCGTGACGATACCGGGAAAGGCCGAAGGCAGGACCACGTGCCGTATGGTCTGCCAGCGCGTCGTCCCCAAGGCAAGGGAACCCTCGCGAAAGGCTAGTGGGATGGTCTTGAGGGATTCCTCCGTCGTGCGGATGATGACCGGGAGAATCATGATGCTCAGGGTAAGGGCGCCGGCGATGATGGACTGCCCGAAGCCCAGAACACGGCAGAAAAACAGAAGGCCGAAGAGGCCGTACAAAATCGAGGGGATACCGGCGAGGGTCTCGATGGCAAGGCGCAAGAGGCGTACGGGCCGGGTGTTCTTGCTGTACTCGTTGAGGTAGATGGCCGTCGTAATCCCGACGGGCAGGGCCACGAGCAGGGAGATGAGGACGAGCCAGGCCGTCGTCACGAGCATGGGGAATATCCCGTTACCCTCGCTTGAAAAGACAAAGTCGAAACTGATAACCCCCAGGCCGTTGATGACGACCCAGGCCAGAATCCACACGAGAAGCCCCAGAATCGCGAGGGTCGCAAAGAGCATGAGACCCTTGAGGACAAGCTCGCCCCGGTCACGTCGCCGGCGGGCCTGCATGCGAACGAGCGAAAGGTCGCAGAGCACGGGATTGGCGTCCATGACTACAGCCCCCTTGTAAGGCGCTCCTTGAGCTTGAGCACCACGGTATTGAGGATGAGTATCATGACAAAGAGCACGATACCGATGGAAAAGAGGATCTGGCTGTGCCGCCCCTGGGCGTAGCCCATCTCGAGGGCGATGGTGGCCGTAAGGGTGCGGACGCTGTCGGTAAGGGAGGTCGGCAACTGCGGCGAGTTTCCCGCGACGAGGATGACGGCCATGGTCTCGCCGATGGCGCGGGAAACCCCCAGAATGATGCCCGCGAGTATACCCGAGCGGGCCGCGGGAACAACCACGCGCCAGGTCGTCTGGAGGGAGCTGGCCCCGACGGCGAGGCTCGCCTCCCGCAGGCTTCCGGGAACGGCTTCAATGGAGGTTATGGTGATGGTCACAATGGTGGGCAGGACCATGACCGCCAGGATGAACACGGCGCTGGCAAGGGAGCTCCCCGAAGGGGCATTGAACAGGCGCTGGACGAGGGGGACGATAACCATCAGCCCGAAAAATCCGTAGACGACAGAGGGGATACCAGCCAAGAGATCGATGGCGGCGCGTACGGGGCCGGCGATGCGGCGCGGCAGGTACTCGCCGATGAATACGGCAGAAAGGAGGGCCAGAGGCACCCCGATGGCGACTGCGAGTATGGTTGAAAGGATGGTCGCGAGAATCATCGGGAGGATGCCGAAGAGCTTCAAGTGCGTTGGCCGCCACTCCATGCCGCCCAGAAAGGACAGGACCGGGTAGGGATCTTCGGGCAGGAGTATTGTAATCGACTGCTCGAGCCCGGTAATGAGCCCCGGCCAGGTTGCACTTGCAGTATAGGCCTCCGGATAGCTGATTTTTTCTTCATCCACACCGGTAAACAGAACCGCTTTGCGGCCATCTTTCTCGTGTGGGCTTATGTCGACGGTAAACGATACGGGTTCACCGCGATTGACGAAGTTGATTTCCGCCCGCTCTGCCCCTTCTTCCAGGGGGATGAAGGTCGTACGGTCGATATACTCGACCCCGTTTACCTCGAGACGGGAAATGTTCTGCGCGACGAGACGTACCGAGGGCGCGGTCGAGGTTAAAAAGGGATCGGCCCCCTGCACAAAGACAAAGAGAATGATCGCCACGAGGGCGACGAGCGAAAACATCGAGACAATCCGTATTACATGCCTGAAAAAATCATCGACCAGAAGTCGTGGTGTACGCATTGCATTCCTCATATAGACTGATAGTTTTCCCCGACCACAGGCCGGAAAAAACCTGCCGAATGCCGCCCCGGGGGCGTCATCCGGCCACAACGATATTTTTACCTTTTATGCCAACCATCATGCCCGCCCGACAGTAGTCGAGCCTATGGCTCCATGTTAAAACCCCGCCGAATGATGCGAAGCATCATTCGGCCAAGCTTGCCCGACGAATGGCGCAAGCGCCATTCGTCCATGCCAAGCAGTAAGTCTGGTTTGAGCCAGACTTACTGCTTGGCCGCGATCCAGCTCGTGTTGGCGATCTTCTGGCCTTCGGGCGACATGACCCAGTCGAGGAAGTCCTTGCCCTGCTCACTGATCTTCGCCGCCTGATAGATGACGATGAAGGGGCGGGCGATCTTGAAGGTCCCGTTGACGACGTTGGCCTTGGTGGCGGCGACGCCTTCAACACTGATAGCCTTGACCTCTTCAGTCATCGAACCCAAGCTGATGTAGCCGATGGCGTTGGGGTTACCGGCAACTGCGGCGCGGGCGCCGCCGGTACCGTCAAACTCGGCCGCACCCAAAACGAGCTGGTCGACAAAGCCGACAATCTCTTCGAATGCGCCGCGGGTTCCGGAACCGGGCTCGCGGGAGACCACGGCGATGGGGGCATCGGCGCCGCCCACTTCCTTCCAGTTCTTGATGGCGCCGGTATAGATACCCTTGAGCTGCGCAAGGGTAAGGTTGGAAACGGGATTATCCGGGTGGACGACTGCGGCGATCGCGTCGATGGCGATGACCAGTTCGGTGAGCCCGAGGCCCTTTTCGCTGGCCTTGAGGTTGCGGCTGGACATACCCAGCTCGCTTGTGCCCTGGGCGGCGGCCTTGATGCCGTCGGAAGAGCCGGTTCCGTTCACGTTGACCGTAAGGCCGGGGATCTTCTCTTTAACCGCGGCGCCGAGCTTCTCCATGAGAGGGGTTACCGAGGTGGACCCGGCAACTTCGATAGTGTAGGGAGCAGACTCCGCACTTCCCGCCTCCTTGGTGCCGGCGGCAAAAGAGGGAACGGCGAGAACGGCACAGGCGGCAGCGGCCGCAAATGTACGAATCAGTTTCATGTGAATCTCCTTGCGATTCGGACTGATCGGAACAGGTCCCGATCCTTGTATGCTTGGATTTAAACCGGGACATATGAGGACAGCGTGTCCCGATTGTCAGAAAACGGTTAAATGAGCACATATCAAAAAATCGGTCATTTTTAATATGTGCTCCCGGGCGAATAAATCACATATCCCGATTGAATAAAGATATGTAATTTACTCGCCGCAAAACATTCTTGGTCGCTCTTTCAAAACTCACCGATTTTTAAAAGAGCCTCCATTAGTTCTTGATCTTCACGGCCACCGAAAGGTGGTCTTCGCGGCGTGCATCGAGACCCTCGGCCATGTTGAAGCCGATGTCGTAGTTGAACGAGAGGGACAGCGTGCCCTTGGTGAAGCTCGCACCCAGGCTGGGGCCCATGACGTTGTTGGCCAGGTCGCCGGCACTGTCGAGATTCGAGTTCATGAAGAAGGCGACAAAGGGGGCAAAGTCGCCGTTGGCGAGGGTCGCCTTGAGCGAGAGGTAGTTGAGAACAACGGCTTTGGTCCCCTCGGCGGCACTCGCAGACGGCATGGTCACAATGAGGTTGTCGCCCAGAGCAAGGGAGAGCTTCATACTGTCGGAAAGCTTCATGCTGTAACCCAGAGAGTAGGTCCCGTCGAGCTCCACGACAAAGTCGTCGCTGGCGTTGTCGTAATCGCCCGTCGTCGCATCAAGGTAAAGGGGGATGCTCTGCGCGATACCATAAGAGAGCGCGCCGGCCTTTCCCTTGAACGATATGGTAGGTGTAAAGCGGTTCTCCGGGAGGGCATCCCCGGTCTTGTCGCTGCGCAGATCGCTGGCCAGCCGGTACTCGAATCCGAATCCCAACTGAGCCAGGTCAGAGGCCTTCCAGCCAAAGTCAAAGCCAAGGTAGAGGCGGTTACGCTCACGCAACTTTCCAAGCTTCTCGATTTCGGGGTCTGCATCGAGGTTGCCGGGGTTGTAACGCCCTTCAAAGCGATCCTTGACCCAGGGGGTAAGGGTAAGGCCGTCACCCAGGGTGTAGGCCGCGGAGGCCTTGATTTCACTGCGCGAATACACCGCATCGGTCCCGTAAGTGGACGTCTGGGCAGAAACCCCATCCACAAACTCGGCGTCCATGCGCTGCGAGAACTCAACGCCCAGCTTGGGGCCCGCGGCTTTTGCCTCTTCGGCAACCGCGATCCCCGCGGCGCTGAGGGCTATCAGCATGATTGCTACTGTCTTCTTCATCTTTTCCTCCAAACGTGGTGGCAGGTTTCCCTGCGTTGTCATGCCGGAGGTATACGATGCACAGATGTGAAGACGGTGAGTGCTTTATGAGAAGGATAAAAAGCTTCTGTAAGTATTCGAACAGAACGGGAACTGCAAGCTTCTGTTTACAAGAGTCGTCTGTAAATGATGCTAGGCCGGCCAGGGGCCGCAGCCGGCGCGCAGACATTCAGGGTCGGACGGCCGCAGGTCGAGGACCGTTGACAGAAGACGCGGCCGGCTCTCGCCGGTATCGAGAATGAGGTCAATGCCGGGGATGTCCTCAAGCTCGTACGCATCGTCAAAGAGGTCTTCTTCGGGGATGGCGAAGGCATCATCGGCATTGTCCCCGTCGCCAAAGGAGGGATCGACCATGCTGCGCTTGGCAGTCGCCGCGTACAGGGGCCCTTCAAGGGCCTCGCAAAGGGCCAGGGCGAGGGGGTGATCGGGGATGCGCACGCCAATTTCCCCCCGCTTCAAATCGAGTTTCTTGGTTGTGCCGTGCAGGGGATCGAGCAAAAACACATAGGGCCCGGGGGACAGGCGTTTGATAAGGCGAAAGCGGGTGTTGTCGAGGGAACAGTACTCCCCGGCCATGGAAATGCCGGCGCAGACGAGGGAAAAATGCCGCTCGTCGCGACTGGAAGAGAGGCGCTTGAGGGCGGCCGTTCCCGCCTTTGAATGGGCAGAACAGACAAGGCTCCAACTCGTGTCGGTGGGGACGGCGACGGTCCCACCATCCCGCAGGAGAGCAATGACACGGGCGATGATGCGGGAATCGGGGTTGTGGGGCACAATATGTTCGATCACCGGATGAGTATACGACGCCTTTCAATCCTGGACCAGAGGGAGAAAGCGCATATACTCTGTATGAGGGGGCCTTTTTTGTACCGTCGATTCATCGCCTAGTGTACCAAAGCTTACACTACCCCGCTCGTCTATTTGAGGGTGCGCATCCTCGCCGTGTTCATGGCGATAACCATTCCGGTGGCCCTCGCCTTCGGGCTCTACATGGAAGCCCTCTTCATCGAGTCACTCGCCGTGTTGGGTACCCAAGCCTCAATTGTGTGGGTGGCCTTCATCCCCTTTGTCATGGTATTCACTTCGGGAAAGCGCGCAGGGGCCGTCTGCTTTATTGCCGCGGCCATCGCCATTGTCCTGCTCCATCTCTCAAACAACATTTTCGATACCCCCTTTCCGGCCCTCCCGGTCTTTTTCAATGCATACAACATGGCGGACCTCGTGAGCTTCTCCCTCTTTTCAATAATACTCCTCATCTTCGGTATTCGGCTCGAAGTGGTCGTCACAGAGTACATACAGTCCTGGTTGTTGGAAAAAACCCGCCTCCAACAGGAAATTGCCAAGAGGAGTGAGAAGGAAGAAGAGCTCGCCGGTGCCCTGGGCCTCCTCGAAACCATTTTCTCGGCCCTGCCCATCCCGGTGATCCTCAAAGACACCGACTCCCGCTACCTGCGCTGCAGCAAGGCCTTTCTCTCCTTTGTGGGCAAGGATGAAAAGGACGTTGTCGGCAGGGGGCTCGACGCAATCTGGGAACCGGAAATCGCCGCCATCCACCGCGAGGTGGATTTTTCGGTGGTGAGCGACTCGAGTGTCCACTGCTACAGCTTCCCCATGCGGCGCCCGAGCGATGGAAGCATGCGAACCATGGTATTCCTCAAGACCCCGGTCCACGACCGGGAGGGGAACAGCATCGGCGTTATAGGCATCATGCTGGACGAGACCGACCGCATACAGGTCGAACGCAGCCTGCGCCGACTGGCCGACACCCGTCGGGAGGCTCTCTCCCTCGTCGGTCACGACTTGCGCAACCCCATCGGCAGCTTCCGCGCCCTCATCCAGTCGATGCAGGAGGACGAATACGTTAATCCCGTGGAAATGAACATGATTCTCACGGAACTGGGCAAGAGCCTCGACAGCCTCTGGAAGCTCTTGGACGAGCTCTTGTCCTGGGCCCAGTCGGACCAGAGCCTGGAGCACTTCCACAGCGAAGAGGTTGACCTGGGCAGCATGCTCGCCGACCTCGCCGCCCTCTGCCGCCAAGCGGCAGCCCAAAAGGAAATCAGCTTCGACTGGCAGCTGCGCGGGGTGCAAACGATCACGGCCGACCGGCGCATGCTCACGACCATTCTGCGAAACCTCTGTGCCAATGCCATCAAATTCACCCCGCGCGGCGGATCGGTCAAGGTCTTCGCCGAACGACACCTCCCCGACGCCCTCGAAACGCGCTCCGGCGTACACTTTCACGTTTGCGACAGCGGTATCGGCATGTCGCAGGCCTACATCGCCGCCCTCCTCGATGCGCGCCCCCTGCGCTCGCGCAGGGGCACCGAGGGCGAACCGGGCACCGGCCTGGGCTTCCAACTGTGCAAGAAACTGGCGGAACGGCACGGGGGCAGCATCGACGTAACGAGCAGCGAAGGACAGGGATCGGTCTTCAGCGTCTTCATCCCGGAAGTGATGCCCTAGCGCTTTGCCGCGGTATCGGCTACTATGTTTCCGCATATCGCCAAAGGGCCTCGCGGCTTTCCTTGGCGCGAACACCATGCTCAACATGAAAGGAACACACCGTGGCCATCGAACAGAGTTTTGTCATGCTCAAACCCGGAACCCTGCAGCGCAGGGTTATCGGCGAAATACTCACCCGCTTTGAACGCAAGGGTCTCAAAATTGTGGCCCTCAAGCTCGTCCAATTGGATGAAGAAACCGTCAAACGCCACTACGCCGAACACGAGGGAAAGGCCTTCCACGCCAAACTCGTCGAGTACACGATTAGCGGGCCCGTCCTGGCCATGGTCATCGAGGGGGACGAAGCCATCAGCATGATTCGCCGCCTCGTGGGCCCGACCGAAGTCAAAGACTCCCTTCCCGGCACCATTCGCGGGGACTTCTGCTACCACACCCGTTTGAACCTCGTCCACGCTTCAGATTCTGCCGGGAGCGCCGCACGCGAAATCCCCCTCTTTTTCCGCCCGGAAGAAATCGTCAACTGGGAAGACGGCAATGAAAACTGGTTCTGACGCCGTCCCGCGCTGGGACCTCTCGCCCATATACAGCTCCTTTGACGACCCGGCCTGGGGCCGCGACCGGGACCGCATGGCCCAAGCAGCCGCCGAGCTCCTGGCCATCCTCGAAGCCCCCTTTCCCGCCGGTGCCGGGCTCGCCGCACGCGCCGCACAGGCCATAGCCCTCTTTGAGGAGGCCGGCGACCTCCAGGAAAACCTTTCGGCCTGGGCCCACGCCGTCTACACGACCGACACCTCCTGCGCAGAAGCCCTGGAGCGCATCAACGAACTGGAAGAGAAAGCCCTCCCCCTGCGCAAGGCAGAAGTGCTCCTGTCCATCCGCCTCGAAGAGCGTTCGAAAGAAATTGAATCAATACTGATAGCCACACCCGCGCCAACACAAACGGCAGCGGGTTCCCCCGAGGGCGCCAGCCCTGATGCCGCGGCATTCCTCAGCTCTCGCGCCTTCGCCGTCCGCGAGGCCATCAGCCTTGCCAAATACCGGATGCCGGTGGAGATGGAAGACCTCGCGAACGACCTGGCCCGCAGCGGCCTCGATGCCTGGAGCCGCCTTCAGGAGGCCGTCACCTCAAAACTCGCAGTCCCCTACACCGACCCCCTCACGGGCACGACCGGGACCAAGACCGTCACCGAACTGCGCACCCTCGCCTTTTCACCCGATCGCGCCGTGCGCAAGGCCGCCTTCGATGCGGAACTGGGCGCTTGGAAGAGCATGGAAATACCGCTTGCAGCGGCCATCAACGGGGTAAAGGGCGGGGACGGCACCCTCGACGCCCGGCGCGGATGGAAGGACCCCATCGAAAAATCCGCCGTACAGTCCCGCCTCTCCCAAAAGGCCCTCGATGCCCTCATCGCGAGTCTCGAAGAGAGCCTGCCGGTCTTTCGCCGCTACCTCGCGGCCAAGGCCCGTGACCTGGGCGTCGAAAACTGCGCCTTTTGGGACCTCTTCGCCCCCGTCGGCGGCAGTGAAACGACCTGGACCTGGGAGGCCTCGCGCGGGCTCATCGAGGATGTCTGCCGCCGCTTCGACCCCGCCATGGGCGACTTCGTGCGCGCCGCCTTCGACAAGAACTGGATCGACGCCGAGCTTCGTAGCGGCAAGGTGGGCGGGGCCTACTGCACGAGCTTCCCCGTCCAGGGCGACTCGCGCATCCTGTGCAACTGGGAGGCCTCCTTCAGTTCGGTCTCGACCATCGCACACGAGCTGGGCCACGCATGGCACCACGAGCTTATCCGTCACAAACCCCGCTTCATGCGCTCCTACCCCATGATCCTCGCCGAAACCGCGAGCATCTTTACCGAAACCCTCCTCTTCGAAACCTTCTATGCGGATGCGGCGCCCCGCGAAAAGCATGCACTGCTTGAGGGAAACCTGCAGGATTCCTGCCAGGTCATCGTGGACATACTCTCGCGCTTTTACTTTGAACGCGAGGTCTGCGCCCGCCGCCGCAGCAGGGAGCTGCAGCCGGAAGAGCTCTGCGAGGTCATGCGCGACGCCCAGCTGGCCACCTATGGCGAGGGGCTCGACCGCGAGGCCCTGCACCCGTACATGTGGGCGGCGAAGGTCCACTACTACATACCCGGGCTCTCCTTCTACAATTATCCCTACGCCTTTGGCCAGCTCTTCGCCCTCGCCCTCTACGCACAGTTTGCGGTGGGCACCAGCGATGGAGCCGCCAACTCAGCTAGCGCCGACAGCTCCGCTGGCGCTGACAGCTCCGCTGGCGCCGACAGCCGTACCGGAGCCCTGGCCCGCTTCCGCAGCCTCCTCGAGAACTCCGGTTCACAGGACGCCGTGAGCCTCGCCCGCGAAGCGGGCATCGACCTTGAAGACCCCGCATTCTGGCGCGCCGGCATCGCCGTCATCGCGCGCCGGGTGGACGAATACGAACAGATGGCCGCCGGCAGCACAGAGGCCGGAAAGCCGAACAAGACAGAGGTACAAGCATGAACACACGCGTAGCCGTTATCGGCGCAGGTGCCTGGGGCACTGCCGTCGCAAAAATCGTGGCCGACAAGGGCAACGACGTCTCCATCTGGAGTTATGAGACCGAGACCGTCGAAGACATCAACACCAATCACCGCAACGAGCGCTTCCTGCCCGGCGTCACCCTGCCGGCCAATCTCTGCGCCAGTGCAGACGCCCTCGCCTGCGTCGAGGGGGCCGACTTCATCATCCTCGCCGCACCCTCCCTCTTCCTCGAGCGAACGGTAAAGGGCATTCTCGAGAGCCCCGTGGTCAAGGAAGGAAAGGCCGTTATCGGGATCATCACCAAGGGCTTCATTCCCTCTCCCGGCGGCCCCCGCCTTATCGTGGAGACCCTCGAAGGGGTCCTCCCATCATCGTACAAGGGGGCCCTCGTGTACATTTCCGGCCCCAGCCACGCCGAGGAAGTCGCCACCGGCAAGGTCACCGGCCTCATCGCCGCCAGCGAAAACGCCAAGAATTCCATCCGCTTCCGCGAGCTCCTCACCTCTTCGCGCATCCTCGTGTTCTCGTCCCTCGACGTGCGCGGGGTCCAAGTCTGCGCCGCCACCAAGAACGTCGTCGCGGTCGTCTTCGGCATGCTCGACGCCCTCAAGGAATCCGGCGGCATGGGCGACATGTTCGGCGACGGAACCGAATCCCTCCTCCTGGCCGCCGGCCTCAACGAAATCCAGACCTTGGGGCACGCCCTGGGCGCCACCCACCCCGAGACCTTCTCCTCCATCGCCGGCGTGGGCGACCTCGACGTCACCTGCCGTTCGAAGTTCGGCCGCAACCGCCGCTTTGGCCAGGACATCATGCGAAAGGACATCATCGGCCCCTACAAGGACCTCGACGACCTCATCACCCACATCGGCGACATCGGCTACCTGCCAGAGGGCGCGGTGGCCTGCAAGTACGCCAAAAAGCTCGCAGACCGCCACCACCTCAAGCTCACCATCACCGACGGGCTCTACCGCATCCTCAACAAGGAGATCAAACCCCTGGAATTCCTCAACCTCCTCGTGAAGGATCTGGGATAATCATTTATACTGATAGCATGGTTACCGACGTCATCATCATGGCCGGCGGGTCCGGCACCAGACTGTGGCCGGCAAGCGCGCGGCATCTGCCAAAGCAGTACCTCGCGGTTGACGGAGAGCAGAGCTTCTTCGATCTCGCCCTCAAGAGGGCGCACTCCGTCCTCGATTCTGCGGCTGACGAAACACAGACGCCAGAGGGCCGCCTCATCATCATCGCGGCGGCCAGCCACCTTCCCCTCGTCAAGGCCTGTGTCTCGCGCGGCACGGAGAGCGAAAAGGCGCGCACCCTCCTTGTAAACGAGCCGGTCGCCCGCAACACGGCCCCGGCCATGGCCTGCGCCGTCGCCCTCATCCAAAAGGCCCTGGGCGCCGACAGAAGCGCCCTCGTGCTTACGAGCGACCACCTCATCGAGCCCATCGGGGACTTTTTGGCTGATGTCGGGCGCGCAGACGCCCTCGCGCGCGAGGGCTGGCTCTGCGTATTCGGGATTCCCCCCACCCACCCGGCGACGGGCTTCGGCTACATTGAACAGGGACAGGCCATCGCCAACCATCCCGGCTGCTACCAGGTTGAGGGTTTTCGCGAAAAACCCGACGAGGCGACTGCCCGCGCCTTCCTCGACAAGGGGGGCTTCTCCTGGAACTCGGGGATGTTCTGTTTTGCGACAGATCGCCTCGCGGCGGCCTTCGACGAATACGCCCCGGCCATCTTGGCCCCCTTTATGGGCCTTCCCGACCCCGTCATCGCCACAAACGATATCGGCAGCCTCGAAGTTGCCTCCTGGCCGGGCCTCGAGGGGGCCTACCACAGTGCGCCTGCGACCTCCTTCGACTACGCCATTGCAGAAAAGGCCCGCCACCGGGCCCTCGTGCCGGCCTCCTTCGCCTGGCGCGATATTGGCAGCTGGGACGACTGGGCCGCCATGCATGAAGCAAAACGCGCGGCAGGGGACAAAGAGAGCCTCGATGTCGGTAAGGCACAGGGCATAGCGGTGGAGAGCCGCAACTGTTTCGTCGACAGCGACATACCCGTCGCCCTTTGCGAAGTGGACGACCTCATCGTCGTCATCCGCAAGGGAGAAAACGGGGAGGAGCCCCGAGCCTTGGTCTGCCGCAGGGGGGCCTCGCAGCGTGTAAAGGATGTCGTCGAAGCCCTCAAGGGTGCAGGACGCGAAGAGCTCCTTTAGCCGTATCACCAAGCCCGATCCACCACAGCCAAGGAGATACCCCATGAACGGATCGCTCGACTGGCAGGACGCCAAGTACAAAGAGACCTATGAGCAAGAGCTTCTCGGGCTCGAACGCCGCAGGGAACGCGAAAAAGACTTTACCATTGCCGATCTCAAAGCCCTCCTGTCGCACCTCTACAAGATGGACGGAAACGATTGGGTGGGGCGCGGCCTCTTGCAGGACACCATCATGGCAGCGACCCTCGCCGCCCACGAGAGCTTCCTCGAACGCTGGAAGGCGGAGGAAGAGGGGAAATAGTCAGCCTTGATTCCCGCCTTTATACAGGGCGCGGATGATCGCTTCGATGTCCGGGTCGCGGATGGCGATGTCTGCGACGGGCCAGCTCGCCACCAGGCGGGCGACCTTCGCGGCATACGAGCTGCCCTCGCCGGCGAGTTCCCAGGTGGCAGACAGCCCCGTCGGGGCGAGTGTGGCCCCATCAGCCTGTGAGCGAGCGCGCTCTTCCCCGTCCAGGGGGCGCGAGAAGGTCAATTCCAAGAGCTTCTGCCCGCCAAAGGCCCCCTTGAGGCCCGCCATGTCGCGGTCGAAGACGACCGTCCCGTGATTGATTACCGTGACGCGCTTGCAGAGGTTCTCGATATCGCCCAAATCGTGGGTGGTAAGCAGGAAGGTAACGCCGCGATCCTCATTGACGTCGCGCACGAACTGGCGCACGGTGTCCTTTGCCAAAATGTCCATGCCTATCGTCGGCTCGTCGAGAAAGACAATCTCCGGCTCGTGCAGGAGGGCCGCAACGAGCTCGCATCTCATGCGCTCGCCCAGCGAGAGGCTGCGTACCGGGCGGTTCTGGAAGGACTTGAGGGAAAAGCGGCTGTCGAAGTAGTCAAGCGAGCGCTTGAATACCTCGTCGCTTATCCGGTAGATCTTCTTGTTGATCGTAAAGGAATCGATGGCCGGAAGGTCCCACATGAGCTGGCTCTTCTGCCCGAAAACCGCGCCTATGCGCTGGACGTAGCGCGGCCGGTTCTGCCAGGGCTCCATCCCCAGACAGGAGACCGTCCCGTTCGTGGGCATGAGAACCCCGCAGAGCATCTTGATGAGGGTGGACTTCCCCGCGCCGTTTGGCCCGATAAGGGCGCGGATCTCCCCCTTGGGGACGATGAAGTCAATGCCGTCCACGGCCCGAACCTCGCGGTACTGCGGTTTGAAAAAGGAGGCAAGGGCGGCTTTGACCCCGCTGCCCTCGCGCTCGCGGGTCTTGAAGGTCTTGCCGATACCCCGGGCCTCGATTGCGTTCTGTTCAGCTTCCATCGACATCAGCCTCCGGCGCTCGTGTAGCGCGACAGTTGTCCCCGCCACAGGGCGAGGGTAAATGCGAAAAACAGGAGAACCCCGCCGGCGCTGGCGAGGGCCGCCCAGCCCAGGGGGGCGAGGAGGCTCTTCGCCGGCCAGTAACAGGCGACCGAAAAGGGTAAAAAGGTGGTAAAGATGACCCGCAGGACCCGTGGGAAGACCTCGAGGGGATAGTTCCCCCAGCTCATGATCTTGTCCATGATCTCCGACAGGCGCATGGTGTAGACCCAGCGTACGGTAAAGAAGCAGTAGAGGATGTGGACCGAGGCCTGCAAAAGGAGGCGGAGGCCCAGAAAAACAATGAAAAACAGGATACCAAGGCCCCCTGCGGGCAGGCCGGTGTGGATGATGGCCCAGATACAGAGCCCCGAGCCCGCCAAAAGGGTCCCGAGCCCGGAGGGGTTGAAGCCGGAGGTGAGAATGATGAGTAGCGGCGGCCAGGGCTTCAAGAGGAGGCGGTCGAACTCGCCGCGCTCCATGAGGCCGTCGATACTCACGCGGATGCTCCCGAAGGCCGTCTCGCAGAGCCCCCCGATAAGGAGCAACACCGCCTGGAAGAGGAGTATCTCCTGCAGGCTCCAGCCGGGGTACCCGGCACTCCGCTGATACAGGAGGAACTGGAATACCGGCCCCATGGCGGAAAACCCGAGCCCCACAACGAGACTCAAGACAAAGTCGACCCGGTAGGCCATGAGGCGCATGAGGACGATGCGCGCGTTGAGGGTGAAGAGTTCAATGGCGTCCAGTATGCGTCGCACGATTATCCCCCTGCCCCGGTGAAATGCCGTATCGCCCGCCGCCACAGGAGCCAGTCGAGGGCGAGGAAGAGGGCTATCCACAGGAGGGTCTTGAGCGATTGGGTCGCGAAGGCCGGCCAGCCCCCCGCAGTATCCAGAAAGAAACTCACGGGCCAGTAGAAGAGGGAGGCAAAGGGGAGCTCTCTCAATACGGCAGCCAAGGTGTCTGGAAAGAACTCGAAGGGGACGAAGGAGCCGCCCAGTCCCGCCACCAGAATGTGCTTGACGGCCGATGCGGCCGAGGTGTTCTGGATGTAATTGGCCGCGAGGCCTATCAGAAAATTGATGGCGAAAAACAGGAAGAAAGCCAGGGCCGCACTCACGACAAAGTGGAAGACCGTCGATACGCTCATGAAGCTGTTCGGCACGACGAGACTGTACACGATGAGGGTGGGGATAAACTCGAAGATGACACCGGAGACGCGCAGGGATACGGCCCGGGAGAGTTCGAGGGAAAATACCGAAAGGGGTTTGACCAGATCGAGGGTGAGGTCGCCGGATATGACCCGCTGGCCCATGTTGCGGTCGGTAAAGTTCCAGATCCAGTACCAGATGAAGCTCGTACAGGCAAAGTACCAGATCATGCGGTCGATCTCGTAGCCGGCGATGGTCTCGGCCCCCGAAAACGAATAGATGGTCCGGAATAACACGATATTGAGGACAAGGACAAAGGGGTCAATGACCAGCGAGAGGAGGAGCCCCCAGGGGTAGCGGAATATGCGCTTGAGTCCCATATAGACCATCGTGGGAAAGACCATGGAGCGGAGTATACGACGGCTATTTACCCCTTGTCAGCAGGAAAATGCACAATGCGCAAAAAAGAAGGGCCGATCAAATCACGGGGCGTCGGGGCTCTTTCAACACAGCGGGCTCTGGAGCAACCCCAGCCTTGAGAGGGTTTCCGGCGACAGGACCCGTGAAAAACTCGAGGGAAGCGGGGCCTCGAGAGAGAGGGGCGGCGCGCCTTCGAGCGCGATATCAAGACGCCAGGCGTGCAGGAGCAGATTCTTGAGCCCCTTCTCCTTGCGCAGATGGCGGTTAAGGGGAAAGTCGCCGTACTTGTCGTCGCCAAGTATGGGGTGGCCGGCCTTCTGCAGGTGGATGCGAATCTGGTGCATGCGCCCCGTCCCCAGCTCAAGCTCGAGGAGGGAAACATCCCCTTCCGTTGCCAGACAGCGCCAGGACGTCCGGGCCTGCCGCACCACACCGCGAACCCTTACCGGCTCATCGATGTGTCCGCTGTCCTTTGAAAACGCACCCGCGCAGGCGGCGAGGTAGCGCTTGCGCAAAACCTGGCCCTTGCCATCGGCAAAAAGGCTTGTCCAGCGGTGGGCGCTGCGCGCGTCGCGCGCAATGAGCAGGAGGCCCGAGGTATCCCGGTCCAGGCGGTGGACCAGGTAGACCGGCGCCCCGGTTTGGGCCTCGAGGACCTCGATGAGCGAGCGCTTGATCCCCGCCCCGCCCTGCACCGCCAGTCCGGCAGGCTTGTCGATCACATAATAATCCCTGTCCTCATGAACTATCGAAATCTCCGGCATGCCCCCATCTTGCCACATCCCGCCTCCTCCTGTCTCGCTTGCCGGGCAAGTCTGCGGCAATAAAGGGCCCGCCTGTGCTATACTTGCTCCCATGAGACAGTCCCGCAACCGCCATCCGGCCCTCGCAATTGCCCTCGGACTCCTGTTCGCCCCCCTCCTGCCGGCGACGGAGCTCGTCTCCTCGACCTGGGGCTTCCGGCTCGATCTGCCGGAGGGCTACGAGTACCGGGACGGCGATGAACAGGAACGCGAGCGCAAGCGTTACAGTTTTGCCGACAGCATGAGTGAAGCCGCCTTCGATATGGTCATCCATGCTGATAGTCACTACCGGGACGCCGAAGACTGCCTGCGCGACAGCCTCCTTCGCTTGGGCGCAGAGGGGGAATTGGAAGACTTCGACTACCGCGGGAGGGCGAGCGCCCTTGCCAACTTCCATTTCCTTCTCGCCGGGAAGGAGCACCGGGCATGGGCCCTCGCCCTGCCCCTCGACGCATCCCCCCAACAGACAAAAGCCCCCATACTCCTTGCAATAGCGCACGCCCCGGTCGACAGCGGCCAGCTGGACAGCCTTCATTTTTCTGCACTGGACTCTCTGGCGCCCTCGCCGAAAGACCGCTTGGCCCCCGGCCCGATAAACAGCTACGCCTGGCCCGGGACGGCGCTAACGGAGCGCCCCCTCGCGGGTCTCGACACGACGGCGCGCTTTTACAGCGACGATGCAAACGCAAACCGCCAGCTGGTCGAACGGGAAGCCCTCATACTTGCCCGCTACGGGGAAAGCCCCCTGCAGAACGCCGCCTGGCAGCGCTTCTACCGGGCCATCTACCGCGATGCATTCACCCGCCTCGAACACGCCGCCTTCATGCTGGAGCGGCTCTTCGCCGACGCCGAAAACGGCGCGGGGAATTCGGCCGAGGCGGAGAGCTGGCAGTGGCGGCTCCTGTCGCGCGGCCTCGATTGGGTGCAGGAATTTCACTACGAGCGGGATCTTGAGGGCAGTGATTTTGTCGATCTCGTAACCGCGGCCACAGAGGGACGCGGGGACTGCGACTCACGGGCCATGCTCCTCGCGATTGTCCTCGAGCACGCCGGCATACCCGCACACATTATGGTCTCGCAAAAGCACGCGCACGCCATGGCCCTGGCCGCGGTCGAGGGCCCGGGGGCCCGCTTCCCCTTCAAGAACGAAAAATGGCTGGTTGCGGAGACGACTGCGCGGGTTGGTCCCGGCCGCATCGCCAAAGAGCAATCGGCACAGGAAGACTGGTTGGGAATCGATCTGTCATTTTGAGGGCAGGACATAACCCGGCGGCTAATACATATCCAGTAACCAGAAGCCTGCAGTTGATATTTCGGGGAAAGGGGCCGCACCGGACACCATGATTTTAGCGCCCGGCGATTGCCCTAAAAGCATGCCAAACGCCAAGTTGGCGTTTGGCCAAGGCCATACGACGCCATACTGCATCGTATGGCCCGACGGCCCCTGCGGCCGGGCTTCCCGGCAAACTGGGCGCGGCCCTGTTTGCCGGGCGATCCCGGCCTACCCCCGCGAAACACACGGGGACGGCCTTCAGGCGACTTTCACCTAGTGATTTCCATGGGAAAAGAGCTGCAGGCTTCCGGTTACTGAGCAAAACAACCCGGCGCACAAGAGCCCGTCAAGCAGACCATCGCGAAGAATTGGCAGGAATACTTACAGGGCCGGCCCGCAGAGGATGTCCCGCACTTCACGCGCCGTCTGTGCGGCCTGCAAGGCGTTGCGCAGGGCTTCGCTCTTGAGGCGCGTGGAAAAGAACGAGAGCGTCTGCAGATAGTAGGCGTGCTGGTTGTAGGCCGCGGCGATCATGAACAGGAGCCGGACCGGCTGATCGTCCAGGGTCTGGAAATCTTCAATATCACAGCGGCTTACCCCCACAGAGACGACAAGGTCGGTAACCGACGACAGCCGTACGTGGGGAATGGCGATACCGCGCCCGATAGCCGTACTCATGAGCTCTTCGCGCTTGAGTATCTCCTGTGCCAATTCCTGGCGGTTCTTCACCTGCGGGGCTCTGGCAAGATTCTCGGACAGGGCCATGAGGGCATCCCGGCGGTTGGGATAATCGAGGAAGAGTATGCGGTCTTCACTGACAATATTCTGAACCTGTATGGACGCATACTGCGGATTCATGCGATTCATCGAAAGGCGGTCATTGACCCAGCGCTCTATCTCGACTTTCTTGAAACGCCAAACCGTCCCGATCTTGCCGGCGGGTATCTCTCCCTTCTGGGCCCAATCATATACCGTACGTTCGGACACGCGCAGGTATTTGGCCACTTCTTCTATGGTAAGGATATCGTCTTCAAGGTCCATTGCCTTCTCCGGATCATGTGTTGGGGCCATGGACACAATATGCCCATGGCTCCACCATAATGCAACCAAGCGCAATATATGTCAAGTGAAAGCAGAAAAACGCAAACAATGAAGACTTATAAGGGATCGGCGAGTTCGTGGAGCGAATCGAGGGGAAGAAGCGCGCCCACCGTGCTGTGTACCGCTTCTCCCTCGGTCGATGCAAAAACCACGGGGGCGTCGGCGGCCAGGAATTCTGCCAAAACCTGCCTGCAGGCGCCGCAGGGTCCCACCGGGTAATCCGCGTCGGGGGTGGCAATGGCGATTGCCGCAAAGTCACGCGTGCCTTCGGCGACCGCCCGGACGATGGCGCTGCGCTCGGCGCAGATGGTAAGCCCGTAAGAGCGGTTCTCGACATTGGTCCCGCAGACGACCGAACCGTCTTTACACAGGAGGGCGGCGCCTACCCGGAAGTGCGAATAGGGCGAGTATGAGGCCTCTGCCGCCGCGCGTGCAGCCTTCCACAGTGCTTCCATATCCATCAGCCTTCCCCCTGCCTGTTTGATAGGGTCTCATGATTCACATATCATGAAAGCCCCGGATTCATTGACAACAGACATCATACCCTATACCATCCGGCTATGGGCGAGAAAAAACGCAAATATATCGTTCCCTTGAGTATTTGTTTCGTAATCGGCTACCTCTTCCTGGCGTCTCGCCCCCTGGAGACCGAACCGGCGCTCTCGCCGGACTGGACCGTTTCACTCGATGAGACAGCCCCCCCCCAGGAAGGTTTCTCCCCTGCCATGACCATTCCCTTTTTCGGGGCCACGCATTTTGGCTACGTCGATGAAGACGGCACCCTCCTCCTCTGTAAAGAACAGGGGGATCGCCTGAGCATCGCCCCCTTTGCATGGTCCCGTTATAACGCCCATGCGAAAGAAGCGGAAATCATTCATACCGATACCCTGCAGTCCACCAAGAGTGCGCTTCCCGGCTACCCGTGGCTGGCCGATGACAGAATGTGGATCCTGGCCCCCGAGCAACAGGCCATCAGCCTCTTGAACGAGGATGGAGGGGAAGCGTGGACCTATCACTTCGATGCCCCCATTACCAGCCTCGACGCCGCAAACGGGATTCTCCTTGCAGGCCTGTTGAACGGCACCATACACACCCTCGACCGTGAAGGCACGGTGATATTTTCCTTTACCCCCGGCGCGTCACGGGTAGAAGTAATCTATGGCGCCGCACTCTCCCCCAATGCCCGATACATGGGCATTATCAGCGGCCTTGATCGCCAGAGGGCCCTCCTCTTGGAGCGCGCCGGAAATTCATGGAAGGTTATCTGGCACCGTTACACAGATACCGCTTTTCGCCGGCCCGTTCAACTGCACTTCCTCAATGGGGGGCGTCAACTTTTACACGAAGATGCTGGAGGGATAAGTATTGTAGACAGCGCTCGCCGCAAATCACAGTACATCCCGCTTTCGGGGACTCTTTTGTCACTTACAGACGCCAATGACGACGCACTCATCTTTGTCCTTACGGGGATAGATCAAAATACACGGGAACTCACCGGCATCAAAAACGGGGAGAGCATCTTCTATCAGTCCCGCTGGTCCAGTGACAACAGCTACCTCGCACGACAAGGCCAACACCTTGTTCTGGGCGGAACACACTCTCTGGCCGGTATTCTTCTGGAGGGAAAATGAAGGGACCTCTTCTGCGTGCCATCAGCCTTATACTTCTTTTTTCCCTCCTGTGCTCCTTTGCCACGGCCATAGAATGGCCACACAGTGAGTCACGCCAAACCGGGTCCTTTGCCATGAACGAAGAGGGCCGCCCCCTTGCCGGGGTTCGCTTTACGGGAAGCGACAGCATTCGCAGTAGCGATAATGGGGAAATTATCTTTTCAACCATTGATCCACTTCTACCGACGCGTTTTACCCACCCCTTGGGAAATTGGACGGCAATGGAACATGAAGACGGCATGATCTCGCTGTATGCCCATCTCGCTCCCCGTTATGACGGAGAACGACGCATCGGCTTGGAGAAGGGATCCATACTGGGTCGTACCGGGAACTCCGGGTGGACCAATGATGAAGGATTCTTCTTCGCCGTTCTCGACCGCATTGCGAAACGCTGGGTCAATCCGGTCCTCATCGCGAGTCTGAGGGAAGATTCAACACAGCCCATTATCCGCCAGGTCCTCCTGATCTCACGCGATGGCAATGAAATAAACCCGCGCAACGTTTCAAGCCTGCGACAGGGAAACTGGCGCATCCTGATTGATACGGTAGACAACGAAAACAAGGGCGCCCCGCTTGCCTTGGGCCCAAAGGAAATCACCTGCATGGTCAACGGCATTGAGGTTCAACGCCTCCAGCTCGACTACCTTTCTGTACGTGAGGGCGAACTCCAGGTACCCGGAAATCCCGCCCGCCGCGCTCGCGATATTTACACCAAAGAAGGGCTCTATGATTTGGGTGAAATCAACCTCAAACGCGGGCGGACCACCATGCAGGTCAATGTCCGCGATACCGCCGGCAATGAGCGACAAGTTATCTACACCCTGCGCATCAACTAGCGATGGGCGGTATAAAGACTTGGTCGACACCGGCCATTGAAGAAGAGCGCCGTCACATTCCCTGTACCCTCTGTGGCGGCACCGTTTTTCGCCCGGCTCTCGATTGCGAGGGTTTTTCCTACGTTCGTTGTACCCGCTGTTCCCTCGTTCAAATGAACCCGCAACCTACCGCCGAACACATTGCCCGTCGCTACCAAAATCAGAACCGGGAAAATTACCTCGACTATGAATTGGCCAATGAGGAAGCCTTTCTCAATCTGCAACTACTCGCCCTTGACGACATAGCCTTTGAAGAAATCGAGGCTGATATTCTTCGCGGCCGCCCTATTCCCCCGGACAGCAAGAGCCCGCAAGGAGATGCAAGACTCGCACCCTCTAGCGGGCTGGCAAATTCTGCCCGATTCCTTGACGTGGGTTGTGCGACCGGATCACTCATACATGCAATGTCAAAACGGGGCTGGAATACGGTTGGCGTGGAGATAAGCCGGGATATGGCATCCTGGGCAGTCGAACATCGGGGTTTGGATGTTCGACCGCAGCGACTCGAAGAATGCGCTTTTGCTGAATCCTCGTTTAAAGTAGTCCACGCATCCCACCTGGTCGAGCATCTAAACAACCCCGCCACCTTTGTAGATGAAGTTGCACGAATCCTCGCCGAGGGCGGATGGTTCATCGTAACGACACCGGCAATCGACGGATGGCAGGCCCGCCTTACCGGAGCCCGCTGGAGATCGGCCATATTCGACCACCTCTACCTCTTCTCGCGCAAGACCCTGCGCAAACTCCTCGAGGACCGGGGCTTTGTGATCGAACGGCAATCAAGCTGGGGTGGACTGGCAGCGGGAATGGCTCCCGCCTGGATCAAAAAACCGGTGGACAAGCTGGCCAAGCGCTGTAACGGCGGAGACGTCATCCTCTACGCAGCCAGAAAACACGGTTACTAACATCTAGTAACCAGAAGCCTGCAGCTCCTTTTGAAGTCAATTATACCCGCTCGAGGGGGTAGGCCGAGACCCCGCAGCGAAAAAACGTTTACAGTGTGCGCATACTGCAAAATTCGATGCGTTTTTTCGTGAGGAGGCTTGGCCGCAGGGGGCGTCGCGAGATTGGGACAGTATGGAGAGCCACCAGAGGCTTCATATTGAAACCACAGCGCCCCCTTCCACCAACAAGCTTCCTGTTACTGAAAAACCCTTGCTACTCTCCCAGAACAAAGACGGCAAGAGCTTGGACGAGATCGGCAGAAAGAGGAAGACTACCATCCAGATAGGCTTCATACAGGGCGTTCTGATCGCCTGCGCCCTCTTTGAGGACTTGATTCATACCAGGTATCACCAGATACTTTGCCCCTTTATTCGCGGCAGCAAGTCGATCGATGTCTTCCATAAGGCAGACCGTTTCATTGGCCCCACGTACGAGAAAGAGGGGCCCTCCAAGTTTCGCGTAAAGGGAAAGGGGATCATACTGCATCCAACTGCGCCAGTAATTGAGCATATCCGGAGTAAAAACATCCATAAGAAAGTCCGGCAGGGGCTCACCCGTTCCCCCGGCAAGGATATCTTCCAACACTCGCTCGTACTCGACGAGCGATTCGGGACCGTAGCTGGCAATCTCCTCGTGAAGGAGTTCTTGCACGGGGCGACTCTGGGGTGAAAGGGCAAAAAAGGATACCGGCAAGCCCTTGTCCTCCAAATTTTGCAGAGCAGCCGCTGCGACAAGAGCTCCCTCTCCATGCCCCAAAATGCTTATAGAGGTAAAGCGCTTGTCCGCACGGAAATGAGCCAACACCTTTTGGAGGTCTCCAACATAATCGGAGAACCGCAGATCTACCGTATCTTTTACAAGAGGATAACTCTCTGCCACCCCACGCTTGTCGTAACGGACACAGGAAATGCCTCTTTGAACCAAGGCGCTGGACAAGAGTTGATAGGTATTGCCCTTCCCCCCCACGCCCAGGATGTTGCCATCACGATCGACACTCCCCGAATCGGGAGAAATGATGACAAGAGGCCCCTTTTTACCAGTCTCTGCAAGATCCAATTCACCGCGGATCGAACCACCGGCAGTCTTGATTGTCAAGGGATGCATCGGATTAGCCACATCAAGGCGCATAAGGCTGAATCGCCCTTGTATAGGCTTGGCAGCGGTGTCGTTGGCTGTGGGATCACCGACAGACGGAGACGTATTAGTGGAAGGAGAGGCCTCCAAAGAAGACGCATCTCCATCAGTTTTGCTGCCAAAGCTCCCCTCAAGATAGACTGTATTGAGTGAAAGGGTAACCGGCAATGGGTTCGCCCCCAAGGAGAGCTCAAAAGATACGCTGTCTTTTTTCTGCGTTACCGTACCCAAGGGGTAAGACCACATCCCCTGCTCGGGAATGTCGAGAAGGGCGCCTCCCTCAAAAATATGGACCGTCGCCTTGAGGGTCTGTTCACCAATCGACAAAACCCCGGCCCAAGTACCATCCAGGTCGCGTGAAGCAGAAGGAGTTTGAGGTCGTTCTGCAGGACCGGATGCGCAGGAAGTGAAATAAACGGAGGTTAAAAGCATAAAAAGGGCGGTCAAAAAGAGACCGTAATTGACATGTTTCATGAATAAAATCATAACAGAGAACTGCGCACTTGTCTTGAGAAAATAAGTCATAATTAGTAACCAGAAGCCTGCAGGTGGCGAAAATTGAGGCAATCCTCCGTAC
>CAZIRF010000027.1:0-40070 GCA_964541755.1 uncultured Spirochaetales bacterium | reverse complement strand
CTGATCGTGAGAGTTTCTTGCGGGTTCAGGATGGTTTAATGTGAGAGTCTACACCGACTTCAAATCCAGCGGATCCGCTAATAGGCAATAATCCTAATACACCAGATCTAAAATAAGCTCCAAAATCAAACCCTGTAAAAATATTACCTGACATCATTGACTCTAGAGATATACCTACCATTAATCCAGTAAATACAGTTGTTGCGGTACCAGAACCTAGAGTGAAACCTATTCCAAGTTTCAAAACAACACCTTGTTTCATTAGTTCATTTTTTCTATTTTCTGCTTCTGAGCCATAACCAATAAATTTACCTGTGAACTCTACTCATTTTAGGTAATATTCTTCAGGTTGTTTCCAATTGTATAAACTTTCAGCGAAGTTGACATAATTTAAATAATCATTTGTTGAAATATGACCTTGTGACATACCATAATCAATGAAGGAAATTGCCACATGACTTTCATACGTCTCTCTCGACGTAGACTCCTGGATCGCTTCCTTATTCCCCGAATTGGCCGCATCAACCCTACCCTGGTAGAACTCGGCCATCTCCAACCCGGTCGGATCTGTGAACTCTACCGGGTTATTATATCACCTTTTGGAGGAGAAGAGCGCGAGAAGAGGAACCTTTTCCCCGAAAAGGTTCCTTGTCTCGCTGGCCTTATTCATTCCCCTCTTCGCCTAGGACAAGGAGGCCGAAGACGCGGGAGTGGTACCAGGCGATGTTTTTGTCGGCGCCGGGAATATGGGTGGAGCCGAACATGTTGCGGCGCTGGCGGCCGCCGTTGTTGGTGTTGTAGGCGACGCAGAAGCCCATGCGCTTGCCGGCCTGGAGGACGACGGGGGTGTTGGCTTTGCCGTAGCGGAAGCTGTCGTCGTAGACGGTAACGGCGGCCTCCCAATAGTAGAGGTCGTTGCCAGGATCGTCGTTCGCGGGGGCCCAGACGAGTTCGACGTGGTCGGTGAAGTCCTTGTGGGGGCCGCCCCGGGGGCCATGCTGATAGCTGTGGCCCGTCGTGGTCATGTGGTAGGCGAAGGCACTGAAGTTGCCCGAGTGATCGCTTTTGGAGTCGTCCTCGTCGATAAAGATCTCGGCACAGTCGTAGTTGTAGATGTCGCCAAACTCGTCCGGGTAGCGATCGTTGATCTGTGAACGGCGGGTGCGGATAAGGACATGGAGCCGCTCGGCCGTCCAGAGGACCTTGTAGTGGCCGGTAAAGTCATCCGGCGTTGCGGGCCGGCCAATCCAGATTTGGTCAATGGGCGCCCAGGGGGCACACTCCCAAGCGATGTCATCGGGGCGACCGTCGATAATCGGGGCCACGGGTGTATGGGGGGCGATATAGGTTTCGCGCAACGGCGTGGCGCTCTCACGGGGGGCAGGACCGGTGCCGGCGCCGACGACGCCACCAGCACTTGTGCAAGAGACGATCAAGAAGAGAGCGAGGAGGCAGAGTAAAATGGTTGCGCGATGAGAACACAAGCGAAGATATTTCATTATCGCCTCCAGGATGGAGGGAGAAGAAATCCATGGGCTTCGAGAAGCTTGGAGAAACGGCTCAAGTCCCCTGCGCTTACAAAAAGGCGATTGCCTTCAACACGTTTGGCAAGCTTTGACAGCTTTGAATCGAAGGCAAGGATACTCTGAATATCTGCGGCATTTTCTCCCGTATCGAAGAGATAGCCCTCTTCGCACTGTTGATAAAAGCGCGAACGACGAATAGCTGTCTCGAAAAGCTCTTGCCACTTTTTCGAGGGCTTGGGCTCTATGAGTGAGGCAAAGCGTTTGATTCGTTCATGGACATCGGCGGGGGTACGACAGCCACGCATGAAAGATGCCAGGGTAACCCGGTAGCGCTCTGTACCAAAGGCTTCGCCAATGCTCTCGAGGTAGAGTTTTCGCTCAAGGGATCGGCCACGAAAGGTAACCAGGAGAAGGTCTGTGGCGGCAATGGCCTCAAAGCTGGTAGCGGTCACTGCAGGCTTCTGTTCATCAAGCCCAAGACACCAGCGGCCAAAGGCAGTTACCCGAACAGCATGAAGATAGCTCCAGGGGGAAACGGGCAGGATTTTCCCGGCGCTCTCGATCGTGGTAGTGGGTTCATCCTCCGCCAGCTCGACGATGCCGAAAAGGGCCATCAGGTAGAAGTAGGCACAGAAAAGGGGCTTCTCTACAAGATCATGCGTAAAGGGGCCCTTTGCATAAAGATGGAACTCATACTGATTATATATGGAATAGCGAAGGGATTTGAGGCCGCTTACCTTGCGGTAGAGGGAGGAGGTCTGCTGTTGCGGCCAGAAGAGACGCGGGTGGTTCCGGGCTTCAAGACTGATCATGAGGTTCTCGAGTGCATACCAGTCGCCACTGTGCGCAATCTGTACGAGGAGGTCGCGAAAGCTTGCACGAGAATAGGGGAAGGCATAAACATCAAAAACCCGGCTCTTCAAAGTGTCCGAAAGGTGGGGACACAGGGCGAAATACTCAAAGCTGGATCCGGTAAGGGCATCGGTATCCCGGGTCCACGCATCCAGTATTCGGTATTCAAAGAAAAAATGCGCGACAGATTGCCGTATCCATTCATCAATATCTTTCGGGCGTTTTGGTTTATCGGTATTGAAGGCACATATAAAGGAATCCAGAAGGGCGACGGGGTCGGGGCCTTTTTTTCCGGAAAGAGGGAAGAGCTCCAATCCGATCTTGGCCCGAAAGGCGGCGAGCTCCCCCTTTTTGAAGGCACCCTTTACCCGACGTTTACGCTCATAGTCAGAATATGCCGGCAAGTTGTCAATGGCAAGTGCCAGGGTCTCTCCCCGCAACTCGTCGTTGATCCAACGGGCTTGGGGTACGATCTCCGGTTCAAGAGGAGTTGGCACTGCATGAGGGGGCATATCCATGAAAGAAGAGAAGAGAGTGCGAAAGGGCTCCCTCAAGGCAATAAACTGCTTGGCACCCAAGGCAAAACAGTGTACACGCAATGAAGACGAGAGAACGACCTTGTCTTCGTAGTAGATGCGTTCTTCTTTGGCTATTTGGATACCGAATTCTTTTTCGAAGGGTGCGATCTCGCAGTAGTCACGAAAGACAGTGGCACGAATCAACGATTGAAGGTATGGAGGGAGTGTCGCAAAAAAGGATTCGAAGCGGCTTCGATCCTTGAAGGAGACCAGATCGGCGACCAGTTTTACGACCTCGGCCTTGGGGAGGTTCTTGAGCTTCTCGTCGGTAAAAGTCCAGTATACGAGCTTGAGCTCATCGAGTTTGAAGTTATCGCCAAGATGTTCGAGGAGCTCTTCGCTGCTCAACGTCTTTAATACATCAACGGGCTCTTCTGCCACCGATGCGGCAATGTTCGGTATATATTCCTCGCCCTTCGCCCCTTTCGGTACCCCGGTTTTGAGATCGGCTGTCTTTCGTTTCTTTGCCATTACTGCTACCCCAACAAATATGCAATATCTTCTTCGCTCAACTTCTTTACCGCTCCCGCATCAGCGGCGAGCAGGGCCTCTGCCAGGTTTGCCTTGCGATTCTGCAATTCGAGAATACGCTCCTCGATGGTGTCCTTCGCGATCATGCGGTAACAGAATACCGGGTTCACCTGGCCTATACGGTGGGTACGGTCTATGGCCTGCTGTTCGGCAGCACGGTTCCACCAAGGGTCGAGGATGAAGACGTAATCCGCCGCGGTAAGGTTGAGTCCGACACCCCCGGTTTTAAGGGTCATGATGAAGGCCCCGATGGACGGATCGCTCTGGAACTGCTCAACCAAGGCGTGCCGGTTGACGGTGGCCCCCGTCATGACGAGGTTTCCTATACCCAAGGCGGCGAGGTCTTCCGATACCAACTCTACCGACGCCAGAAAGTTCGTGAACACCAGACACTTGTGGCCTTCTGCGACAATGGAGCCTATCGTTTCGCGCAAATACTCCCGTTTGGCCGATACTCCGGCAAACTCGCCATCCGCTTCGGGAACCCCGGCAAGCCGACGAAGCTCGGTTATGCCCTGCATAATGAGGAAGGCACTCTTGGGTATCCCCTCCACTTCCATAGCCTTTAGAATGCGGCCCTTGATTTCCGCACCCCGTTTGCGATAGACGGCCAGGTGTTCCGGAGAGAGCTCGATGAGCGCAGTCTGCTCTGTTTTCTCCGGCAAATCATCGAGGACATCCTTCTTGGCCCGCCGCAACATATACGGGTATATACGACGCTTCAAATCCCGCATAAGCTCTTCGTCCTGCCCCTCCTGTATGGGCAACAGATACTCTCTGGTAAAGGCAGCTTCAGTCCCGAAGAAACCGGGAGAAAGGAACAGGAACAGGCTGTACAAGTCTGCCAGACTGTTCTCTACCGGAGTTCCGCTCATGGCAATACGGTGGCGGGCACGAAGAGCGCGAACTGCCTGCGAAGTCTTCGTCCCCAGATTCTTTACATTCTGCGCCTCGTCAAGGATGACATAGGCAAACTCTTCGCCAGACAGCTCTTCGATATCATTGCGTAAAGTGGCGTAACTCGAAATGATTACCGTATCTCGAGCATTCTTGAGAGCGGGAATATCACGCGAAGAACCGTAATGGACGAGAACTGGAACAGTGGGAGCGAATCGGGAAAACTCCGCCTGCCAGTTGAAGATGATGCTGCGAGGAACGATGATGAGGGAATTGCCCGCCATCCCCTGACTGTACGCATTGCGTAACATCACTATTATTTGAACAGTTTTTCCAAGCCCCATTTCATCGGCAAGACAAGCTCCAAGATTGTGTTCGCGCAAATAGTCGAGCCAGCGCACACCGAACTCCTGGTAGGGACGAAGCCTGGAATTTGGCAAGCTCTTGTCCAAGGGGCGCGATCCAATACTGTTGAAACCATGGATAAAGGCATCAATCCGCTGCCAGCCCTCCCCCTCTCCTTCGATATCATCACTGCCATGCAAGGCTGGAAGGTCATAAAAAGACAGTTGGACTTCGTCGAAAGACCCCTTGACCCTGGACACGAGACGAGCAAAGCGCTCGACCGCCTCACGTTCCGGCCAGGCCCGACTGCCATCGGAAAGGGTAACATGGCCCTGCTTGCGGTATTGATCCAAAAAACGCCCGAAGGGAATGGACTCGCCGGCCATCGATATATCAGCGGTACCCGAAAAATAATTGATACCCGAACCCAAATGCAGCCTGAGATGTGGTTTTGCAACACGCAGACGGTATTTTTCAAGTACCGGGGTTTGAAGGAGCACGAAGTGCTGCATGAGAGCGAGCATGTTCTCTTCGAGGAAAGCTCGCGCCGTCTCCCCTTCAATCATGAAAAGGCCCTCTTCCTCGTATACCGCGGTATCGACAGCCCGCAGGCCGGAAGAGGAACGGGATCGTGCAATCATGGCGCGAAAGATATCAGCCGGATTTGAGGGAAAGAGAACCTCACAAATTCGCAGCCGTCGCTCGTCCCGATCGACGCGAACGATCTCAACGACCTCCTGGTCCTCGAAAAACCCGGGTGGATAGCCCTCCAGATACACTTGGGGCCGTACATGCAAATACCCATACGCGTCAATTTCGGAAAAGAGCAAAGCGGGCCGGGCGTTGACCGGGCGGTTGAATCTGGTCGACCAGCCTGCAGAGACGATATCAAGGGCAGGAATTAGGGAACGAGCTATGGAGAGCCAGGCCTCCAAAGCCTCTTGAGGTACCTTTTCACGCCTGAGAGTGATACGCTCAAACCAAGGGCCAAGCGGGTCAACATGATAGAGGGAACGATCAATGCGAATAATTCCTTGCGTCAACGGGTCCAGCCGTCCACCGAGCGGGCGCACAGACTCCCCACTTTCTTTGTTGATAAGTATTGGCGAAACATTCACAGCAGCGGCCGCGGGATTATCGAGTTCCAGTGCAGAGCGGTAATCCCCGGGTATCAAAGCCAGGGGTTTGAGGTCTTCATCGACAAGGGCACCCGCAGTAACAGCCAAATCCATAAGGGCCTCTGACGGATTGGAAATGCAACCATTCGTCGCAATATTTGAAGGCCCATCCCAACGCCAGTTTGGCGCTGTTCGTTGGACTTCTGCCAAAAAAGCCCGAATCAAGAGTCGTTCACTACCTGCAAAGGTTCGAAAATCGGGAGTGATTATTTTGCCCTTGGGATCTACCAGCGCCAACATCCGCTCGCCCACCCCACCAGACAGCCGGGCATGGAAAGATCGTGGAGGCCGACGCATTGAAGGGGCACGAGACGATGCATCCATCATGGGTACGGTTGCTACCGTTCCTGATGCTGCTGTTTCCGGCACTGGCGCAGCTGCGGGATTCTTCGGCGGTCTGCCACGGCGGCGGGGAAGAGTCCCGGGCGCAACGTCCGCCACTCCCGATCCAAGCGTATCCACAGACTTCCCGGTCTTGCCATTCCCCGCCCGGTTTGATTTGGCGCTCTTGTCCTTGGGGGGCCGCCCCCTCTTGCGCTTTGGCTCGCTCGTTTCCATGCAGACAGTATCCCGCAAAGTCCGTATCATGGCAACATAAACAAGGGGGATGCATGAACAGCTTTCTGGACCTTGCCCGCTCGCGCTACAGCCTGCGCGCCTATGACACGCGAATCGTTGAAGAGGACAAAATCGAACGCTGCCTCGAGGCCGCACGCCTGTCGCCTTCGGCCTGCAACGCACAGCCCTGGAAATTCACGGTAGTTATCGGGGACGCGACACGCGCCGAGCTCGCCAAAGCCTGCCTCCTTCGCGGCTCCTCGCTCAACCTCTTCGTCAAAGACGCCCCCTGCATCGTGGCCATCAGCGGGGAATCGCCCAACGCCACCAGCGTGCTGGGCTCTCTTATCAAACGCAAGAAACTCTTTCTCCTGGACATCGGGATGGCCGCCGAGCACTTCTGCCTGCAAGCGGCAGAAGAGGGTCTGGGCAGCTGCATGCTGGGCTGGTTCGACGAAGGAAAAGTCAAGCGGATACTGGGCGTCCCGCGCTTCAAACGGGTCTGGCTTCTCATCGCCCTGGGCTACCCCAAAGAGGCCGGCACCCTGCCCGAGAAAAAACGCAAGGACCTTGAGACAATCAGCGCCTTTGAAGGCTACTCACAGGATTGAGAGAGAGCCAGGACAACAGATATTGTTCAAGGGTCGGGGGGAAGGTCTTCCCCCCGGGGCGCACGCCGCCCACCCGACGCCCGCCCGGTGGGCGGGCGTCGGTCGCTCGGGGTCGCGCCCCTCCCCCTTCGCCGGGGCCCTGCCCCGGACCCCGCAGGCGGCGTAGCGGAAGCTCGGGCCCAAAGTGCCGGCCCTGAAAGGGCCGCCGCTTTGGGCTTAGCTGGAGCCGACGCGGGTTTAAAATGGCAGCAGTCCAGCCCGCAAACCCCTATTCTTCGAGTTTCGATTCTTTGGCTTTGACCTCGAGCTTGGCGAGCTCGCGTATGGCCAGACGTACCCCGCCGGCCTTCAAGTTTTTGACGAGGTAGTCGGCGACGGCGAACTGCTGTTTGAGAATTTTGACGCGGGGTTTGGGCTTGTAGTGGCAGATAAGGAAGAAGTTGTCGCGGGTGTCGAGGTGGAGGATGTCCATGCCTTCGGGGGCGAGGGGGTAGTCGCGGTTCATGATCCAGCCTTCAATCTTGAAGCGCTTGATGTAGGGCTGCTTTTCTTTTTTGTCGCGCAGGACGAGGGTGAAGACGGTCTTTGCCAGTTCGTCTTTGTCTGCGATGCCGCACCAGAGGAGGCCCTTGTCGGCGAAGACCTTTTCGGGGACGTCGATGACCTGGAAAATGCCGCTCTTGCGGATAACGAGGATGCGGTCGTAGGTGGAGACCTGGCAGATTTCCTTGCCGCCGGAGACACTCGTGCCCAGGTAGCCGGTGGCAGCGTCGTAGCGCAGGGTAAGGTCGCGTTTGACGACCTCTTTGACGTCGATTTTCTCGAAGCGGCCCACCTTGGTTTTTCGCTTGCCAAAGCCCAGTTCCTCGTTCTTCTTGACGAGGGCGATCATGCCGTCGAGCCAGGCGGTAGCATAGGCGACGATGTTTTTGAGGTGCTTGGCTATCTCTTTGAGGCGGGCATTGATCTCGGCGACTTCGGCCCGATTCTTTTCGATGTCGTAGAGGGAGATGCGTCGGATGGGGATCTTGAGCAGGCGCTCGACGTCCTCGCTGGAGACCCCGCGGGGGCCGACTTCGGCGGCGAAGGGCTTGAAGCCGGCAATGACGGCAGCGGTGACGGCCTCGGCCGTTTTCTTGTCTTCAATCTTCTTGTAGATGCGCTCTTCTATGAAGATGCGTTCGAGGGTCCGCTGATGCAGGCGGTCTTGTAGCTCTTCGCGTTCGAGTTCGAGTTCGCGGGTAAGGATGCCTACCAGTTGTTTGGCATGGTGATTGATGACTTCGGTAACGGTCATGATGGTGGGCATGCCGTCCTTGATGACGAGGAGGTTGACGGATATGGACTGCTCGCACTCGGTAAAAGCGAAGAGGGCGTCGACGGTTTCGGACGAATAGACACCGCGGGCGAGCTTGATCTCGATTTCGACGTTCTCGGTGGTGAAGTCGCTGATGGATTGGATCTTGACCCGGCCGGCCTTGGCGGCGGTCTCGACGCTGGCGATGAGGCTCTCTGTCGTGGAACCGAAGGGCAGCTCCCGAATGACGATGCGCTTGAGGTCGGAGACATCGAGTTTGGCCCGCACGAGGACCTTTCCATTGCCGTCCTGATACTCGCTTACGTCGACGAGGCCAGCGCTGGGGAAGTCGGGGAAGAGGGCGAAGGGCTCTCCGGCGAGGGCGGCTTTCTCGGCCTCGAGGACTTCGATGAGGTTGTGGGGGAGAATCTTTGTGGACATGCCCACGGCGATGCCCTCGGCCCCGATAGCGAGGATGACGGGTATCTTGGCGGGAAAGGCCACGGGTTCCCGGTTACGCCCGTCGTAGGATTCGGCCATGGGGGTGAGCTTGGGGTTGTGGAAGACGTCCTTGGCCATCTTGGTAGAGCGGCATTCAATGTAACGCGATGCCGATGCGCCGTCGCCGGTAAAGATATTGCCAAAGTTCCCCTGGCGGTCGATGAAGAGGTCCTTGTTGGCGAGGACCACGAGGGCATCGCCGATGGCGGCGTCGCCGTGTGGGTGGTACTTCATGCAGTGGCCGACGACGTTGGCGACCTTGTGGAACTTGCCGTCGTCCATCTCGAAGAGGCTGTGGAGAATGCGCCGCTGAACGGGCTTGAGGCCGTCCTCGAGGTCGGGGATGGCGCGGTCCTTGATGACGTAGGAGGCGTATTCGAGGAAGTTTTTGTCGAAGAGTTTCTTTACGTATGCCACGGTGCTCTTGCTCCTAAGAAATATCTGCGACGAGATTCTTCATGATGTACTCGCGCCGCGTGGGGGTGTTCTTGCCCATGTAGAACTCGAGGACTTGGGGGACGGACTTCAAGGTGTCGATGTCGACGGGGACGAGTTTGATGTCCTCGCCGATAAACTGCCCAAACTCCTTGGGGCTTATCTCGCCCAGGCCCTTGAAGCGGGTGACCTCGTTACCGGCACCCAGTTCCTTGATGGCCAGATCGCGCTCTTTTTCGGTGTAGCAGTAGCGGGTTTCCTTTTTGGTGCGCACCCGAAAGAGCGGGGTTTCGAGGATGAAGACGCGATTGGCCAGGACCAGTTCCTCGAAGTAGGAGAGGAAGAAGGTCAAGAGAAGGTTTCTGATATGGAAGCCGTCGAAGTCGGCGTCGGTGGCGATGACGATCTTGCCGTAGCGCAGGCCCGCAATGTCGTTCTCGATGCCCAGGGCCATCATCATGTTGTAGAGCTCTTCGTTCTTGTAGATGGCGGTGCGCTTCTTGCCGTACATGTTCTCGCACTTGCCGCGCAGGGCGAATATGGCCTGGGTCATGACGTCGCGCGAGCTTACGATGGAACCGGCGGCCGAATCGCCCTCGGTAAGGAAGATCATGGTGTTCGAACCCTTCTCGCCGTCGTCCAAATGGTACTTGCAGTCCTTGAGTTTGGGGATCTTGAGGGCGATCTTCTTTGCGGCTTCGCGTGCCTCTTTTTTGACGACGTTGAGTTCGGTACGCAGCTTCTCGTTCGATTCGATCTTTTCAAGAAGGGCCTTGGCGGCGTCGGTATTTTTGTGGAGCCAGTCATCCACGGCCGAGCGGGTCTCCTGGACTATCCAGGAGCGAATCTCGCTGTTGCCCAGCTTGTTCTTCGTCTGGCTCTCGAAGACGGGGTTCTTGAGCTTGATGGCCACGGCTGCCATGCAGCCTTCGCGAACATCCTCGCTGCGGTAGTCCTTCTTGTAGAAGCCCTGGACGCCCTTGAGAAAGCCCTCCTTGAAGGCAGAAAGGTGGGTGCCGCCGTCGCTCGTGTACTGGCCGTTGACGAAGGAGAAGTACTCCTCGCCGTAGTTGTTGCTGTGCGAGAAGGCGAACTCGAGCTGGGCCCCCTTGTAGTAGCCCACATCGTAGAGGGCAGTCTCGCCGGCCTCCTCCTTGAGAAGGTCCAGAAGGCCGTTGTCGCTCTTGTAGTCGGCGCCGTTGTAGTGGAGGGTGAGCCCCGCGTTGAGGTATGCGTAGTTCCACATGCGCCGTTCGATAAACTCGAGGTTGAAGGCGTATTCCCCGAATATGTCGAGGTCGGGGGTGAATTCGACATAGGTCCCATCCCTGGTGAGCTTTTTGACCTCTCCGTTCCGCTTTGACTTGAGGACGCCCTTTTCAAAGACGGCCTCAGCGAACTTCCCTTCACGCACGGCGACGACGCGAAAGTGCGAGGAGAGGGCGTTTACGGCCTTGGTGCCGACGCCGTTCAAGCCGACGGAAAACTGGAAGACGTCGTCGTTGTACTTGGCCCCGGTGTTGATGACCGAGACACACTCGACGAGCTTGCCCAGGGGAATGCCGCGGCCGTAGTCGCGCACCTTGACGGTCGCGTCCTTCACCTCGACTTCGACTTTCTTGCCGTTTCCCATGATGAACTCGTCGATGGCGTTGTCGACGACTTCCTTGAGGAGTATGTAGATACCATCGTCGGGGTTGCTCCCGTTCCCGAGGCGCCCGATGTACATCCCGGTGCGAAGCCGGATGTGTTCCAACGATGAGAGGGTCTTTATCTTGCTTTCGTCGTAGTTGTTTGCCGCACTTGCTGCGTCACTGCGTTTCTTTGCCATAGGCTGATAGTACCACAGCGACGCAATTTCGGGAACCTTGATGCCTCATTTGGCCGTATCGCCTGCCCCGCCGCCCACTGCTCCCAGGGCTTCGATTTCCTCTGTTATCTCTGCCAGGCGCTGGCGATTGCTGGCGATGGCCGTCTTGCTCATCGCGATGCGCTCCTCGTGGTCGGCAATTTGGGCCTGTACTTCACCCTGCTCCTCGAGCAGGGCGTCACGGCGAAGCTCTGCTTCAAGGCGTGAAATACCATCCCGCGCCTCGGCCATTGACCGCATGCAGTCGCCTAGGGCCTTGGTGATCTCCCTGGCGCGCTCGGCCTCCGGGGTATCGGCATCGGGCGAGGCAGAACCCTTCTTGCCGCTTTTGCCGCCCCCAGCCCCCTTTGCCCCCGCATGGAGGGCGCCTGCTTCAAGGTAGAGGGCTTCCCTGGCGGCGGCGTCGGTGCGACGGGCCGTTTCAAGGGCACGCCGGGCGGCCTGCCAGGAGGTCTGCCCGGCCCGCTCGGCGAGCCAAGCGAGGGTATCGGCCTTTTCGCGTGCAATCTCTTTCTGCCGCCGGTCAATCGCCTCAAGCTCCTCGCGAACCCTGTCGCGGGCGGCGAGGCTCGTTGCGCAGGCGGGAACGGCCTGCCAGGTTGCGCCATCTACCAATGAAGCGGCCCGCCCCAGGAGGACAGCCTGTTCCTCGACGCGCTTTCTCAAGGCGGGGAGCCCCGCCTTTACCAGAACCTGCTTGCCGGTACGCCCGATATTGCGGGCCAGGTTCGAGAAGAAACCGCTCTTTGCGGCGGGTGTCGCTTCCCCTTCGAGGCTCGACTCCCTGTCGCGCAGGCGGGATACAAGCTCGCGCAGGGCGGTGATATCCGGCTCAAGGGCGGGCAAATCGAAGCGGGAGGAATGTTCGAGAACCACCATGCCAAGGGTGCGGGAAGCCTCGCGCTCACGCTGCTCTGTCGCGCGCCTTTCATCAGCCTTTTTATTGGCTTCGTCTTCCAATGCGAGCAGGTCCGCCTCGCGGCGGTCATACTCTGCAGAGAGTGCCGCCCGTGCGGACTCTGCTCGCTCGAGTGACTCGAGGCCCCCGTGAAGCTCTGCTGAAAGCTGTGCGAGCGCCCCCGAGCGCCAGGAGAGTTCCCCCAACTTTCGATAGAGGGTGTCCCGCTCACCTTCGAGCCGGCTAATCCGTTGTTCCGTTTCCTGAATGGCCTTTCTTCGTTGATCCATACACACAATATACGACGGGACAATTTCCTTGACAACTCAAGTATCCCGTCTCATCATTGAGCATCATAATCGCAGAAGAGGAGGAACATCAGTGACGTACTCAACCGATCATGTCAAGAATCTCGCCCTTGCCGGGCACGGTGGAACCGGCAAGACGACCCTCTTCGAGAGATTGCTCTTTGCCGGAGGGGCCATTTCAAAACCCGAGACAGTCGAATCGGGAAAAACCGTCAGCGACTGCCTCCCCGAAGAAATCGAACGAAAAATCTCCATCGCAGCATCCCTGGCCCATGTCGAGTGGCAGGGGAGCAAAATAAATCTGATCGACACACCCGGTTCATCCGACTTCGTCGGCGACGTCATCCTCTCGTTCCGCTCCGCGGAACTGGTACTGCTCACCATCGCCGCGAAGGCCGGTGTCCAGATTGAAACCATCAAGCTCTGGCGCAACCTCGATTCCCGGGGGAAACCCCGTGCCTTGTACATCTCGCGCATGGACGAAGAAGGTGCCGACATGGCGACTGTCTGTGCAGACATCAAGGAAAAACTGGGCATGGAGCCGGTTCCCGTCACCCTGCCCATGGGTTCGGGCAGTTCCTACAAGGGCGTTATCGATGTACTCAACCAGAAGGCGTGGTTTGTTACAGACAACGGCCAGGAACAGGCGGGTGAAATCCCGGCCGAATATGCCGAAGACGTCAAGGCCGCCCGCGAACGCCTTATCGAAGCTGCGGCAGAGGGCGACGATACCCTCATGGACCACTACATCAACCAGGGGAGCCTCGACGCCGAGGAAATGCACACCGGACTCATCGAGGCCCTCGCTGACAACAAGTACCTGCCCGCCTTCTGCGGGGTCCCCACCCTCAACTCCGGGCTTATCCCCCTTTTGGACTTTGTGGCCGATGCCGGGCCCGATCCCCGCACCACCTGCGATGTCGTTCGCGATCCGGACGGATCGCAGCGCGACGTAAAGGTTGATCCCGACAAAGCCTTCGCCGCAATCGTCATCAAAACCCAGTACGACCAGTTCTCGGGCAAGCTCTCCTGGATCAAAATCGTCAAGGGAAGCCTCACTTCCGATACCGAAGTCTTCAACTCCACGGAAAACAAGAAGGACAAGATCGGCAAGCTCTACATCGCCGTGGGCAAAAAGCTTGAGGAAGTGAAGGAACTCGCCGCCGGCGATATCGGCATTGTCCAGAAGGTCGTATCCCTTCGCACGAGCGACACCATTACCGCCCCCGACGCCCCCATCACCTTCGTACCCCTGCGACTGCCCACCCCGGTCCATTCGGTGGCCGTGAGCGCCGAGCAGAAGAAGGACGAGGACAAGCTGGGAGAGGCCCTCCTGCGAGTCGCCGAAGAGGACAACACCTTTACCTACAGCTTCAACGCCGAAACCCACGAGACCATAATCCGCGGGATGGGCGAGCTCCACATCAACATCATCCTCGACCGCATCAGAAAGAACCAGAAGATCGAGATAAACACCCGCCTTCCCCGCATTGCCTACCGCGAGACCATCGGGTCCCGCGCGGCCGCCGAGTATACGCACAAGAAGCAGACCGGCGGTCACGGGCAGTACGCGCGTGTGGCCATGGAAATAGCCCCCCTGCCCCGCGGGGAGCAGTACCGCTTTGTCAATGCCGTCTTTGGCGGGGCCATCTCAAAGGGCTACATCCCCGGTGTCGAGAAGGGCATCCTTGACGCCATGCACGCGGGGGTCCTGGCCGGATACCCGGTCGTTGACGTGGAGGCAAAGGTTACCGACGGCAAGGAACACCCGGTCGATTCGTCCGAAATGGCCTTCAAGCTCGCCGCCCGCAATGCCTTCCGCGAGGCCATGCGAAATGCCCGCCCCTCGCTGTTGGAGCCGGTCATGCGCCTTACGGTCTTTGTGGAAGACAAGTACCTGGGAGACATCATGTCGGACCTCTCCGGCCGGCGCGGTCGCATCCTGGGGCAGGAACCCGCCGGCGGCGGTATCGAGGAGATCGACGCCCTCGTACCGGAATCGGAGCTTCTGCGCTATTCGATAGACCTGCGCTCGATGACCAGCGGCACCGGTTCTTTTGCCCTCGAATTCGACCACTACGAGCCGATTGCCGGAAAGATTGCAGACGAGATCATCAAGGAAGCGCAGTCCTCCATGAAACAGGATGACGACGATTGATGGCTTGATGCCCTTGTCGGTCCGGTTTTGGCCGGGCTGCACATCGCACACACAAGATTGAACCATGGCCCCCTCCTCCAGAGGGGTCTTCCATAATGGGGCCCGCAACCCATTATCCTGCGGGAGAAAAAGGAGGTAGGGGCCACTGTCACTATTGTGACGGTGGCCTCTTTTTTTCAAGGATGTGAAATCGAAACCACGATCTGCTGAGCAGCAAGCCGTGAAAAAATGCCCGCCAGAGGCAACAACCTTTGACCAGATTGCCCGCCAAAGGGTATACTTCCCGCACCATGAAAACACCGCTTGTCAAGGAACTGTTGGCCCTTGCCCCCGAGGGGCAGGAAGTATGCGCGCGCGGCTGGGTGCGAACCAAGCGCGAAACCCGCAACATATCATTCATCGAGCTCAACGACGGCTCCTGCTTTCGCAGCATCCAGTTGACCATCGACAGCGAGAAGCTCGCCGATCGGGATACCCTGGCAGCTCTCAAGGAAGCCGGTACCGGCGCCTCCCTCGAGGCATACGGGACCCTCGTCGTCTCCCCCGCAAAGGGGCAGTCGGCAGAAATCGAGGTAAAGCGCCTCGTACTCCTGGGCCCAGCCCCCGCAGACAGCTATCCCCTGCAAAAAAAGAGACACTCCTTCGAGTTCTTGCGCGAAATTGCCCACCTGCGGCCCAGAACGAACACCTTCGCGGCCGTTGCCCGCGTGCGCAGCCGGATGTCCTTCGCAATCCACGAGTTCTTCCAAAAACACGGCTTCAACTACGTACACACCCCTATTATCACGGCCAGCGACTGTGAAGGCGCCGGGGCCATGTTCCAGGTGACGACCCTGGATGTCGATGCCATCGCCAAGGGCGGCAAGGTCGTCGATTGGGAGCGCGACTTCTTCGGGAAAAAGAGCTTCCTCACGGTATCGGGCCAGCTCGAGGGCGAGACCTACGCCACGGCCCTCTCGCGCATCTACACCTTTGGCCCCACCTTCCGCGCGGAGAACTCCAACACAACCCGCCACCTTTCCGAGTTCTGGATGATCGAGCCCGAAATTGCCTTTGCGCGCCTCGAGGACGACATGGACCTCGCCGAGGCCTTCCTCAAGCACCTCTTCTCGGTGGCCCTGGACGAGTGCCGCGAGGACCTCGAGTTCTTCGACCAGCGCATCCAGCCCGGGATTATCGAGACCCTCACCCTCGTTCGCGACAAGGCCTTTACCCGCATGCCCTACACCGATGCCATTCGCGAACTGGAAAAGAACGCAGATGCCTTCGAGTTCAAGCCCTTTTGGGGCTGCGACCTGCAGAGCGAGCACGAGAAGTACTTGAGCGAGGTGGTCGCCAAGGGGCCGGTCATCGTTCACGACTACCCCAAGGAGATCAAGGCCTTCTACATGAAGCAGAACGACGATGGGAAGACCGTCCGTGCCATGGACGTCCTCGTCCCGCGTCTGGGCGAGATAATCGGGGGCTCGGAGCGTGAAGAGAGCCTTGAAAAACTCGAAGCGCGCCTGGCTGAATTGGGACTCAGGAGCGAAGACTACTGGTGGTACCTGGACCTGCGCCGCTACGGCACCGTACCTCATGCGGGCTTCGGGCTGGGTTTCGAGCGCCTCATGCTCTACGTCACCGGCATGACCAACATACGCGACGTCATCCCCTACCCGCGCGCCCCGGGCCTCGCGGACTTCTAAGACCCTTCATGGGGCTGCGTGCCCGTATGTACGCAGGCACTCAATTGCAAAGCCCCCGGGCCTTTCGAGGACCGGGGGCTTTTTTCAGCCACAAACCCTGCACTGCGGCGTGCACCGTGTTATCGGCGGGCCTGATCTATCAGTCTTGATACCGGAACGACTTCATACCCCGCACTTAAAAGGGCATCGAGAAGCACATCCAAACGGTGGAAGAAGTAATCGTCGCGCCCGCCCGGATTGCGCCCCAGCCGCACCGGGATTATGGAACCGGGACGCTTTTCGGCGAGAACCCGATCGACAATTTCGCTGGCAGTAAGGTAGCGAATCGAAGCCAAGCGCGTACTGCGCCAACTCACCCAATCAAAGGGCTCCACATCGCGCCCCACGGTCGTATACCCCACGTCCTTGGCGGCTTTCTCAATCGCCGGCATCGAATTGTACCAGGGGGGATGCCACAGGAGACTGAGTTCGTGGCCGGTCGCATTGTAGAAGTCGTCCTCGTTTCGCGCGAGGCCGCGTTTCACGAATTCGCCATCGATGTGATAGCGCGAATCGAAAAAGTCCATGTTTGCGAAAAAGAGCGAGGCGCATTCATGGCCAAGATCGGCAATATCCTTCGCAGAGCCCGGGTGGCGACGGATAAACTCTCCGCCCAGAAAGAAGGTCGCACGAAGGCCGTAGCGCTCCAGGACAGAGAGCACATATTGCAGGCCCTCGGCATCATCGCTCACATCAAAGGTGATCGCCACTTCCCGCCTGCCCTGACGCAATCCGTGCGAAAAAAGGAGGCCATTGTCTGCCGGCTCCGGGGCAGCTGCGTCTGCACTTGACTCGTCCCAGTCATGCAGGGGGCGGCGAACAAGGGCGCGCGTCCCTACAGAATCCACCTGCCGCAACATGGGAAGATTGCGATAGGGCCCGGAGGGCTGTTTTTCCAAGTACACCCGATAGCGCATATTGCCGGTTTTTCGCTCCTGAGCCCTTACAGAATTCTGCACGGTCCAGGGAGTTTTTCCATCAGTCCGATACCAAGTGTTGCCGGTTTTTGCAAGAATTGCCCCACTATCTTCCTCGAACGCATACTCCTCGGCCCGAGCCAGAGACAGGACACGCCGCGCACCGGCCAAACTGCGGTACTCAATAAAGGCGGCATCGGCCATCACCAAGTCTTCATTGCTCGTCCACGCCGCATGAAAACAGGGTTTTGTACTGATAGTCCCCACCGCTTTCCAGTTGATGTAGTCCCAGAGCTCAAGGCCGCCGTCACCCCACAGAAGGAGTTGATTTCCCGCGGGAGACAGGGCCGCCCCCTTGAACGCGGGAACATCGAGGGGATGAAACACCTTGGTGTTGTTTGCGCCATTTGCCAGACGCCATGCCCGCGTTGCATTCTGCGACCCGTTTACCGGACGCAGAAGCAGGGTGACAATACCGCTATCCGACTGGATTACACTCAAATCGGAGCCCCAAGAAGGAAGAACCAAACAGGGATAGAGGGCTGCCTCGTCGCGTATCTTGCCCCGGGTTTCTTCTTGAGACGCAAGGGGAAACCAGAAGAGCGTCGTCCCTCCCTTGGACAGGAGGATTGAAGAGCTGTCGGGGGCAGGCCAGAACCGATCAAACTGCGGATCAAAAGAAAAGGGGATTTTGCCGGCGAGGGTCCCGACTTCTATAAAACTCGCATAGAGGGCTCGTGCAAAGAGAACGGAAGCATGAACGCGGTAAATGGCGTTGTCCCGAAGGTAATAGAAATCGCCATTCCGCCCCCACTCAAGGCTGTTGATTTGGCCCTCGCCAATGAGACGGTAACGCTCTGCGATAGCCGGCCGATTGCCGGAATCAAGGGAGAGATAATAGAGGGCTCCCTCGCGCGCATAGACAAAAAGTCGGGAATCGGGGCTCCAGCTTGCCGGGAAAAAGCGGCCGGGGCGTTCAAGGCCCTCGGCGACAAGGCGGGAACTGCCCGTTTTGATATCGATAAGAACAAGACGCCCCAGGGCCCCGGAACTGGGTTCAAGACGCAACAACCAGGCCCCATCCGGCGAAGGGAGAACTTGATCCATAACAGAGAGCGATGGAACCACCCCCTCCTCAAAGCCGGGAAAGGCCTGTACGGTTTTTGGCAGCCCCCCCTCAAGCGGGATACGCTGCAGGGCGAATGAATTGCGCAGCTGCACCTCGCGGGTTTCGGACAGATATTCCAAATGGGCAGCGCTGGCGGTCAAAAGCCGCAGACGCGAAGAATCGAGCTTGGCAAGGACGAGGGCCGACTCCACCCGACCACCCCGGGCACGGGATTCCGCAGCAAAAAGGAGCCGGTTGTCATCGGAGAGGGAAAGCTCCCCGAAGGAAACCTGGGCCGGCAGAGACATAATGGATAAAAGGAAGAAAAGCGGGAAGGACAGGGCTTTTTTCATCGGCTCCCTCGGATGATCCCGGCAGATCTAGCGCACCAGGACATCAATATCGTGTTCGATTATCGACAGTCGTTCATCCAGCTCATCGAGATGCTCACGAACGAGATCTGCAGAGGCAGAAACCCGCCGGGAAAAGGCCCGATTCGCCAGGGTCTTGAAGGGCGCTGTCGTTTCCAGAGGCTGCCCACAATACGGACAGTACAAAAAGAGAACATCCACTTCCATCCCGCAATGGGGACAGCTGGCCGGCTTTTGACCAGGATCAGCGATGCATGACATCTTGACTGGTATTGTATACACAGAGTCGCCAGCTAGCAAGTAGACCAATTCAAAAAGGTATTTTTCATCTCGTACGACCGGTGTTGATATCCGGCAAATAAAAAAGCCACCCCGGAACGGGCGGCTCGACATTCGATCAGGCTGCGGCTATGGATGCCCCATGGCACCTTTTTCAAAGCTCTATCGCCGCTTCTTGAATCTGCACACTTTGCATGTCTTCGGGTATTTGATACGCCCGAATAAAGGTTGCAACAGCAATCAGTGCAACCAGAATGAGTACCAGTTTTCTCATCAGTATCCCCCCAAAATCTACCCACAGTTATAGCATGGGCAGGTCTTTGTATGCAAGTAAAACCATTAACAGGTCCTCTTGTTGAAATACCCCGCCAAGAACGGGGTATCGGCCCCGAAAAATTACCGCGTAATGAACTGCAAAGGGTTGATGGCTCGCCCGTTCCGGTACACCGAGAAATGCAAGTGCGGCCCGGTACTGCGCCCAGTCGAGCCGACACCACCTATGACACTCCCCTGCAAGACGTACTGTCCCTTCTTTACCGAACGCGTATGGAGGTGTGCGTATAAAGTCTGATAGCCCCCCGAGTGGCTCATGATTATGTAATTGCCAAAGACCCCATTGGTACCCAAAGAAGATACGCGGCCATCCATCCCCGCCTTGACAGGCGTTCCCCGTCGCGCGGAAATATCGATACCGTTGTGATAGCTCCGCTGCCCCGTAAAGGGATCGTTACGCCAACCGAAGCCGCTGGTAAGCCGACCGGGAATCGGACGGATGAAGAATTCCCCCATAGCCATCTTGAGTTCATCGCGGCGCATGCGCGCCCCGGGTATGAACAGGCTCATCCCCACCGTGAGGACATCGGTCTCGAGGTCGTTTGCGTCGAGAATGGCCTCGATTGGCACGCCCTGAGCCTTGGCAATACCGCCCAAGGTCTCGCCTTTTGTCACGGTATGTGCAATCCCGTCCATATTGGGGATACGTATCGTCTGACCGACGTATAGGCGCTTGACGTTGGCCAATTTGTTCAAACTTATAATCGAATCTATGGAAAGATTATTTCGGGCTGCTATCGTCGACACGGTGTCGCCCTTGTTTACTTTGTAAGGATCGGCGCGAAAAGTCTCGGAAATATCGAGGGAAAAACCGTCACCGCTGTCTATGTGCTCCAGTTCGCGATCGGCGAGCCCGGCATAGGCCAGCATGGCCCGCTGATTGAGCGAGCCACCGTTCCCGCCCAAATCGAGGGTAAGGTTTTCGGGCAGGGTATTGAGTTTGAGCACAAAGGGTACCACGGCGAAGGGAGAAAAGACACAAAAAAGGCTTGCTACAAGAATTCCCCGGCGAACAAGCGGGTGGGTACGCAGCCAGGAAGCCGGTCGTATATGGTTCTCCATCTTGCGGCTTGCCGGGCAGCGGGTAGTGGCGGCCTTGGCCAGGAGCAAGGGACGTTCGGTATTTGTGTGCAGCCGGGGTCGCTTGGCGACATTCTGGGCCTTCAAAAGATCCTGCATGATCTCCTTTATCGACACAATCAGGCTATGGCATTATACTCACGAGCTATGAAAGTGCGACGGATTTCAAAGGGCATACATACCCCCATGCTATTGGCCTTTTCTCTGGCCATAGTCCTCAAGGCCTGCGCCTTTGATATCATGATTGCTGTGGGCAACTCGATGTCGCCTGCTATCGAATCGGGAAGCATTATTTTGGTAAACCGCCTCGCCTATGGCCTGCGGATCCCCTTTTTCAATCGCTACGCACTACACTGGCAGGAACCCCGACGCGGGGAGATTCTCGTATTCACCGCCCCCGATGGACGCATCGCCATCAAACGCTGTGCCCTTACCCACCGGGACCGTGATCCTCGCTTCGACAGCCCCCCGCCGGACGCCATTATTCTCTTGGGCGACAACAGCGCCGCCTCATGGGATTCACGCTCCTATGGCCCGCTGCCCGTCAGTGCTGTCCAGGGCAAGGTGTTGAACCGCCGATGAGACAATCCTTTGAGCCCCGCAGCGAAACGAGCCCTCCTCCCGCCCGATGGAGACTCCTGCTTGTCATTGCCCTTCAAATTGTCTTTCTATCCTTTGTAATTTTTCGCTACGGGAAAATCATGCTCTTTAGCGAACAGCGCCCGGTCACAATACACCGGGAGAGCGGTGAACGCGGCCCCATACTCGACCGCAATGGACGCATCCTCGCCATGGAAAGCGCCCTGGCAAATATCAGCCTGTGGAAACCCGAGGTAAGCGATCTTCCAGCCCTTTGCGCCTCTTTGGTGGCAATTCCCGGGCTTGTCGATGAAGATGCAACAGACTTGGCAGAACGCATCCTGTCTGCACCGGGGGACTTCATGTACCTGCGCAAGCGGGTTGACCAGTCCCTGCGGGATGCGGTTGCACACGCACGCGCAGAAGGCAAGCTCCCCGGGGTTGGCATCGAGAATATCGCCGCGCGCATCTACCCCGAGGGGGCCCTCGCTTCGCACGTCGTCGGCTTTGTCGGGGATGACAACAAGGGGCTCGGGGGCGTCGAACTGAGCTTTGACAGGGATTTGACGGCCCCCGAGGGCGAACGTATGGGCAAGCAGCTCTTCCTTACCATCGACGCGGAAATTCAATATCGCCTGGAATCCATCAGCAGGCAGACAATGAAAGACAACAAGGCCGAAGCGGTGATGATGATGGCCATGGACAGCGCCAGCGGCGACATCCTCGCCTGGGTCTCCCTGCCCGACTACGACCCCAACGACATCCGATCCTCGAGCGCAGACATGCGCATCAACCGGCCTTCGATCTGGGCGTACGAGCCGGGTTCGGTATTCAAGATTTTTTCCCTGGCAGCCATTCTCGATCTGGGAGGCATCACCCCGCATGACAGCTGGTACTGCGACGGGACCTACTCCCGCAGCGCCCCTAATGGAGAAACCATCGGACTAAGCTGTTTGAACCGGCACGGCCAGGTGCAACTCGACCAGATTATCGCCTACTCCTGCAATGTCGGGACAGCCTATGCCTCCGACACCGTTACCTCCGAAGCACTCTACCGCGTCATTCGGGATTTCGGCTTCGGCTCGCGCACCGACATCCCGCTGGGGGGGGAATCGGTTGGCTACCTGCGCCCCGTCGATCGCTGGTCGCTGCGTTCCAAGCCAACCATTGCCATTGGTCAGGAAATCGCCGTTTCGGCCCTTCAAATAATGCAAGCGGCAAGTGCCATCGCCAACGAAGGCATCCTGATACGCCCGCGACTGGTAACCAAGACCCTCGATGCAACGGGAACGGTAACCCACAGCTTCCCCAGCGAGGCGCGGCGTCAAGTCATCTCGAAGGAGACGGCACAGACCATGCTTGCAAGCCTGGAGCATTCCTTGGCCCCGGGGGGCATTGGTCGCCGCGCCGATATAGGCGACGTACGCATCGGGGTAAAAACGGGAACCGCGCAGCTCATTGATCAAACAACGGGGACCTACTCCAAGGATGACTTCATAGCCAGTTGCATTGGCTTTATCCCCGCGGATGAACCGCAGATAATTGTCTATCAGGTTGTCGTCAAACCCAAGAGCGATTCCATCTTTGGCAGCATGATAGCCGCCCCTGCGGTAAAAGAGGCGGGAAGCTTCCTCGTGGACGTCTTGGGCATCCAGCGCGGACGAAGTGTCCGCGTCAAACACCCCGGAACCATCATGCTCTCGGGGAGCACGGTACCGCGCATCGGGGAGCTCCTCCCCGATTTCACGGGCCTTTCCAAAAAACAGCTCCTGCCCCTCCTCGCGCGCAATGATATTAACGTTCGCATCGAGGGTAGCGGGTGGGTTGTCCGCCAGAACCCCGAGGCAGGCAGCCCGGTGAGCGAGGGCATGGACATTATTCTGGAGCTCGAATAAGCATGGCACCGGCTGTCGTCTTGCAGGCCGCTAACGGGCTGCCAACCCTCAAGCTGGGAGGCCGGTATGTACATTCACCGCGGGACCCGATACGGGAAGCAGAGCGACTGGCCGCAAGCGTCCCTGCCGAATCGAACACAGTTGTCCTTTTGGGCTTTGGCTTGGGCTATCTGGCAGAAGCCCTCATCGCGCGCTTCGCGCCATACGCGGGGCCTGAAGCAGAGAAAACTATCAGTATAATTGCCCTCGAAGCCGATCCAGCCATCCTCGAACTGGCTCGCAATACGCGCAATCTCGAAGACCTCATGGCCAATCCCTGCTTCGAAATACTGCTGCCCGGCACAGAGGAAAACCTGGCAAACCTGTTGAGGGACACGTCCCGCCCGCCAGCGATTCTCAAGAATGCAGCCCTCGTACAAGACCGGGTACAATGGTATGCAGAACAGGAAGAACTCATCGGACTTATCGCCCGGCGAGCGCGCACCAACAAAGCGACAAAGGCAAAGTTTGCGCGCCGGTGGATTCGCAATACCGTCATGAATGCCGAGCTCGCCTGGCAGGTTCCCGGCATACGTCAACTGTACCAAGTCTTCGAAGGCCTTCCAGCCCTCCTTGTCGCGGCAGGTCCTTCTCTTGATCGATATCGGGAACTCCTTCCCGCCTTGAAAGAACGCTGTGTACTCGTCTGCGTGGATACCGCCCTTCGCGCCTGTCTTGACGCCGGCTGTACACCGGACTTTGTCCTCGCCGTCGACCCGCAATACTGGAACGCCCGTCACCTTGATCACATCGATACCACATCTTGCACGATTGTGTCCGAACTGGCCCTCTGGCCGGCACTCTGGCGACTTCCCTGGAAAAACCGCTATCTCTTTTCGTCGCTTTTTCCGCTGGGCTCCTGGTTGGAATCCAGAGTTGATGCCAAGGGCGCCCTTGCCGCCGGCGGATCTGTGGCAACGAGCGCCTGGGATCTATGCCGAGCCCTGGGGTGCCGGGACATTCACGTACTGGGTCTCGACCTCGCCTACCCTGCCGGCCGGACACACATGCGGGGGGCGATTTTTGAAGAAAAGAGTCTGATGGGGGCCTCACGCCTTCATCCTGCAGAGCTCGACAGTTTTCTCGTACCCCGAAACGCCATGGCCAGCCGGGTTCCCGCCCGCGATGGCGGCACGATTCTCTGTGATGCACGTATGAAGATGTATGTCTCCTGGTTTTCGCGCGTCTGTACCGGCGAAGCGCACTGCCGCACCCATTCGCTGGGAAATGCGGGGGCCGCCATCGACGGAATCGACTGCTTCGAGGCAGAAGAGCTCTTGGCCTTGCCCGTAATCCGCCACGAAATCGATACACGCCAGGAGAAACGGCTCAAAGCCGTGCAAAGCGCCATGGATTCGACAGAGCAAACGCGCGAAAGGACATTCAACAGGGCAATCGACTTGCTTGCGAAGCAGCTTTGCCGCTTGCAGAGAGCCTGTGAAGAAGCAGCAGTACTCTGCGAAGAGGCGCTGGCCTGCGATCTGCCCAGGGGAGACGAAAAAAGCTTCAAAGACAAAGATACAGAAGAGATGTTCAAGAGTGCCCTCTTCGCCCATGACCGGGCAGAGGCCCTTAGCGGCCAGGAGAACATGAAAGAAGTAGTGGGGTTCCTCTTTTCCTCGTGTGAGGACATCGAACGGGTACTTGAAGAATCACCCATCGACAAAATGCGCTACCACCTGGCCTGGATTGGGGCGCTCTGGCGGGAATTGGAGGCATCGGCCCGCTGGCAGTACGATCTTTTACGAAAAAAATTCAAGGTTCACGCCGGGGGAGTCGATATATGAATCAAGTGGGGATTAAACCTCAACCTTAGGCGGTGCGCATCCGACGTCCAGGCGCATCGCCTTTTTTATGTCCTCAGACCTGGCGGTAGGTCTCGAAGAAGCGCGCCATTTTACCCATCGCCGACTTTATGGTCTCGACATCGGGCAGGAAAACGACCCGGAAGTGATCCGGCTCCTTCCAGTTGAAACCGGTTCCGTGGACTAGGAGTATGTGGCGGGCGCGCAGCAAATCCATAATGAACTGCTCGTCGTCTGTAATGTTGAATCGGGCGATATCGATCTTGGGAAAGCAATAGAGTGCCCCGCGTGGCTTTACCACAGAAAGGCCAGGAATTCGGTTGATAAGCTCCACGGCAGCATCCCGCTGTTCACGCAGGCGCCCCCCCGGCAAGAGAAAATCCTTTATCGACTGATACCCCCCCAGAGCGGTTTGAATCGCGTACTGGGCGGGAACATTGGCACAGAGGCGCATGTTGGCCAGCATGTCCAAGCCCTCGATATACCCCTCTTTCCCTTTCTTGCTACCGCAGAGAACCATCCAACCGGAACGGAATCCGGCAGCGCGATAGGCCTTTGACAGGCCATTGAAAGAGACGGTAAAGATGTCGGGGGCAATGAGGGCAATGGGGGTATGAACGGCATCTTCATAGAGGATGCGGTCGTAGATCTCATCGGCAAAAATGATGAGTTCATGCTCGCGGGCGATATCGACCATTCCCTCGAGAATGCTCCGTTCGTAGACGGCCCCGGTGGGGTTATTCGGGTTTATGACCACGAGGGCCTTTGTACGATCGCTTACCTTGCGCCGAATGTCGTCGAGGTCCGGATTCCAGTCCGACGCTTCATCGCAGAGGTAGTGAACGGCCTTTCCCCCAGCGAGATTCACGGCGGCAGTCCACAGGGGATAATCGGGCGCGGGTATAAGGACCTCATCCCCCGGGTTGAGCAGGCCCTGCAGGGCGATCATGATAAGTTCGCTAACACCATTGCCCAGGTAGACATCATCCACCCCCACGCCAAGAATACCGCGCGATTGAAAATCCTGCATAACAGCCTTGCGAGCGGCAAAGATCCCCTTGGAATCGCTGTAGCCCTGGGCATTGGGAAGGTTTACAATAATATCGTGAAGGATTTCATCGGGGGCGTTGAAGCCGAATACGGCAGGATTCCCGATATTGAGCTTGAGGATCTGCGATCCTTCCGATTCCAGACGCCGGGCCTCATCGAGAACCGGACCGCGTATGTCGTAACAGACATCGTCGAGACGGGAAGATTTGGGAAATGATTTCATCGGCTACTCCCTTGCATGAATGCATTCGGGTACAGACGCTTGCTCGTATCGGCTACGGTACGCGACAGAACCACCACGTGGATGTCGGTGCGGGAACGGGCCAATTCGCGTTCCCAATCCCCACGATGGGGAAAGCGTTTGAGTATGCGATCCTTTAAAAGAGGCATGATGCGGGAGACGTTGGAGGCGGCATCCGAGGGCAACACGTCGACGAGATCCTCGAGGTAATAGAGGGACAGGGCCATGAGGAGGTAGTCTTTGGAGAGAGGGGCAAGGCTGATAAAGGCTTCAGCGGCCGCCTCGTGATCATGGTCGAGCAAGGCACTGAATCCGTGGTACCATCGCAGCCAGTCATCGGCCCGCCGCCCGGCCCGCTCTATGCGCTCGGAGAAAAAAGACCGGGCCCCCGCGCTGTCCTTGGCCAGTATGCGCCCGATGCCAAAGACCAGTGCATGATCTTCCAGGGCCCGGGGTTTTTCCCGGGCAGCTTTTGTTTCCAGCGTTCGCAGAGCGGTGATATCGGAGAGGACGAGATAGGTGCTTGCCAAGAGATGCACAAGACGGGGCGACCAATTTTTGCGGCGAATGACCACTTTTTCCAGATATTCGCCCACAGCCGGCCAATCTTCGCGTTCAAGCAATACCATCAAACGCCAATTTGCGATAAAATAGGAGTTGACAACTGCAAGAACGAGAACGAGGGCAAGGAGCACGTACCAATTGTTCTGCCAAAAAGAACTGGCATGATCTCCATCGAGGATGAAAAAGGGGAGCGCGAAGACCATGAGAAATGACAGCAGCACAATAGTGTTGAATACAACGAAAACGGTCTTGAATTTCACGTCAACTACTCCTCTTTACGTGCCGAAAATCATAGATGAAAGGCTCTGACGGGTCAACGGGGGAACGTGTGAACACTTATGCCATAAAAGATTTGGAGGCCGGATCCTTTTTCTCGGCACCGCTCATGCTTGATGAGAAATTCATCCTTTTGTCCCCGGAGATGCCGCTAAAAAAAGAACTGGTGAATGCTCTCATTGACTGGGACTTTCGGGAAGTTCGCAGTGAAGGTCTTCCCGGGGCGACACGCACGGAGGAAACGATCTCCGGCGAAATTGAAGAAACAAGCGATGAGCAGGGAGCTGCAACGACCAGCTCCTCCGGAGAAGCGGAAAAATTCCGCGCTGTCCACGCATTTTACAAATCCTTCCAGACATATATAGAAAATCTTTTCACCCGCTATGTGACCAAGGGCGATATCAACAGCGCAGAACTCACCGAATGGGTCAAGAAACTCTGTGAGGTCATCAAGGAAGATCGTCGTTACATCCTGCGCATTCAGGATCAAGGGGATGCCAACCAGAACTACCTTGCCCTGCACACCGTTCGATCCACCATCATTGCCTTGGTTATCGGTTATACACTCAAACTGCCCAACCACCGCCTTATAGAGCTGGGGGTGGCTTCGGTTGTCCACGAAGTGGGTATGCTCAAACTGCCACCGCAGCTCTACATGACCAATCGCCCCCTCTCGCCCCAAGAACGCAAAGCCATACTCACCCACCCCATCTTGGGATTCAACATCCTCAAGGAACAACAATTTCCCTTGAGCATTTGTGTGGCGGCCCTCGAACACCATGAACGCGAAAACGGACTGGGCTATCCGCGCAAACTCACCGGCGAAAAAATCAGTCTCTACTCCAAAATAATCGCAGTGGCCTGTTCATATGAGGCGGTTACAACAGCGCGCCCGTATAAAAACGCAAAAGACGGGTATTCCGGCATGATAGATCTGCTCAAAAATGTGGGCAAACAGTATGACGACAAGATAGTTCGCGCCCTCGTATACACCCTGTCCATCTACCCCATCGGACTCTACGTCCTCCTGACCAACGGAAAGAAAGCACAGGTTATTGACGTCAACCCGGAAAATCCGCGATTCCCCATCGTCCAGATATTGGACGATCCCTTCCCCGACGGCCGCCTCCAACAGATGGAAACGGTACAGAACGGGATACACATTCTGCGCCCACTCACCCGCGAGGAAGTCCCCGAACGCAAACAGGCTTGATACTCCTCCTCCAGGAGACGGTCAAACCGGAACCGGTTTCACAGAGGACACCGGCTTCTCGCATGGCGACAAGCAGCGCAGAGGAAAAGACATCTTTACGTATAAAACTCCCGAACAAACGCTGCTGCCCTTCGCGGGGCTCGAAACGCAGTTCCCTGCGATCCTCTGAATAGAGAACAAGATCAAAGACCAAACAAGCAGCGATACACTCGGCAAGAAGGAGCCCGAGCAGAGTGGCAAAACGGGCATCCAGCAGGACAACTGCCTCTTTACTGTGGATGTCGGGAAGCATTTCATATGACAGGGTGTGAGCGCGACGACAAATTTCCTTCAAATGCCGAACGATGTTTATTCTTTCAAGGGAATTGTCCAGAAAAGGAGATTGTATTCCGCACACTATCGCCGCCATACGCAGCTTGAGCCGCGGGACTATCACCGTATCACGGGAGTCCAGAACATCGTTGAAAAGTTCAATATCAGTGAGCATCCGTTCGCGGATGAGGGCAAGGGCCGTTGCCTTCCCGTTACTTTCACTCATAACTCGGTGTGAGTATACACTCTCTGTGTGTAAATTGCAAAGTATGAAAAAGCCCCCTATGATTTTGACGGGGCATACATGACCAAAGAACTGGCAGACATCATTGCGTCAAATCTCAAGATGGCACGTACGGCCTTGGATTTGAGCCAGGCAGCTCTCGCCGAACGGGCACAGTTGTCCACCGGCTACCTCGCAATGATTGAACTGGGCAATCGAACCCCCTCCATCGACAGTCTGGAAGCCCTCGCGAAGGCGCTTGGTATCGGGACCTATGAACTGCTCATGCCCGCGAATACCCGTGGCAGCGAACACACCATATCTGCAATATATTCAATAAAAACCTCAATTGATGAAGGTATAACCGATATTTTTCGCAAATACCTGCCTTCTCTCGAGGAAAACGGAGACTAGCGCGAACGCGTATAGCGTGCTAGAGTGCCACCATTATGGAAGACCCCCCGTCTTGGGAATTACCCCTCATCCTCGCGCTTATCCTGGTAAACGGATTCTTTTCGCTTTCGGAAATGTCACTCGTCTCCTCGCGTCGCTCAAAGCTCAAGGCGCGTGCAGAAGGCGGCAAGAAAGCCTGGAGGCGTGTCCTCGCCGCCAATGAGGAACCTTCCCGTTTTCTGTCAACCATACAGACCGGTATTACACTGATAGGCACCCTCGCCGGGGCCTTTGGCGGTGCCCGTCTGGCCGAACCGCTCGCACGAGGACTGTCCACCCTTCCGGGCCTCGAATCCTGCGCAGCATTCCTTTCAATGGCAATCGTGGTGAGCGGTATTACCTTTCTCTCCATCGTCCTTGGTGAATTGGTCCCCAAACAACTTGCCCTCTCAAACCCCGAAAAGATTGCCAAATTGGTCATACCGGTTCTCGATATCTTTGCCTTCCTGTTCAAGCCCGTCGTGTGGATCCTCTCGGGCTCTTCAAATGCCATCCTCGCCATACTTGGTGTCAAACGCCAGTCGAACGAGGCCGTAAGCGAAGAGGAAATTCACATGGCCCTTAAAGAAGCAGAGCACTCCGGTATCGTGCAAAAGAACGAGCGGGATATGCTTGAGGGGGTCTTTTACCTGGGGGACCGCCCCGTTGAGGCATTCATGACCCATCGGGCAGAGATTGTCTATCTCGACATGGATGCAGATGAACAGGCAATTCGGGCAATACTGAAAGAGTACCCACGCATCGACATATTTCCGGTGGTCAAAGACGACAACATCGACAACGTGAGCGGTACGGTTCAGGCCCGGGTGCTCCTCGAAGCGCTTCTGGCAGGAGAGACTATCAGCCTTAAACTGCTATGCCACAAGGCCGTATTCGTTCCCGGCACCATGTCGGCCCTCAAGGCCTTCGAAGTCTTTGGGAAAAACGACCACAACCTGCTCATGATACTCGATGAATACGGGGGACTCGCCGGCACCCTGTCGGTATCGGACCTTATCGAAGAAATAACCGGAGATTTTTCACGGGAAGAAAATGAAGACGAAATGCTCGTACGACGGGAAGATGGTTCATGGCTGATAGGCGGCATGAGCAATCTGGACGAGGTTATCGAAGTACTCCAGTGGCAGGACTTGATTGGGGAGCATAAGGAATTTCACACCCTCGCCGGCTTTATTTTCGACCGTTTGGGGCGCATCCCCCGAACCGGGGAGCGTTTCGACTGGGAACAGCACCAGTTCGAGATCGTCGACATGGACGGTAATCGCATCGACAAAGTCATTGTCTGGCCGCCGCTTAAAGACGCCCCCGAAGACGCCCCCCCCGCAGAATCCTGACAATCGAAGCCCCGAAGGCCGCCCCGGCGGCCATTGCCCCGGCATTGAGAAGGGTGGCCAGGGCCAGTTCGAGGGAGAGGTCCCAGCTGGACTCGAGCATGCTGCGCATGGTGCGGTACATGCCGCCGCCGGGAACCAAGGGCATGATGACCGACACCAAAAAAAGGATCGTCACTTTTTTGCGAAGCAGGGCAGAAAGCTCTGCCCAGAAGGTCGCCATGGTCGTGGCGACAAGCGCGGCAAAGGGTTCCGAAGCGGTGAGGTGCAGGCATATCAGCCAGACGGCCCATACGAGGGCCCCTCCTCCCGCACAGAAGGCAAGGTCCGGACCGCGCACCCGAAAGATGTGGGCAAAAGCACCGGCCGCGAGGGCCGCCCAGAGGAGTTCGAGGCCGACACTCATAGCAGAAGCATCCTTTCGAGGGCCAGGGGAATAACTACCCCCATGGAGATGGCGGCTGCGGTAATAAAGGCCTCGGCAAGGCGGGCAACCCCTGCCACGAGGTCGCCGGCAATCGTGTCGCGAATGGCCGTTACCGTCGAGAGCCCCGGAACGAGCAGCATGATGGACGCAATGATCATGAGATCGACCGAATCCAGAAAACCGGTGGCGTTAAGGGTCACGGCGAGGGCAGCAGTAATCATCCCGCATATGATGTACATGAGAAAATCGGGAACAGCACGGCGGGCGAGCGCACCGCGCACAAGGGCGATAAGCGCACCGGCACCCGCTGCCGAAAGGGCATCCGGCAGAGCCCCTCCAAAAAGAAGGGCAAAGAAAGCGGCACAGGCGGCAGAAGCCAGGGTAGCCGGCCCGAGGGCGGGAAGCGGTGCTTTGCGTATTGCATCGACGGCCAAACGACCGGAACGTACATCGAGACTGCCCGATTCTGCCTGTTCGATAAGGGCGCTGAGCTTTGCAATGCGGTCGAGATCCACGTTTCGAGTGCTGATACGACGCACAATCGAGCAGCGCTCCATGCTGCGTCCGTTGACACTGGCGATGAGCCCCGTCGGCATGGCGAAGCACTCTACCCCTTCAAGACCCCAGGCCTGCGAGAGGCGTACGACGCAATCCTCTGCCCGATAGGTCTCGCTGCCCGCCTCGAGAAGGAGGGCGGCGGCATCGGTCGCAATATTGAGAGGATCGTCGGTATGTGAGGGCATCAGAATACAAAAACAAGATTGACGGCGGCGGTCCCGCTACCGGGACGCTCGCGCACACTCGCCTGGAAATTGACACCCATTTTCTCGCAGGCTTCCCCCAGGAAGGAGAGATAATACCACCCCATGCCATCGTCGCCGTAGGGGCCCGACCCGTGGTCGTAGAACTCCTTGAGACTGCGGTCGCCCAAAGAGAGGCGGCCACGCTCCTCGAAGAGACGCTTTGAGTCTTCGAAAGAAGACGAACCGTCGTGAAGGCTCACCCGCAGACGGTAGCGCCAACGACCAAGCGACCAGCGGCGGGCGAGCGACCAGACCATGGCCGATGCGAGACCGTTGGGAAGGTGCGCAAGGAGCTCGCGGCGCTTTACGGGGTTCTCGAGTTGACTGCGGATTTCTGAAGGGGGAACCCCTGGCCCAAGGAGACCCAGGAGGGTGGTACGCTCGGCGGCGCTCATCAGCTCAAGAACCATAAGCGTAAGGTAATCGGCCAAATCTGCCTTCTCGAGACTGGAATTAACTTCACGCGCAATATCTGTGACGATGGACCGACGGGCTTCGACATCGCTACCAAGCAAGACGAAGTACACAAGGGGATCAAGGCTGTTCAAGAGGTCCCGGGCGAAGACGGCCAACTTGTGCTGATCCTCAGGGCTGCGCTTTTGCCCTATTGCAAGGGCCCGTTGCACCGGTGCCATTATTTCTTTCTTCAAGTCTTCAATAGCCGATTCCCGCGCCGCCATGGCGTGACGCAGTTCCGGCGGCGAGACGGCGTTGTGCGCATCAAGCGACTTGTTGGGGTGCATGCGGTTCCATCGGCGAATAACCTCGGTATTGACCGCTCTTGCGATAACGGCCGATTTGAAACGACCGTATATCATTGAGTAGACAACCAGACGCGAAAGATCATTGAGCGCAGTTTTTACACCTGCGATCTCGCGAACGGGGAATTCAGCCTTGTCCACAAAGCCGGAATGGAGGAGTCTCTTTAACCAGGGAACGTCGACGGTACGCAGGCGAAATCCGAAGCGGGGTTCACCTTCGGCCCCTTCGAAACACTGCATGCGCACCTGGCGCTTCTGGAAAAAGGAAACGCCTGTTTCGTCCAAGACGATACGGGCTCTCAAGTCCAAACACTTTTTTCTTGCCGGCTCATCTGTCGCAGAGACAGGGACAGCTGCTACGGTACTCGCATTGACTGCCGCAAGGGCGCCTGCCGGTGTCATCATCAAGGTCTCCTATCAAAGGATGTGACATTATAGCACGACACAGGCCGTTGACAAGATGTGGCTTGCTGTCAATTATAGAGGCCTGTCGCATAATGACATACCGGGGCCTCCAGGAGCGAAAATTCGTGGGGGACCCCTCCCGCACACTTCCGGTAACAGGAGCTCCAATGAACAAGAAGATCGAAATGAAGACCGCCCTCGTCGAAATCGACGGCGACGAAATGACCCGCGTCCTCTGGGGCGTTATAAAGGAAAAACTCCTCCTCCCCTGGGTCGACCTCAAAACCGAATACTACGACTTGGGGCTCGAAAACCGCGACAAGACCGACGACGCGGTAACCGTTGAATCGGCCAAGGCCATCCAGCGGCTGGGCGTGGGCGTCAAGTGCGCAACCATTACCGCAAACCAGGCCCGCAAGACGGAATACAATCTCAAGCACCTGCACCCCAGCCCCAACGCGACCATCCGCGCCATACTCGACGGGACGGTCTTTCGCATGCCCATCGGCCTCAAGAACGTGAAGCCCTCGGTCTCCTGCTGGGAAAAGCCCATCGTTATTGGCCGCCACGCCTATGGCGACGTCTACAAGAATGCCGAGATGGCCATTCCCGGCCCCGGCACGGTTGAATTGGTCTACACGGCCAAGGATGGCAGCGTCCAGAAGAAACTCGTCGCCGAGATGCCCGGAGCGGGCGTCGTCCAGGGCATGCACAACCTCGACGCATCCATCGAGAGCTTCGCCCGCGCCTGTTTTCTCTACGCCCTCGAGGCCAAACTCGATATCTGGTTCGCGACCAAGGACACCATTTCCAAGATCTACGACCATCGCTTCAAGGAAATCTTCCAGAAGGTCTACGAAGAGGAGTACAAGGAGGCCTGTGCAAAGGCGGGCATCTCCTATTTCTATACACTGATAGACGATGCCGTCGCACGCGTCGTGAAGGGCTCCGGCGGCTTCCTGTGGGCCTGCAAGAACTATGACGGCGACGTGATGAGCGACATGGTCGCTAGCGCCGCCGGCAGCCTCGCCATGATGACGAGCGTCCTCGTATCGCCCTCCGGGGCCTTCGAGTACGAGGCGGCACACGGGACGGTCCAGCAACACTACTACCGCTGGCAGAAGGGCGAGAAGACGAGCACCAACCCCGTGGCCCTCATCTTCGCCTGGACGGGAGCCCTCATCAAGCGCGCCGAGCTTGACAATACCCCCGAACTCGCCGCCTTCGCCAAAAAGCTCGAAAAGGCAACCCTCGACACCATCGAGGCGGGCGAAATGACCGGGGATCTCCTGCGCCTGGCAAAGCCCGCCCCGGCAAAGGCCCTGGACTCCTGGGAGTTCATAGCCGCAATAGCGTCAAGGATGTAAGCGATTGCGCGCAATCGCATCAAGGATGTGAGCGATTGAGGGGGCCGGCGCGAGCCGGCCCCCGAAGCTACCATATTACGAGGCGCTGACGATCCCGCTCGAAGCCCCCACAGGATACCAAAGGCTCTGCCCAGGGGCTCTTGTGGGCCGGCAGGCCGTTGATTGACGTCACGGCGAGCGGCTTTTCGCTGTTTACAGCGCGCCGGGCGGGCCCTGCGGCGAAGGCCGCGAGGGCCGGGGCGTCCGGGCTGGAGCTATCAGTATAAAAAACCAATTCTTTTCCCTTCTTTTTTGACAGCGCAATCAATTCACTGCCGCGAAAACAGAGACGGATGCCCGCCAAGCGGGGCGGCAAGCGCCCGTCGAGGCCCTCGGCCGACAGCCCCGCCATGGACACGGGATCACAGGCATTCACCCACCAAATACCGCACGCGCCGTCAAGGCGTTCGAGCTCTTCCACAATGCCCGGGCCGGCGAACTGGAGGGAGTTGACGCCCGAAACAAAGCGGCCGGTGACGAGCTCGCCCGACAACTCCATGCGCCGCAGGGTGGGAAGGAGGCGCGACCAGGAGAGTGAGGGAATTTCCCGCTCCAGATGAGCACGGCTGATGATCCCGTAGCGGGAGAGCATGAGCCGCACCCGCTCGACATTGAGCTCTTCACAGTCGATGGGGTCGCGATCGTCGGGCAGCCAGTCGTTGGCCAGGGAGAACCAGCGCCCCGGCACCGGCGGCCCGGAGCGGAAACGGCGCGCAAGGGCGCGGGCCGCATTGGCGCGGGCCGCGATCGCGCGGGGCATTACGCCCTTCCGGCTTCCATACAGGCCCGCTTTTTCGCCGCCAGCCCCTGATCCAGGGTCTACGGGGCCCGAAGAGGGCCAGGAAAAGCCCTCGACAAGGCCCTGGCGGATGGGGGCGAAGGAGTCGGCACTCAGGCTGCCGGCCTGGACCTCTTCCCAAAGCACAGAGAAGGCGGCGGCATTGTCGAGGCCCAGGGCATCGCGCAACTGCCAGAAGTCGAGAAAGCCCTCGCCGGTGTCAATGCGGCCGCCGCCCCGGCGCTCTTCGGCGAGATCGAGCTCGTCCGGGCGGCAGAAGAGGACCTCCATATTGGCGGCTCCCCGCCAGAGGAGATCGAGGGAGGCGAGGGCCCGATCGAGATCGTCGCTGCGGTAGGCGGGATTGCGGGCGGGAAGGAACTCACGCTCGAAGAGGGCCGCCGGGGCCTGCCAGAGGGCCAGCGAACGGAAGGGGTCCCGACCGGAATCGGCAGCTTCGGCAGCACCGGCGACTTCGGCAGCGCCGCCGGTATCCGGGGCAAAGACCGGCAGGCCGGCGCGGGATGCGGCGAGCAGGCCCAGGATAGCCGGCGCCCGTTCGTCAACGCGCGGCCGGCGGGAGGATCGGCCCAGACGCAAGAGGCGCTCGAGATTCTCCCGGTCGCAGAAACCACTCCCCCCCTCTGCCAGAGGGACGCCGCGAACGACGAGGCCCGCCGCTTCCAATTCCTCGAGGGCGAGGGCGATCGCCTCTTCATCAGCTCCCAGGAGGGTGGATAGACGCGAGAGCGAAAGCGGGCCCTCGAAACGCAGGACCTGCTCCAAGGCCGCGAGGCGATCGGAGGCAATGCGTTCGTATTCATCGGCAAGGACTATCATTCCCGACCCTGCCGGGAGGGCAACGGAGGGGGGGGGCAAACAGGCGAGGCGCCCGCCCAAACCGGGATCCGCATCCAACTGCTCCTGCAGGGGTGGCGGGAGGAATTCACGCAATAAAGCCCACTCCTCGAGCGGGATGACCCGCCGTTCGGCCACCCAGTCGACGAGCTCCAGGAGCTCCCCGGGGGCACGCAGAACTTCGAGGCGCTTGAGGCGGCGCACAAAGCCGTCCAGAAGAGCCGCATCCGGGCGCGGCAACTTTGCAGGGGCGAGATCCGCGAGAATCTTGTCGTCAAGACTCGCGCCGCTGCGCCCCGCCGTCCCGTCGCCCTCGTACAGGAGGGCATCGGTCTCCTTCCAGACCAATCCCTGCGCAAAGGGACTGGGGCTGCGGGTTTCAACACGGACCATGCTGATAGTTCCATCCGCCAAGGCGTCGAGGAGGCGGTCGAAACCCCCAAGGTCCCAGGTATCCTCAAGGGCTACCCTCCAGGCCTCCGCCGTAAGGGGGAAATCCCCGAAGTGATGGACGGCGTCGAAGAGTTTTCGCGCCCGCTGGCGCATGATCCAGAGGGGCAGCCGCTTTCCGGCCGGGGGGCGGGGCAGGACAAGCGAGCGCTCGGCCGCCTCGCGGAAGGCGGCCCCGAAGACCCCGGAGCCTTCCACCCGTGAAAAGAGCAGGCGCCGCCTCTCTTGAGCCCCGTAGAGGCGCCGCAGGGCCGCCTGAACGAGCTCGGCGGGGGGCTGGAGAGCCTCGCTTTCGAGAGGTATCAGTATGAGTATTCCCGTGTCTGAGGAAAAACAGCGCGGGGAGCTTTCGCAGATTTCCTCGAGGGCCGCTTCGAGGGAGAGCGTGAGGAGCTGGTTTATCGCACCACCGCGCATGCTATGGAGGAATACCGCACGCAGGTCGCTCTTGGCTTCATCTTCCTTGACGACTTCAAGGACAAGCTGCGTCGCGTTGGCCGGGGGGATGCCGCCCTGCACCCGCGTTTGGGAAGCGAGGAAGGAGGACAGGGCTTCGCGGGCATCGGGCGAGAGGGAATCGTCCCCTTCAAGGAGGGCCGGATTCCCGAGTATCTCGAGGGCAGCGTCAAAGAGGAGACCGCTCCGGTAGCGCTCGTCGGCGCGCCAGAAAGGCATGTAGGCCGAGGCGACATTGTTCGGGACCACTTCAACCGCCTCGTTGTCGATGCGCTGGATGCGCCAGGAGCGGTTCCCGAAGGAAAAGGCATCCCCGGCCCGCCGCTCCCAGACGAACTCTTCATCGAGCTCCCCGATGCGGGTGCCGTCCGGCAGGCGCAGGGCAAAGAGGCCCCGGGCGGTAATTGCCCCGCCGGAGGTATTGAGGAGGAAGGCCAAGCCGTCTGTGGGGTGAAGGAGACCACTCGCCGGATCGCGCAGGAGGCGGGCCTTGAGCGAACGCAGGGCCCCAGCCGCAGGAAGGCCGGCAGTTATATTGAGGGGAGACGCTCCGGCGACTTCCGGAGGAGTGCCTTCCAGAGCGTCGGTATCCAAAGGCGCGGCCAGGGGAGAGGCTTCATAAGCCGCGAGGCCCTCTGCCCCACCCTTCCAGCCGGTCAAGAGTGAGATCGTCGCATCAAAGAGCCTTCGCTCGAGTTTGTGGAAGGGGGGCCAGTGCCGCACGCGCTCCCAGAGGGCATCGGCTGTGGCTGGGGCCTCCCGAACGAGGGCCATAAGACACTGGGCGAGGATGTCCAGGGGACGTTCAATCGGCCGTATCGATTCGAGGGCGCCCGCTTTCAAGAGACGCGATAGGGCCGCGGCTTGGAGGAGGTCCAGCCCGTGCAGGGGCAGGATGAGGCAGCGGCTCGTCTCGTTGACCCGGTGACCGGAGCGGCCCATGCGCTGGAGGGCCTGTGAAACGGAGGGGGGTGTGCCCACGAGGACTACCTGATCCACCTCGCCGATATCGATGCCCAATTCGAGGGAAGCCGTGGCCACGACACAGGGGAGCTCCCCCGCCTTGAGGCGCCGCTCGACCGAAAGCCGCAGCTCCTTGGAGAGGCTGCCGTGGTGAGCCCAGGCGCTCCCCGCCCCGTTTACAGTATTGATGATATGCGCCATGCGTTCACACAGGCGCCGCGAATCGCAGAAGACGAGGACGGTCTTCCCGGGGGCGAAGAGAGAGACAATCCTGCGGGCGATGGCCTCGTGGCGCGGCGATTCGCCGGGGGGAAGATCCTTGCGCCGCCCCGGCCGGCCCGGGGCGCCGGACAGGGGGATATCTACAGAGGGAAATTCGATCTGCCAAAAGTGCTTCTTCTCCATCGACGGGTTTACCAGAACCCAGGACGAAGGAGCCTTGATGTCGGCCTCTTTGTCGGCATCAATCTGGCTTGGGGCCCTTCGATCGGTGCCGCTCTGGCTGCCGGATGCATCAGAATTAAAAGAACAAAAACGGGCGGCCACAGAGGGATTGGCCAATGTGGCGGAGAGCGCAACAGTGGAGAGCCGCAAAGGCGCCGCCTGAATAGAAGGCGTCAGTTGAGAAGCTGGCGCCGCCTGCGAAGCCGGCGCCGTAGCCACCAACTCGCGTAGACGGGCAATCTGGCAGGACAGGAAGGCCCCGCGCTTGCTGCCCAGAAGGGCGTGAACTTCGTCGACGACCAAAAGGCGTACGGTGGAAAGGACCTCCCGCCCGCGGACAGTGCCCAGGAGAATAGCGAGGCTTTCGGGAGTGATGGCGAGAATATTGGGCGGATGCGCCTGAAAGTGCCGCCGATCGCGCGCGGGGGTGTCGCCGGAGCGGGTCTCCGCAGCAATCCGGGGGAATCGGGCGCCCCGGGAACGGCAGTACGAAGAAAGCGAGTCGAGGGGCGCGAGCAGGTTGCGCCTGATATCCTCGTTGAGGGCCTTGAGGGGCGACAGGTAGAGGACAGACAGCCCCTCTTCCGGGTAGGCCCCATCCATAAAGCGGGAAATGGCCACGAGGAAGGCCGCAAGGGTCTTGCCGCTCCCGGTGGGGGCCAGGGCAAGGACATCGGCAGGCCCGCGGGTAAGGGCCGCCCAGGTCTCGCGCTGTACGGCGGTGGGCTCCCCGACATTCTCGAGAAACCAGGAGGCGACGAGGGGGTGGACATCGGGTATCATGAAATCAACTCCTGCCCGTACTATACCACAGAGCACGGAGTACCCGCTTTCTTATCGCCACCTGCAGGCTTCCACTTACTGTATACGCTTTACCATAGGGGAGAATACGGGTCATACTGATACCACAGGCCCGCGCAGCATTTAAGGAGGAATGGTGGCCCGCATCCTTGTCGCAGACGACGAACCCTCGATACGCGAAGCCCTCGAGCTCTCGCTTTCCCGCGCGGGCCACGCCATCACCACCGTGGCAGATGGCGACGCCGCCTGGCGTATGCTCGAGGCCGAAAAAAACTTCGAGCTCGCCATACTCGACATTGTCATGCCCGGCCTCGAGGGAACCGCCGTCCTCTCGCGCCTGCGGCTATCCGGCAGTGCGCTCCCGGTAATCATGCTCTCTTCCCGCGACGAAGAGCTCGATCGGCTGGGTGGCTTTGCCCTGGGGGCAGACGACTACGTGGGAAAACCCTTCTCCCTTCGCGAGCTCCAGGCCCGCGTCGATGCCGTTTTGCGCCGCAGTATCCCGCGCCACAGTGTCCTGCGCCGCGACGTCGCAGTGCCGGCCATTGCCGACGGCGAAGGCCTCATTGTCAACAGTGCTGAACACCGTGCCTGGTATGACGGCCGGGAACTCGCCCTTACACTGATAGAATTCAGGCTCCTTTCGGCCCTCGTCGAGCACACACGGGCGGCCCTCTCGCGCGAACAACTCATCGAGCTCGCCTGGCCTCCCGCTTCCTTTATCGAGGAACGCGTTGTGGATACACACATCAAACGCCTGCGTAAAAAACTCGCGGAAGCGGGGGCCCCGGACGAGCTTATCCGCACGATTTACGGCCTGGGCTATCGTCTGGAGCAGCCTGAATGAAACCCCTCATCCGCGGCCCGGTGGCCCTGCGCCTCTTCCTGTTCAATTTGCTATTGATATTCGTCCCCGTCGCGGGATTCCTCTCCTTCAAGGCCTACGAGAGCGCCCTCCTCGAAAAGCTCGAACACGCCCTCGTCCAGGAAGCCCGCGCCCTCGCCGCCTGGCTCTCCGAAGAGCCCCTTACCGGCGCACGGGCCCGCGAGGTTATAGCCCGCCTTGAAAAACGGCATACGAGCCGCATCCGTGTTGTCGACACGAACGGGCTGCTCCTGGCAGACTCAAGCAGTCCCCGGCCCGGGAAACAGACGCCCCCCACAGAGCCCGAAACAACG
>CAZIRF010000026.1:0-40692 GCA_964541755.1 uncultured Spirochaetales bacterium | reverse complement strand
ATACTGGACGCCCTCAAGCGCAGCCCCCGGCGCGGCGAAATGGCCGGCAGCCGCTACGAGCCGGAGGCAGAGCTGGCGGCACCAGACACGCTGGCGGCGCCGGATACGCCAGCCGCAGCGACAGCAGAGAGAGACACGCTGGCGGCGCCAGACACGCCAGCAGCAGCGCCAGACAGGCCAGACACACCAGCGGATGGGCTCCCCGCCAAAAAACCCCGCGCGCCCAAGGTCTACGAAGTGCGCGAACTCCCCGGCGAGGGGAGTTTCAACGAAAAACTCGACGCCTGGTATGCCGAACACGCGGGGCAGGCGAGCCTCGAGGCCCTGCGCGAGCAGGTCGCCAAACAGTGGGGGATGCGAAAAAACCGCCTCTGTGCCGCCATCGAGAGCCTCGAGCTCAAGCTGGACGCCTACCGCAAGTGCGAAGAGCTCAAACACCGCGGCGACCTCATCATGGCCTCCTTGGGGAGCGCGAGTCCACAGGGCGAGTGGCTGGAAGTGAACGACTACGATAGCGGCGCGACTGTTCGCATCGGTATCGACTCCTCGAAGACACTTCCGGAGAACGCCCAAGCCCTGTACGAGCGCTACCGCAAAGAAAAGCGGGCCCTCGACGACATCGAACGCGACCTTGCAGGGAGCCGGCAGGAACTCGAAGAGCTGTGCCGGGAAGAGGCCGCCCTCCTGGCCGAAGAAAACCCCCTGCGCCTGCAAAAAGCCCTGCGCCACAAGCAGGCCGTCGTCTCCAAACAGCTTGACAAGGCGCGACCGGGCATCAGCTACCGCCGCAACGACTGGCTCATCATCGTGGGGCGCACCGGCAAGGAAAACGACGAGCTCCTCAGGCGCCATGTACGGGGCAGTGACCTCTGGCTCCACGCCCGCGACTGGCCGGGGGCCTACGTCTTCATCAAGGCCCGCGCTGGTAAATCCGTCCCCCTCGACATACTCCTCGACGCCGGAACCCTCGCCCTCTTCTACTCCAAGGCCCGCTCCAGTGTGGAGGCCGACCTCTACTACACCCACGTCAAGTACTTGCGGCGGGCAAAGAACGGCCCGGTGGGGCTCGTCCTTCCCACCCAGGAGAAGAACCTGCGCGTCCGCATCGACGACGAGCGCCTGCGCGAGCTGGAAAAATGCCGGGATCAGGCATAAGCCCCTAATCCGAGCAATTTCAGCAATGTTCAGTAACAGGAAGCTTGTTGCTGGGGCTCAAAAAGCTTGAATCTTGCTTAGTAACAGGAAGCTTGTGGGTCGAAGGGGGCGCTGTGGTTTCAATATGAAGCCTCTGGTGGCTCTCCATACTGCCCCAATCTAGCGACGCCCCCTGCGGCCAAGCCTCCTCACGAAAAAACGCATCAGATTTTACAGTATGCGCACACCGCAAGCGTTTTTTCGCTGCGGGGTCTCGGCCTACCCCCTCGAGCGGGTAGAATTGCCTCCAAAAGGAGCTGCAGGCTTCCGGTTACTAAAATATTTTCTTCTGGCCACGGCGCAATAAGCATGCTACACTCCGTAAAGGAAACCGGTTTCCGCATGCTATAACCATAAAGGAAACCGCTTTCTTTACAAAGGGTCTGTCAAAATCAGACACCAAGGAGGTTTCATTATGAAAAGACGGTATGCAGGAGCACTTGCTCTCATCGCCGGGGCCAGCCTCATGAGCATGAGCTGCCAAAAGAAAGAAGCGGTTGCCGGCAAAGCGGTACCAGCCATCAATGCGCTTTCGCTGGGAAGCGATCACAGCAATTTGAAGGCGTCGATCAAGGTACTCACCCACCGCACCGATCTTGTCGACACCAAACTGGCCGGATACATTGAGGAGTTCCGCAGACTCTATCCGGGTATCGAGATCACGTACGAGGCCGTAACCAACTACTCCGACGATATCACCATTCGTTTGACCACCCGCGACTGGGGCGATATCTGTATGATCCCCACGACCGTGGCAAAGTCCGAGCTCGTTAATCTCTTCGTGCCCTTCGGCCCCACAGCCGAACTCGAAAAGACCTACAACTTCCTCAACAACTTTTCCTATCAGGGAACCGTCTACGGCATGCCCTCGACCGGTAACGCCCAGGGCGTTGTCTACAACAAGCGCATCTACAGGGAAGCAGGCATCACCGAGGCTCCCAAGACCCCCGAGGAATTCCTCCAGGCCCTGGCAACCATCAAGGCAAAAACCGATGCCATCCCCCTCTACACCAACTTCGCCGCCGGATGGACCATGGGCGCATGGGATGCGTATATCGGAGGTTCGGCAACCGGTGATCCGGACTTCATGAACAAGCTCCCCCACCTCGAAGCCCCCTTCAGTGATCGTGGTGACGGAACGGGTCCTTGGGCTGTATACAACGTCCTCTATGAAGCGGTGGCCCGCAAACTCATCGAAGACGACCCCACAACCACCGACTGGGAAGCTTGCAAGGGCATGATCAACCGTGGCGAGATTGCTACCCTCGTATTGGGCTCTTGGGCCGTCGTCCAAATGCAACAGGCTGGCGACAATCCCCAGGACATCGGCTACATGCCCTTCCCCGTCACGGTGAACGGCAAGCAGTACGCAGCAGCCGGTCCCGACTACAACTTTGGCATCAACAAAAACGCCTCGTACGAAAACCGTCTCGCTTCCATGCTCTATGTAAAATGGCTCACCGAGAAGTCCCGCTTTGCCTACACCGAAGGCGGTATCCCCATTGTCAAGACAGAGGAATACCCTGATGTCTACAATGACTTCTCCTCCGCCGAGCTCGTCGTCGACAATCCCCCCTACAGCGGGGAAGAGACCTTGTTCAACGATATGAACTCGACCAGCGAAATCGGTATCAACCAGGAGAACAGCCACGTCCAACTCATTCTCGAATCGGCCCTTACCGGCCGACGTACGATGAAGCAGATTGCTGATGACTGGAACGCCCGCTGGGCAAAAGCCCAGGAAAGCCTGGGTGTAGACATTTACTGATAATCCCGCATAAAACCGGGGGGCCAACGACTACATTGGCCCCCCTTCCCTTGGAGACCCGTTATATGGATGCCAACACAAACCCCGGGCAACCCTCCCTTATCGGGGGTAAATCCCTCCCGCCCCGAGACAGGAAACAAAAAATTCTGCTCATCACCCTCTTCTCAGCCGTTCCCCTCTTTCTCCTCTTTACTTTTACCTATGTGCCTTTTGCGAACATGTTCCGCTTTAGCCTCTTTAATATGAAATACCTCGGGCCAAAGACTTTTGCAGGGCTCTCCAATTACCTCGAAGTCTTTACCCGCGAAGATATTTTTCACTCCCTGTCATTGAGCTTTTACTACATGGCCGCTTCTTTCGTTCAGCTGGCCCTCGCCCTCTTTTTTGCAACCCTTTTAAGCGGAAAAACCCGCGGTTCCAATTTCTTCAAGGGCGCCCTCTTCTTCCCCTTCCTGGTCAATGGTATAGCCGTGGGCTATATCTTCAAATTCTTCTTTACGCGCGGATTCGTCTTCGATTCCCTGCTTACCGGCCTCGGCATTCCACAAGAGCTCCTTCCCTATTGGCTGCAAAACACCTCTGTCAACAATATCGCCCTCGCGGCAAGTTCAATTTGGCGCTATATGGGACAGAACATGGTCCTCTTCATCGGGGCCATACAGTCTGTTGACCCCCAGCTCTACGAAGCCGCAGAGCTCGACGGCGCCAACCGCTGGCACCAATTCCGCTACATCATTCTTCCGTCGATCAGTACTATCGTTGTTCTCAACCTCATCCTCTCGATATCAGGCTCTCTAAGCGCCTTCGAGCCACCCTACGTCATCACCAACGGACGCTTCGGCACAAGCACCTACTTCCTCACCATGCACAAAATCGCCCATGAATATCAAAAAGTGGGGCTCGCCTCGGCCATGGCCATCGTTCTCTTTGCCCTCATTATCATGATAACACTCATCCAAAAGGGGGTCGCCAGAGCCATGACAAATGGCGACGAAAACTTTGCCAAGCCCCGACATGCCCGTCTTCGTCCCGGTCTTGCCTCCATCTTTCGGGAAGGCCCGTCCCGTCGTAACAAAAACATCAAGAACAGGGGAGGAAAGTGATGCATCACTCCAGAGACCTTTCAAGCGGGTTTTTTTCCGTACTCAAATACCTCATGCTCGTCTTCGCTGCGTTCATGGCCCTCATCCCCGTCATTGTCTGTGTCGTCACCGCTTTTAAAACTCCTGCAGAGTACCAAGCCACGAACGTAATGACCCCACCGGCAAATTGGCTGAATTTCGCCAACTTTATCGAGGCCTTTGCCCGCGCAAACATGGGTACAGCCTTTCTCAACACGGGAACCATTCTCATCATCGTTCTGGCCGGATCCATCCTCTTTGGCACCATGATGGCCTACGTACTCTCCCGGTTTCGCTTCCCGGGCAACACCCTCATCCGCAACCTCTTTCTCTTCGCATCCCTCATCCCCGGTATCGCCATGCAAGTTACCGTCTATGGCATCATGTACCAGCTGCGGCTTATCGACAAACTCTATGGCTACATGATCCTCCTTATGGGGACCGATATCATATCGATTTACATTTTCATCCAATTTTTCGAGAACATTCCGGTCTCGCTGGATGAATCGGCCATTATGGACGGAGCATCCTATTACTCGATATTCTTCAAGATACTCTTCCCCCTCCTCAAACCGGCCATTGTCACCGTCATGATCCTCAAGGGCGTGGGAACCTACAACGAGTACTACATGGCAAACCTCTACTTGCAGTCAAAGGATCGCCTGGTAACAGTGGCAACGAGCCTCTTCAAATTCACCGGCCCCCTGGGGAATCAATACAACCTCATTTGTGCGGGCTTGATCATCACCCTTATTCCCGCGGTCCTCATTTTCATAATCTGCCAGAAACACATTTATGCGGGTATGACCCTTGGCGCGGTGAAGAGCTGATGGTACAACTATGGTATGAAACCAACGATTACCGAGATTGCGCGCATAGCGGGCGTCGCAAAGAGCACCGTATCCAAGGCACTCAATGGCCAAAATGGCGTAAGTGATGAGAAACGAAACGAGATTCTCGAGCTCGTGCGCCGCATGCAGTACGAGCCGAACGCCTCGGCACAAGCGCTCGCATCGAACAGATCCGGTGCCATCGGCCTGCTCATCCCCCTGGAATACGGGGGATCTCTCTCGGGATCCTTCTGGGCCAGCATCATCACCACCATCGCCTCGGTAGTCAAAACCCGCAACTATGCCCTCAACATCCTTATTCCGGACGCCGAAAACAACGTCCTTGGCACCATTGAGAGTGTGGTGCGCCGTCGCAACGTGGACGGGTTGATCATCGGCGCCGAGCGCATGACCCCCACCATTGCAAATCTTCTCGACCGTGAACACATACCCTTCGTCCTTATCGGACGGAACACAACGGTCAATCACCACGCTGTGGATGCCGACAACGCACAGGGAAGCGAGGAAGTAGTATCAAGACTGATAGAGAGCGGGTATCGCCACATTGCCTGTTTGGGGGGGCCCGAGGGCTATCACTACAGTCACGAGCGTATTCAGGGCTATCATCGAGCCTTGGACCGTCATGATATTCCATGGAGAGCGGTTTCGAACGCGGTTTACGCCGATAACGAAGTACGACTGGCTCTCAAGGAACTCATCACCAAACACCCCGACATTGACGCCCTCTTCGTCACTTCAGGCGGCGATTTTCTCTTGGACAGCATCGATATTCTGTCCCGTCACAATTATTCCCTTTCGAACTTTGGCTTCGGTTCATTTGATGATTACCGCTTTTTCGATTATTTGGGCATCGATATCTGGAGTGTTCGCCAACCCCTTGAAGACTTGGGCAGGGAATCGGCCCTCATGCTTTTGAGCCTCCTCAATGGCACCCCACCTGCGGATCTTTATCAGACCTGCCCGGTAACCCTCATCCACCATCAAGGATTGCGGCAATCAAATGGCGATTTTATGCACGAGAACGCAAATCTAACAGGATAGACCCCAGGGCAACGACCAGTGCCGGCAGGGCGTAGAAAAACGCAAGATACGGGCGATGCAGCCAGGCACAGGCCGAAGAAGCAGCGATCAGGAAGGGCAAGAGGGCGCTCCCGCAAAAGGCGAGAATGCGTTGCCAGGAACGGGTCTGCGAAGCGATGCGTAAAAGACGCGAGAGGGCAAGGACAAAAAGCCCCTGCAGAGCCGGTACAGCGACAAGATCCACCGGCCAAGCCGGATTGAGGGCTTCAATACCTCCAACGAGTGCCGGCAAGACGAGAAAAATGAGTACAAACTGATCGAACCACAGGCTCATGCTCTTTTCAAAGAAGAAATGGATGACAAGCCAAATAATTGAGGGAACAAGGATCGGCAAGAGCGTTCGTTCGATCGCCAGATTCAATACCCCTGACAAAACACCATCGTTGCGGTCAAAGAGGTCTCCGGAAAAGAGCATGAAAAGGGCATACAGAAAGCCTCCTGCAAGGGCCAGGAGAAAGCCGGCCTCATCACGACGCTCACGGTCGAGGCTGCGCACGAGTACGTACACCAGTGGTATAAAGAGAAATGAAAAGGCTATCATCGCGCCAGATCCTAACACAGGCCCCGCTGTTCTGCAAGAAGACTCCCTGTTCTCGTGGCACTGGACACGGGACAGTGCGCTTTGATATACTGCCATGAGAGTTTCGTCTTTGACCCGTTTTGACGGGACTGCAGAGGAGGTCAGTTGGCTGACAAAGATTTACGGATAAACGATCAGATTCGCGTGCGGGAAATTCGCCTAATCAGCGATGATGGCGCCCAACAGGGTATCATGCCCACTATTGAAGCACTGCGAATGGCCGGCGAACAGGGTCTTGATTTGGTGGAAGTTGCCCCTACGGCGTCTCCTCCGGTCTGCAAGATTCTGAACTATGGCAAATACAAGTTTGAAAACGAGAAGAAAGTTCGGGATTCAAAGCGCAAGCAGAAGCTTCTCAAACTCAAGGAAATCCGGATGCAGCCCAAGATCGACGATCACGATCTTGATTTCAAATCGAAGCACGTCCGCGAATTCCTTGGAGAAGGCAACAAGGTCAAGGTAACCATTCGTTTCCGTGGCCGCGAGTTGGCGCACACGGAACTCGGCCTTGACGTTCTCAAGGATGTACTCAAGCGCATTGAGGGCGAGTATGTCATGGATCGTGCCCCCATGATGGAAGGCCGATTCATGTCGATGATACTCAGCCCCAAGGTCAAGAAGTAGCATCGATCGAGCAGACCACCCGGTCGCTCTTGGCGGCCTGCCGGAAGGCAGGTCGCATATATCACGCATACAGAGCAACCGGCGAGCCGGTGTTTGTATATATTCGCGGTTGTCGAAGGCGGTATCGATTCCCGTCCCGGCACACCACATCGAGAGGATTGTCATGCCCAAGATGAAGACAAAGAAGAGCGCGGCAAAGCGCTATTCGTTCACAGGAAGCGGCAAGGTCAAGTACAAGAAGCAAAACCTTCGCCACATTCTCACCAAGAAATCGAGCAAGCGCAAACGCGCTCTCCGCCATTCGGGCATTCTCGCAGACGCGAATGTTCCGGCCATCCGCAAACAGATGTTGCCCTACGGTTAAGGGTAAAGGAGAACACGTATGTCAAGAGCAGTTGACGGTACCCGTAGAAAGGACCACCGCAAAAAAATTCTCAAGCTTGCCAAGGGCTACTGGGGCCGTCGCCATTCCAACTACAAGGTTGCGAAAGACGCCGTCACCAAGGGGCTCTTTTACGCCTACCAGGACCGGAAAGACCGCAAGGGCAACTTCCGCAAACTCTGGATCATCCGTATCAACGCCGCCTGCCGTGAAGAGGGTTTGTCCTACTCGCGCCTGATCAACGGTCTCGGCAAAGCCGGCATCACGATTGATCGCAAGGCCTTGGCCTGGATGGCAAGCGAAGACAGCACCGCCTTCAAGGCCGTTGTCGCCCAAGCAAAAACCGCCCTCGGAGTCTGAGTATGGTAAGTCTCGAGCACGTCAAGCTCCTGGAAGACAGGATTATCCGCACCCTCGACCACGTACAGCATGTCCAGGAGGAAAACAGCCTCCTTCGCGAAAAGCTGGACGAGTACAAGGGCCGCATCGACGAGCTCGAGGTCCTTATCAAGACCTTCAAGGACGATCAGAGCAAGATTGAGGACGGCATACTCGCTGCCCTCGATCGGCTCAACCAGTTCGAGATCGCCGTCGAGCGTGGTATCTCGAGCGTAAACGGCATTGCCTCCGTAGCTGCTACCGGTAATACGGTAGAAGCCGACAGCACCATTGCCGCCGACAGCGAAGCAATTCCAAGCGAAACAGCGGAAGCCGACAAGCCGGAAGAGGATGCTGATAACGATATCCAGGAATCGGCAGAAGATGATATTGCCAGCGATAATGCACATACCGATGACGATGACAAACTTGTCGACGATGAGATCAGCTCTGCCGATGAAGACGCTGGAGACATCGAATTGGATCTGGCAGATGTAGAGGACGGGCTTCCGACAGACAGCGAAGACCGAAAAGACAGCGAAGAACTCGACATTTTTTAGCGGGGGATGTAATCGGTGCAGAAATCGAGCTACCGCATAGACATGCTAGGCACCTCGTTTTCCATAGCCGCCGATGAAGACCCCGTATACCTCAAAAAGCTGGTAAACAGCTATCAGTCTACCGTCCACGAAGTTCGTGAATCCACCGGTATGAGCGATCCGCTCAAACTTGCCATTATAGCCGGCATTATCGCCTGCGATGAGGCCCTTAAAAAATCCCAACAGCTTGCGGGAAACCCCTCCTTCGAAGTGCCCGAAGATGCGGAAGCGGCCGAAAAACTTACCCTTGAACTCGTCGACCGACTCGATCGCGTACTGCAAGACGCAAGCCCCTCCCCCGCCACCGAATACTGATGCAAATTTGGATAGACGCAGACTCCTGCCCCCGACCGGTCCGTGATACAGTACAGCGGGCGGCACATCGACTGCACATACATGCGCACTTCGCCGCCAACAAGCCCGTACCGGGCCTGGAGGGTCCCTGGTCGCACTACCGACTCTGCCCGGAAGGGGCCGACAAGGCAGATGACTACATTGTAGAATCCTCCGAACCCGGCGATCTCGCCGTAACCCGCGACATTCCCCTCGCTACCCGCCTTGTGGAAGCGGGCATATGTGTCATAGATGACCGGGGGCAGGCCTACACCCCCGAAAATATACGCGAGAAACTCTCGATCCGGGATTTTTCGGTGGGCCTTGCCATGGATGGATTGGGTGGGCCGCGAATGAGAAGCTGGGGAGCGAAAGAGCTCAAGGAGTTCGCCAACAGCTTCGATCGCAACCTCACCCGACTCCTGCGCGAAGAGACCGCCGTCAAAGGAGACGAGGGCAAGGACCGGTAGACCCCGGACCAATCCGCTTTCTATTCCGGGTACTTCTTCTGTGCATGCTGTATGCTGGGCAAGACCTCGAAGAAGATATCCACGATTTCCGGATCAAACTTGTTACCGGACATCTTTCGCATCTCTGCCAGAACGGCTTCTTCGCACCATGCTTCCTTGTAAACCCGCTTCGAGCAAAGGGCATCAAAGACATCGGCAACGGCCACTATGCGCCCGCCCAGGGGTATCTCTTCCCCAATGCGCCCTCGTGGTCGCCCGGCGTCATCGGCCTTGAGAACCTCTCCGCTCAAGGGGTCCACCCAGCCGGGATAGCCCGTTCCATCCCAGTTCTCGTGATGGGTAAGGGCTATCTCGCTTGCGATACGATCGAGCGGAGACTGCGGATCGACAAAGAGCTGGGCCCCGAATATCGTGTGCCCCTGCATGAGGGCGAACTCTTCCGGGGTAAAGCGCGCCGGTTTTTTGAGGATGATATCCGATATCGCAACCTTGCCCACATCGTGGAGCATGGCGGCAATCTTCAAGTTGTCCCGATATTTTTCCGCCTCATGACTTGGCACCCCGTGCTTGAAGGCCCAGCGCTCATAAATTTCCGATGCAAAGGCCGCGACACGGTTGACGTGGGCCCCGGTCTCCTTGGGGTCGCGCAATTCCGACATGCGTATCATGCGCAGGAGCATGGCCCGCGTCATGAAGGCCCGCTGCAGTGCGACAGTGGCATTGCTGGCAAAGTGGGTTATAAGGAGTTCCTGATCGCGGGCAAAGGCGCAGGGCTCACCGTTGGCATCCAGGGCATTTATAACCTGGAGAACCCCCAAAATACGGCCATCTGTTGTCTTGAGCGGCACGGTAATACTCGATCGCGTACGATACCCCGACACGAGATCAAAAGAGGTATTGAACGAATAGGGGGTCTCTTCGGGAATCCGATAGACATCGGCAATGTTGACCAGTTCCCCGGTAAGGGCACAGTAGCCGGATATGGATTTCTCGCTTATGGGAACGGTAAATATCGAGTACACGAGTTTCTCGCCCGGCGACAGGGTGGAGGCCAGGGTGTCGTTTTGCGAATATCGTATTTGAAGTTCATCGCCATCGACAATGTAAATGGACCCGGCATCCGCTTTTACCACCCTGCGCGCTTCGCGCAGTATCTCTTCGAGGAGTATATCCAGATCCTGTATTTCGTTGAGGCGGGAATCTATGCGCATGATGTCGCCGAGGTCGACTGCGCGATTTTTCTTTTTCCCCGCCATCAGGCTACTCCCTTCTTCCGGTGCATTTGACGATGTGAAAGCCAAACTGGGTCTGTACGAGATCGCTCACCGACCCCGGCGAGAGGCGTTTTACCGCACTTTCAAAGGCCGGTACCATCTTGCCCGGTCCAAACCAACCCAAGTCGCCACCCGAAGATTTCGACGGGCAGGTCGAATACTCGCGGGCAAGGGCCTCGAAAGAAGCTCCCTGCTTAATCCGGACAAGAAGGGATTCGGCGAGACCGCGGTCTTTTACGAGTATATGACTAGCTCTCCATTCCATACACGACTCCTGAACAATATGATACTATTATATACGAAAAGAGTGCCAAACAGAAGGACATTTACAGTGAGAAAATTCATATCAATTCTGATGGGGATTCTGGGCGTTCTCAATGTCGTTCTCTTTTGGACACCCGCCTTCCCCACCATGGGCGTCCAAGCCTTTCTCGTCGGGGGACTGTGCCTGCTGGCGTCCTTCCTTATCTGGCCGCGCCCGAAGGCTGTCGGCTCGCGCATACAGTGGGAGAAGCTGGCAGCTGCCAAGGGAGCCGCTTCAAAACCTGCCGGGGAAAAGAAGAAGACAGACCCCCTCTTGCCGGTCAAAATCCTGCGCCTTGCAGAAAAAGAAGGCGGCATCCTCACGCTGGCCAGGGCCGCGATGGGCCTGGACGTTCCGCTGGATGCCGCCAACGAGGCCCTCGACGAGTGCACCCGTCAGGGCAACGCGATAATGGAAGTCGATGAAGGGAGCGGATTGACGCGCTGGGAGTTCCCCGAATTCAAGGGTCGGGCGTAACTATCAGCCTTGAAATCCTTTTCTCCCTTTCAAGGCGGATACTAACCGTATATCATCCGGCGAATTTGCCGTTCCGACAAGACGGGAGAGACAAAGCGGCGCTGAGGGAGCTCCCTGGCGATTTCGCGGTAGATGGCCTCGTTTTTGAGGCCCTGGCGCTGCAGGCGTATGTGCTGCGAGCGCACCCACTCCTCGATGGAATCGCCAAAGGAAACCAGAATCTCTTCGACGACGCGCTCTGCGGTTACCGGCTCGATGCCATACTGGCAGGTGAGCCGCTCGACAAGTTCTGCATGCTTTTCTGTCTTCTCTGTACCCATCATACTGTCTCCGTCAAGGCTGGATTCGCAATCGGGCGTTTCCCGCCCCGATCGCCCTTCCGGAGCGAAGGACAGTCAAGACGGGCAACGCCATGCTGTTAAAGTTTGAAGAGGAGGTCCTCGTAGCTCGGGAAGGGCCAGGCATCCTTTGCAACGATCTTTTCGAGGGCATCGGCACGCGAGCGCACCTGCGTCATCTGGACGAAGACCTTCTCGCGGTAAGCCTTGGCCTGGGCGAATGCGTCGCCGGTCTCCTGTGCCTCGAGAAGGGTCTTTTCAAGTTTCTCGCACTCATCATACATTTCCGTCGCGAGTTCGGCGCACTTCTTTGCCCTCTTTTCCTGGCTCACGCTCATGGCGCCGATGGCTGCCAGGCTCGTCGCCTCGCGGGCAAGGCCTGCGGCGAATGAAGAGACGGCCGGGAAGATCGAACGCTTGACCATATCCACCATGACCCCGGCTTCAATGTTGATCTGTTTCGAGTACTTCTCGAGGTAGATGTGATAGCGGCTCTCGAGCTCGTCCTTGGTAAGGACCTTGTGCGCCTCGAAGAGCTGGACGGTCTCCAGCTTGAGGAGTACGGGAAGAGTATCCACCGTTGCCCGCACGTTGGGAAGCCCGCGGCGCTCTGCCTCGCGCACCCACTCATCCGAATAGCCGTTGCCGTTGAAGACCACGCGGCGATGGGCCCCGTACGACTTCTTGACGATATCCTGCAGGGCCGCATGCTTGTCATCGGCCTTCTCGAGGATTTCCGCATACTCGCTCAAGACCTGGGCTACCGCCGTATTGAGGTAGGTGTTGGGCGTCGCAATCGACTGCGCAGAACCCACCATGCGGAATTCGAACTTGTTGCCGGTAAAGGCGAAGGGGCTCGTGCGGTTGCGGTCCGAAAGGTCCATGGGAAGGGAGGGCAAGCTGGTAACGCCCAGCTTGATCTGCCCAACGCCCTTCTTCGAGTGGGCCTTGCCATCGGCGATATCGTCGAGGATCTCGCTCAAGGGGCCGCCAAAGAAGATGGAGATAATGGCGGGCGGCGCCTCGTTGGCACCAAGGCGATGGTCGTTGCCCGCGCTCGCGGCGCTTGAGCGCAACAGCAGGGAATAGCGGTCAACCGCCTCGACGACGGCCGTGGCGAAGAGGAGAAAACGGGCATTGGATTCGGGGTTCTCGCCCGGTTCGAGGAGGTTTGTCCCGTCATCGGTCCCGATGGACCAGTTGTTGTGCTTGCCAGAGCCGTTTACACCGGCAAAGGGCTTTTCATGAAGGAGTGCCTCCATACCATGGCGGCGGGCGACCTTCTGGATGGTCTCCATGACCATCTGGTTCGAATCGACAGAGACATTGGTCGTGGAGAATATGGGGGCGATCTCGAACTGGTTGGGAGCAACCTCGTTGTGCTGGGTCTTTGCGGCGACACCTACCTTCCACAGGTCCCAGTTGAGCTCGCGCATGAACATGGCGATGCGCTCCTTGATGGCACCAAAGTAGTGGTCTTCCATCTCCTGGCCCTTGGCCGGCATCGATCCGAAGACCGTGCGCCCGGTGAGCATGAGGTCGGGACGGGCATTGAAGAAGGAGGAATCGACGAGGAAATACTCCTGCTCGGGGCCGACGGTGGTGACACAGCGCTTGACACTGTTATGACCCAGGGCCTTGAGAACGCGGGTGGCCTGCTTGGACAGGGCATCCATGGAGCGCAGGAGGGGAACCTTCTTGTCGAGGGCGTGGCCGTAATAGGAGAAGAAGGCAGTGGGGATACACAGGGTTGTACCGCCCGGATCTTTCTTGAGGAAGGCGGGGCTCGTTACGTCCCAGGCAGTATAGCCGCGGGCCTCAAAGGTGGCACGCAGACCGCCTGAGGGGAAGCTCGAGGCATCGGGTTCGCCCTTGATGAGCTCCTTGCCGGAGAACTCCATGAGGACCTTGCCGTCGCCGGTGGGAACGATAAAGGAGTCATGCTTTTCTGCCGTAAGTCCGGTAAGGGGATGGAACCAGTGGGTGTAGTGGGTTGCACCGCGTTCGATGGCCCAGTCGCGCATGGCCCCGGCGACAACTTCGGCGACCTCGGGGCTCAACTCTTTCTCGCCCGCCTGTACAGCCATCAACTCGCGATAGATACCCTTGGGAAGGCGTTCGCGCATGACTGCGTTGGAAAAACTGTTGGACCCGTAGACCTCGACGACCGAGGAAGAATCATAATCACTCATCTGTGTCTCCTTGACAAATCAATTGGGCGGCCTCCGGAAGGACCAACTCCATCAATAAATATAGCAAACAGCATGCCAAGCTGATTCATTTAACAGCAATCGGTGAAATCGGACCCGAAAACGGCATACAACACGTTCACGAGTTCCGAAAAACGGACAGGAACCGGCAACGCCGGCTCCTGTCCGAGCCTTATTCCTACATGTATGTAGCTTCAAGAATGAAAACTACATACATGTCATTTCTCAGCCAATCGCAGCCGGACCAGCTTCACCTGTCCGTATGCGAATACACTCTTCGATCGGGAGAATGAAGATCTTCCCATCCCCGATCTCCCCGGAACGGGCGCCGCGGACAATCGCGTCAACCGTCGGTTTTACAAAGCTGTCATTCACGGCTATCTCGATGCGTACCTTCTTGAGGAGGTTCACCTCGATATCGACACCGCGGTAGCGCTCGGTATAGCCCTTCTGCTGTCCGCAGCCCAAGGCATTGGTCACCGAAATCTTGTAGACCTCGGACTTGTACAGTTCCTGCTTCACATCGTTCAGCATGTGCGGCTGGATGTAGGCGATTATCAACTTCATATCGTCCTCCTTACATGTTGCTGAAGATCTGGAAGCCGTGGTAGGCCTCTGCATTGTGCTCGGAAAGATCCAAGCCAATCCGCTCTTCCTTTTCCTTGACCCGCAGACCGACGCTGTGCTTGATACCAAGGAATATCGCAAGACTTACAAGGCCTGCCCATGCACCAACAGCAACGACGCCAAGGGCCTGAACACCCAGCTGGGCGAAACCGCCACCGTGAAGCAAGCCGACGATATCATCGGTATTGCCCCAGATACCCACGGCAAGGGTACCAAAGACACCGTTGACAAGGTGAACGGACGAAGCACCAACCGGGTCGTCAATGTGCAAGACCTTGTCGATAAACTCGACTGCAAGAACAACCAGCACACCACCAATAAGGCCGATGACAACCGCAGCGCCCGGCGATACAACCGCACAGGGAGCCGTAATTGCCACGAGACCGGCAAGGGCACCGTTCATGGTCATCGAAGCATCGGGCTTCTTGAACCAGAACCAGGAGAACAGCATCGACGAAAGGGCACCGGCTGCAGCGGCCAAGGTCGTCGTTACCGCAATGCGGGCTATGCTCCCGTCCATACCGGAGAGGCTTGAACCGGGGTTGAAGCCATACCAACCAAACCACAGGATGAACACGCCCAGGGCAGCCAGGGGCAGGTTGTGCCCGGGAATGGCTTTAACGGTGACCTTGCCACCAGTCTTGACGTACTTGCCCATTCGGGGGCCAAGAACGGCAGCGCCCACAAGCGCCGCCCAGCCACCAACCGAGTGAACAACGGTCGATCCGGCGAAGTCATGGAAACCGAGCGAGGAAAGCCAACCGCCGCCCCATACCCAGTGCCCCGAAACCGGGTACACGATCGCCGAAATGAAGAACGTGTAGATAAGGTAGGAACTGAACTTCGTCCGCTCTGCCATGGCACCCGAAACGATTGTGGCAGCTGTCGCGGCAAAGACCACCTGGAAGAACCAGTCGCGGTAGAATTTGAGGTCTCCCATACCGCCGCGGAAGAATTCCGGCAGATCAAAGCCGATAAGTCCGCCCAAGCGGCTCGCCCCGTACATGAAGCCCCACCCGATGGCCCAGAAGGCAATCGCGCCGACGGAAAAGTCCATCAGGTTCTTCATGATGATGTTGGTCGCGTTTTTGGCGCGCGTCAGCCCCGTCTCGACGAGGGCAAACCCCGCCTGCATGAAGAACACCAAGAGAGCGGCCACGACCAACCAGATCATGTCGATGGCATCGGTGATCTCCACCGGCAGACTCTGTGCCTCCTCTGCCATCGCCGGAAGGGCGAGGCAGAGTCCCAATACCAGCACTGCTGTCAATTTCTTTCGCACGATACTCCTCCTGAGTAACAATCTGTTTTTATATATGCACGAAGCGTGCCAAGTATTATTCATTTATTTTACCTGTACGTTATATGTAGTTTATATACCCAATAACGGGTCTATGTACAGTCTTTTTGCTCATTTTTGTAGTTTTTTATTCTGATAGTTCCACTCCGCACCCCCAGCATTCATCCGGGAGAAGACTCCCCCGAATGCGAAAAGGGTCCTGAACCCACATTTATGTAGGTTCAGGACCCTTTGTCCTTCAAAATGGTGGTTTTTCGGGGCAGCCCTGCAAGCCGGCCCCTGCAAGCCGGCCCCTGCAAGCCGGCCCGGCTGGGAGAGCCGCCAGCAAGCTCGCTTGCGAGCCCCGACCGGCACCCGTTATTGGCAGCTTGCCGGCCCCAGGCCACAATCAAGAATGAACTACGTCAATCCGCTGTTTGTCGGCGGTAGAGCTTCCAGTTGATCCCGTAGTGGTGCACACGCAGCCCGATTTGCCGTTCGGTAATACCCAGCTGGCGGGAGGCAGCCGCCATATTGCCCGCACTCATCTTCAAGGCCTCCACAATAAGCTCCTTCTCGAGTCGCGAGAGGGCCGCCTCGAGGGTCGAGGCCGGGGCGGTATTGGTGGATTCGGCAGACTGCAAGCTGGGAGGCAGGTGCCATGAATGGATGACACTGTCCTGCGACAGGATAACCGCCCGCTCGATGCAGTTCTCCAGCTCGCGCACGTTGCCCGGCCAGTGGTAGGAAGTCAAGAGGTCAATAGCCGGACTCGAAATGCGCTTGATGAGCTTTGCGTTGCGTTCCCCGTAGCGGGCGGCAAAGAAGTCTGCCAAGAGAACGATATCGCTCTTCCTCTCGCGCAGGGGCGGCATGCGCAGGGGAAAGACGTTGAGCCGGTAAAAGAGGTCTTCGCGAAACCGCCCCTCGGCAATTTCCCGCTCGAGGTCCCGGTTGGTCGCCGCAATAACGCGAACATCAACCGGAATTGTCGCAGCCCCGCCAATACGCTCGATTTCACGCTCCTGCAAAACACGCAAGAGCTTCACCTGAACCTGTAGCGAGAGCTCGCCAATTTCGTCGAGGAAGATGCTCCCGCCGCTGGCGAGCTCGAAACGCCCCTTTCGCTGGGATACCGCCCCGGTAAAGGCCCCCTTTTCGTGCCCGAAGAGCTCGCTCTCTATAACCGATTCGGGTAAGGCTGCGCAGTTGACCTTGACCAGCGGCCCCTTGCTGCGGCGGGAAAGGCGATGCAGCTCCGTGGCGACAAGCTCCTTGCCCGTACCGCTCTCGCCGGTAACGAGGACCGTTGCGTCGCTGGGGGCAACCTGTTCAAGAAGATCAAAGAGCCCGTTCATGGCGGCACTCGTCCCGATAATTCCGGGAAAGCGGGAAGTAGAGGTTGGCTGTCCCGATTGGGCAAGGAATTCGCGTGATATGTCTCCGGCTTCATCGGGGCGAGCGGAAAACTGTTCCTCGAGTATGCGTTCGCGCAGCTTGGCCGAATCGGCCACGAGCTCGGCAGTGCGTTCCAGGATGCGACGATCCGATGCGAGCTTATCCTCGAAGCCCTGCGGGTCCTCGCGGGCCATATCGACCGGGAAGCGGCGCTCGGCACTCAAGGTGCCACGCACGGTAGATCCCGAACGTATGGGAACGCAATACCAGGAAACCGCGACGAGGTCTTCGGGGGATCGGCCGCCCGCCCGATTCAGGAAGCGGGTCTCCTTTGACAGATCGGGGACAACAAGCGAGGTCCCCGATTCAAAGACCCGGCCCACAAGGCCCTCGCCCAGACGATAGCGACCGCGCTTCTTTTCCTCGGAATCAAGACCCCAGGCCTCCTCGATCTTGAGCAATCCTTCATTCCGGTCGAGGAGGGTCACCATACCCCGGCAGAGTCCTGCATGGTTTTCGAGGAGGTCGAGGAGGGGCCCCAGGGCCTGGCGTAGATCGACATGACGATCGAGGTTACGGGCTATCTCAAAAAGAAGCCCCAGATCTTCAAGATCGCGAGTCGTTCGGTCATTTACGCTACTCATACAGGGGTAATACTACATTATTGTAGGATTGTACAGGGAATCAGGAGGCATCTGCCTCCTTGAGGGCAGATTCCACCATTGTGAAGAGTGCGGCACTGTTATAGGGCTTGCGCAGAAAGCCGAAGAGCTGTGTTTCGCGGTTCAGCCGTTCCATGTCTTCCTTGTCTGCGTGGCCGCTTATCATGAGCAGTTTCACCGCCGGGTGTTGATCATGGACGACCTTGAGAAAGACATCGCCCTTCATCCCGGGCATGAGCCAGTCGGATATGACCAGGACGAGACTCACCCCCTGCGAGGTAAGCTCATCGATTTTTTCCAGCCCCTTTTCCGCACTTATGGCCGTCTCGTAGATAAAAGAAGCGCCAAAGCGTAATTTGAGCTGTTGGCGTACCGACATGAGGAGTATCACCTCGTCATCGACTATCAATATGGCGGATTTTTTATCTTCCAAAACCTGCTCCTTGACTGATTTCATCCACACGATACTGTTTTCAAATCAACGTTTACCGAAAGTATACCACATTGAAAGCCCCCGTGCCCGCGCAGGCACGGGAAAGCTCGCGACACCGTGAATAATTGCCACTTTCCACGGTCCGCAAAGATCAAAAACCCAGTTTTGCCAGGGCTTCGCGGTTTCCTGCAAGGTCCGGGTCGGGCGTACCGCTTGCGTAGAGCTCGTCAATACGGGAGCGGTAGTAATCCCGCACCTTGTGGCGCACGAGCTTCATCGTCGAATTGACCAGCCCGTGATTCTCGTCGAAGGCATCGGCAATGACGGCAAAGGAGGACGGGCGCCACTGTGCGGGTATGGCCGCGTAATCGGGATGATTGCGAAAAGCGAGGAGATCCTCCTGAATGAGCCTGAGTACTCCCGCGACATCCTTTCCCGCGGCATCGGCCTTGAGGGCCTCGACATTGAGGGTGACGAGGGCGGTCGTGAACTTGCACTGTTCGTTGAAGGCCATGACCTGGTTCACGTAGCGCGAAGTGTTGATGATGGCCTCTTCGATGGTCTCCGGGCTGTACTTTTCGCCGTCCGCGGCGATAAGGAGGGCCTTTTCGCGACCGGTGACGACGAGGAACCCATCCCTGTCGACAAAGCCCAAATCGCCGGACCAGAGACGCCCGTCGCGCAGGGTTTCGGCCGTGGCCTCGGGATTCTTGTAGTAGCCCTTCATCACCGAATCGCCCTTGGTAACGATCTGGCCAATCTCGCCGGGGGCGCACTCGGTCGCATCATCCTTCATAATCTTGACTTCAAGATTGGGGATGATGTTTCCCGAGGTGCCAAACTTGTGCCGCGCGGCCGAATTCGCACAGATAATGGGGGCGTTTTCGGTAAGCCCGTAGCCCTGGTATACCGGCACCCCGATGGCGTTGAAGAACTCCTGCTGGCGAATCTCGAGGAGGGCGCCGCCCCCCACGCAGAACTTGATGTCGGTACCAAAGATGGCCCGCAGCTTGGGGAATACGAGGGCGTTGGCGAGGGCCCAGGGGAAGAAGCAGGAGATGCGTGTCCACAATGAGGGCTTGTCGAAACCATTCCCGGCCCGCTTGATACCCGCGGCAAGGCCCCGGTGGAAGATGCCCGCGACAAAGGCCCCCTTGGACTCGACCCCCTGTATCATCTTCTTCATGAAGTTGCCCGAAAGGGCGGGAACCGTAAGGAGGAAGTCGGGATTTACCTCGAGGAGGTTCTTGGGCAGATTGCGCAGGGCCGCGAGGGGCCCGCCGCGGGCATCGACAAAGTACATGCACAAGCCGCGATACAGGAAGATGTAGAGCCCGACCGTGTGGGCGAAAGAGTGGTCGAGGGGGAGCATGATGAGGCTCTTCCAGCCCTCTTTAACCTCGACGACCTCCGCACTGTTATGCGCATTGTCCCAGTAGTTGAGATGGGTGAGCATGATACCCTTGGGATTGCCCGTCGTACCGGAAGTATAGCAGATGGTAACCGTGTCGTCCTCGCGTACTGCGGCTTCCGCTTCTTGAAGAAGGAGGCTGATCGTCTTCCCGCCGTGGAGGGTCTCGCCATCGAGGGCCCCCCGGCCCTCCTCGACCATATCCTCCCAAAAGAGCAGGTTTTTACCCTCTTCGACACCCGCAGTCGTCGCCATATCGAGGAGGGAGTCCGTCTTGGGGGAGAGGCAGACTATCAGTATTGATCTTCCCAGAGCTGCGAGAATATCTGCAACCTTCTTGAAATTGTTCTCCGATACGAAAACCGCCTTGGCTTCGGAGTGCTGGAGACGAAAGAGGATCTCGTCTTCCGACAGCTTGGTAGAGAGGGGAACCGAAACACAGCCGGCCTTGAGCAGGCCGAACTCGCTCATGACCCAGGCGCTGCGCCCCTCGGACAGGATTGCAATATTGTCATCCTTTTTGAAACCACGCAGGATAAGGGCTGCCGCAAAACGGGAACTCTGCTCATCGGCCTGCCGAAAACTCGTAAGGGTATATTTGTCACCAACTTTTTCACCCAGATACGGCGCATCCCCGTAGCGGCGCGCTCCGTCGTGCAATAATTCGATTACTGTCCGCACACTGTCCTCCACTAAACATTACTGGCGGGATCGCCCGAGAAAGACTGGCCAAGCCGCCTGCCCCATGGTACGACCCTTTTGCCAATTTGTACACAAAAGAGAAGCTCCCGGCAGCGAAAGGAGGGCGCGAAAGATCCCGGCATTCGCCCCTATGGCCAAAGATGTGTTGACGTCTGCGTATATACCGATACAATAGAGAAAAATGGAGGAAGCATGGCCCTTTCCAACGACGACCACGCCAGCGCACAAGACAGCCCGAAACGACCACGGAAAAAGCGCTCGTTCCTGCGCCGACTCTTTTCTATTATTATTATAATTCTGCTTATCCCTGTCCTCGCCCTTCTGGGCTTGAGTGGCTGGGCCCTTGCAACGGGAACCAGTGCAGCAGCCCACACCCAGGAAGATGCCTTGGTACAGGTACGCATCGAAAACCTGGGGGAGACCCTCATCAATGCCATACGCCTGCGCGCCCTGGACAGCGCCCTCGAAGACCCGGCACAGGCAGATTTGAGGCAGACCCTGCGTACCCTTCGGGCCACCCCAGCCTTTGGCTCATGGTGGTTCAAACTGATAGCAGCCATCCCCTTGGACGCCACACTGTATCCGGGTAACGAATGGGCGGCCTGCGTGGATCTGGGGCTGCGGGCAGCCCTCGTACCGCCAGCCCGCCTCGCCCTGCGTATCCGCCCGGACCTCGCGGGAACAGTACGCGGATTGCTCATCGAAGAGGGCCCCGGCGGTCCCGTATTCATCTACACCAGCGGCGACATGAGTATCTACGCCACTGTCCTGCGAGATCTCGTCCTCGTTGCCTCGTCGCGGGAACGCCTCGCAAAGGTACGGGAGCGCAATCACGGCACACGGGCCTTCGACATGAACCGAGCCCTCGACGAAGCGGCGGATTTCGCCACAGAACGAACGACAAACACAAACACGGCCGGGCCCTCAGGAGAAAGCGCCAAGACGAGCGGGAACTGGCAAGATGAGGCCGTTCGGGTCCTTGTCGCCGCCGACAGCACCGGCCTCTTTCAACTCCTGTCTCTCGAAGGGCTTCCGGCAAAACTGGGAGAGACACTCGGCTTCGCAAAGCCGGCCGGGGTTTCGCTCGAACTGGCCAACGAACGGGTCGCCCTGCGCGCAGAGCTTCCAATATCCAGTAGCGACGAACGGCTCTCTGCCATCTTGAACCGCCGCTCCAGCACTCCTGCTGTCCTCTCTCGGCTCCCTGCCTCCACTCGCTGGTACAGCCTCTTGTCCATGGCCAGCGCAGACGAGCTCTGGGCCGCAGTCGAGCCCCATGCAGACAAAGCCATTCTCGACGCATGGAAGCTCGCCCAACAGGGCACAAAGCTGGCCTTGGGGCTCTCCATCGAAGACCTTCTCTTTTCCTGGATGGGAGCAGAATACGGGGTATTTGGGGGCGAAAACGACCCCATGCCGGTATTCTTCGTCTCGGTAGCCGATGAAAAACAGCGAAAACGCATCTTCAACACCCTCTTTTCCAACATACTCCTCAATCGCGATCTGTCTGTCGTTGTGGGAGAAACCCGGGTACCCCGCATCGGCCTGCCTGCGCTTATAAACCGTTTCATGTCGAGTCTGGGTATAGACCTCCCCTCCCCCTTCTATCTCGTCCACGACGGGATCCTCTACGCGAGCATGAGCGCCGAAGCCCTCGAAGGCTGTGTACGGGAATTGCAGAACCACGAACTCCTCGTCCGCAGCGACCACTGGAAATCGACCGGAGAACGGGCACAGGCCGAATCTTCCGCAAGCCTTTTTTACTCGTTGGACCGCAGCATCCCCTTCTTCCTGCGCGGCAACTCTGTGTTGCAGAAGGTCCTCAAGCTCTACAGTCAAGGCCTGGCGAGCCTCTCGACCGACGGGGAATCCCTCCTTCTTACCCTCAACGCCGTTCCCGGCGAAGGGAAGGCTCGCGAAAGCGGGCCCATTCCCGGCTACCCGATAACAAGTCCCTTCCGGCTCTCCGGCGAAATATTCACCGCCCGCGATCAACAGGGCGATGATTGGGCCTTCTGTGCCGGCGAAGACCGGGTCCTGTCCGTACACCTGCCCAGCGGCCGCATCCGCGAGCACCGACTTGATGGAAAGGCAAGCCTCAGCCTCGAAAAAACGGATGACGGCCACTTTGCCGCCCTCTGGGCGGTATCCGACCGCGGAAGCATTTACCGCTTTGACCGGGAACTCGAAAACACCGGCAACTACCCCCTGCTTTCGGGGGAACAACCCGGCGGACCGGCCCTCGCGCAAAAGGGTCGCCTCTACCTCCCCATCGTCAAGGGCCCCGGTATACTTATAGTCGAGACCAATGGTACCCAGAGCTACAGCGACAAGCTCCACGAACGGCAACGCGCCCGCCCCACCCCCCTCGAAGAGGGCTTTGCCATCGCGCCGCGCTCCTTCGACAGCCTCCTGTACCTTATGGATGGGGACGGACGCGTTCTGCCGGGCTACCCCCGCGAACTCGACGGCATTGTGGCCGGCGCCCCCCTGGCCTGGACGGATACCTCAGGCAAACGCTTTATCGCCTGTGTGAGCGAAGCGGGAATCTGCCAAATATTTACGCGCGACGATCCCTCTTCGCCCCCCGTCCAGTTTACCCTGCCCAAAACACTGGCCTCCGGCCCCCTCTGGTCCTACGCCACAGAATCCCTCGTATACCTGGGCAGTGACGGTGCGCTATACCGTATTGCAAGCGATGGCACGGTCCTCTCCTGGGCTCCCAGCGGCCAGAGCGGTCGGGACCTCGTCCTTTCAATCGGTACAATATGGGATACACACAGCGAGGCCCTCTTCCTCGCCGGTGCCGGCGACCAGGTCCATGCATTCAACAACGAACTCTTTCCCCTGCCCGGATTCCCGGTTCCCGGAGCTACCAGTCCCGCATTCCCGGATATAAACCGCGATGGGCAAGCAGAAATTCTTACCCGTGGTCTTGACGACCGCATTCACCTCATTCGCAGCGATGGGAGATAGACAGATGAATGTCCAGTCACGTAATGATGCAAAAGAATTGAAGACAGGGGAATCCATGCTGATGGGGGGCGCCCGGCAGGACGACAGCATCCGCAGAGGCGCTGTATGGGGGCCGGCTTTCGCGCTGGCCATCGGGCTGCTCGCAATCCTCACAACTTCCTGTGCCACGGTTCAGCAGGATATCCGCTTCGAAAACCTGGCGATAGAGGAGAGCGCACTTCCCCAAATTGAAGAGGAACTCGCCCAGCTGCGCCTTTCCCCGGATCCGCTTGCTCTTGGCGATATTCGTGCCCGCCTCTTGGACCTCTCAAAGACAAACACGAGCGACGTTCGCTTTACGAGCCGGGTAAAAGCCCTTCAGGCCGAAGCAGCCCTCCAGGCGGGGGAGACAAAGAGGGCCGCCGAATTGGCGCAAGAAGCCCTTGACAGCTATCGGGCAGATGAAATTGCCCAACTGGTGAACGCCCGTCTTGCCCCCAACCCGGAAGCGATGCTCGAGCGCCTGGAAGCGGCCATTCCCGTCGCCGACAGTACCGCACTCCTGCGTGCCGAGCGCGGCTTGGTCCTTGAAGCACTTGGCCGCTACCGGGAAGCCATCGCTGCTATCGACGAAATACTCCCCCAACTTGACGAAGCACAGGCAGCCCGCCTCAAACCTGCGCGAGACCGGGCCCTTTCACTCAAAGACCTCGACGGGAAACCGAGCGAAAAAACAGCCAGAGCCCTTGCCCGCAGCCCGGCCCGGCTTATCGATGCCATAGTCCTCGCCCGTTACGAGACATCCCTCTTGGACTGGTTTATGGGCGAAGATGCCATCAGCGATCAAAAACTCTACACACGCATGGCAGAGGCCCTTTGGTTCGACAGCCCGGCAGCCAAAATGGACCAAGCACTTGACCGCGCCTTGGCCGCCCGCTTCCTCTGGCAAATCCTCTGTGCAGGCGATACGGAAAAACTTTCCCGCTACAGCACCCGCTGGGCCACCCGCAACAAGAGCCCGCTCCCGGATGTCCCCCTTGAAGTCAGCTGGTTCGACGCAGCCCTGGGCTGTGTTGAAGCGGATATCATTCCGCTCGTGGATGGACGCAGCTTTGCCCCCGAAATGAGCGTTAGCGGTGCAGAAATATGGGATTGGATCAAGCGCGTACGCCCATAAAGGGGACACATAAACGGGCGCATTGCGTTGCACCCTTTTTGGGGGGAGAACGGTTCGAAACACGGGGATATGGGAGGGCCGTTTAATCCTCGCAGGAGGGAGAAAAGCCGTTTTCCATGTAGCGGCGCGATTTGAAGAGGAGCCCCCCACGCCATAAGGTTGAACAGTTTCGACCACGACTTTTTGATTGATAAAGGGCATTATCGGCCCATTGAATCATGGTATCAGCCGTCAAATCCGGTTCGCAGGTACTCGCCGAAATCCCCAGGCTAATCGTCACTTTGGGAAGGGGTGTTTCCCACTCGACATCCATGGCAGCCACTGCCTGCCGCAGGCGCTCCGCAATACGCCAGGCCTGCGAGCGACCGGTCTCCGGCAGAAGCACCATGAACTCCTCACCGCCGAAACGCGAAAGGATGTCCCCATCACGCATACTTTTGCGCAGCGCTTCGGCGAGAGATTCGAGCACCCGGTCGCCAGCGAGGTGGCCGTAGGTATCGTTGAAGTGTTTGAACTTGTCCACATCCATGACGATGATCGAAAAGACCCGATCGCTGCGCAAACAACGCGAAAGCTCCTCGTTCAGACGCACCATAAAAAAACCGTGGTTAAAGAGACCGGTCTTGGGATCGCGCACCGAGTGCTCGTAATGCAGGTGATTCTGCAGGGCTATCGACACAAAGGACATGAGGCGATCCAGAAACCCCAACTCCTGCGGCGCATACTGCGTATCGAGGACCTTCTCGCCTATCAGAATGAGCCCGTAAAGCCCCGACGGCCCGATAACCGGCACGACAATTTCCGGGGAAAGGCTGGCGAGTGGGTCGGTAAATTCGGGTTTCCCCAGCTGGTATGCGAAGAGGTCAAAACTGATAGGGGTTGGATAACGGCGAAAGAATTCCTCAAAAGGCGCCAGTGATTCGATTGTTGCCGTAATATCGCAGGCGGTAAAATTGCGATAGCCCTTGAGCACCAGGGTCTCCCGCCCGGGGTGGGAGCGCCACATAAAGACAAGGACCGAAGGCAGGAATTTTTCGGAGATACAGCGCACCGCCGTTTCCAACAGGCCATCGGTACTCGTCTCGCAAAAGATATCCGATGCAGACTGCAAGAGCCCCTCATGATCGCGAATTTCACGCTTGAGGTCATCGATATGCCGAAAGACACCCAAATTCTGCAAGAGGGTGTAGTGCTTGAGTACTTCCGGGTTTTTAAGGAAGTCGCTCGCGTCACTCACTGTCAAGTCCTCGAATATTTGCCTGCAAGTTCGACGCGCCACTCGGGGCGCTTGTCCTTGTCCTCCCAGGGGAGAATGCGGCGAATCTGGAAGTGCAGGCTGTCGCGTGGATCCGGAAAATGGACGACGGCAAAACGCCCCGCACCGATGTAGGCAATCTTTTCATCGTCGTGGAGGCGCTCCTCTTCGGCCAAATGGGCAATGGCACAGTCAAAGTGCCAAAAAACCGAACTCGTCGCATCCCCAATGGCCTGGGCATAGTCCTCGATCGCCTTACCACAGTGGGGGCAGAGAAGAGCGGGAAGATCCGGCTCGACCGTTTCCGGGGGCGTCCATACCGGCCGCTTTCCCAGAAAACCCTTTCGGGAAGTCTTTCCACCGGGACGGCCGCCAAAACTGTCGCCAAAACGGGTTGCAAAGCGCCCGCCAAGGGGATCAACGAGTCGATCTGCTATGGAAGGGGTACGCTTGGACTCTTGGGAGCGGGAGGCATTCCCCTGCCGGGAAGCCGACGCCCCCTGCCGGGAAGAAGAGGCTTGGTCGCGCCGATTTCGCCCGGCATCCCTGTTCTGCCCGCCCCCCTGATTCTGCCCCTGTTTTTCCTTTTGGCGGGCCTCCGCCTCGACACGGGCACTGATATCGGGGCGCTGGGGGTCGTGCTTCATGCGATTCCCGCGACGGCGGGATCGTCGGTTACTGCTGCGTGGTCTGTCTTGATCGCTCATCTGACGCTCCGGGGAGGGGAATATCGAGTAGTTCGTTACTCAGGACCAAGGCAATGCGCTGGATAGCATCGGCCAAATAGTGCTCATCATCCAGCAAACGCCTGAGTTCCTCGATGTTGCGAGGCTGTGTTTTTACCCCGACACTCCCTATCATACACGCTCCATAAAGGCATGGGCAAGGTGACGAATGCCCGAAGATGCTATCAAGAGCACATCAAAACGATATGCCATACCGTTATATTCTCGATGTTGCGCGAGAAAAAACTTAGCCGTTTCGCAAATACGTTTTTGTTTTGTTGCGCCGACAACCCGCGCGAGCTCTCCAACATCCCAGCTCATCCAGGCCTTGACCTCGACAAAGACCAGACAATCTCCCTGTGCCATGACCAAATCAATCTCGCCCCGCGGCGATCGTACGTTTCTTGCTATAAAGCGGTACCCCTGCGCTTCCAGCCAAGCACGGGCTTCATCCTCGCCACGCCGCCCACGCCCGCTGGTTGATGCCACACGGGGAGGGGCCGCCGTATCATTCGTCATCGCTGGCGTATTCCCTGGGGTCGATAGCCCGGGCAATAAAGAGGCTCTTTTCGGTAAGGAGATCGACCAATTCACCCTCATCGCCACTCCAGGTCTTCCCGAATTCATCGATAAGTATACGAATCTCCGGGCGCAAAGGAGCCTTGGTATGAACGGTTGTCACCCTGGCCAGGGCCCCGGAATTGAGCAGAACAATGGAACCGATAGGATAGATCCCCATGGTACGAATGAAGGACTTGAGAACCTCGGGGTCGAAGCGCCGCGAATTGTCCGACAAGAGGTTTTTCATCGCCTGATACCCCAACATGGAATTGCGATAGGGTTTTTCGCTGACCATGGCTTCAAAGGCATCGGCTACGCTGATGATTCTGGCGCCCAATTCTATACCCTCTCCACCAAGGCGTCGGGGATAGCCCTCCCCGTCCCAGCGCTCGTGGTGCTGAAGGGCAGCCAGGCCAACTTCCTCGGGAAGCAGGAGCTCGCGACAAATAAATTTGTACGTATACAGGGGGTGGGCCTGCATGCGCCGCAATTCCCCCTCCGAGAGCTCCCTGTTACTGTCGAGTATCTCCCGTGGCAGTTTGAGCATACCCACATCGTGCAAAAGAGCCCCGGTGGCAATCTGCAGGACCTTGTGATTGGGCACCTTCATGTCCTGCGCCATAAGTGTGGAGAGAATCGCCGTATTTACCGAACTCTTGGCCAATTCACTGCCATAGACCTCGCCGCCCAGAATAAAACCGATAAAATGGCGGGTATTCTCTCGAACGGCCTGGACGAGGCGGGCGGTAATGGCATCCACTGCACGCGATTCAATCGATACTCCGGCGGTAATATCGGAAAAGAGGGCGTTGAGACGATCTATAAGCTCCATGTACGCCCGATACGGGCCCTTGTTCTCCTGGACAGCGGGAAGCGAGAGCACCTTGGGAAGGGCCGCTGGACGGGCCTTGCGCGGGGGCTGGGAAGCCGATTTCACGGAATCCGGGGTAAGATCCACATTGTCTGCTCCCTCCGCAGCAGTGCCCTTTCCTGCAGCGGAGAGGGAATCGTCTGCGGGTTCACTATCCACGCCGGGCGGCCCTTTGACAGAAGACTCCCCGGCATCGTTACGCAGAAGGGTACCATCAGTCTGAAGCGTTTCTATGCCCCAAGCACGTAAACGCTGGATATCTTTCTCCCGAACAGGCACACCGGCTGGGACCAAGAGATTGTTGCCTTCGATATAGACGGCTTCGCTATAACGCTGACCGACTCTCAATGTCTCAATGCGCAGTGTTTTCATGCATTCCTCTATCGTGACTATATCGCTCGTCCGAATGGTTTTACAAACGCTCCCGCTCCGGGAACGCAGTCGACCTTTCGGGCGAAAATGAACAACGACGGACAAAGGCCAGGACGGCCGCCACCGCTTCCCAACACTCGAAGGGGATGTAATCACCCGGGCCGGAAACGGACAGTAGCTCGAGGAGCTCCGCATCTTCGACGATCGGAACTCCCGCCTCCCTGGCGAGAGCCAGAATACGCTCGGCCTGGGCACGCTCCCCGCGAGCCGCAATGCGCGGCGCGTAATCCTTCGAATCCCAGGAAAGAGCTATGGCACCCGCATGTTTCTTCACCAGCCGGTCTCCTCATCAAACCATAACATCAGTTGAAGCAAGGCCCTGAGCCCACTCATCGGGCCACATTCCGGCCTCGCCCTCCTGGAAAACGGGAACCAACCCCCATGCGGCGGCGAGAGCCCTTGCCGCGCTGGCACAAGAGGGTTCCCGCAGGATAGCCGCATCGTCACAAGCAATGAGCAAGGGGGCCCCTTTTGAAAGGGCACGCGGTAAGCGCAGGCTCCATATTCGCTCGCTCGCCCGAATTTCCGCCGCAAGAGAGAGAACCGGCTCCCTTCCATCGGGTCCCGGGCGATCCACGAGCACACGAAAAACAGCGGCCAGCTCCCCTTGAGTATCGACGGATTCAAAGGGAAGTATGAGCCACCGTTTGCCATCCGGCAAGGGTGTTCGATTAAATCTATCGAGGGCAGCAAGGGGAGTTAGGCCGGATTCACTACTCGCAGTCACTTCTTCCTCTTCATCATCAGCAGTGTTATCACCTTTTTCCTTCTCTTCCTGTCGATTATCCGGGGAACGATCCCCGGAGAAAGACCCAAGGAGCCCTGCAACGAGACCATCCAGTATATCAAGAAGCCTTGAGCCCTCTCTCATGGCCAATCCCGGGTCCGATTCATCCGCTGCGCCGGATGACGAGTGAGGCTTGGAAGGGCTCCGCGAACGAGCAGCTCCCCCGAGAGCAAAACTCCGGGCAAAGGATCGATAGGCGAGCAGGGTGCTGTGTCCCACAAGAGGCAAAAGGCCCTTGGCCTCCAGGGCAAGGGCAATGAGAGCGCGCAGGGGACTGGCAGGCAGTGGTGAAGAGGAGGCAGAGACAGAAGGGCGTGCAGCAAAGGAGAGAAGGCTCTGGACAAGGCGCGCAAGGGGATCACCCCCGGAAGGCTGTTTTCCCTCGGCCCCTACACGGGACAGGAGAGAGAAAAACCCCGACGCAGAGAGGAGATTGCGAAATTGAGCCGCCTCTGCACCTATGGAGGTGGAGGATTTCGGCTGTGTAGAGGGAGCCGGATGAGGGGAAGCCGCGGACGCAGCGGTGGAGGAAGCCCGGGATGTGGCGGCCCGCCCCCCATCCCCATGTCCGGAAACAGAAGGAGACCCTCCTTTTAAGGGGGCCTCCTTGCTGGTGTGAATTATTGATGCTGACAGAATGGGCCCGCGAAGGGGCACCGAATCAGGACTTTGCACCCTCAACGGCCTTGGGGGCCTTCTTGATGATGAGTTCCTTGATCTTGGCAGCCTTGCCAATCTTGTCGCGGATATAGTAGAGCTTCGCGCGGCGCACTCGGCCGGGGCGAACAAGCTCAACGCGGGCAATGCGCGGCGAGTGAAGGGGGAAAACACGCTCGACACCGACGCCATAGGAGTTCTTCCGTACGGTAAAAGTCTTGCCGATACCCGAGTTCTTGAAGCAGATCACCAAGCCTTCGTACACCTGGATACGCTCGTTCTTGCCTTCGACAATCTTGAAGTGCACCTTTACGGTATCACCAACCTTGAAACTGTCGAGTTCGCTCTTCATCTGGGAGGCCTCGATGGCCTTGATTTCATTCATCCTCTTCTCCCTTGCTCCCGTTGTACGGGCCTTGCAATGTCTGCAGAATTTCCCGTTCTTCACTGCTCAGCCCCCCCGAAGAGAGGGCTCGCTCGACCAGGTCCGGACGGTTTTTGAGGGTTTTTTCAATCCCCTTTTCAAGCCTCCAGCGGCGTATGCGCTCGTGGTGGCCGGAAAGCAAAACCTCCGGAACCCGGACAGTATCATATATTTCCGGTCGTGTATACTGGGGATACTCGAGCCAGTGGCTGGAAAAGCTCTCCTCGCTCAAGGATTCCCCGTTTATGACCCCCTCGACAAGCCGATACACAGCATCGACGACCACGAGGGCGGCGACCTCGCCCGATGACAGGACGTAATCACCTATGGAGATCTCTTCATCGACATAGGAATCGATAATACGCTGATCAATACCCTCGTAACGCCCGCAGACGAGTACAAGTTCTTCACAAGCGGCCAATTCACGCGCCTTGGCCTGGGTAAACGTCTTGCCGGCAGGACTCAAATAGACAACCCTGCGACTTCCATCGTTTCTCTTTGCGTCTTCTACTGTTTTGGGCTGCACCCCCTGATCCCGCAGACAGGCACCCAGGGGCTCGGGCAGCATGAGCATGCCGGCACCGCCGCCATAGGGAGCATCATCGCACTTGTGGTGCTTGTCGAAGGCCCAATCCCGAATATTGATCGTTTTCCAGGACAGCACCCCGCGCTCGACCGCCTTGGCCATGATCGATGTTGTAAAAAAGGAATCGACAATAGCGGGAAAAAGGGTAAGTACCGAAAATTTCACTCGAGTATCCAGCGCACAAGAAGAACAACGGTACCAGCGTCGGTATCGATATCGCCAATAAACTCTTTTCGAAAGGGGATAAAGCGAGTACCGCTGCCATCATTCATGACGACTTCCACAAGCTCGGCCCCCCCTCCTTCCACGATATCGCTCACGCGAGCCACAGCCTCACCCTCGAACACGAGAGCGAGGCCTTTGAGATCCTCAACATAGAATTCACCTTCATTGAGGGGAGCCGCCTGATCACGGTCTACGAGGACTTGCAAGCCTTTCAAGAGGGAAGCATCTTCGGGGCTGTCCACCCCGGCAAATTTGACAATGAGGGCGCCGCCATGATCGCGCACTTCCTCGACAGAAAGAAGCTGCTCCCGGCCGTCCCGAACGACAATAAAACGCTCAAGGGCAGCCAAGTGCTCGTATTCTCCCGAATGGCTAATCAGCTTTACAAAGCCCTTTACACCAAAAGGAGCGCCGATTGTCGCCGAAGAAAATCGCTCACTGCGCACAAAAAACCCGCGCTTTAATCGAGGATTTCGAGGACGGCCCTGCGACCGGAACGTACCGAAGCTGCGGAAAGAACGGTACGCATGGCCTTTGCAATGCGCCCCTGTTTGCCAATGACCTTGCCAATATCGGCAGGTGCCACACGCAATTCCAGAATAGCCGATTGCTCACCCTCAACTTCGCTAACCTCGACCTGTGAAGGATCGTCAACGAGAGATTTCGCCATGTATTCTACAAGATCGCGTTCCAAAGATTCACTGTTCACCTAGGTCTCCTTTAGCTGATTGATCTGCCCGCCAAACCTGAATACAGGAAACGGCGTCATATCCACAACTACCCGTCATCGAGGGGAAAATTACGACAATGAAGACGAAAGACGGGCACAGACGTTACACCGGGGCGTTACAGACACCCCGACGCTACATCGGTGTTTTAAAGGGTGACGCCCTTGCTGTTGAGAACCTTGCGAACGGTATCGGAGCAGGTGGCACCCTTCGAGAGCCAATCCTTGACCTTGTCGGCATTGAATTCAACCTGCGCGCCTTCGGCGGCGATGGGATGATACACACCCAGGTCCTCGATGGTCCTGCCATCGCGGGGTGCGCGGGAATCCATGACGACGATGCGGTAGAAAGGCCGTTTCTTGGTGCCGAATTTCTTGAGCCTGATGCGTGCGCTCACTCTTATCCTCCTGGTAGCTGTCCCTCTCGGGAACCCGATTCGCCGAAATTGACCGTGCAGGGGCTCGGGCGGACCCTGGTGCCGGCCGTACTGTTAATGGCCCCCGAGGGAGCCGTACAAGGCTCCGATGGTTATACCCCAAGCCGGGGGGTTTAGTCAACGACCGAACAAGCAGGGTGGGCTGGCGCCCACCCTGCTTGTTCGGTTAAGCCGAATCTTCGATTCGGCAGACACTATAACTCAATACCGGCTGGCGCCCACCCTGCTTGTTCGGTCCATATCTCAATGGGGGCTAAAGCCCACCCCACTGGCCCCGCTCCAGCTGCAGGGTATATACTGCCGGCATGGCGCGCCCCGACACCGAAACCATACTCGAAAGCATCAGCGACGGCGTCTTTACCATAGACATGGATTGGCGCGTCACCTCCTTCAACCGGGCAGCCGAAGAGATTACCGGCATCCCGCGCGAAGAAGCCAAGGGGAAACTCTGCCACGAGGTCTTCAAGTCGAACATGTGCGAGCGGGACTGCCCCCTGCGAAAGACCCTCAAGACGGGTAAAGCCTTTATCGACCGCCCCGCCTGGTTCCTGCGCCCCGACGGCGAACGGGTCCCCATAAGCGTGTCGACCGCCCGGCTGTACCGGGAAGACGGCAGCCTCGCCGGGGGGGTCGAGACCTTCCGCGACCTGCGCGAAATCGAAGAGCTCAAGGGCCAGCTCGCCAGCCGCGACGAGGGCAGCGAGAGCCACAGCCCCGCCATGAAGCAAATACTCGCCCAGATTGAACCCATCGCCCGTAGCGGCAGCACCGTCCTTGTCCGCGGCGAGACCGGCACCGGCAAGGAGGTCCTCGCACGGGCCATACACCGGGCGAGCGGTTCCGGCGACGGCCCCTTCGTCGCCATTAATTGCGCCGCCCTCCCCGAATCCCTCCTGGAATCCGAGCTCTTCGGCTACCGCAGGGGCGCTTTTACCGGGGCCGAACGCGACAAACCGGGCCTGTTCAAACGCGCAGCTGGCGGCACCATCTTCCTCGATGAAATCGGGGACATGCCCCTGCCCCTGCAAGTCAAAATCCTGCGCGTCCTTCAAGAGCGCGAGTACGACGTCCTGGGCGCCAACCGCCCCGAAAAAACCGATGCACGGGTCATCTGCGCCACCCACCGCGACCTGGAGGCCATGGTCGCCAGCGGCCACTTTCGCCAGGACCTCTACTACCGCATCAACGTCATCGCCCTGGACCTGCCGCCCCTGCGCGCCCGCAGCGAAGACATCCCCGCCCTGGCCCGAAGCTTTCTGCGCCGTTATCGCGAACGCAGCGGCCGTCATGTGGAGGGCTTTACCCCGGAGGCCTTCGAAGCCCTCTGGCAATACCCCTGGCCCGGAAACATTCGCGAGCTTGAAAACGCCGTCGAACGGGCAGTCGTCCTGGCAAAGGGCCCCATGATAGAGCGCAGCGACCTGCCACCGGCTATACGGGGGGAAGAAAGCAAGGCTGATAGTTCCACCCGGCCCCACAGCCCGGCTGCCGGGAAGCCTGTGGCCGGGAGAAGCCCTGTGGAAGGCAGTTTGGACGGCCCCGAAACAGGCAGCAGGGGAAGCGGCGGCCCCGAATCCCTCAAGACGGCACGCGAAGCGGCGGAAATCGCCTGCATCGAAGAGGCCATAGCCGCCGCCGGGGGCAACAAGACCCGGGCTGCCCGCGCGCTGGGGATGGACAAGGCCACGCTATACCGCAAACTCAAACGCTGGCAGGACAGCCGGCGCTGACCCCCGCAGTCGTTTGACAGACTTGACTATCAGCCTGATACTCTATAGAGGAACCCACGGAGGTAGTGCCGCATACCACAAGACGGAGGTTTCCCATGGCGGATCTGTCCTTTTCCCACATCACCGGGCCCTCGCGCATCTCTTGCAGCGCCTCGCCGGCAGACAAAGAGGCCGCTCTTGCCATTGCCGTCGACCTCGTCACCCGGGATGGAGGTATTCCCTGGCCCAGCCAGCTCTTGAAGGATGTCATGGCCCGCGAGCGCCTCGCCCCAACCGGTATCGGCGAGGGCGTCGCCGTTCCCCACGCCCTCTGCGATTACGTCAAAGAGACGCGAATGGGCATCCTCTACCTCAAAAAAGCCCTCCCCTTCGACGCCATCGACGAGATTCCCGTGGACCTCATCTTCCTCATAACCGGGCCGCGCAGCGACTACACCGGCCACCTCAAACTCCTCTCGAAGCTCGCACGGCTCCTCAACAACGCCGATTTCCGCACCGAACTGCGCGCCGCCCCGGACGAAGAGAGCCTGTACCAGGTCCTCGCCACCCACGATTGACCCGCATCGGGCCCGGGCCAGTAACAGGAAGCCTGCAGCTGGCCCGCTACAGCCGCCCCCCCTACCCGACTCACCCGGCCGATGTGGCGAGAATCTCCTGCAAGAGGGCGACGTAGCGCGTCATGAGCTGTCCGGGAAGGGCATCGACGCGCCGCACGTAGCCCACTGTAATGGGGTCCTCGAGGTCCAGCGCAACGGCGATGATATCCGGCCCGTTGAGCTCGCGGTTGATGATCCCCGTAGAAATCGTGTAGCCATCGAGACCAATCAGCAGGTTGAAAAGGGTTGCGCGGTCGGTAACGACAATGCTCTTGGGCCGCAGTCGCGTGGGGAGGATCTCCTCGCTGTAATGGAAGGAATTGACCGCCCCTTGGTCGAAGGAGAGGCAGGGGAAGGGATCGAGATCATCAAGGCTGATAGTCTTCTGCGAGGCCAGTGGGTGGCGGGCGCTAAGGAATACGTGGGGCCGGGCCACACAGAGGGGTGTAAAGACCAGGCGCCCGTCGTGAAAGACCTTGTCCAGGACCCGTTCGTTGAAGGCATTCCGGTAAACTATCCCGATTTCACTGCGCAGGGACTGTACGTCTTCGAGAATCTCGTGGGTGCGGCACTCGCGCAGGGTAAGTTCGTATGCGGCGGGGTCCGTCTCGCGGATAAGGCGCACGAAGGCCTCGACGGCGAAGGCGTAGTGCTGTGTCGAGACAGAAAAGAGGCGCCGCACCGGCTGGCCGTGGATCCAGCGCTCCTCGAGGAGTTCGGCCTGTTCGAGGACCTGGCGGGCATAGGCGAGAAATTCGGCCCCCTCGCCGGTAAGCTGCACCCCGCGCGCCGAACGCGAGAATATGCGTATCCCGATTTCCCCTTCAAGTTCGCGTATCGCGGCCGAAAGGCTGGGCTGCGAGATGTGGAGTTCTTCTGCCGCGCTGTTGATTGAACGGGCGCGCGAAATCCCGACGGCATAGCGTAGTTGCTGGAGGGTCATAAGGGGCTCCCGGTTATAGGTTATACCTATATTATCCCATATATATAAAGTCTTGGACAGTAACAAAGGTCTTCGTTATCCTCCAGTACAGGGCATCCGGCCCGGAGGTATCCATGAACACATCCATTCCCGGCTTCCCCTGCATTGGCAGGGAGCGCGAACTCAAATTCCTCGTGGAAGCGTTTCTGCGCGGCGAAATAGACCAAGAGGCCCTGGAAGAGGGCTCTTCCCGCCTGCGGCGCGAGGTCTGGCAGACCCTTTCCCTGCATGGCATCGACGGCATCCCCTCGAATGACTTCTCCTGGTATGACGCCATGCTCGACACCGCCCTCCTCTTCGACCTCGTCCCCGAACCCTGGCGCAGCGCCTGCGCGACACAGAGCGAGCGCCTCTTTGCGATGGCCCGCGGGGGCAATTACGGTGGACGGGACCTGCCGGCCCTGCCCCTGCGCAAGTGGTTCGACACCAACTATCACTACCTCGTCCCCCGACTCGACCCGTCGAGCGTGCCCAAGCTGGTCGGAACCAAACCCGTCGACGAATACCTGGAAGCGAAGGCCCTCTGCATCGAGACCCGGCCGCGCATTATCGGGCCGTATACCTTCTTGCAGCTTTCGCAGTGCGTGAACGGCCTTCGCCGCGAGGATCTCGCCGAAGCCCTCGCTCTGGCGTATTGCACCCTCCTCGACGCGCTCTCCCGCGCGGGGGCACGGGAGGTACAGCTGGACGAGCCGGCCCTCGTCCTCGACATGGACGAAGGGGACCGGGCCCTCTTCCGCAGCCTCTGGGAGCCCCTCTCCCGGCGTCCGGCCCGGCCGGCCATACTCATGCAGACCCTGTACGGGGATATCCGCGACGCCTGGGACCTCGTTGGAGAACTGCGCATCGAGGCAGTCGGGCTCGACTTTGTCGCAGGCCCCAAGAACCTGGAGCTCCTTGCGAGGGGGCCCTGGCCCCGCGGCCGGCGCCTTGTCGCGGGCCTCCTCGACGCCCGCTCGGTGTGGCGCGACGATGAAAAACGCGTCCTCGATACCCTCGCGTTTATTGAAGAACGGGGGATAACGGTGGAACTGGGGGCGTCTGCCTCGCTCGCGCACCTCCCCTGGAGCCTCGAAGGCGAGGAAGACCTCCCCGACACCGTTAAAGCCCGGCTGGCCTTCGCCCGCGAGAAGGTCGCAGACCTTTCCCGACTGGCCCGCAGATACGGGGAAACCGGGCGCCCGTACGGGCGTCCGTCCGGGGAGCCACCGCAGCCCGCCAACGATGGCGCGGAGCAGACTATCAGCCTTGACCCCGATTCCTGTACCCGCCATCCCGGCCGGCCGGCACGACGGGCCTTACAGGAGGCTGCCCTCAATCTGCCCCTCTTGCCGGTGACCACCATTGGCTCCTTCCCGCAAGACGGGGAGCTTCGCCGCCTGCGCCGCCGGCAACGGGAGGGTGCCCTGTCCAGGGAGGCCTACGACGAAGAGATCAAGTGCATTGTGGCGTCCTGTGTGCGCGAACAGGACGAGATGGGTATCGATGTCCTCGTCCACGGCGAGGCAGAGCGGACGGACATGGTGGAGTTCTTCGGGCGGGCCCTCGAGGGCTTCGCTTTTACGGCGAAGGGATGGGTGCGCTCCTACGGGACACGCTGTGTGAAGCCCCCGATTATCTGCGGGAGGGTGAAACGGCGCGGCTTGATTACCGTGGAACTGGCCGCTTTCGCACAGGCGCAGAGTACCAAGCCGGTGAAGGGCATGCTCACCGGCCCCGTTACCATTCTCAACTGGTCCTTCCCGGCGGCAGACCGCAGCAGGGCACAGCAAGCGGCGGAGATTGCCGAGGCCATACGGGAGGAGGTCCTCGATCTCGAGCGTGCCGGTATTCGCATTATCCAGATCGACGAGGCCGCCCTCAAGGAAAAGCTGCCCCTGCGCAGGGAAGACTGGCAGAAGGGCTACCTCGACTGGGCCATCCCCTGTTTCCGACGCTGCCACGCAGGGGTACGGCCGGAGACCCAGATCCACACGCACATGTGCTACAGCGAGTTCGCGGAAATCCTGGGGGCCATCGACGCGATGGATGCGGACGTCATCTCCTTCGAAGCGGCGCGTTCTGACCTCTCGATACTCGAGGCCCTCGCGTCAACGGGTTTCGAGACGGCGGTGGGGCCCGGTATCTGGGATATCCACTCGCCGCGGGTACCTTCGGTGGCGGAAATGACAGAGCGGCTGGGGCAGATTGTCCGCGCCCTTTCGCCCGGGCGGGTGTGGGTCAACCCGGACTGCGGGCTCAAGACGCGCGGCTGGGAAGAGACCCGGGAGAGCCTGCGAAACCTGGTGAGCGCTGCACGTATAGTGCGGGAGGCGTATCCGGCCAAGGGCCCGAAGGGCTACCGTACGGCAGCAGCATCCGAACCCGCGGCAGCGGGGGCGGATGAGCCGGGGGCGGCTGTCTCGTCGCCCACATCCACATTGCTGCAGGACGTATAGGGACCGACCACCATGCAGGAGTACTCCTCGTCCTCGATGAGGGAAGCGCGCTTGGCCATGAGGCCGTCCCAGGTGGCGCGCGGGAAGCGGAGCTCTGCCGCCTTGTCCCCGGGGAGGCCCGAGACGAGAAAGAGGAGGTCGCCGTCGCGCAGGGCATGGTAGCGGATGGACAGGGCCTCGCTACGGCTCGTGTCGGGGACCTTGGCAAGGAGCATGAGTTTTACAAGTTCAACGAGAAAGACATCCAGGGCGTCGCGCAAAACGGCCACCCGCTCGACGAGTTCGGCGTAGCCAAAGACCACGGCAGGGGTGTCGATCTTCTCTTCATCGAGATAGCGCGGAGCATTGTGCAGGAAACGCCAGCGCTCCGGCTCCGGCAGCCAGGTAAAAGAGGTATCCTTCCAGGCAAAGGCTACCCGACGTTCGGGGCGCAGGGAGGCCTTGCACGAGGGGCATTGAATGGTAAGAAAGGATCCGTCCAGAATGGCCTGGACATCGGCGGAATTGACGGAAAGATCGACGTGTTCGGGTATGACGGCCTCGAACGAGTGGCCGCAATGGCACTGTACTGTTTGCATGCTGTTCTCCATCGGGACCATCAGGTCCAAAATACTTTCCCCCAAGTGTATCACAGCTTGCCCCCCTGATGTAAATTCCTCACAAATATGCCTTCACAATATGGATATTTTGGAGTTTCCATGTAAAATGAGGGTAATGCAATACACACCTTTTGTATGGTTCAACATAGTAGCCGCCCTCTTCCTGGGGCTCGCCGGTTGGTACGGTCGCCGCTTTCCGCATACACCGGCTATACGCTCCTTTCGCGCCGTCATGTACCTGGGCGTCGCCTGGACCCTCTTCTACGGGGCAAGCCTGCTTATGACCCAGCTCTCCTGGCGCATCTGGACGACGAGCCTCATGTACATCCCCACGCGCCTTGTTCCCGTCGCCTGTCTCCTTTTGGCCCTGGAATACTCGGCGCGCGGGACCCGGCTCAAGAATTGGCAGCTGGCCCTCATACTCATCATCCCGGTCGCAGGTATTGTCGGGGCCCTCACGAGCCCCTGGCACGAGCTTTTCCGCCACCACTTTGTCCTTGACAGCAGCGGTCCCGTCACCGTCATGCACTACCAAACCGGGCCGCTCTTCCGCATTTCCGCCATCTACGGCAACGCCCTCGCGGCGCTCGCCCCGCTCATTCTTCTCGTGGATCTGGTGCGAGGGAACGGTTCGCGGCGCAATACGGCCATTCTGCTTTCGGGTATCATCCTGCCCCTCGTTGCAAACGTCCTGTTCAACATGAAGCTCGGGCCCATACCCGGATACAACTTCGCACCCAGCGTCCTCGTTATGACCGCGGCAGGCTACTACCTTGCCCTCCTGCGTCTCCAGCTCTTCGGCATCGTCCCCATCGCCCGATCCCTCGTTCTCGAGCACATGCGGGATGCGGTTCTCGTCTTCGACGATCACGAGCGCCTCGTCGACTACAACACCACCGCCCTCTCCTGGTTCCACATCCACCAAAAAGAAGACTCCTCGCGAAATCTCGCCCTCGTCACCGCCCCCTGGGCCGGCCACTTCAAGAATTTTTTCGCCGCAAACAGCCCCCGCGCCGAGCATCGCATCGCCATCGGGGGGATCGAACACTGGGTCCAGTTCGACCGTTCGACCATAAGCAGCCGAAGCAGAAAGGCGGCAGGGACGATAGTCATCGTTCGGGACATTGATGATATCAAGGCCCGTGAAGATGAAATTCGTGCCTTGGTCGAGCAGAAAGACGTCCTCATACGCGAGGTCCACCACCGCATCAAGAACAACATGGCGGTTATTTCCGGCATTCTCGCCCTCCACGCCGCGCGCGTCTCCAGCGAAGAAACCAAGATGGCCCTGGGCGAAGCGAAGAGCCGCATCCACAGCATGATGGTCCTTTACGAAAAGCTCTATTGCACCCTCTCGGGGACCAATATCACCATGGACGCGTACCTGGGGCCCCTCGTGGAGAAAATACTCTCCAGCCTTGACACCGGGGGTCGCATCGCGCTTGAGTACCGCTTCCCCGCCTGTCCCTTCAACTCTGCCGTCCTCTTCCCCCTGGGTATCATCCTCAACGAGCTTGTCAGCAATGCCTGCAAGTATGCCTTTGAGGGTATCGGGGATCCGCAAATACATATTGATGCCGTCCTCGAAGGGGACCGTATCAATCTGATCTTTACCGACAACGGCGTCGGTTTCTCTGCAGCTTCGGATGGCAGCAAGAGCGAAAGCTTTGGCCTGCAGCTCATCAACAGCATGACGGCCCAACTCGACGGGACAATCACGAAGCAGGACGGCCCCGGCACCCGCTGGCTGCTGTCATTCCCCTGTCCCTGCGTGCAAAAGCAGAAGTCCGCCAAGTAGCCGGTTTTCCTGCCAGTACTCCCTCTCTTGGCCACCGGAGGCTTTCACTGTAATGAAAGCTTCTACCAGTAACCGGAAGCCTGCAGCTCGAAAATACTTGTTTCAAGCCTTGAAAGTGGCCAGGAAGGCTTCCCCGTGTTGCTCGCGGGGGTAGGCCGTGATCGCGCGCCAAGCGGGGAACCGCTTGGCGGGAAGCACGGCCGCAGGGGCCGTCGGGGCAAGCCGCTGCGGCTTG
>CAZIRF010000025.1:0-41244 GCA_964541755.1 uncultured Spirochaetales bacterium | reverse complement strand
AGCTTGAGGTGCTGGTGCTCGAAAGGGTATGGAAGTTCAAGTCTTCTTCGCCGCACACCTTTCAAAACGCTGTCCTTTCGGACAGCGTTTTTTTTACGCTGATCAAAAAACAAAAGTCCTTCAAGCTGTTCCCGGGTTCTTTCCTGCCTGGTAAGCGGAAGCCTGCAGTTTCAATACTAAAGTATGAGTCGAAGCGTGTCGCGTGCAGGAGCGGCATCGGGTGCTATGAGCCGTACAATATCCCTGTGTGAATGTTCATGGCAGAAATGGGTAAACCAGACGCTTCCTGCTGCAAGCTCCCGGCTTGCAGCCAGTGCTTCTTCGAAGGAAAAATGGGTGCTGTGGGGGCTGCTGCGAAGGGCCCCCAGAATGAGGATGTCTGCCCCTTTCACGAGGGCGCGGGATGTATCTTCAATGTATTTGACGTCACTGGCGTAAACGAGGGTCTTTGATCCCTCTTCCATACGCCATCCCGATATGTCGAGACTGCCGTGTTTGAGGGGGATGGGGCTGATACGAATCGCTCCCACTTTAAAGGGCTCTTCAACGATATTGAGCCGAAAGCGGGGTTTGCCTCCTCCCTCATCCCCCTGTTTCTTCCCTTTACCGGGAAAGGCGTAGCGAAACCGTCGGCGAAGCTCCGCGCCACTTACACTATTTGCATACAGTTTTATTTTTCGCCTGCGGCTAAGGGGGCGCAGATCGTCCAATCCATGGAGGTGATCTGCGTGGGCGTGCGTCAAGAGCACCGCATCGAGCCTGTCGATACCCGCTCGAAGGGCCTGGAGCCGGAATTCCGGCCCGCAATCTATCAGTATGGATTCTCCGCTGTCTCCCCGTATGTAGAGGGAGCTGCGAAAGCGGGTGTTGGCGGGGTCTGTTGAGCGACAGACGGCGCAATGACAGCTTAAAACCGGTATGCCATGGGAGGTGCCGGTGCCCAGAAATTCGATGATCATGACCCAGTTGTACCCTTGTTTGTTCGTTCGGGCAAGACCTGTGATCATGCCACTGCGTACACTTGTCGCCCCAACAAAATGCGGCTATCCTTGCAGGTATGGCAAACCCGGAACTCGTAAAAAGTTTGGACTTCATACTCAACCGCTGCGATGATGCGGAAATCGAGATCCTGGCGGCTGCCGTTGTGCGCAGAAAGAGGGATTTGCAGTTGTTTGCAAACAGCGGCATGCCCGACCCCGGTGTTTGGGCACGAGAGACGGCTGCCTCCCTGACGACCGAATCCTGTGGTGTGGGGATTGATTCGGTTCGCCGCATGGTGCGTGATATGGTCATGGAAATGCTCTCCAAAGAGGCTCCCGAGCTCAATGATGAGGAGCGCGAGGAGCTCATGGCTGCTTGGCTGCCCGGCGAGGACAGCGAGGTCCCCCGCTTGCCGTCGAAAGTGGTAACGGCAATGGTGGAGCAATTTGTGGCCTTTTCCCATGGGGTCATGGATGATGGCGAGGACGCAGCCCTTCGGGATCAGTTTGGCTCCTGGCCGGAGCGGTATTGGCAGGCCTTCCCCGCTGTTGTACGGCAGGTTGTTTCGATGTATCTGGAAGGTCAGTGCGACGAGAAGGAATTTCGAGCCAAGTTGATTACTGCCGTGGAGATGAGCTGTGCGCCGGATGCTCCTTCTCACGATGATGGAGAGGGGGGGGAAGATGTCGGCAAAAAGAAGTCGCGTGCAGCTGGCAAAACAGGGGGAGCCAAGAAAACTGCCGGGAAAAAACAGGCCAAACGTGATACCGATAATGCTCCTTCGGACGACATCCGTAGTAGCGAGAAGAAAAAGCGGGGGCGTCCCCCTGCCAGGGGCATGGTTGACGCTCTTGGCAGCCGTCTCGAGGACGGTAAAAGGGGCTGATTCCCCGCTTTTTGCCGGCTCCTGCTTTTAAAGCGTTCGCGAATCTTCCTCTTTACCGGTGTTTATGGATTCTTCCGGATACACCACTTGCTCCTGAAGGGCAAAGAGTACCTCTGCGTTTACGCCCAAGTGTGTACAGAATGCCGAGAAAATGCGTCGATCAAAGTGTACGCCAACGAGGGTTGTCAGAGACTGCAGGGCGTCAACGGTGTCCATTGCCTTTCGATAGGGGCGATCAGAGGTAAGGGCGTCGTAGATATCGGCAATACTGATAATCATGGCTTCCCAGGGGTAGTTTCCGGCGCTCTTCCCGTAGTACCCCGTTCCGTCAATCTTTTCGTGGTGGTAGCGGATAAGGTCGCGAATCTCCGCCAAAAAGCCCGATTCATCGACTATTTCGTAGCCAATTTCGGTGTGCCTCTTGATCTGGACGAACTCTTCGTCGGTGAGTTTCTCGGGTTTGTTGATGATAAGATCGCTAATGCCAATCTTGCCAATGTCGTGGAGGATGGCCGCGTAGCGGATCTGGCGGACAAGGTCGGGCGAGAGCGAGAGGGTACGGGCTATTCCGACGGCATAGTTCATGACCCGTTCGGAGTGTCCCTTGGTGTACTCGTCCTTTGCCTCGAGCGCCCTGGTAAGAGAGGTAATTGTCGAAAAGTAGCTGCGTTCCAGTTCGTCGTAGAGCTGCCGGGAGTCGAGTTCGGATGCAATGAACGAAGCTGCAATTTCAAGGGTGTAGCGCTGTTCGACACCGTAATCTTCGGAATTGTCTTCATTGCGAACCAAGGTTATAACCCCGAACTTCCTGCGATCGGTGGCGAGCGGACACGAGACAAAGGACCCTTTTATGAATGGTTCCTCATCCATGACGGCAAATGAGGGGTGGCGTGAACGGTCGGGGACGGCTATTGCGCGCATTCGGTCGAGGGTCATGCCGGATATCCCGGAACCCAGGGCGAGATCCCTTGGACGGGATGCAAGTCCCCGCCAGCTGCGCGGTATCAGTGTTTTGTCGAATTCGTTGAAACTGTAATAGACCGCTATATCGAAGGGAACATCCCGACCGAGCTCGTCCAGCATGGTGTCGAGCAACTCCACCGCATTGTGTTTGGCGCGCAAGCGTGAGGGAAATTCAGCGAGTTCGAGGAGATTTCGCTGGCGCTCGTCGGCAACCGAGGCGGCGTAGAGATTTGTTTTGAGGCGTCGGGAGAGTTCTCCCATGAAGCCGCGCTCTTTTTCGTCCGGCAGGTGCTCGGTGTTGTCGGAACAGAGGAGTATGAAGCCCAAGAGGCGAAAGCGGTGAACGACCGGTTGTACCCATCGTGCCTTGTACAATTCAACCAAGAGCTGCTCGAGCAAGGGGTCGTCCAATTGGTATTCGGCGAAGAGCTCTTTTACGGGAAGCCCCTCGTCGCGCATGGCGAGGCAGGCAATGAAGAGGGAGTCTTCCGGTATCGAACTTATCCCCTCGCTATCCAGTTCACGGTATTCGCGATACTCACTGGTGAAGGCGAACAAGTGGGCATCCCAGTGTGGCATGCGGGAACGGATTTTATTGATGGTGAGCTCTGCGAGTGCCGCTGTTGTCTTCCAGTCGTCCAGTTCTTCGAGACCGAAGCTCTCCTTGAGGTCTTCGAATGTCTTGTCGAAGTCGAAAAGAGAAGGTGACGCATTCATTGTAGTACTCCTTTTTATGCTTGAAGCAAAAACGTGTTGAATTGAAAGCCACGTCCCTCTACCCTTACGGTAGCTGGCGTTGCCAATATCGTTTGTCTGTTTACTCCCTTGAAAGATATTCTGCACGGTCTGTCAGGGTGATAGTGCCCGATCTGCGGGCAGTACCGCGTATGTATTCGATGACAATCTTTTCGCCCGGTTTGTTGTCCTCAAGGGCCGAGTAGAGGTCTGCGAGGCGGGTTATCTCAAGCCCGTCTACCTTGGTGAGAATATCACCCCCCAGATAGATGACACTCGACCCGTAGCGAACGGGTTCCGTCCCCCCTCGAAGGCCTGCCGCTTCTGCCAAACCGCCGGCCTTGAGGCGCGAGACGAGGAGCCCCTGTCGCAGCGGAAGCTTTGCGTAATTGACCAGGGCGGGGAAGAGCTGGACCATGTTTGCGTCTATCCAGCCACGGCGAACCCGGCCAAACTGGATGAGCTCCGATACCACCCTCTTGGCGGTGTTTACCGGGACGGCGAAACCGATACCGACAGAGCCCCCGGACGGGGTGTAGATCATGGTGTTCACCCCGATCATCTTGCCGGTGGAATCAATGAGCGGGCCGCCGGAATTGCCCGGGTTGATTGAGGCATCGGTTTGGATCATGTCGCGGATGATGGTGTTGGTGGCCGTTTGTACCGGTCGTCCGAGGCCCGAGACAATACCCACGGTAAGGGTGCGTTCGAGGGCGAATGGATTGCCGATGGCCAGGACCTTCTGGCCGACCTTGAGGGCGGTGGAGTCTCCGAAGGGAACCGTTTGTATGTCCATGCCCTTTGGCGGATCGAATTGGAGGACCGCCAAATCGTTTTCCGGGTCGCTTCCGATGACCCTCCCTTCGTACTGGCTGCCATCCGCGAGGTTTATCAGTATTTTATAGGCCTTTTCTATGACGTGATAATTGGTAAGGACATAGCCGCGGGTATCGATAATGCTGCCGGAACCCGAACCCCCATCCTGGGGTACCGGTTCGAGAAACCAGTTGATGGCGACGGTTTCGGTGGTGATGTTTACGACGGCTGTGTTGAGTGTTTCATAAATACCGATGTTTTCGCGCTCGTCCTCGCTGTACCGTCCAAGGTCTGCGGTCGAGACGCTGCGGGCGGGGGGAGGTGATTCTCGCAAGGGAAAATCCGATACGGTTGCAAGGGCTTCCCGACTGTCGCCATTGGCGGGCAGGGCCTCTGTTGATGTGCTGTTTTGTTTGTTCTGGCCGGCGAGTGGAATGAGCCCCAAGCCGGTGAACAGGAGGGCGACAATGGCTGCGGTAACGACCGATATCAGTATGAGTTGTCCTTTACTATACAATTTCATATCAAGCTCCCGTCTACCATAATAGCGTCACATGGCGCCGGGGTAAAGCTTTGGGGGCTCGGAAAATGCCCTGTATTTGTGGTATATTCAGGCTATGAGAAGTTTTTTCGATCAGCTTCCTGTCTCCGCTATGCGTTCGGGCCTTCCCGTTCCCGGACGACATGCGTTCTCTTTTCTTGTGCTTGTGGCCCTCCTTGTGTTGCCGCTGTCCTGCAAAAAAAGTGCTGTTCCCCCGGAGGATGGCGATGATCTGCTCCAACTCGATGATCACCGCCATGTCGAGCCGTCTGCACCCAGCGCCATTCGTCTTGTCTATTTCGAGGGCACTCTCGAGATTGTTCGAAAAGGCGTTCCCGTAGGGCTCGAAATTGGTGACAGTCTCGAAGCCGGTGACATTGCCCGTACCGCCGCGCTGTCTTCGGCCGAATTTTCCGTCGGGGACCTGGGAAGCATTCGAATTTTGCCCGAAACCGAATGGATGGTTCGCGCCCTCGTCGCCGGCGCCGATTCCCGCCTGTATTCGGGGGCCGTTCTCGTCAAACTTCGCAAGCTACTCGATGGCGAACGATTCACCATGGAAACGGCTGATGCCGTCATGGGGGTTCGCGGGACGAGCTTTTTGCTGCGTTCATCGACAACACCCGAAGGTACCGCTACAACCCGTCTTGCCGTTGCCGATGGTGCGGTTGCACTCCTCGAAAAAAATCCCCTTCTTTCCGGGCTCCTGGAAGGGGCTTCACAGAGTGCCAAGGCCCGTGCCGTTGTCGATTATGCCCTCTCCATCGCCCCGCAGGCCGCCCCCGGCGAGGAAATCACTTCTTCGAGTGACCAAGATGATGATCGCGCACAAAGCATGGAAGCCGTGAGCGAACTGCTCATTGCCGCCGAGGAGCTGCGTCTCGACTGGTCTCTCGTCGAAGACCCTGCTGCCGAATTGGCCGCAGTTGTTGACGAATCGCGGCGCGAGGAACTCCGTGCCCGCTTGGCCCATGAGACGAGTGTGCCCGTGAGCGCCGAAAACAGTTACCTGCTGGAGCTTCTCGATCATGTGCGCGAACCGGGAGCAGGCGAATGGACCATTCCGGCGGCCCTTCCCATGGAGCGTTTCGCCCCGCCTCCTGTTTCCCCCGCGAAAAAGCTGCAAAAGGAACCGACTCCTCCCGCGCACGACCCGGCCATTGACTGGGTGAGCGAGGTGGCCAAGGCCCCCATCGTAGACCCGCTTACCCGTGCGGGGGACGTCATTATTGCCCGCAGCGCCGACGGCCAGGTACATGCTCTCGACGAAGCGGGGAAGCTCCTGTGGACCGATACCGTCGGCAGCGATTCGGTAACGGCACTCGATGACCGGGTCGCCCTGGTAACATCCGGGGCCATACGCATACTCGACGCCAAGACCGGCGAGGAGAAGGGCGGCTGGTCTGCTGATCTCGCGGCCCCGGACTCGTCCGCCGAACCCGCCGCCCCGATCGCAAACAGCAAACCCGTACCGGTGCCGGACGGGGTCGCCATGGTTACCCCGCGCGGTATAGCCATCGTGCGCAGTGAAAATGCCGCCCTCGTGCGTGAAATACTCGTTCCGGAGGGCTTTGGCTCTTCGCCCATACTGGCCGATCGGGAACTGGTGGCCGTCTCTGCCAAGGGGGAGCTCCTCGTCATGGATCCTGCGGCAGGCCTCGTGAGCCATCGCATGCCTCTGTCGCTTGAGGGGTCCTGCCTCCTTCCCCGATGGGCGTCCGGGCGCCTCTTTGTCGCCTCCCGAGGCGGCAAGGTGCTTGCGATTGACCTTGAGAAGAGAAAATTGATCTGGGAACGTGATCTGGCTCAAAATCTCGATGGTGATATTGAGTTGGGGGAGGGGCGTCTCTTTCTCCATGGCGTGGGGGGCAGCCTTATCATACTTGATGTGGAGAGCGGCGGCGATGCAGTCGCCGCCCTCAAGGGGGTGGGCTCACCGCCCCTCTTGTCGGCGGGGGTCCTGTGGTACGGAACGGGCGACGGGCGCATTGTTGCCCTTGATGCCCGCAGCCTCAAGACCCTCAAGACGATCGATGTGGGGGAACGGATAAGCGTTCGGCCCATCATGATAGGAAATCGGCTCTACGCGGGGACGCATTCGGGCAAGATTATCAGGATAAACACCGCTCTGCGCCCTTGATAGCGAGCCGCCTGCGTGGTAGCTTCACGGCGTGTACTTTGTGAAAAAATTCAAACCATTTATACTGATAGTTCTCCTCTGTGCCCCCTTCGCGGCGGCCGAAGACCCGGGACCCCGGTCGGTTTATCGCTTTCCGCTCGACCACCCCGTCTACGGCGAGCTGCGCGATCTCTTGCGAAGCGCGGGCCAGCCCCTTTACTCCTGGTCGCCGCCCTTTGACGCCAACGAAATTGCGACCTTCCTCGAACCCCTGGACCCCGAGGCCCTTGATCCGGCGGAACGCGCACTGTATGAACGCATTCACAGCCGACTTGGCGGCCGCCAAGAGGGCCGGGACGAAGGGCTGGACGCGGGGCAGGATCGCGCCCTCTTTGAAGAGGGGCTCTTTGCCTTCGACCTTGCGCCGTCCCTCTCGCTCGAAGGCCGCTTTCGCAGCGACGACACTATCCCTTGGCGCGGTCGCGCCCGCGACGAGACACCCCTCCTGGCTCTGCCCATGGACTTTCTCTGGGCCGGGCGTTTCCACGCGGCCCTGGATCTCGACATACGCAATGCCCCGGCCCCTTGGGCCAATGCCGAAGGCCCTGTCGACAGCAATATCCCCTGGCCCCCTACCGAGGTCGACCTCTCCGTCCCCTACCGGGCCTTCCTTTCGGCCGGCGGCTCCTGGTGGACCTTTGCCCTGGGCCGCGATCTCCTGGACTACGGGGCGGGCAAGAGCGGCAATCTCGCCATAAGCGCCAACCCCGATTACTACGACTTCGCCCGCGTCTCCTTTTTTTCCAAGAGCCTGCGACTCAGCGGCCTCGTGAGCCAGTTGCCCCTCTTTATGGACTTCCTGAATGTCGCAGATATTTATGATGAAAATAACTCCGGCATCGATCTCAATAAAAAAGTGTCAAACCGCTACCTGTACTATTCGCGCCTGGACCTGCGCCTCTTTTCGCGTTTGGGGCTTTCCATCGGGCAGGGCATTATCGTGGGGGATGCTCCCCTGGACCTGCGTTTTATCAACCCCTTTCTCATTTACCACAGCCAGTGGCCCTGGAACAATTACCCCCAGGAGAGCATAACACCCGACACGGGTGATTCGTTCACGAGCAGCCTCGTGGGGAGTCTGTTCACCCTCGACCTCGACCTCGCCCTGCCGGCCGGCTTCGCCGCATACGCCCTGTACGCCATGAACGAGTTCACGACGGGTACCGAACGCGGCATTTACGGAAACAATTCGACCCCCGACAGCATCGTCATACTCCTGGGCCTCGAGTGGGTGGCGCTTCTCGATGCAGGGCGCCTCTCCATTGCCTTTGAAGGGCTCTGGGGCAGCCCTTACCTCTACTTGCTCTCTTCTCCCTATGCGAGCTTTGTCTGGATGAACCGTAACTCCGCGCTCTATCACCCGGACTGCCAGACGGCCTGGCTAGGCCACCCCTACGCGCGCGACAGTCTTTACTTCGCCCTCGACGTCCGTTTCGAGGAGCCCCGGCGCTCTTGGGGGGCAGTGGCCAGCTGGCAGCTCAAGGGCGAACATGCCGATCTTGTCTACGACTACGTGAAGACGGTGGAGGCCGCGAGCCTCCTTGCTCCCTCGGGTGTGGTGGAGCACAATCTCTCTCTCAAGCTCATGCTCGAGTGGACGCTGCTTTCATACCTGTCTCTTGGCGGAAGCGTAGATCTGTACGGCATTGTCAATCGCGGTCACGTCGTCGCGGCCACCGCGTGCGGGGTGCAGGCTGCGCTCCATATCAGCTGGAAACCACTATCCCGATGACGCCAATCGATGCGGGATACCATAGGGTATCCGACACTGCTTGGATAAACAGCCCGAAGTCAAGGAAATGAATATGCGTAGAACTATCAGTATTGTCGCCCTCCTTCTCTTTGTGTCCTCCCTGTCTTTTGCACAGATGGCCCATCACCCCGATGACCCGGTCTATCGCGATATCGATCGCTGGCTGCGCTTGGGGCTCATCGACGAGCTCCTTCCAGGCGTTCGCCCCTATCCCCTCCAGACGATCCGTGCCCTCCTGGAAGGCGTCGTAACGCGGGCAAAAGGCGATGCTGCTTTGGCAGAAGAGGGAAGGCGGGCCGGTCTTTGGCTCGACGCCTTTGTCGAGCCGGGCGAATACCGCTTGCGCGCTTCTCTGGCCGGGCAGGGCGCCCTTGAAAATGAAGAAAATATGGTGGAAATTGTCCCCACGGGGATGCTTGATTTCTTTATTGGCGACACCATTACCGCAAGCGCGGATTTCACCCCCATCATGTCGACGGCGACGACTTCAACGGCCCTCTCTCTTCCCTTTACGTATACCCGCTATACGGGGGTTGTGGGGGATACTGCCAACGTCGGGCCCTTCAATATCATTCAGGACTGGGATTCCATGGCCGCCTTCGGGACGCCGGAATTCTCCTTCCAGGCCGGCTTTAACCGTACGGCCGCGGGCCCCTTCTACGACGACGGGGTGGTCCTCTCGCCCCTGGCCCCCAATGCCGGCCACTTCTCGCTGAGCCTGCGCAGGGGATCCTTCAGTTTTACCGCTCTGCACCTCGCCCTTATCGGGCGAAATATAAAAAACAATGGTGCGTACCTGGACAAGCACCTCGATTACCGCAGCTACGACATCGCCCTTGGTTCGCGCTTGAGCGTTGGCATCTTCGAGTCCATCGTCTACGGCGAGCGACTCGAACTCATGTACCTTGTCCCCTTTTCCTTCCTCTTCAACATGCAGGGGATGACCGGCTGGTCCAGCTCGACGGACAACTCCTTCCTAGGTGTGCACGGGACCTGGCGCCCCGTCGATGGCCTTGCCATTATGGGCGAGGTTTACGTCGACGATTTCCCCTTCAACAGCTTTATCCGCTTCGACTTCAACGCCCGCTACAAACTCGCCGGTGAACTGGGCCTCGCCTGGAGCCCCAAGACCGGCCCCCTCGATGTCTTCAAGGCCGACTACACCGCCGTCCTGCCCTACATGTACACGCACAACGAGGACTACGTAACAGAACAGGCGATTGAATCAACTCCCAACTTCGATGTGGGGGTCTACTCGAACTACACGCATCTGGGCCAGGGCCTGGGTGCCCAGCTTTTGCCCAACAGCGACCGCTTCTCGCTGCGGGCCCGCCTCTGCCTGCCCTTCAATATCGTCCTGCGCCCCTCCGTTACCCTTACGCGGCACGGGAACGCCTCCGAGGGCTATGAGGGGACGGACGGGCGAAACATCGAACATACGGGCGACTACAATGACACCGGGTATGTGTACTTAGACGAAAATAACTATGTGCGCCTGGGGGATACCTGGCGCTTCCTCATTCAGGACGTCATCGATACCCGCCTCATGGCCGGCCTGGGAGTTGATTGGGACATGGCCCTTCTCGAGCTGGGCGGGCGGGAGCTCTCTGTGACCCTTGGGGTGGACTACCTCTTCGAGTACGGCTGGAACCGCATGGCCGCAGGCGGGGTCCCGGTCGCCGGGAACGACGGCATCACCAATTACCTGTCGCTGTCTGCCAAGATTTCATACTGATGCGCAGCTCCAAAAACCCGGTCGGTTTTTGGAGCTGCCTTCGCATTATGTGTTCAAGGATCTTCCCTATTCCCTAACTTCGGTGGCGTCGGCGTCCGGGGGCAGGGGGGCGAGGACCTCGCCCTTGTAGAGCTCGCGCGGTTGAACGACGATGCCCAGCTTCTTTTCAATCGCCGCGAGCTGCGGCAGTTCGTGTTCGTCGCCAAAGCTCGCCATGACTCCGCTGCGCCCCGCACGGGCCGTCCGCCCGGCCCGGTGGGCATAGGCATCGGCCGTCTGCGGTATGTCCAGTTCCACAATGTAGTCGAGTTCGGGGACATCAAGACCGCGGGCGGCCAGGTCGCTCGTAACGAGCACGGGCTTCTTCCCATTGCGGAATGCGGTGAGGGCCGCCTGACGGTCCTTCTTGTCCATTTTGCCGAAGAGCCCCCCCGCCGCGACGCCGTGGTGCACCAGCTGCCCGACAATATTGCCCACCTGTGCCCCCCGGTCGGTAAAGACGAGGAGGCGTTCGGGCTTGACCGCATTGATAAATGAACGCAACAGCCCCACCTTGCGCCGTTGCTCGGCAAAGAAGGCCCAGTGCTCGATCTTGCCGCGCAGGACCTCGGCGTCGTCCAGGTCGCACTGGCGGGCATCGCTCTTCATGTGGCTCGAGAGGTGCTGGCGGGTGCGGGCGGTAATGGTCGCCGAACAGGCAATCGTCTGCCGTTCGCGGGGCAGGAGGGCGAGGAAATCACGGGTGATGGTATCCAGCTCCTCTGCGTGGAGGCGGTCTGCCTCGTCGAGGACGAGGGCCTGGAGGCCCCGCAACTTGAGCTTGCCCATACGGGTAAGCTGAATGAAGCGGCCGGCAGTCCCCACAACCAGAACGGGCTTGGTCTTTTTGAGGCGCTCGATCTGCCGGGCGGTGTTGGCGTCGCCGGTAAGGAGGACGCTGGGTTTCTTGCCGTCCGCATTGGGCGGCAGGACGCTGTCGGCCTCGTTGCGAATCTGCGCGCAGAGTTCGAAGCTTGGAGCGAGAACGACAATGGCCGGCCCGCCGGGGGAGGGTGAGACCTCCGCTTCGCCGATGATGCGCGAGAGGAGGGGCAGGAGGTAGGCGAGGGTCTTGCCCGTGCCGGTCGCCGAGCGAAAAACGATGTCCCGGCCCTCGAGTATCGTCGGTATGACGTCTTTCTGGACGTCGCTGGGTGTGGTGATGCCGCGTGCCTCGAGGCGCTTGGCGAAGGCGTCTGTAACGCCGATGTCGGTAAAACTCATTATCAGTATTCCCCCATATCTTCTTCTTCGTTCCAGTCGTCATCGCCGCTGTCGCCGAGGTCCCAGAAGAGAAGCTCTGCGCGGTCGAGGAGGAATGCCGCTTTTTCCTGTGCGAGTATCGTTACAAGGCGCTTGTCGGTGCGGGATGCAGGATCGAGGGCGAGGACACCCTCAAGGGCTTCCTTGAAGCGCGGATAGTCCTGCTCGGCAATCATGAGGTTTGCCAGCGATATCATCGCCCCCGGCGCGTGGCCGCCCGATTTTGCCAGGGCCGCATCGTAGCAGGCGAGGGCCTTCTCGCGCGAGCCGCCCAATTCTGCAGGAAGGGAGGCGTAGAGGCTGAGGAAGATTTCGTCGAGGCTGCCCTCGCCGTAATCGGGGTCGATGGCTGCCGCCCGCTCGAGGACGGCGCGCGCCTCTGCCGTGCGCAGGGCGAGGGCCATGTCCATGGGGTCGAGGGCCCAGGCCGAAAGGAGGCTGGCCGCATACCAGTACAAGAGATCGCCATCCCTTTTGTCGAGGGAGCCCAGAGCCGCTGCGCGGGCGTCAGTATCAGCCTTGATATTTTCCCAGCCCTTCATGCGCAGGGCCGCCGCCCGTTCGAGGTAGGAGAGCCCCCGCAGGTAGAATTTTTTGGCACGCAGGAGCCCAAGACGGCTCGCGCGAAGGTCATCGTCGGCGAGGAGGTGGGCGGGGTGTTCGACGAAGGCGTTCGCGTACATGACGCAGATACTGCCGGTGGTGACGGCGAGGGGGACGTGGTCCGGGGCGCTTTCGAGTAGGGTCTCGTACATTTTGAGTGCAAAGGGAAGGGCCTCGCCCACGAGGATCGGGTCGTCGTCGCTGGCAAAGCTCCCCGCCGTGCTCCCCGCGCCGCCCCCGGAAAGGCTGTCGGCAAGGGCGCGGGTTGCGAGGCGGTTGATCGAACAGGAGGACAGGAAGGCCCCCGAAGCGAAGAGCGAAAGGGAGAGGACAAGGGAAATGCGGGATCGCGTGTTCATCCGTTTACTATAGCGTATCCGGCCTTCCCGCTCAATCGGGGCCCCGCCCATCGCCAAGCCCTTCGTCGTCGGGCAGGCGGCCGCGAATGAGCATGGCGCGCTCGCTGTCCCGTGCCCGGGTGATGAGCCGTTCGAGAAAGACCGGTATGGCGCTTGAGAGGGCTTTGAGGTGGTGTTTCCCCGTTCTGGCGAGGCGGGCGCGGCTGATATCCTCCCAGGTGGCGAAGACGCGGGGAAGAAAGGAGAGGGTAAGGCTGATGAGGAGGGCCGGGTTCGCATCGCGTATGTGCCTTTGGAGGCGCCGCAGGCCCCCGCCGGGGCGACTAGCCCTTGGGCGGCGCGTCGTACCGTCACCTTGGGTGGTGCCTTCACCTTGGGTGGCGCCGTCAGGGCGATCGAGGCCGGCCAGGAGGGGCCGCTTGAGGGCCTCTTGCAGGCCTTCGAGGGCGCGGTGGGTCTCGAGCCGGCCGCTCGTGGCGAAGTGGAGGTTTGCCAGCATGAAGGTGAACAGGATGCGCGCAGCGTAGAGAAGGGCCCCCGGGAGGGCGCCTGTATCGAAGTGGAGGGGGGAAAAAGAGAGAGAGGTCATGAGCGTGATTGCGGCGAGGAGGCCGCAGAGGGGGAGTATCCCGGCCAGGAGGCGCAGGGGCGACAGGCGGGCGAGGAGGCAGAGGGCGAGGAGCAGGATGGCCAGTGCGGCGAGGAGGATAGCCGGGACCAAGAGGGCAGAAAGTGACAAGCCGATAAAGACGAGGAGTTTTGCAAGGGCCGGGGCGCGGTGTACGGGGCTCTCTGCCGCCTGGTAGGAAAAGGCCGTCAATCCAGCCACGTGCAATCCTCCACGGCATCGTAGCGGTGGCGGGGGTCGCGTACCCCCCACTGCTCGAGCCCGCGATCGAGAACCTCGAGGGGCCTGCCTATATCGCGAATGCGGCCCCGGTCGAGGATGGCGAGGCGGTCGGCATGGGCCAGGACCTTTTCCAGTTCGTGGGTAAGGATGATGAGGCTGTGGCCCTTGGCCTTGAGGTCCCGTATGATGGCCAGGACCTGTCGAATGCCGGGCCAGTCGAGGTTGGCGAAGGGCTCGTCCATGATGATGCAGCCTGCCCCGACTGCGAGGATGCCCGCAACAGCGAGGCGGCGCTTCTCCCCGCCGGACAAGCTGGCCGGGGGCCAGGCCTCTTTCCCTTCGAGCCCGGCGAGTTTGATGCACTCTTTTACCCGGCCTTCGAGTTCGGCCCCCCGGACGCCGCGTTCGCGGGGGCCGTAAGCGACGTCTTCGGCGACGGTCTCCCCCAAGAGCTGGGCATCCGCGTCCTGGAAGACGAGCCCCACGCCGCCCCGAATGCCGCCATCCGGCCGCGACAGGGCCGCCGGCAGGGGGACTCCCCGAAAGTGGAGGCTCCCCGAGGAGGGGCGGCTGAGGCCCGCGAGGATGTGCATGAGGACCGTCTTTCCCGATCCGTTCGAACCGGCGACAAGGAGGCATTCGCCCTCGATAATGTCGAGGTCAATCCCCTGGAGGGCGGTGGTTCCGTTGGGAAAGGACTTGCACAGCCCCCGCAGGGCGAAGAGGGGTCTAGTCATTGTCGCGGTCGCTGCCGGCCATGAAGCGGCGCAGACGCAGGGCGGTGGGAACGGCAATGGCGATCTTGAAGATCATCCCGGGGATAAAGGGAAGGAGGCCGGCTGCAAGGGTCTTTTTCCACCCGGTGGAAAAAGCGGAGAAAAAGGGTTCCGGGTGAATGACGGCGTGGAGGCGCAGGAGGCCCGGGACATACATGCTCGCAAAGCCCGCAAGGACGGCGAGAAACACCCGCCTGGAACGGGCCATTGGAGTTCCGTGCAGATCGCGCTCGCCCGGGGCCCCGGCTATAAGGCCCGCGACGAGGGCGGCAAGGAGATAGCCGGCGAGAAAGCCGCCGGTGGGGCCGGCGATAACGCCAAGTCCCCCGCGCATACCGCTAAAGATCGGGGCCCCCAGGGCCCCGGCGGCGAGGAAGACGGCGACAGCGAGGGTCCCGGCAAGGGGGCCCGCGACAAGACCCGCGAGGACCACGAAGAGGTTCTGCAGGGTTATCGGCACCGGCGAGAAGGGCAGGGGAATGCTGATAAAGCTCCCCGCCGCGATAATGGCGGCGAAGAGGCTGGCGCTCGTCCAGCGGCGAATGCGGCGATGGTACTCCTGGCTCATGTCACGTCCTTCGAGGGCCCCTTTCCGGGGGCCTTTTCAATAGAATAATGGGCCGGGCTGTATTCCCGGACCCCCTGTGCAGTCTCGATGCGGCAGCGCCCCAGGCTGTCGAGGCCCAAAAAGATACCCCTTGGGGTATGGCTGCTCACGTTTTCGGTATCCGCGGCCGGCCCGTGGCCGGCCGCTATCAGCCGTACTTTTTCTCCCTTTGCGTCCAGCCGCGCCTCGCAGGCGGCGCTCAATTCATGGGTGGTGAAGGAGGCGATGTCGGCTGCGTCGAGCTCTTCGAGGATGGCCGCCAGCAGGGTTTTGCGTTCGAGTGCGGGGTTCCATTGCGCGCAGGCGGCAGCCCCCTCCGGGGCGGTGTGCAAATTGATGCCGACGCCCAGGTTGATCCAGTCGATCAGGTCCCCCTTGGCCAGGAATTCGGGGAGTATGCCGGCAATTTTGCGGCCGCCGGCCAAGAGGTCGTTGGGCCAGGAGAGGCGTATCGGGGTTTTGGTCTCTTTTTCGATGGCACGGGCACAGGCGAGCTGCATGCCCATGACGGCGCGCATATATTCGTGGGCTGCCAGGGGCGGGCGTTTGACGATGGTGAAAAAGAGGCCCCCCTCGCTGGAGGTCCATGACCGGCCATGGCGGCCGCGGCCGGCTTCCTGGTACTCGGCAAGGGCGAGGCTCCCGTCGGTCTCGCCACGCAGGGCCAGTTCGCGGGCCCGCTCCATGGTGCTGTCGGTGCGCTCCCAGCGGTGGATGTGCCCGGTTCTGCCGGGGAACTCCCAGGGCATGAGGGCGTCGCGCGGGCCCGGGCCGTCGAGGCGGTAGCCCCGGGAAGAGGAGGCGACGGGATAGCCCGCTTCGCGCAGGGAGGCAAGGGCCTTCCACACGGCGACACGACTCACTCCAAGGCGGTCTGCAAGGTGTTCCCCGCTCGTCCAGGCCTGGCTGTTCTCTTCCCGCGCGCTGCGAAGAATGGCCAGGACTGCCTCCCGGCTTCTATGGTTAACCGACATAATTCAATGGTTAACACGCGGGGCGGGGCCGTGTCAACTGCTGCTTGTATGCGGGGTTCAAATCCGGATCAATCGGACAGGCGGTCTTTCAAGGCCGTACGTCCGGGGCGCCCTTGAAGGCCACCCGGACAGCCCCGGGCGGCAATATGTTATCAGTCCTTGGTCCAGATGCGGGTGTTGAGCTGGAGCTCGCGAATGATGACCTCGTTCGTCTTGAAGAGGCGGAAGAGTTTGCGCGCCTCGTCGATGTTCACGCAGGACTTCCAGGTTTTCGGTTCAAAGAGGTTCTGCATGAAGTGGATCGCAAAATATACCCGGCTGCCAACAAAGGACAGGCGCACGGGGAACTTCCAGGCCTTGGCGATCGCTACAATGGCCTCCATCATCGTGGGGGTAAGGATGTAGCGGGCCTCAATCTGGTCCGACCCATGCACCACGAAGAGCTTCTCGAACTCGACGTTTTCGAGCTTGACGAGCTCCCCCTTGTCGCTGATCTTCTGGAGCGAGGCTCCCAAGCCCCCCAAGAAGCGCTCCGCAAAGTCCGGCTCGACAAAGGTCTTGCCATGGAAGTGCTTGTTGAAGTCTGCGTGGAAGAAGAGCCCGTGGAAGATGGTCTCCCAGCGCTCCTGGCGGTGTCCATCCTTGTCGTAGCTAACCACCTTCTTTTCGCTGTGGACCTCGGAGCAGCGGAAATCCGTCTTCTCCATGGTCCCGTATACCAGATCGTCGCAGCGGTAGCGATCATGCTTGGTCGGGAAGAGCCCGCTTTCGCGGTATTCGCCCTCGCTTATACCCTGCTCGCTTTCGTAGGTCCATTCGGGGTTTATGGCCTTGACCACTTCCCTGACGACCTCTTCCTTGTAGCGTCTGCGGTACTCCTTGTGGGGCTTGCGCGCGGTCACGGAGACAATCACCCCTGCAATGACGAAGGCGATTGCCCCGGCGAGAGCGAGCATTATATGGAGTTTTTCGGCTTCCCTGCTGTCGAGCCAGGCGCACAGTACCCCCAGCGCGACCCCGAGGAGGACCATCAGCAGGCCCTTGAGGATGCGCCCGCTCACCTTTTTACGCAGGGCATCGAGCTCCACGAGCTTGGGCTTGAGGGCATTTTCATAGAGGCTGTCGAATTCTTCACTGTTTATCATGCGAGTCGTACCCGTATCAATCGAAGAGCTTGGCGACGTTCACGTTCTGCCGCTCCTGCTCGGGGATGACGAATACCTCGCGGCGTTTGAGCTTCATCATGCCGGCGACAATGCTGCGCGGGAAGGTCTCGATGGCGGTATTGAACTCGGTGACGGCGGCGTTGTAGGAACGGCGTGCGGCGGATATCTGGCTCTCGATTTCATTCATGGTCTTTTGCAAATTGATGAAGTTTTCGCTCGCCTTGAGGTCCGGGTAGCTCTCGACTGCCACCACAATGCTGCGCAGCGATGCGGAAATCTGGTTGTCCAACTGGACCTTTTCATCGTTCGAGAGGTTCCCCTCCACAGCCTTTGCGCGCAAACCGGTGACGTTTTCCAGAAGTTCTTTTTCGTGTTTGGCATACTGCTTGACGGTCGCAACGAGATTGGGGATCAAATCGTAGCGTTTTTTGAGCTGGACATCCATGCCGCCAAAGGCGTTTTCAACGCGGTTTTTGCTCGAGATGAGCCCGTTGTACATCCCGATAAAGATGAGTATTAAGAGTACGGCAGCGACAATGGCAATGATGACGGGTGTTGACATGTTTCACTCCTGGACTTCGTTATGGCATGACGATTCGGCCATCCCTTTTCATTCGCCGTCATTATACTACAGCTGGCGGGCGTTTGCACAATGTCAGGGGGATGCTGTGTAAAAAAAAGGGGGGCGCAGAGGCTCTGTCGCGACAGCGGTCGCTCAAAAAACACGCCGAAGGGGTCCTGTCCACAAAAATCCCGTGCGGAGGCAGAGAAAATGCCTTCGCACGGGATTTTTGCGGCCACCCCTTCATCAAAGCGAAGAGCGACCCACTCGCACTCGCCTGCGAGGCATGCGGAACGGCGAAACGCCGTTCCGCCAGGGCCGGGCAGCCTCAGGCTGCCCGGCCCGACGCCCCCTCGGCCGGGCTTCCCGCCAAGCGGGGCCACCCCCGCTTGGCGCGCGATCCCGGCCTGCCCCCGCGAAACAATTGGGCGTTTCGAGCTGCAGGCTTCCGGTTACTACCCCCTAGTTGCGGAAGGAGTGGATGGGCGCCGGAATGTGGCCCCCGCGGGCGATGAAGGCCTCGCTCGACGCCGCGTGAACCGGCAGTATGGGCGCCCCGCCCAGGAGCCCCCCGAACTCGACCCATTCACCTGCCTCCTTCCCCGGTACGGGGATGAGGCGGCAGGCGGTTGTCTTGTTGTTCACCATCCCGATCGCCATCTCGTCGGCAATAATGGCGGATATGGTCGCCGCGCTCGTCGAGCCGGGGAGGGCCACCATGTCGAGCCCCACCGAGCACACACAGGTCATCGCCTCGAGCTTGTCCAGGCAGAGTGTCCCGTTCGAGACGGCCGCGACCATCCCTTCGTCCTCGGACACCGGGATGAAGGCCCCGGAGAGCCCCCCGACCCGGGTCGAGGCCATGACGCCGCCCTTCTTGACCATATCGGTGAGCATGGCGAGGGCCGCCGTCGTCCCGTGCGTGCCGGCCGTTTCAAGGCCCATCACTTCCAGGATGCGGGCCACCGAGTCGCCCACCTCGGGGGTGGGTGCCAGGGACAGGTCGAGTATGCCAAAGGGCACCCCGATGCGCCGGGCGGCCTCCTCGCCCACAAGCTGGCCCATGCGGGTAATCTTGAAGGCCGTCTTCTTGATGACGTCCGCAATTTCGTCGAGGCTCGCACCGGGGTGGGCCTCGAGGGCCGCCTTGACAACGCCGGGCCCGGAGACCCCCACGTTGAGGACGGCATCGCCTTCGCCTATGCCATGAAAGGCCCCGGCCATGAAGGGATTGTCCTCCGGGGCGTTGCAGAAGACGACGAGCTTGGCACAGGCGAGGCCGTCGCGGTCGGCGGTAAGTTGGGCGCACTTCTTGATCGTGTGTCCCATTTCTCGCACCGCGTCCATGTTGATCCCGCTCTTGGTTGTCCCCACATTGACGCTGGCGCAGACCCGCTGCGTCGTCGAAAGGGCACGGGGTATGGATGCGATGAGGCGGCGGTCGCCGGCGGTCATGCCCTTCTGGACCAGGGCCGAAAAGCCCCCTACAAAGTCGACCCCCAATTCGCGCGCCACCTCGTCGAGGGTCACCGCCCAGGGGGTGTAGTCCTCTTCATCGGATGCATCCGCCACGAGGGCGATGGGGGTAACGGAAATGCGCTTGTTGATGATGGGGATGCCGTACTCTTCCTCAATTGCGCGGCCGGCACCCACGAGGGGCCCTGCCAGGCGCAGGAGCTTGTCCTTCATGCGCCGGCGCGACTGGACCCCGGAAGGCCCCGCACAGTCGCGCAGCGACACCCCCAGGGTAATGGCGCGGATGTCCAGCTTGTAGCGCATGAACATGTCGAGGGTTTCCTGTATCTCGAAGGCGGAATAAATCATCGGTACTGTCCTTGGATTTTAGAGGCGGTGCATGGCGTTGAAGACGCCCTCGTGCATGACGCTGATCGAAACCCCCAGGGCGTCTCCCATCTGCGCGAAATCCTCCTTGAGCCCCGCCACCGTGACGCTGCTCGACGAGAGGTCCACCATCATCATCATGACGAAGTTCCCCGACAATATCGTCTGGCTTATATCCACGATGTTGACCTTGAATTCGGCGAGCCGGGCGCTCACCTTGGCGATAATCCCCACCTTGTCGCTACCCACTACACTGATAATGGCGTTCATGTATCCCTCCGGCCCGAACTGCAGGCTTCCTGTTACAAGTATTTGAAATGCAATTATACTGATAGTTGGCTGCCGGGTCACGGGGGGCCGCCGGCTGCCCCTCATTGACCCTGCCTGCCCTGCAGGCGTACCATGTGCGCGATTCCATTCTGTCTGCCACGGGAGGATTTCTCGATGCTCAATATCACACTCTTGGCCCTCTACGGAGCCCTGCTCCTCGCCATAGCCCTTGCCAGCCTCAAGTACGGCAAGACGATGGAGAACCTCCTCGTCGCCGGACGCTCGCAGAAGAAGCTCCTCGTTACCGTGAGCATGCTCGCCTCGACCATAGGCGGGGGCATCACCATCGGGACCATTGAACGGGGAAGCTCCATGGGCTTCGCCGCCTTCTGGTTTGTCTTCGCCGGGGCCGTCGCCCACTTCGCCCAAGGGGCCCTCCTGTCGCGCAAGGTGCGAGAGAGCGAAGCCCTTACCATGGCAGAGCTCGCGTACAAGGCCTCGGGGCCCCTTGCCCGCCTCCTTGTGAGCATCATCATCGTCATCACCTGGACGGGTATCTCGGCGGCCCAATCCCTGGCCCTGGCCAAGGTCCTCGCGAACCTTACCCCGCTCTCGCTCGAGGCGGGCATCCTCGTGGGGGCGGCCTTCGTCATTATCTATACCCTTATAGGCGGGCAGAAGTCGGTCTTGCGCACCGACCTCTTCCAGTTCGGCTTCCTCGCCCTCGGCCTGGTCCTCTCCCTCATCTGGCTCTACCTCGCAAAGACCCCCACCGAATCACTGGACATCCACCTCTTCAGTACCAAATTCACCCCCCTCGACCTCGTCTACCAGGTCATCGTTATGGGCGGGTCCTACTTTATCTGCCCCATGATGTTCTCGCGTCTCCTGTCTGCAGACAGCCCGGCCAATGCCCGCCGTTCCTCCTTCCTTTCCGGCACCGGGATGGTCTTTTTCGCCTTCGCGCTCACCTTTATCGGGCTGTGGATTCGGGCAAGCCACTTCGAGACCCCCGCAGGGGAGGCCCTCTACGCCCTCGCCGGCGGCGCCCTCCACCCGGCCTTGGGCATCATGCTGATATTCGGCCTCCTCGCGGCCATCGTCTCCACCGCCGACACGGTCCTCCTTACGGCGGCGTCGGTATTGCAGAACGACATTATCAAGAAGCCTTCGGTGGCGGCGGTTCGCGCATGGGTAGCCGTCATCGGGATTGTCGCCGCCTTCATCGCCTTCCAGCACCGGGACATCATCGCCCTTCTAATGAAGACCTACAACGGCTATACCGCCGGCCTCGTGCCCGCCCTCTTTGTCGCCATCATGTATGCCCGCTTCGAGGGCGGGGTGAGTACCCGAAAACCCAACCCGCTTCTCTTTGCCCTGGCCATCATCCTGGGCTACCTTATGGGCCTTGCCGGGAGTTTTGCCTCCGGGGCCGTCTTGCCCAAACTCTTCCCCATTGGCGGCATGCTCTTGTCACTCATCCTTTCTCTTGCATCCTGGAAGTTTTCACCGTATAAAAGAGAGGGGAGTATACAGTGAACAAGAAGCCTAGCGCAGCAGTGGACACCTTCAAGCGAACGCATTCGATACAGATAAGAGCGAGCCTTATTCTCATAGCGGTTTCGGTTCTTGGCGCACTGCTCATGCGCCTCTTTTCGTCCCAGTTCATCAATCGGGCCCTGACCTCTGTTGTGAAGGGCGCGGTGCCCTTTTTCGGTTTGCTAGTCATTCTCGTGGGTACCGGTGTGGTCGTTCTCTTTGTCATTCTCAAGCCCCTGCAGCTTATCGTGGACCGCTTGGATGCCGGGCAAGAGGTCGACGAAGTGGAAAAGCGAATTGCCCGCAAAACGATACAGCGCATTCCGGTCTTTTTTGCTGTTATAAGCGGTATCGGTTTCTTTTTGGGGCCGGTCATTTCGATACTCATGGCCCCCGATGTGGAGGCCGACTTCTTCCTCATTGCCCTAACGGTCCTGACGAGCCTTTCAACGGGCCTCATGGCCACGCTTCAGCAGATAGTCCTCTTCGACTACATGCTTACGTCCATAAAGGACCGTTTGGGTATTCACTACCTCAAGGAGGGCGATCGCGATCCGCCCTTTGCCCGGCGCCTCGTTCTCTTTGCCCTTTCCGGTATCGTCTTTGCGGCGGTTCTTTCGGGCGTTGCCGTGTTCGGTTTTGTGCGAAACGCCATCCTTTCGGGCGAGACGCAGAATCCGGCCATTATCATGGGGCTCTTTGGCGAACTCATCGTCGTCTGGGTGTCCGTCGCCGCCTGGGGCGGTTTCCTCCTTTACATACTCACCAAGTCCATCACCAAGCGGGTAACCCTTATTCGCGACCGCATGCACGATCTTTCGGAGGCCGGCGACCTTTCGCGGCGTCTGGTCCTCGTACAGTTTGACGAGATCGGCCAGTTGGCCAACGAGATCAATCACTTCATGGATTCCCTCAACGGAATTTTCACCCAGGTCGCCAGTGCCTCCAACGCGGTATTCTGTTCAACAGAGAACCTCGTCGAGGGGGCCCTCGAGGCGGATAGCGCCGTCAGCGCCCTGGTCAAGGCAGAAGAGGCCGTCCGTGGAGCCGCGCGCGAGCAGGTGGAGACGAGCAAGAATGCCCAGGAAGAGATCCGGCAGGTGGCGGAGAGCGTTGTCATCATTGCCGATCAGGTGAATACCCAGGCGGGCTTTGTCGAAGAGAGTTCCGCCTCGATATCAGAGATGGCGGCCAATATTGCCAGCGTCACCCGTCTTACCGAAAAGGCGGACAAACTCTCTGTCGAGCTCAAGGAGACCAGCAACGAGGGCGGCAAGGCCATAAAGGCGACGGTCGAAGCCATTCGCTCAATCGAACAGGCTTCCACGGCGGTTTCGGCCATCGTCAAGGTAATTCAGAAGATCTCGAGTCAGACGAATCTTCTTTCAATGAATGCCGCCATTGAGGCCGCCCATGCGGGGGCCGCCGGGGCCGGTTTTGCCGTCGTCGCCAACGAGGTACGTACCCTCGCAGAGTCGAGCGCCAAGAGTGCCAAGGAGATCGAGGTTCTCGTCAAGGATATGGTCAAGAAGATCATGGGCGGGGTCGAGCTTTCGGATACGGCATCCGAGGCCTTCCAGCGTATCGAAAGCGGCGTAACCGACAACGAGGAACTCGTGCGGACGATTGCCGCCTCCATGGATGAACAGAAGATCGGGGCGGACGAGATTCTCTCGTCCATCAACGCCCTGGTCGAGGCGACCATACGCATCAAGGACCTTTCCGGCGACCAGAGTATACGCGCCGACAAGATGAAAGAAGCCGTCGCGCAAATAGCCACGGCCTCCGGGCGCATCGAAACGGAAGTGGCCGGTATGGCAAGTTCCAGTAGCTCCCTCGAATCGGTCATCGCGCTCATTCGCAGCGAGACAGGAAAGAATCAGGATTCCGTCCGCGAGCTTGAATCGAGCGTGAATCGCTTCAAGTAAGCGCTAACGTGAAGCCTGCAGTTCACACATCGGGAAACTGCAGGCTTCCGTTTACTTACTGTCTGCCGCCCCTTCAAGGCCGATAATACCCCGGCAATCGATGGCGAGTGTCACTTCCTCGCCGGGGAGGGGGCCAGTCGAGGCCATTTTCCCCGTCTCCTGACTGCTTCTGGCCCCCATACTTGGTGCCCCCATACTTGGGGCCTGCATATTGGCGGCCAGTATACTGGCGGCCCGGACCATGATTGCCTCTCCAAGACCCGCGTCCACCTCGTAGAGCCAGGACGCACCCTCGAATCTTCGGCGGATAACGCGCCCGCGCACCCGCATGACCGCATCCCCTGTCGTGGTCCCTTCCTCTGTGACGCCGTCTTCATCCCGGGCGAAGGCGACGGCCGAAACGGGGAGGAGCCAGGCCGATGAGTTCCCCCGGCGCAGACTATCAGTCTTGAACAGTTTTTCGACGAGGGGTTCGGGCAGATTGGCGCGGGAGAGGATCGTTCCCAGGGCGAGGAAGCGGGCGGTAAAGGCCCTGCGGGGCTGTGTAAAGATGTCCCCGCTGCGCCCAACTTCCACTATACGACCCGCCTCCATGATGGCGATGCGGTCGGCGACGGCGGCGGCCTCTTCGCGGTCGTGGGTCACGAAGATGGCGGGGATGTCCAGGCGGCTCTTGAGCTCGCAGAAGGCCTCCTGCATGTCGCGGCGCAGGGGGGCATCGAGGCTCGAAAAGGGTTCGTCGAGGAAGAGGGCGGCGGGATCGTTGGCGAGGGCTCGTGCGATGGCGATGCGCTGGCGTTCGCCGCCTGAGAGGGTGTCGGGGCGGCGGGAGCGGAAACGCTCCATGTGGACGAGTTCCAGGGCTTTTTCGACCCGTTCGCGGCGTTCGCGGCGCGGGATACCCCGCACAAAGGGGCCGTAGGCGACGTTGCCGGCCACTGAAAGGTGGGGGAAGAGGTTTGCCTCCTGGAAAACGTAGCCGATGCCCCGCTCCCAGGGGGGCAGTGCGCCAATCTCGCGGCCTGCGAGGCGGATTGCGCCACGGTCGAGGGGCAGGAAGCCCGCGGCGGCGCGCAGGAGGCTCGTTTTCCCGCAGCCGGAGGGCCCGGCAAGGACGAGGGTCTCGCCGGGGGCGACCGAAAGGGAGGCATCGAGGGTAAAGTCGGGCCAATTGAGCTGGACGCCGTCAAGTTCGAGGGACAGGGGGTGCCTCCTTGGGCTGGTACTGTGAAAAGACAAAGGCGAGGGCGCAGAGGGCCATGAGCAGGCTCCCTGCGGCGCAGGCGCTCCCGAAGCGGTAGGACGAGGTCGCGCGGTATATCCAGACGGGCAGGGTGACAAATGCATCGTTGGCCAGCATGAGGACGATGCCCAGTTCCCCCAGGCAGATGGCCATGGAGAAGGCAAAGGCCGATCGTATGCCCGCCCCCGCGGCCGGGAGCCCCACCGTGAGGAAGGCGGCAAGGGGGTGGGCTCCCAGCGAGAGGGCTTGAGCGCGCAAGCCATCGCCCTGCGAAGCGAGCGAGCCCTGAACGGCGCGGAAGGCAAAGGGGAGGGCCCCCAGTGCCTGAAGGAGGGCAATGAGTATGAGGGGGCTCGAACGGCGGGCCCCGAAGATGTCGAGCCAGGCCTGCGAGAGGACAATCCCCGAGGAAATGATGGGCAGGAGGCAGGTGAACGATACAAGGCGGGAGAGACGCGAGCGGGACCCCGAAAGCCAGGTGACCCCCGCTGCCGGGATGGCGATGAGAAGGCTCGCGATCGAGGAGCTCAGGGCCAGGATGAGGGAGCGGCCTGCGGCGGGCAGGAAGCCCGAGACCCCCTCCTGCCACCACTTCAAGGAGACAAAGAGGTCCCCCGCACGCCCTTTGCGCGCGAGGAGGCTTTCGAGCGGGATGGAGACAAGGGGCCCCAGAATGAAGAGGGAGAGCATGCTGATGAACAGCAGATTCGCCAGGCCGGTCTTTTTGGGCGGGGCCAGGCCCTCCTCACTTCGCGGGAGGGAGAGGGCGGCCCTGGCAGACAGGCGGTCTGCGCGGGCGTAGAGGAGGTAGGCAAAGAGGGATATCGCGATCTCGAGGCTGGCGAGGGCGGCCGCCCGGTCCCCGTCGAGGGTGATCTTGGCGTTGCGGTAGATTTCGACGGCCAAGGTGGTGGCGCCCGGGCCGCCGCCCAGGACGAGGACGACGGCGAAGCTCGTGGCGCAGTAGAGGAATACCAGGAGGCCGGCCGCCAGTATGGCCGGGAGGGCCAGGGGGAAGAACACAGTGAAAAAGGCGCTGGCGGGCCGGGCCCCCAGGCTCCAGACCCGCGCGGCGAGGCTCTCGCGTATGCGCGTGAAGCGGTCGCCCACCAAGAGAAGGACGAGGGGGAAGTTGTAGAAGGCATGCGCGAGGACGACCGTCCCTCTGTTGTAGAGGATCTGCAGGGGGCCGCTGTCGCGCCCGAGGACGAGGGCGAGCAGGCGGTTGAGGTGGCCCGCGTTGCCAAAAAAGAGGACGAAGCCCAGGACGAGGAGGATGGGCGGCAGGGCGAAGGGGATGGCCCCCAGGGCGCGGCCGGCGGCCCGGAGCGGTCCCCGCGTAGCGCTGAGTATCCAGGCCGCCGGCACCCCCAGGGCCAGCGACAAGAGGGTGCTCAGGGCCGCTTGCGCGAGGGTGTAGCCCAGGACCCCGTTGGCCCGCCCGCTTGCGAGCAGGGGGCCCAGGGCGGGCAGGGCCCGCAGGATGTTGCGGGCGTAGGGAAAGAGAAAAAGACCGGCCACGAGGAGGACGGGGCCGGCCGCGAGGAGGAGGGGCGTCACGGCCCCCCTTCCCCCGTTTTGTGCGATTGCTTTGGCAGGTAGTGAAACGCCCTTTCTCACTGGAACAGGGCGGCCCATTCGTCGAGTTCGGCGGTGTCAGGGCCGCGTGAGGGGAGTATCCGCGTGGGGGTGGGGGCCAGGCGGAAGGAGGCCGGGAGTTCGGTCTCGACGACGGGGTACATCCAGTTGGTCAGGGGGATGACCGCCTGGAAGCCGTCGGAAAGCATGAAGTCCATGAAGGACTGAGCGAGTTCGACCCTTTTCGAGGAGGCGAGGATACCGGCGAATTCGATCTGGTCCACGTGGCCCTCTTCGAAGATCAGGGCCTGGAAGCGCTCCGTTTCCTCGTATTCGAGGTGGTAGGCCGGGCTCGTGTTGTACGAGAGGACGAGGGGGGCTTCGCCCTTGGTGAACATCCCGTAACCGGAATCCCAGCCGTCTGCGATGGTGAGTATCGAGGGCTCAAGGCGTTTCCAGTAGTCCTTCCAATCCTCGCCGTAGACGGCCTTGACCCAGGCAAAGAAGCCGAGCCCCGGGGTCGAGGTGCGCGGGTCCATCAGGATGATCTTCTTCTGCCACTTTTTGTCGGTGAGGTCTTCGAGGCTCGCGGGGGGCGCGCCAACGGCGACGGTATCGACGATGAAGGCGAAGCTCCCGTGGTCCCAGGGGACGAGGCGGAACTCCGGGTCGAGGGCGAGCCCCTCGAGGATGCGCTCGGCCCCGGCGGGCTTGTAGGCGCTGAATATCCCCGACTCGATGGCCCGTTCGAGGAGGTTGTTGTCGAGACCCAAGACGATATCCGCGCCGCTGGCTGCTCCTTGTGCGATGGCCTTGGTCAGGAGGACGCCGCCGTCCCCCTGCGAGACGAAGCGCACTTCCTTGCCGGTCGCCTCCTTGAAGTTCGCCGCGATCTGTGCGGCGGGGCCCCACTCCGACACGAAGGAGTCGTAGGTCCATACGATGAGGGGGCCTTCTGGCGCAGCGGCAGTATCAGCGGTCTCTTTTGAACCGCCTGCGGCAAGGGGCAGGGCTGCGAGGATGAAGAGGGTCATGCTGATGGCTCCCGCGAGGATCTTGCGGGCGGGGCCGGGGCGCGTGTGCGCCGTGTGCTTTCTGTGTGTCATGCTTCTGTCCTTTCGACCGAGAGGGGCTGGATGCCGAAAGGCCGCGTCTTGATTCCCTTCGCCGGCATTATCCGGAGCAGGTTCGACGGGTATGATCTCAGGCAGGACAGCGTCGCGGGCCAACGGCCCCGATCGCGGTCCAACCACCCCGATATCGGCGTGGACAGCATAGCGACCGGGGCTGCGGGGGTCAAGTGGCGGGTTTGACGCCGTCGAGGGAGCCCAGCTGGCCGCAGGCCCCGTTGACCGAGCGGCCCTTGTGCAGGCGCTTTTGCACTGGGACCCCGGCGCGCTCGAGGGCCGCTTCGAAGCGGGCGACCTCGCTGTTCGAGGGGACGGCGAGGGGTACCCCTTCGCACTGGAGGCCGTCGACGGGGTTCCAGGGGATGAGGTTCACGAGGACGTCGAGGCCGCGGGCGAAATCGGCCATGCGCTGCGCGTCAAGGGAGCGGGTATTGAGCCCCCCCAGCATGACGGCCTCGAGGGTTATCCGTTTGCCGAAGGCCTTCTGATAGCGCACGAGGGTCTGTTTGAGGCTCGGCAGGGGATTGGCGCGGGTGATGGGCATGAGCTTTTCGCGCAGGGCGTCGTCTGCCGTGGTAAGCGAGACGGCGAGGCGCACGGGGATGTCCCGTTCGATAAGGGCTTCGAGGCCCGCGATAATGCCGCTGGTCGATACGGTGATGCGGCGGGGGGACATCCCCAGGCCCTCCGGGGCGGCGAATACCTCGAGGGCATCGGCGAGGGCATCGAGGTTGAGCAGGGGCTCCCCCATCCCCATGACGACGATGTTCGATACGGGGCTGTAGAGGTTTTGCAGGTGGTGGAACTGTTCGATGATCTCGTCGCTGCGCAGGTTGCGCAGGAAGCCAAGGCTCCCGGTCTTGCAGAAGGCACAGCCCACCGGGCAGCCCACCTGCGTCGAGATGCAGGCTGTTCGGCGACCCTCGCCGTCGACGAGGAGGACCGCCTCTACCTTTGCCCCGTCATCGAGGGCTATCTGGAGCTTGGCCGTACCGTCCGGGTCGTCGAGGACCTGGGCGACCGCCGTCGAAAAGACCCGTGCGCGCGAAGAGAGCTCCTCGCGCAGGGCCTTGGGCAGGTTCGACATCCCCTCGAAGGAGGGGACGCCGCGTGAAATCCACTGGAATATCTGGCGGGAGCGAAAGGCGGGAAGCCCCGGCACCAAAGAGATAAGGGTGTCGGCGAGCTTCCGGGGATTCAGTCCGCTCAATACCGGGCGGCTGTCCATTGCCTAGCGCAGCTTGTCCATCAGTTCGTTGATGTACATGTTGCGTATGCCCAGCTTCTGGAACTCCGCGAGGGCTTCGATGGCCTTCTGGCGATCGCCCTTCTTGACGTAGCAGTCGGAAAGCTCGATATAGAGCCGGTAGTTGCGGGGGTCCTGCTGGATGAGGCGCTGGAGCGACTCGATGGCGTCGTCAAATTTGCCCTGCATCTTCGAGACGATGGCCAGGCCCAAGACGGCGTAGATATCGAACTCGATGTTGAGGGCGCGCGTGTAGTAGTCGCCCGCCTGGTCATAGTCGCCCATATTGCGGTAGGCGTCGCCGGCGCGGGTAAGGATGACCTTGTTCCGGGGGTCTTGTTCGAGGATCTTGTTCCAGTACTCGAGGGACTTGAACTGTTGGTTCATGCCGCGGTAGCAGTCGGCAAGGCCGAAGAGGGCATAGAAGTTGGTCCGGTCCATCTCGAGGGCCTGCTGGAAGTAGGGTACGCCCTGCTCGAAGGTCTTGAGCTTGCGGTGGCAGTTGCCAATCGAGGTAAGGACACGGATATCAACGTTGTGGCGGTTTATTTCGAGCATGCGCTCCCAGTAAAAGAGGGCGTCCCGGTATTCCTTGAAGTCGTAGTGGAGGTGGCCCAGGCCGATGAGTGCGTAGGGATTGTTCTCTTCCATTTCGAGGACGCGCAGGTAGATGGTCTTCGAGCGGCGGAAATCGCGCACCTTGCGGTAGGCATCGGCCACGCGGGTAAGGACGGTGATGTTCTTGTCGTCGTGGAGCAGGTACTGCTCCCATATCTCTATGGCCTTCTGGTACTGGTTGAGGGCCTTGTAGCAGTCGGCGAGACCGAAGAGGGCATAGTTGTTGCCGGGGTGATGCACGAGGCACTTGCGGTAGTAATCGACCGCCTCGCGAAAGGCGCCCCGCTTGCGGGCGGCATCGCCCAGCCCGACGAGGGCGTAGTTGTTTTCGGGTTCCTTGGCCAGTATTTCATCGAATGCGGCGATGGCCTCGGAGAGTTTGTTCTCTTTGAGAGACTGATATCCCTTTTTCGAGAGCTCGGAGATTTCGGCAAATTCCTTGTCCTCTACCTGGTCAACCGCCTCTTCTACACTGTCCTCGACAAGTGCATTCTCGGTAACGCCGTTCTGATCAAGATCCTTTTCACTCATGGTTATCATCCTCGTGTATGAGTTTTTGTATCAAAACCGAAACCTTTTCCAAGAGCTCTGCAGCTTTTGTCCGGTCCGGGGCAATCCAGTACATACGTAACGCTTCAATTTCGCGGCCCTGTGAACGATACCAATCGCCAACGCGGGTCAAGCCATCCGAATACCCGGTTGTCAGAAAGACCCGGCGGGCTGCTTCGATCTTGCCCTCGTTGAAGAGAACATTCCCCTTCCGGTTGAGCAGGGCCTTTCGGTGCGGATCGACAGTAGGGGTCTCTGTCTGCTTGATGAATCCTTCATCTTCGAATCGATCAAACAGCTTTTTTGAATCCACTGCTTCTTCCTCTTTTTACTGTCGGGTGCTCCTTCGTGCCCCGGCAGCATCAGTATAAATTATTGACAAAAAAAATCAACCATTTATCTACAAAAACTCCAAACCTCCCAGTTTGGTTACATCGGCTTTGAATATTACGCAGTAAAGCAGTATCAGATACCAAACCCTTCGGTTTCTATCGGTTTGCATCTGCGGTGCCCGTTGATATGCCGATCGTTTTTGCTATCGCACTACACTCACGTTACAAGATACTTCAAGATAGGGCCGAGGTACAGTTTTGACCAGAAAAAACGTGCAGGGAAGGCGTTTAAAAGCCTTTTCGGGCAATTTTTTGCCAGCCGGCGCTCTTGAAGAGGAATTTTATATAACTGATGGGGCGCTGCAGGCTCATGAACTGCCGGTAGCCGAAGTTTTCCGCGATACTGTACCGGATCGCCTGTCGATATTCCCGGTCCTGGAAGTATACGACGCCACGTTCGGCGAGATAGAAGCTTGCCAGCGAGACGAGAACGCCCATAAAGCTTACCAGTATGAACATGGCGATTACAACGGAGGCGGGAACGAGGCCCGTTACCAACGACACGAGGAGCATGAGATAGCCGGTGGCTTCCAGGAAGGGGCCCAAGAGTTCGAAAAGGTGAAAGTAGGGGATGGCCAGGAGCCCAATCGCCCGGTAGCGGGGGTTAAAGAGGAGTTTTCGATGAAAAATCATGTTCTCCATGAGCCCCCGGTGCCAGCGATCGCGTTGTTTGAGCAGGCTGGAGAGGTCTTCGGGGACTTCTGTCCAGCAATTGGCGTTGTGGGCATAGTCGATGGTAAAGGGAATCTTTCGTTCACGAAGGCGGCGGGCAAGGCGGATAACCACCTCGAGGTCCTCCCCGACCGTGTCCACTGCGAGCGCGCTGCGCCCGCTCAGATAGCCACCGACTTCAAGGAGGCGATCTCTGCGAAAGACGCCAAAGGCCCCCGAAATGATGAGTAATGCGTTGAGGCGGGCCCATCCCATGCGCCCGGCGATAAATGAACGCAGGTACTCGACCGTCTGCCACTTTGCCAGCGGGGCTTTGGGAAAGTGGATGCGTTCCAGCCGGCCCATTTCGACGCGACAGCCGTTAATGGGAATAATATTGCCCCCACAGGCCGCCATTTCCCTGTTTGTGGCGAGGCTGCGGTAGAGGATTTTGAGCAGGGATTCGCTCTCGAGGAGGCTGTCGGCATCGATGCTGCAGACGTACTCGTTTTTCGAGCGGGCGATCCCGGCGTTGAGGGAGTCGGCCTTTCCGCCATTCTGCTTGTCGACAACGGTAAGCTTGGGAAAGACGGGGCTGCGCCAAACCCCAAGAACCGGGGCACTCTCGATACGGGTATCTGCCTCGAGGCTTACCGGCTCGAGCTTGAAGTGGTCGATGAGGATCGACAGGGTGTGGTCGCTCGAGCCGTCATTGACGACGATCACTTCGAAGGCGGGGTAGACTAGCGAAAGCAGGGAGTGCACGCTCTGGAGTATGGTCTTCTCCTCGTTCCAGGCCGGGGCAATAATCGAAACCGAGGGCATGACCCCCGGGGTAAAGAGAAATCGTCGATCTGCAAGGGCCCATTGGTTTTTTTGGCGGGCCACGTGGCGGGAAGAGATGAGCATGAGCGCAAGGTACGAGAGGTTGAGAACAGCGGCATAGATGGCAAAGGCGCTGTTGAAGAAGACCAGGAACTCTTGGAGGACCCCGCTAATGGCTATACCCTGCACATCATCCATCTTGAGAAGGATGAAGAGGCCGGGAATGAAGGCGAGTGTCACTATCATGAGGGTGCCGAGGTATAACCGGTCCCGTATGCGTATGCCGGCCCGGCGTTCACTCTTGGGCAGACTCCACTCGCCAAGTCCCAAGCGTTCCTTGAGGTCCGGGCGCAGAAAACGCGTGGCTCGCGCGCGAAAATCGTCGTTTTGATCGAGAATGGGACGCAGGCAATTACACAGCGCTTCCAGCCGCTCGCTGTTGTGGTCGCGCGCGAGCCAGGCGAAGAGTTCGGGGCTGCAGTCTGCGCTGATGAGATCTTCGACAAGGGTAAGGACGGTATCCGCCTGTGGGCCGGGCAGCTTGCGCATGATCCAAGGGAGCCGGGATGACAGGACCTGTGCGAGAACCCTGCGTCTGCTGCTGTCGGTTTCGTGTGCGTACCACTCGAAGAGCCGGGGAATGAGGGCTGGCTCACGGCGAAGGCGGGAAGCGAGACCGTCGGCGACAACGCGCTGTGTGGACGCATTGTCGAGAAATCGCGCAAGGCTCTGCCAAGAGGGCAGTTCATCTGAGTGTAATATCAGCCGAATTCCCTCTTCGACCAGATACGGGTCTTGGGACGCAAGGAGTGCATCGGCTTCAAGGGCTGTGCTTCTGGCCTGGCTCGCAACTTCCAGCGCCAAACGACGCAGTTGGGCATCCTGATCTTCGAGGCAGCCGGCGAGGAAATCGTCGGACCAGTCATAGTGATAGTGCGAACAGAGTGCCAGGAGAATGCGACGAACCAAGGGATCGCGATCACGTCGGTGGGTGGTAGCCCAGGAAACAAGGGCGTACTGCGACTCGGTGAGTATCGCAAGCGCCCGTTCCTGCACGCTCTCTTCCCGCATGCGCAGGGCGGCGACAAGGTCGTCCATAAGGGTCTCTCCATCGCGTTCAAGGGCGATGATCATGAGCTTCATGAAGAGCAGGGGCGTTTTTTCCCGTGCGAGGAGACTGCGGCACAGGGAGAGGCGATCCCTCTCCCGAATATAGGGTATGAGCCGAATGCAGCGGGCGCGTTTGGATGCCCTTGAACTCCTGGCGTCGCGTTGGGCTCTTTTTATACCTTTCTGCGAGACGAGGACCGCGTGCAAGGTTTCGAGTTTAAGTGGGGACAGGCTGAGTTTGTCGCCAAATTCACCAAGAACCTCGAGCAGAAGCCGTTCTTCGCGCTTCGAAAGGGGCGGGAAGGCAGCCTTCGGTTCGCTTATCCAGTTGCCGACGAGTTCGACAAGGCGTTCTTTTCGCTGGTAGCGTTTTTTGCTCTCCTGCTTGATATGGCCGGTTGAAAGCAGAACCACGAGGTCCAGGGCGAGAAACGAGGCAATAATGATGGCAATGAGTTCAAGACTGATAGCCATTGGCCCCCTCCCAGAGAGCGCCCACAAGGCCCTCGAGTTCAGCCAGCATGACCGGTTTTTTGAGATAGTGCAGGATGCCCAGGTTTTGTGCCCGTTTGACATCGCTCTCGCTTTTTATTCCCGACATCAACAGAAAGGGGAGCTGCGTGAGCCCGTCTTCCTCGACGAGCAAGCGGCGGATGTCGGGCCCATCATACTGCGGGACATTCAGTTCGCTTACGATAAGCTTGGGCAAGAGACTGCGGGCAAGACGCAGGGCTTCGGTGCCGGTCGAAGCGACTTGGACTTGGTAGTGCAGGGTACGAAAGTGTCGTTGAAGGAAGAGGGCAAAGTGATGGTCCGGTTCCACGATCAAGAGAACGCCGGCTTTTTCGTTGTTTTCGAGGCGGGCGCTCGCCGAAATACTGCCTGAGCCCATCCCGTCGAGGAGTCGCAAACGGGTTGCGAGTAATCGTGCGAGTTCCCGGGGGTCTGTGGCTTCTGCGACAGTGACCAAGGCAGCACTCGCTTCACGCTTTTTGAGGAAGGCGCGGGAATCGCGCACCCGGGCCTGGAGCTGTACGATTTCTTCCCTGGCACTGTTGGCGTTGGGAAGGAGTATATCTACCGATGGTCCTGCATCGCGAAAGATCAGTATGTCGCTGCTTTTTTCTTCCATTACGAGGCTTGAGAAACTTGCGATTGCCTCGTCGCCGGCAGCGTAGCCAAACTCGCTGTTGTACTCCCTCATGAGGTCCAAACGCAGGCAGGCGAGGGCCCCTTCCGGATGCTTCTCCATGAAGAGGGGCAGGTACTCGTCAAGATACTCCCGTTTCCACAGCCCGGTAAGGCTGTCCTTGAGGGCGCTCTCCTGCAGACTGATGAGGTCTTCCTGCATTTTGAGCCAATCGCTGCGCAGGCTGTCGATCTCCTGGCTCTTGCGGTTCTCGCGCTGTGCCGTTTCCAGGTCCAGCTTCCCGCACTCGGCCGCCCCCAGGGCGTCGATGGCGCGGGAGACCATGTCCCCGTCAAGGACAGAGCCGTGCTGCGGCAAGATGCGTTTGCAGTCAAGGGATCGTATGTCTTCAATTGCCGCTTTGAGCATGGCCGATGAGGGCATGTACTGTTCGTGGAAGGATACCATGCGCGCAAGGTATCCCTGGTCTGCCTCGAGCTCGAGGCTCGTGCCCAGGGCCCCGAAGAGGTCGCCGGAAAAGAGGCTGCCGCTTTGCCGGTCGTGGGCGAGTATGGTCCCCGGAGCGTGGAGGTAGGGGGCAACGAGGAAATCGAGAGCCGGAAAGCCGTCGAGCCGCCCCTGTTCGTCCTTGTAGATGTTGATGATGTTCGAATGCAGGCCGTACGAGGGAAGGAGCAAGCCCGTTCTCCAGTGGGCGGCGATATCCCCCTTGAAGCCATGCTCTTCCCACAATGGCAGGTTCGCACAGACATCGGGGTCCTGGTGCGAGACAACCGTGTATGCCAGCTGCCCGATATTCACGATTTGCGTGACGGCCTCGTATATTTCGCGAAAGCAGGGGACCGGCCCCGGATCGAAGAGCACGGCCCGGCCGTTCTGCACGAGGAGGTAGCTGTTCACCTGCAGGAAGTCCTTGCGATTTGACGAGCCCAGCCACCAAATTCCCGGGGCCAGTTCGAAGGGGGGGAGCGGTTTGGGCATGTTATGGCACATCCTTGGTAATGATGATGCGCGACTGTCTCTCGCGACCGCGCAGAAGGAGTATCGAGTCGCTCGCCCCCGACATGATCCAGGACCCGTATCCGTTCATCGGGTAGCTGTCCATCTGCGGTTGCGGGGCCCTGAACCAGTCGAAATCCCCCGAAAGGCAGTCAAGGCTGATACTCACGCGTCCATCCCGCAGGTCCCAGTATACGCTGGCCGGTCCCGAGGTGTATTTCGCGAGGTTCCCCAGGGCTTCGACCAGGGCCAGCGAGAGGGGGAGTGCCAGTTCCCGTTCCCGGCCCCTGTAGACTCCCTCGAGATCTTCGAGGAAGCGCGTTCGTGTTTCGGTTATCCAGTTGTTTTCCGGGCGATTTATGGATATCGTGCGCCCCGCACGGGAGGGCATGCCGCATTCGCGCATACGCAGCGCTAGGGCCGTCACGTCGTCGCGAAAGGAGCCCTCGCTGTAGTAGAAGGTAAGGGCGAGGACCTGCTTTACGAGCTCCTCCGGGGCGAGCTTCGCGTGTGCCAGGACGAGTTGGCGAAGCCGCTCTTCGCCAAAGATGCCGGTTTGTGCGTTTTCCGCCTCGCTAATGCCGTCCGAATAGAAGAAAATTGTATCGCCCTCGTCGACGGGGAGGGTGAAACTCTGCCAGGACTGTGATTCGGTAAAACCCAGGGGCATGTTGGCCCCCTTGACCGTCCAGCAGGTCTTGTCCCGGGCGCAGTGGTACAGGAAGCTGGTGTGGCCGGCGTCGATGAAGCGCAGGGAGGCCTTCTGTGGCTCGACACGGCAATAGTACATGGTGAGGAATTTCCCCATGTCCACGAGCTCGCCGGAAATGACGCGATCGACTTCCGCGAGGATGTCGTCGGGCTCCGGGAGGCCGCCCCGGGCGATCATGCGACGCATGAGGCTGCGGTACACGGCCGATTTCGCCGCCGCCGCGGTAAGGGCCGCGGGAATCCCCTTGCCCATCACGTCGCCTATCATGAAGTCGAGGCTGTCGTTCGACAGGGGGAAGAAGTCGTAGAAGTCGCCGTCCACGCGCGAGGAGGGAAGGGTTTCGGCGGCAATTTCCAGCCCGGGGACGGAAAAATCGTAGCGACCGGCAAGGAGGGTGCGCTGGATGCGGGCGCTGGTCTCTATATCGTGGTCGCGGGCCATCGCCTCTTCGGGGCTGGGCACGGGGGGCTCTGCGGTTTCACCGTCGGTGCCCGCCCATGCACTCCAAAAAGGGCCCCCAACCCGGCGCCCTTTCATACGGCCTCTCCCTTCAAGCGGGCGAGGGCCGCATCGCGATCCGGCAGGATCTCGGCTATCTGCGCAAGACGTACCATCTTGAACAGGAGGGCTACCGCCTCGGTTGCCCCGCAGATAATAAAGTGGCGGCCTTGCATCTTGCAGTTTCGCAGGGCGATGACTATGCGCCCCAGTGCTGAAGAATCGAGAAATACCACATTGCAGAGGTCGAGGACGCAGGAAGAACTCCCTTCCAGGGCCTGCATCAGTTTGGTTCCGAATTCATTGGCGTTCATGACGTCGATTTGGGCTGTCTCTGGCGTCACGACGCGAATTTTACCGATGTCTTCGATTGTCATGCTTCACAGTATGCGCCATTTTGGCCGTTTTTAAACTGTTCCCGGGCAGTTCCGGGGCGCTGCTCGCCCCGCCTCTTACTCACCGGTACCGGGCCGGTATCAGAAGTCGGATATCACAACAGACAGTGCGCCATCTCCCGCGGGGGCGCGCCCTTCATAGAGCCAGAGGTTGAGGTGAACCCGTCTTCGCTTCGGCTCTTCGCCGCCCGAGGATTTCGCGGCGGCCGCGGCCGGTTGCCAGGCCCAGTCGGCGACGGGGCTGCCTTCGCGCGTGTTTACGGAAAAATGCAGACCCTTCCGCGTCCATTCGATGCGCGCCGTGTATTCGCCTGCCCCCTCCGGCATGGCCCGGCTGATCTGACGCGTGTTCAGGGGCCCCTCTCCCTGTACGGTGAAAGAGAGCTCGGGGCGTTCGCGATTCCCCCAGAAAGACAGCTCGATATCCGCCTCGCCAAACCACGGGGGATACTGATCATTATAAAGAAAGAAGCCGAAGACCGCCTGCGCATCAAAGGCGCCGGAGCGCCTAAAGTCGATTTCAAAGACCCCGGAGCCGAATTCCTCCCGGGAGTATACCTCGGCACAGAGCCAGCGGGTCCGGCCCCCGCCAAGATCCGCTCCTTCAATCGAAAGGGGCAGTTCCGGGCCAGCCGGGCTCACATTTTTGCGCGAAAAAAAATTGGGGCCGGGGCCAAGGCGGTTTTTGGCTGCCTTTACAACCCAGGTGGTTTCTCCCAAGGACAATCCTTGTGTGGGCCCCGGGCGTACATCTGCAGCCCCGACCGGGGGGACCCCGACGCAGGCCGCCGTCATGCCGGCAAAAAGTGCGGTCAAGATTGCAGCCGTGCCCCACTGTGTCATATCATCAGTATTGGTCCTCTTCCCCCTCTTTGCAACAAGACTGCCCGCGCCGGGGGGAATCGGGATAAACGTGCAAGGGGCATGGGGATTTCACCTGTTTTTCACATAAGTGCTCTTTCCCTCTTCCCACATTTGAAATGGATTGATAGGCTTTTCCCTGTCGGGGCTTGTTATCGGTTCCGACTTTTTTCATTTGGAAGGTACAAATGGCACAGTGGCTGTGGACGTACATCAAACGGTATCGGTTCAGGATGGCCCTCGGGCTCTTCCTGTCCATACTCGTGTCGGGTCTCAATATGGTCAATCCGCGGATTTCGGGCCAAATTGTGGACAGGGTCATCCTGGGTGGCGAAAAGAATCTCATCTGGATTTTCGTCGGTATTATCGTATCGGTCACCCTCGTAAAGGCGATTATCCGCTATTCCTATCAGATGCTCTTCGAGCATGTTTCGCAGAATGCCCTCAAGTCCATTCGCGAGGACTGTTTCGCCCACCTGCACCGCCAGGACTTCTCCTACTTCGATCGCACCCGCACCGGCGACCTCATGACGGCCCTCTCGAGCGACCTTGACGCCGTACGCCACTTCATTGCCTGGGTCATCTACCAGCTCTTCGAGAACATCATCGTCTTCTGCTTTGCCGTCGCGGTCTTGTTTTCGGTCAACTGGCAGCTCACCCTCATTCTCCTTGGCTTGAGCCCCTTTATCGGCCTCTTTGCCTTTCTCCTTACCCGCCGCGTCAAACCGATGTTTGCCAAGGTGCGCGCCCAGTTTTCGAGCCTCAACACACGTGTCCAGGAGAACATCTCCGGGAATCGTGTTGTTCGCGCCTTTACCCGCGAGGGCCACGAGACGACCCGCTTCGAGGAAGAGAATGCCGGTTTCCGCAAGGCAAATCTCGAATCTGCCGGGGTCTGGGGGACCTTTATTCCCCTTATCGACGCCTGTACGGGTCTCATGCCGGTCCTCCTCATCCTCGCAGGCGGTATCTTCATCATCCAGGGGCGCATGAGCCTGGGCGACCTCGTTGTGTTCTCGGGCCTTACTTGGGCCATCACCATGCCGCTCAACATGCTCGGCTGGCTCCTCAACGACGTGCAGCGCTTCCGCGCGTCTGCAGAGCGCGTATACGCCGTCTATGACGCGAAGCCCTCCATTTTTGAGCTTCCTGCCGCTCATCTTCCCCAGGCGGTCAAAGGCTCCATCGAGTTCCGCAACGTCTCCTTCGGCTACGACGAGGTCCCGGTTATCAAAGACCTCTCTTTCAAGCTCGAAGCAGGGCACTGTCTGGGCATTTTGGGGCCAACCGGGTCGGGCAAGTCCACGATTGCGCGCCTCATCCCGCGCTGGTACGAGGTCGATGAGGGACAGATTTTGGTGGACGGTATCGACGTTCGGGACTGGCCTCTTGACGCCCTTCGCGCAAACGTTGGCGCTGCCATGCAGGATCCCTTCCTCTTTTCGGACAGTATCGAGGCCAATATCGCCTTTGCAAACATGGACCTGCCGGATGACGAGATCCGCCGGGCCGCCCGTCTCGCTGCCGCCGACGAGTTTGTCGACAAGCTCCCGGAAGGCTACGAGACGGTCGTTGGCGAGCGGGGAGTGGGGCTTTCCGGCGGACAGCGCCAGCGGCTTACCCTCGCGCGTCTCATCGCGGCCAACACCCCGGTCATGATACTCGACGACACCTCATCGAGTGTGGACCTCGAGACCGAAGAGCGCATCCGCGCCAGCATCGAAGAACTCAAGGGAAAGCATACCCTCATCGTCATTGCGCACCGCATCTCGACCCTGCGCATGGCCGATTCCATCATCGTCCTCGAGGACGGTCGCCTCGCCGACCGCGGCACCCACGAGGAGCTCACCGCCCGCGAAGGCTACTACCAAAAGGTCTGGCGTCACCAGATTGGAGAGAACCATGGCGCGTAACCGATACGACATAGACGAAGAGAACGTCACCAGTTTCCAGCCCCATCACTTGAAGCGGCTCCTTCACTACCTCGTTCCCTACAAAAAACAGGTAGTGGCGGCCCTGTTCCTCATGATTTCCGCCTCCCTCGTGTCCCTGGCTGCACCCTTCCTTACGAAGCAGGCCATAGATGTCGCCATCCCGGCCAAGGACGTGGGGCTTCTCATTGGGCTCGCCGTCCTCCTGGCCCTCATTGTCTTCATGAACGCCGGCGGCCAGGCCCTGCGCATCCGCCTCATGACGAAGCTGGGGCAGAACGTCATCCACAACCTGCGCTCGGACCTCTTCAAGAAGCTGCAGACACTGCCCTTCAACTACTTCGACTCGCGGCCCCACGGGAAGATCCTCATCCGCCTGGTCAACTACGTGAACTCCCTGTCGGACCTCATCTCGAACGGGCTCATCACCCTTATTACCGACCTGTTCACGCTCATCTTCATCGTCGCCTTCATGCTCATCATCGACCCCCGGCTTACCCTCATCTGTATGGCGGGGCTGCCCATCATGGGACTTGTAATAGTCCTCATCAAGAGCGCCCAGCACCGCGCCTGGCAGAATGTGAGCCACAAGCAGGCCAACCTCAATGCATACCTGCACGAGAGCCTCGCCGGCATGAAGATCACCCAGTCCTTTGCCATGGGCAAGCGGGCAAACGACAACATGATCCGCCTGGGCGATGACTACAAGAAGGTCTGGTTCAAGGCCGTCATGGTCAACTTCGCCGTCTGGCCCATCATCGACAATGTCTCGACCATGGGCGTCTCGCTCGTCTACCTCGCGGGCGTCGTTTGGTTTACCGATACCATCACCGTCGGTACCCTCGTCGCCTTCCTGGGCTACATCTGGCGCTTCTGGCAGCCCATCCAGAACATCGGGAACTTCTACAACTCCCTCGTTACCGCCGCCGCCTACCTCGAGCGCATCTACGAGCTTCTGGACGAGCCTGCCCTTATCGAGGATGTCCCCGGGGCGGTGGCCCTTCCGGCCATTCGCGGCCACGTCGAGTTCGACCATGTCGACTTCGCCTACGAGGAGGGCCGGCCCATCCTCAAGGACGTCTCTTTCGTGACAACCCCCGGTATGAGCGTTGCCATTGTCGGTCCCACCGGGGCCGGCAAGACCACTATCGTCAACCTCCTGTCGCGCTTCTACATGCCGCAGAAGGGCGCGATTACCATCGACGGGATCAACATACACGACGTAACCATCGCGAGCCTGCGCAGCCAGGTGGGTGTCATGCTCCAGGACAGCTTCCTCTTTTCGGGGACCATCATGGACAACATCCGCTACGGCAAGCTCGACGCGAGCGACGAGGAGGTCATCGAAGCGGCCAAGCTCGTCCACGCCCACGAGTTCATCATGGCCCAGGAGAAGGGCTACGAGACCGAGGTAAGCGAGCGGGGCCTCTCCCTGTCCATGGGGCAGCGCCAGCTTATCGCCTTTGCCCGCGTACTCCTTGCCAACCCGCGCGTCCTCATCCTCGACGAGGCCACGAGCGCCGTCGACACAGAAACCGAGCTCGCCATCCAGTCCGGTATCGCCAATCTCTTGAAGGGCCGCACGAGCTTCGTCATTGCGCACCGCCTCTCGACCATCCGCAATGCCGACATCATCTACCACATCGAGGACGGCATCATCATGGAATCGGGGAGCCACGACGAGCTCATCGCCAAGGGCGGGGCCTACGCCAAGCTCTACGCCCGCGATTCTGCATAGCCCCCTGTAACAGGAAGCCTGCAGTTGGGAGGGGGGCGCAGCTGTTTCTCCCTGCCAGCGGCACAGGTTGCCCTGTGGAGCGTGCGGAACTGCGATGCGCAGTTCCGCCAAGGGCAAGGCGCTATGCGCCTTGCCCCCGCCCCCCCGCGGCCGGGCCGCGGGGCCGGTAAACGCGGGACCCCCAGGCGGGTCTCTGCGAGCCCCGCCCCCTGCTATCCCTGTCCGGCTCCGGGTCCCGGCCTCCCCCCGGG
>CAZIRF010000024.1:0-42432 GCA_964541755.1 uncultured Spirochaetales bacterium | reverse complement strand
GGTGGGAGAGACCATCATGGACAAGGTGGTCCACGCGGGCTTTGATACCCTTGAGGCCCTGCGCCGCGCCGATGCTTCTGCGCTCTCGACCGTTCACGGTCTGGGGGGTATACTCGCCCAAGGCATTGCAGAGGGAATGGCGGAAACCCGTGTCGACATGGATCGTGTCCTTTCCAGCGGTTTTGTCGCAATACGCAGCCCAGCTGCCGATGCCCCCTTGAAGGGCTGTTCCTTTTGCTTTACCGGAGAGCTCCGTTCCCTCAAGCGCAATGCGGCCAAGGCCCGTGTGACGGCGCTGGGGGGCATCTGCAAGGATTCGGTGGGAAAGGATTTGAATTACCTTGTGAGTAACGAGGGCCCGGATTCTTCCACCAAGAGTCGCAAGGCCGCCAGTCTTGGCATTCCGATCCTCGATGAGGATGCCTTTCTCGCCCTGCTCGCCGAAAAGGAGCGTCATTCATGAAGATGAAGACCATTCGCGCTGTCTTGACCATCTTGCTCTTGTGTTCAGTGCTGGGGGTTGGCGCGATTGCCTTTTTGTGGTGGCAACAGGGGACCACTTTGGAGCGTCTTGAAGAGCGTATTGCCCGTATCAAAACGGCCAGTATTCCCCTTCGCTTCATGGTCCTTTCCCGGGGGGAGAATATTTCGGCCCGTTTCCGTTTCTACGATGCGGATGGCAATGAAATTGCCTCGTTTGAGCGTGCCTGGCGCGGCAGCGAGCTCTCGATTGATTCGGTGATGGTTCCGGTTGAGGGGCGGTGGCTCGCCTTTCCGTCACGGGTTTATACCGAACTCATTCCCCCGTCGCGGGGGACGCTTCTTTTCGACTATTACGAGCGTGACGGGTTCCCGCTCATTCACGATTCGGCCGGGCTCGAGGCAAAGGACCGTTCAATCCTTTCGGAGCTCTTCGCCCGCGTGCGCAGTCCCTCATTCCAGGAAAGCGATCGGGAAGGGCGGCGCAGTTGGGGGAGCGTGGTTCACGATATACGCAATCTCTCGAGCTTTGAGGTGGGCGCCATATACAGCCTTGTCGTGCGCCCCAGCGGTGGCATGGAAATAGTACGCGAGTAAAAAGGGGGCTTCTATGGATCCGCAGCTGAACAAAGTCCTTGACAGTGCCCTTGGTTTTTCGCGCATGGCTCTGAAGCTCGTCACGAGCGTGGAAACACTCATGATTGGCGGCGTCATTGCCCTGTTTGTGCTTTTCGTCCTGGCAGCCCGCCGCTTTCGTGTGGTTTCACTCTCAGTAAAAGCTGCTGGCGAACGCATGAGCCCTCCCATCGTTCTTTTCGAATTGGGAGCGGCATTCCTGCATGCACTCTTGAAGGTCTTGCGTTGGGTTCCCCTCGTCCTTGGGGGGCTTCTGGTCATACTCTTGGTCGGGGGGCTCCATTCTTCGCTTGAAGGGGTGCAGACCCTGCTCCAAAGGCAGGAGCGCATTCGAAACCTTGCGTTGGCGGTGGAGAACCTGTCGGCTTCCCGCAAGGTGGCGTCGATATCCGTCCTAGAGTACCGGAATGGCGAGAGCACACTCGAAGTGCGCGTCTTTGACGGTGCCGGGGGCCGTCGGGAGCTCTCGCGCAAAACCCTTGCCGTATCCGGCCGCGACATTCACATAGACGCTGCCGTTCTCAACGTCGATTATGCCCTTGTCGAGAGCGGCAAGCGCCAGAATATTGCGATACCCTGGCGCATATACAGCGAAAATCTCGCACAGGCGGATGCCCTTCCCCTGGGGACTTTGGGTGATAACGGGGTGCCCCATGCCTTCAACCGCAGCGACGACGAGATTATCGGGATGGCGCCGGAAGCGTATCGGGCCCTGCTCGCCGAGCTTTTTTCCCTTCGCGCGGAGGACCGTCTCCTGCGTTCCGACGGTATAGTCCGCTCGCTCTACGGCAACGCCCTTCACCGCATCATGCGTCCCGGCGAGACTTGGGACCTCTTCCTCGAGGCATCCGGAGGGCTGAGCCTGCGTGAAAACCGACCCTTTTAGTGAGACTCTCTTCGCAGATCTCCCTGATTTGCCGGTTCGCGCCCTCCTGCCTGAACTCTCGTCTGCCGTAAGGTCATCTCGCGCGACAGTTCTGCGGGCAGCCCCCGGCGCCGGGAAAACCAGTCTTGTACCGCTCGCCATGGCGCGGGTTTTGCCCCCGGCTTCCGGGCGTATTTTACTCCTCGAACCGCGCCGTGTCGCGGCGGTCGCGAGCGCCCGGCGCATGGCAGATCTGTTGGGTGAGCCTGTCGGGGAAGGGGTGGGCTATGCGGTTCGCGGCGAGCGCAGCTGTTCTTCGAATACGCGGGTAGAGGTGGTCACCGAGGGACTCTTTACCAAGCGCCTTGTCAACGACCCCGGCTTGGACGGCGTATCCCTGGTCATCTTCGATGAATTTCACGAGCGCTCCATTCATAGCGACCTGGCCCTGGCCCTTTCCCTCGAGCTTATGGGCTTGCGGGACGATCTTTCAATACTCCTCATGTCTGCAACAATGGATGTCGGGCGTATTTGCGAATTTCTCGCTTCTTCCACTGGCGCTCCTGTGCCGCTTCTCGACAGCGCGGGGCGTCAGTATCCCCTGGACATTTCATACCAGCCCCTCCAAGCAGACGGGCGCCCCCTCGTTCCGTATCGCTTTGAAGACCGGGATGGCCTTGTGGAAGGCACGCAGCGTTGTATTGCAGATATTCTTTCTGGGCCCGCAAGGGGCCGGGCAGCCGGGCCGGGTGAAAGGGGAACGGCCGGATCTCGCGACAAGGGCACGATACTCGTCTTCCTGCCCGGGCGTGCCGAAATTGATGCCCTTCATACGGCGCTTTCAAAGGCATTCCCGGCGATTGCCATTTTGCCCTTGCACGGCTCCCTCTCCTTCGAAGCGCAGAAACGGGTGCTCGAAGCGCCGCCAGATCCATCCTCTACGCGCATTGTTCTTGCCACAAACATAGCAGAGACGAGCCTCACAGTTCCGGGGGTGTGCATCGTTGTCGACACCGGGCTTGTAAAGGTAAACCGATGGCACTCAGGATCGGGGCTCGATCGCTTGACTACAGAAGTCGAGGACGCCTTTTCTGCCGATCAACGGGCGGGCAGGGCGGGGCGACTGGGGCCCGGACGGGTCGTTCGCTTGTGGGATGCCGGCGCCCTGACGCTCCAGCCGCGCCAGAGCGAAATACTACGCAGCGAGCTCTCTTCGCTCCTGCTCGACTGTGCGTCTTTGGGAATACGCGATCCTGCAGGCCTGCCCTGGCTCGATGTGCCTCCATCACACGCCCTCGATGAGGCCCGCAGTCTCCTGGGCGCCCTTGGCGCGATTGATCGCGAGGGTCGTTGCACGCCGCGGGGCAGGGTGATGGCGCGCCTGGGACTCGATGTACGGACGGCGGCCCTCGTTGCCATGCCCCTTGAAGGAAAAGGCGATTCGGCAGATCTCCCCGCTGCCATCCTGTCTGCCGCCCTCCTTGCGGAAGGATCTGCCCCCCTTTCAAGGGGGCGGGATACCGAATCCCTTGATCAACGCCTTGATGCATTCAAATTGCAGCGAAACAGCCCCTGGGCACGGCGTGTGATGGAGACAGCTATTGATATACTGGGACGTCTCCAATCAAAGGATTTGGGTAAAGATGGGGCGGTTTCCCTGAAAGCCTGCCGTAACATCCTCGAAACTCTCTCCTTCGATCTGCCCGCATTTCTCTTCCCGCCCGCCTTCCCCGACAGCCTCGCGCGAAAAGAGGGCGAGGGTATCTTTCGCCTGGTCTCCGGCAGGGAGTTGTATGTTGACGGGACCTTCGCCCGCGAGCCCTGGCTCTGCGTGCTCGACGCCGATGCCGGCGAGCGACGCGGCAGGGCCCGCTTGGTCATGAGCGTGCCCGAAGAGGCGGCAAAGGAAGCCCTTGCCTTACTTGCCCTTACCGCCGAGTCTTGGGAGTGGCGGGGCCTTGAGGTCTTTCTCGTGCAAAAACGCATGGTTCGCCGCCTCGAACTCTCGCAGACCAAGAGCCGCTGCCCGCAAAACCGTCTTTCGGAGGCCTTTCGCGCCCTGATTGACGAAAAAGGGCTCGAAGCCCTGCCCTGGGACGAGGAGCGGGAACTGGCACGGAACGCTCTCGAGCGCCTGCGCTTCTTCGCCACACACCGGAACGACCAGGCCCTTTCCAAGCAATTAAGCCCGGAAGCACTCCCCGACACGCTCAGCGCTGCGGTGGCACCCCGGCTCTCCCCCCGTGGACCCATTATCGACGGGAAGGGTCTCGCCGCGTCCATCGAAGAGATCCCGGATTGGGCCCTGCGCAGGGAATATGATTCAGCCGTCCCCGTTCATTTTACGAGCCCCGCCGGTTCCCGCCACCGCATCTCTTGGATTGGTGGACAGCCTACGGTATCCCTTCGCATACAGGAGTGCTTCGGGCTCGCTTCGTCTCCGTTAATACTGGGCGTACCCTTGCGCTTTGAGCTCCTGTCACCTGCCCAGCGCCCCGTACAGGTAACCTGCGACCTCGCAAGTTTTTGGGCGACGACCTGGCAGGAGGTGCGCAAGGAACTGCGCGGGCGCTACCCCAAACACTATTGGCCCGAAGACCCCACGCTTGCGATACCGACAACCCGCGTGCGCCCCCGCTAAGAGTCCCCTGAGAAGCCTCTTTTTTATTCAGGGGCCCCGGGCGTAACTATCAGCCTTGAAATGTCTTTCTTCCTGTTCAAAGGACCTCAACTGTCCCGTTCCGGGCGCCGATACATAGTATGGAGGCACTTGTGATACGAGGATGGTACACCGCCGCAAGCGGCATGAATGCTCAACAGTTCCGGCTGGATGCGGTCGCCAACAACTTGGCAAACGTCGATACCGACAGTTACAAGCGGGATACGGCCGTGCACAAGGCCTTCCCCGAGCTCCTGATGCGTCGCCTCAACGACGATGGCGTCTACCAGCACCCCTTCGGCTCCGGCGATGCCGCTCCTGTCGTGGGCAAAATCGGTCTCGGAGTTGAATCCAACGAGCTCTTTACCTGCTTTGAACAGGGCACCCTCAAAGAGACCCAGAGCGATTTCGATGTCGCTCTCGATGGCGAGGGTTTTATGGCGGTTTCGACCCCCTACGGCGAACGCTATACCCGTAACGGTTCATTCCAGTTGGGCAAAGAGGGCCTCCTCGAAACAAAAGAGGGCTTCCCCGTCATGGGCGAAGAGGGTCCCATCAACGTCAAGGCCAACAACTTCCTTATCGACAAGCAGGGCCGTGTGTGGGTCAACGCCGAATTCCACGACGGGGACCCCACCCGCATGGTCTCGCGCGAGAACAACCCCTGGGGCGAGGCCGTCCACATCGACACCCTCAAGATCGTGGATTTCGAGCTGGACCGCTACCTGGCCAAACAGGGATCCAGTCTCTACCGAGACACCGAAATATCCGGCCCCGCCCGTGTCCTGGACATGAATGAGCGGCCCAAGGTCGTTCAGGGTTTTGTGGAAGGCTCCAATGTGAATGCCGTCCTCGAGATGGTGCGCATGATAGAAGTAAACCGCGCATACGAGGCGAACCAGAAAACGATTCATACGGTAGACGGAATGGTGGGCAAACTTCTCAACGATGTCATCAAGGTTTGATAAAAAGGGACAAGGAGTAAACTGATGGTACGAAGCTTGTGGACCGGCGCTTCCGGCATGATTGGCCAGCAGGCCCATATCGACACGATTTCCAACAACCTCTCGAACGTCAATACGACGGGTTTCAAGAAGATGCGCCCGGACTTTGAAGACCTCTTGTACCAGACCGTCAAGGTTGCCGGTACTCCGGCGACCGAGGACACTGTAACCCCCGTTGGTATCCAGATGGGACACGGCGTCAAGCTCGCCGCCACCCAGCGCATGTTCACCCAGGGTTCACTCCAGCACACCGAGAACGTCACCGACCTTGCCATCAACGGCGAGGGCTTCTTTCGCATCCAGATGTACGACGGCTCCTACGCCTACAGCCGCGACGGGGCCCTCCAGGTAGACAGCGAAGGGCGCCTGGTCACTGCCAACGGCTACCGGGTTCTCCCGGATATCGTCATGCCCGAGGGTTTCATGAAGGAGACCATCACGGTGTCCGGCGACGGGCGGGTCCAGGTAAAGCTTCCCGGCATGGACGACATGACCGATGTGGGCCAGATGGAGCTCTACCGCTTCCCCAATCCTACCGGGCTTACGGCCATCGGCGAGAACCTCTTCAAAATCAGCAACGCATCTGGTGATGCAGTAGGCGGCCGCCCCGGCTTTGACGGGATGGGAACACTCAAACACAAGTTCCTCGAGATGTCCAATGTGTCTGTTGTCCGCGAGATGGTAAATCTCATCGTGGCCCAGAGGGCCTACGAGTTCAACTCCAAGACGATCCAGACGAGCGACAACATGCTCGGCATCGCAACCGGGCTCAAGAGGTAAGGCTGATGGACATAACGCAGGCGGCGACCCTCAATCGCGACAGCGCGGGGCTTTCGGCCCTTGAGCGCCTCTCAAAGCGGGCTGATGGAAACACCCCCGCCGGGCCCCACTTCGCCGATGTCCTGAATAGCGTAAAGAGTGAATCCCTCGTCCCCGCGCAAGGGGCTGCCGCAAATGCCGGCGGTCTTGGATCGGGGCGGGCGGGCAAGGCCCAACTCGTCGACCGCTCGAGTGAACTCTACGAGCAGTGCCGCGAGCTTGAGACCTTCCTCATGAAAACCCTCCTCAAGGAAATGCGCAAGACCGTCCCCGAGGGCGAGCTGGGCGACAACTCCTTCGCCGGGAAGATGTATCGCGACATGCTCGACGATGAATACGCCGGCAGCCTTTCAGAGAATGCCGGCTTCGGCTTGGCCGACATGGCCTACCTTGAGCTCTCCGGGCAGCGCGGGAAGGTCTCGATTTCGGTGTAAATCAAGAAAGCGAGATGATCCACACCGCCATGTTGAACAGGCTGTGAGAGACAATGGGCGCCACGAGGCGCCCTGTTTTTTGCGCTGCCCAACCCAGGAAGAGTCCTGCAAAAAGGGCCTGTGTCATACCGGGAAAACCCTGCTTGAAGTGGGCGAGGGAAAAGAGCAGGGCAGAGAGAACAATGCTGATGCGGGGGGAAAGACCGGCCAATTTGAACTGTTCCGGGAGCCAGGCGCGAAAGAAGCTCTCTTCGAGGAGTACACTGCACAGGGTGAAAATAACGAGGGTACTCCAGGCAATGACAGAGGGCTCGAAGGAGATCGTGAGTTCACCGGTATCCGTCAATACCGCAAGCAGGCGATACAAGAGGGCGCAGATAGTCAAAAAAAGGAGCAGCAGTACAAGCATTGCGCCATCGGATTTTGCCGGCTTGAAGAGGACCTTGAGATGTTCCCCTTTGTTTATCAGGAAAAGACAGAGCAGAAGAGCCGGAATGGTGTACAGGAAGAGCTGCCGCAGCATGCCCGAGACGACCAGTCTATGGATCGTGTCCCCCGCAGGGGCCATGAGTGCGGGAAGGATAAAAAGGACAAGATAGAGGAGGGCGCCTTTCAGTGCCTGATACGGGCGAGATGCCACCGTCAACTCCTTTTGACAGCGCCTTGACGCTGGGGTATAGTAAGGGTCACCGGAACCCAAGGTATCAGAAAAAACGACCGGGGGAAACAGGACCATGGCCATCATCACACTTCTCATCTTGGTTTCAATACTGGGGTTCGGGGCATTCGCACTCGTTGGCAACAAGAATGTATCGCAGCTGATACAGTTTTATGCACGGGGCAAGGATGCCGGTTTCTCCTTTCGTGAAATACACCTCATGCACAAAGCGGCAAAAAAGGCCGCCATTGAAGAGCCCATATCTCTCTTTTGGTCCCTCAAACAGCTCAATGAGTGTATCAAGGGGATCAGCGTACGCGCCAAACTTACCGGGCAGGAACATCACCCCGGCACTCAGGATTTTTTGGCCAAACTCTTCGATTTTCGAAAGAAGCTGGAATTCGATCAGCCGCGCTACCGGAAGGGAATACAGTCGAGTCGCCAAATAGCGGATACCCAAATACTGCGCATACTCCTTGAAGGCGAAGGGGTCTTCAAGGCTAAAGTCCTGCGAAACACGGACAGGCATCTTACGGCAAGTCTGCCGGAGAGCATTCCGACCAAGGGGGGCCTTGGCACAAGCGGCGGGACCGAGTGGCGTGGCAAAAAAATATCCGTCTACTTCTGGCGTATTGATGATGCCGGATACGTCTTCGACAGCTATGTTCTCGATGAAGTGAAAACTACCGGATGGCCGGCCATCCAGATTGCGCACTCCGATTCACTCTTCCGTACCCAAAAGAGAAAGTCGATTCGAACAAGGACAAACATTCCCGCATATCTGTACATCATTGCACAGGATGACGACCCGCACCGGCTGGAGACAGAACCGGGTTTTCGCTGCATTTTGGAAGATTTGTCGGAAGATGGGTGTGCAATTACCGTAGGGGGGAAAGCGCGTGACGGGCTCTCTGTCCGCGTTCAATTCGAGCTCTCCGGCGAAACCCTTGCGATGGGAGGGCTTGTCCGTTCGTCAGAATATCACCCCGATACCAAACGATCCCTCCTCCATGTGGAGGCCTTTCCCTTGCCTGTTCACGCAAAAAACCGCATTCAAGCTGCTGTTTTCGGCATACAGACTGTTCAGGAAATGGATGAAACCTTTTCTTTTGTTCCCGAAGACGGGGAAGGCAGCGATCTTGCACCCGTAGAAAATGGAGACGATTCCGCTCAAGAACAACTTGTATCGGGAGGAAGCGCAGAACCTTCTTCGGAAACATCCGCGCTCTCTTCTTCAATTTCGGGTGAATCGACACCTTCGACTACATCCGGTGATGGCCTGCCCATTTTGAAGGACGAGCACTTGAGTCCGGCATCGATATCAAACAGGGATTCAACAGAGCAAGGCTGATAGTTTCAAACCGTTTCTTTTTTATTTGAATGCCGGTTATAGGGTGCCAGATCGTTCTTGAATACAACATTTTTTAGACTTAGCTGTGTGTTTTTTTTGTAATTGTCGTTGTTTTGATACTTTTATGGCATACTGTATGTGGAGGCTTTCATGCGATCGAGATGGATCATTATTTCTATTGTTTTATCAATATCCACTGTATCCTCTTGGGCCGAAGAAGTCCCTGCCACGGGAACCATTCTCTCCTGGCAAAAGAATTTTGTCCGTTCCAGTTTGGGCGCCAAACTCGAGATAATCAAGGATGCATCAAAGAGTCAACAAGTAACCGATTTCGGTCCGCTTTTTGACCAAGCCCTCGACTTTGCCACAGACAATTACGAACTTCTATCGGACGATCCCTTGACCCCTGATCTTGTTGCGTTTGCCGCCGATGGCTTGGCCAAGACCACTCATACAACATCGATTTCCAAATTATGGCGAGCCTTCATGTCCTGGCGTGAGGCGAACGTTCGTGTTCCCGTCTTGCGTGCGCTTTCAGTCTTGGGGCGTGGTGATGGACAGGTAATAGAGAATCTCAATCAATATCTTGCCACTCAAAATTCGGTGTTTGGATCCGGAATGGCTCCCGATCTTGAAACCCTCGCTGCAAGTATCGAAGCCCTCGGGCGCTTGAACAGTGCGAGTTCCTTTTCCGTTCTCTTTTCGACAATGGTTGCAGGGTATCCTGCGGACATCCAGGAAAAGGCCTCAAAAGCCATTCGATTGCTCGATGGCGATTATCGCAAGAATCTTATCGGGGTAATTCGTCGAAACCCCCCTGTAGAAAAGCTCGCTGCTTTTCGGGAAGGAACGGAGAACCCGGAAACCGATCCCGATCTTGGCGGTGAAATGGCTGAGGTTGCGCTCGAGGTATCCCTGCAAATTATTGAAAAAGGGGATGAACCGGAGGATGCCATCAAAACCTTGCGGCGACTCGCAGTACGGGAGCTCACACACAAACGATGGTCTCGAGCAACCCCTTTGCTCATACGACACTTTCACCTCGTTCAAAGCCCGCAGGAGGGCCAGGAGCTCGACAGGGATTCTGTTATCGATGCAATCAAGGCCTTGGGGGTGATGGGGGACTCCCGCGCTGCTCAAGTCCTCTCTCTCTATCTTGGTTTGCTCAATGCAGAAATGGAACGCTCAAAGACATGGGACGATCGTATTCTGCCTGCCACTATTGAAGCTCTTGGCGACTTGGGCGACAAGATGGCTTTCGATTATCTTCTCTACACGGGATATTTACCCTATCCGGACGATATAAAGGCCCTGGCACGCGCTGCTCTGAATCGATTGAAGTGGTAGTGCCGAAAAAAAAGGCAGCGGTAGTCAGTCTTGCATTGTGGACAGCCATTTTATTCTACGCCCTCTCGGTGGGATTTTTACGAACGAGAGGGCTGTTTTTTCTCCTGCTTCTTTCCCTTCTGCTTTTTTCTTTGGCCTCTGTCTTGTCATTTATTCCTGCCGCCACCTGTGCGTTGCGGGTTTTCTTGGCAGGGCGCATATGCGCAATCAGGATACTGGCAATTGCCTGTTTGCTAGCCGTTGGAGGCGCCCTTGTAGCGATTCCCCTCTTTACGGCAGGACAAGATCGGGCAGAGATTCAAGAAATTGAAGGGATTCTTGCCGATGATTCACGTAATTTGGAAGCAGATCGCATCATGGCGCGAATGCGTGTTGATTATTCAATCGGTAAAGGGGGGACAAGAACATCTTCGTACGGTACGCTTACTGTCTTTCTGGAGAGCGGGAAGGACTATCAGTCTATAATACCTTTTGAAGATCTTCCCCGTGGTACTCTTTTGCGACTGAGGGGAGAACTGGTAGATTCCGATAGGGGTGATTTTTTCGCCGCTACTTCCTTTGTTGTTCTCTCACGTCCATGGGGGCCGGCTTTAACAAGACATCGACTACGCAGGACGATAATACGGCGTCTCGAATCCCGTCCTTGGGGAGGGATGGCCCTTGCCCTCCTTTTGGGTTGGCGAGACGGTCTTGAAGACGGGAGAGAAACCCTCTTTCGTACCGCGGGCGTTTCACATGTCCTCGCTCTCTCGGGTATGCATTTGGCTGTCCTGTCTGCCATTCTCCTCATTGCATTGAAGCGTCCCCTTGGTTTAATCCCCTCCGGTCTTGTTTCTCTCTTGCTTTTGAGTCTGTATCTCTATCTTGCCGGCGGTCAGACCTCTCTTATGCGCGCCCTTATCATGTACGCCATTACCCTTTTTGCCCTTATACGTGCGTTACCGGCCTCTTCGATTCTCATACTGTCGCTCTCTTTTTTGCTACAACTTTTGGCGACCCCTCTAGTCGCCCTGAGCCCGGCTTTCATGCTTTCATATCTTGCCTTGGCTGGTATACTCGTGCTTTCAAATCCCCTCTCCGATCTCTTGCCTGCTTTTTTACCACCTGTCCTGCGATCGCCTTTGGCCGCCTCAATTGGCGCATTTTTGTTTGCCCTCCCGGTGCAGGCTCTTTTCTTCAATGTCGCATATCCTGCAGGTATGCTCGCAAGTATTCCTCTTGCCCCACTGGCCGGGCTCATGATGATTTTTGGTATGGCCTGGCCCATTCTAAACGCTGTCTGGAGTCCTTTGGGCCTTCCTTTGGATTTTTTTGCACGTCTTTGTCATAGCGCCATGGAATCAATTGCGCTCCATGCCTCCCGTTTCCCCGGGGTGCCTCTACATTCTTTCCCCGTGGTTATGATCTTTTCGCTGTCCATGGTTTCGGCTATACTCCTTTTGAACAAAACGCTCTGCAAGAGAAGGAGAAACCGTGTCCTTGCCCCTTGATTATGATTCCCCTTCAGCTCTTCGCGCGTTTCTCGATGAACGGGGAATGGCAATGCAAAAGAAGTTCGGTCAGAATTTTATGGTCAACCCCCGCTCTCGTGCGGCTCTTCTCGATTCACTCAACGCCGAAGAGGGGGAGCTTGTTTGGGAAGTGGGCCCCGGACTGGGGGCCATGACGCGAGGTCTGCTTGATCGCAAACTCCGTGTGCGCATGTTTGAAATCGACCGTGGCTTTGCTCAGGCCTTACGCGATATTTTTGAAGGAGAAGAGCGGGTCTCGCTGGTGGAAGGCGATGCGCTTAAAACCATTTTTTCGGAATCGAAAGCCGGTCTCCCTCGATATTTCTTTGGTAATTTACCCTATAATATTGCAGCAACCCTCCTTGCCCAGTGTGTTGAGCGGGGGCTTTTTTTCGAACGGCAGGTAATCACCGTGCAGAAAGAAGTTGCCCAACGCATGGCCGCACGTGCCGGTAGTTCGGAGTATTCTTCAATATCCGTTCTCCTTTCGACTGTCTACAAAGTGCAATATACCGGAACACTCAAGCCCGGTTGTTTCTGGCCACAACCACACGTGGATTCTGCCTCTCTCTTGCTTGAACGTCGATCGGCAGAAGATATTGCCGCCATTCCCCCGCTCTTATACCCTTTGGTACGCGGTCTTTTCGGGCAACGCAGAAAAATGATATCCAATACCCTCGAACGTTTTGTTGCCACACGTATTAATAATGGCCGTGATTCCCGGGACTGTGCACAGGCAATATTGAAGTCCGCCGCCATTTCCGGTACAGAACGTGTCGAAAAACTTGACGCCGAAGTCTTGACGGCTCTTGCCATAAGCACCGGGCGTATTCTCGAGGTAGATTGATGAATATTGCATCTCGAATTTCCATGATACGGGATCGCATCGCACATGCAGCCACTCGTGCGGGACGGGATCCGGAAGAAGTCAAGTTGATGGCGGTCTCCAAGTTTCAAGAGCGCTCTCGCATTGATGAAGCTTTGGATTCGGGTATTATGCTTTTGGGGGAATCCCGGGTACAGGAAATTCGCGATAAATATGACCTGTCTGCAAAGCCGCTCCCCGATGATGTCGAGCTTCACTTTATCGGGAGACTCCAAAGAAACAAGGTCCGGCAGGCAGTCAAGTATTGCAATGTTATAGAATCAGTTGACCGCGACGACTTGATACCTGCCATTATTCAAGCATGCTCTCATGAAGATAGAAAAATGTCTGTTTTCTTTGAACTCAATACTGGCGAGGAGAGCAAAGCCGGATACCGGGATTTGGATGCACTTTCCCACGGAGTGGAGCTGGCTCTTGCAAGTGAGCGGATCATCCCTGCCGGGCTCATGACCATGGCACCCTTTACCTCGAATGAAAACGAAATACGTGTAGCATTTCGTTCCTTGGCAGCATGTCGTGAGCTGCTCTATCGCCGCTTTTCCCTGCCCGTTCTCGAGCTTTCAATGGGAATGAGCAGTGATTTTGAGATAGCCATTGAAGAGGGCGCCACTCTCGTTCGCGTGGGGACCCTTCTCTTTGAAGGGGTTCAAACATGACAGCCCGAAATTCATTCAGGCTGATTTTATTCCCCGTTCTTTTTTCTCTTCTCTTTTTCCCTCATAATATCCCAGCTCAGGAGAGTACAGAAGAATCTCAAGGGCTGGATAAAAAAACTGTTCATGAGGAAGAATCTTCGAAGGAATTTACCGGTATCCTCACTGATGAAGAGCTGGAGAAAGAATTCCCTCTCTGGGCGCGGGACTTGCGACGGGCAGAAATCGTCGCATTCGGGTCTCTTCCCTTTACTTTATTTGTTTCGCGAATCGGTGTGGATACTTGGCGATGGTCACAGAATGCATGGGATATGCAATATGCCCCATGGCCACTCAAGGGAACCAGTTCTGTTGACATGAGCAGTGACGAAGTGCGCGCATCTATAGCTATCGCCTTTGGAATTTCCACATTGATAGCCATCGCAGATCATCTCGTTCTGCGCCACGATCGAAGCAAAGCACGAGAACAAGCGCTCCAGCGTCCACGTTCCACCCTGCAGATAGAGAAACTCGATAATCAGGATAATACAGAGACCAAGGTTGAAGGCGAGGTTTTTCGTGCTCCTTGAACATCGCGTTCCCGATGCCTTTCTTGCGGGTCTCCGATTGGATGTGTATGTTTCCGATCATTTGAAACTGCTTTCCCGATCCCGTCTCAAGTCACGATTGATATCTGCACAGGTCAATAACAAGACGGTAAAGCTTTCATATCGGGTTGCTCCCGGCGATTACCTGGTGATTGAATGGGAAGATGAGCGGGAGCTCAATCTCGAAGCCGAAGATATTCCCCTCGATATAATCGCAACAGGATCTCGCTTTCTGGTCGTCAACAAGGTTCAAGGGATGGTCGTTCATCCTGGTGCCGGTAATCCTGCCGGGACGCTTGTAAACGCGCTCCTGTGGTACATCGGGAATACCTCACACAATCCGCAACTTTCTCTGGCTTCCGGCCGGCCGGGTATTGTCCATCGATTGGACAAGGATACTTCGGGGCTTATTGTCTGTGCACTTGATGATGACGCATTGGCCCTCATGGCTCAAGAGTTTAAAACCCGCAGGGTTAAAAAACGTTATTTGGCTATTGTTTGTGGGTGTCCCCGCAGCCGTGAGGGGCGAATAGATGCCCCCTTGGCCCGTGACCCCCGTGACAGAAAACGGTTTGCGGTTGTCTTGCATGGAGGCAAAGAGGCCCGCAGTACCTGGCGGGTTCTCGCCACTTGGGGTGCGTACAGTCTGCTTCTCATGGAGCTCGAAACCGGTAGAACCCATCAGCTTCGAGTCCACTTGCGACACATCGGCTGTCCCATATTGGGGGATCCGATTTATGGGGCCAAGGATAGGCGATTCCCGAATGCTTCGCTCATGCTCCATTCCCGTCGTCTGGGGATTCGGGTCCCTGTCTCTACCGGTGTTGACCTCGTGTGGAAGACATTTGTAGCTCCCGTTCCATCACGAATGAAGGTAGTTCTCAAAGATCTCGATCGCTATCCGGGTCGACAGGCACTTCCGGCGGAACCAATCGATTGACTCTTTTACTCAAATCTTCGATAACATGAAGGGCGCTTTCGGGGTCTGTGTGCAAAACCCGCTGGAAGAGTTCCGGGGGGAGCCCCAAGACATGGGTTTCTCCACGTGCTTGAGCAGACGTGGTGCGTTTCTGCTCGAGAAGCACCTCGGTTTCACCGACAAATCCACCTTCCCGAATAAATGAATCTTCAATTTCCTTCCCGCTTGCATCCATTCGAAGAATGGATACTACGCCTCGCACAATGTAGAAAACCACTTCCGCATTATCACCACACTGATAGAGATACTCACCATCCGCAATCAAGCGAGCATAATTTTGCATAAGTTTTTTGGGTTTGGAGAACACTCTGCGTTCCAAGGGACCCGGTGAAGCACTTACATGAGAAACCCGACGATAGTGTTGGAAAGATAATTCGTCAAATGAATCTTCAACGAAAGCGTATTGGGCACCCCAATAGAAGAAAATAAAAAAGAAGTAGACATTTGCCAAGAGAATCAAAAGATTGCCCAAGGTGCCATAAAGGAGATTGTATCGGGTGATATCGATCAATTCACGAAATCCAAAGGATACTAGGCTGTAGAGACCCACGCAAAGAATGCTCCCCCTCAAGGCCGCTTTGGCGCTGGGGTGTTCAAAGGGGATCAACCGATAAGCAAGCCATGTCAATATTCCCAAGCCCGCTATGGGAAGAAGCAGGGAAATTAATTCCAGCGCGGGGTCAAGGATGGGGAGCTGAAGGAAAATACCGGCACGTCTTACAACACTCAATGTAAGGCGGGAAGAAACGGCATAGGCCATCGCATAAAATACAACCGCTATTTCAATGAGAAAGGTCAAAGTATTTTCTCGTAAAATACTTGGGCGTTCAATGGTTAAAAAAACTGTTCGGGTTCCTCTTTGAAGAGAGAGAGCGAACACCCTGGCCGTCCATAAAAGGTTTATACCGGTTATGAGGGCGGGAATTCCAATTCGTTTTGTATCCAGAATATCTCGGAGCGAGACTTCTATATCAAAATTTGATGCCAACAGTTCTATTTCGCCAACCAGGGATGTCACCCACTCCGGCCAAGCTCCGAAGGCCCTTGTTATCAGGATGGCTGCCATAATAAAAACAGGTGCAGCCGACAGCAGAAAGCCATAGGCGCCGGCGGCTGCATGGTTTGCAAGCTCGTTTTTACCAAAGAGCTCGATGGTCATAAGGGCTTTCTGTAAGCCTTTTGTAAAGAAGATCCTGAGTTTCTCTTTCATTCTTACTGTACCATTGTGGTGAACTTCGCTATTCTCCATATACCAATAGTATGCACGTTTGTGGGCCATTTTCACAAGGGAGAATTCAATGCAGACTGATAGTCCACCCCTCTATGAGGGCGATGGCTACGCCATAGCCTGGAAGCCACCCCTCATGCATTCTGCACCTCTTGTCGCCGGGGACCCCTCATTGCTCACCCGGTATGCAATGAGCTTCCCGGAAGTACTCATGGTTCGAGGGCGAAAACCCGTAGAGGGAGGACTTCTCCATCGCCTGGATTATGAAACGCGCGGTTTGATTGTCCTGGCACATCGTCAAAAGGCATTCGATGAACTGACTCTTTTTCAAGAAGAGGGGCGTTTTGTTAAGGAATATCGTGCCCTTTGTCTTGATCTGCGTTCGTTTAGCAAATCTGTTTGCATGGAGGGATACCCCCCTCGGCCAGAACAAGAACCGGTTTCCAGCATGCGTATTGAAAGTGCCTTTCGCCCTTGGGGTGAAGGTCGGCGAGCGGTTCGGCCCGTTTCACTTGCAATGCTTCCATCCAATGCCCGTCGTCGCAAGGAACTCTCCTTTGATCGAGGGGGACCCTATACAACAGAAATCCTTGAAATAACACCTCTGGAGAGGACTTCTTCGCTCATGATGGGCGCTCAAAGCGTTAACATCCCTCTTGTCATGGTAAGGGCGAGACTTTGTCGGGGGTTTCGACATCAGATTCGAGCGCACCTGGCTTGGTTGTTGCTGCCCCTATTGGGCGATCCCCTCTATGCTCCTAAGGGGCTCACCCTGCAATCATTGCTTAGTGATCGGGCGCCTTTTTTCCTTGAAGCCTGCGCACTGGAATTCCCGGGAGTACAAGGAGTTTCGGGCACCAGGCAATATCGTTACGAGAGTCCTCTGGTGTTCTCAGTTTGAGCCAGGGGAATCTTTTTCTTTGAAAAACGCCAAAATTGCCGCAGCCAGATAAAACGATCCGCTTATCAGAATCCCCGCGCAAGATCCTTTACTAGCTGCTTCCACGACCTTATATGCTTCTGAAAGGGCTTTGTCATAGGATTCCTGAACCAGTACAAAGGCTCCCCGAGAGCTGAATGCCTGGGCAATGCGTTTTATATCACAGGTTTTGCCGTTTGGTATGCGGGTTACAATTACCTGTTTGAAGAGCGGGACCAACTCATCGGCCATTTTTTCCGGATCCTTGTCTTCTGCCGTGGAAAAAACGAGTACGCCGCCTTTACCAAAAAGTTCTCGCCAGGTCTCTGTAAGCATGCGTATGCTGCGCGGCGTATGGGAACCATCTACAACGATGGGGAAGGGGGTGTTTTGAATGATTTGAAAGCGTGCTGGCAGGCGAGCCTGTTTGATCCCCTCGCGTATGGCGTTGAGAGTCCTTTGAGAATTTCCCAGCAGATACAAGCATGCTGCCACTGCGCAAGCTGCGTTATCGGCTTGTATACGCGCAGGCATGGGGCATACAAGATTTAGCATAGCACCACTTTTTGAAAGGACAAGCTCTATGGCACAGCCTCTTGTCGAGCAGGAACAGGAGAGCATGCGTACCAGATCGGTACTAAACAAAAGCGGTGAAGAGGTTTCGTTACTGCGTTGACGAAAAACAGCCAAGGCCTCATCACTTTGGCCCATTGAAACGAGTACCGGACGGCCTTTTTTGATAATCCCCGCTTTTTCACCAGCAATAGCCCGTATCGAATCTCCCAAGAGATCACAGTGTTCACGTTCAATCGGCATTATGATGGAAAGATTGGGCGTCATGATATTGGTGGCATCCAGACGTCCCCCAATCCCTGTTTCCACGACAAGGGTATCGCACTTATACACTCGGGCACAGAGAAAAAAATAGAGCGTCATCAGTTCGAAATATGTAGGACCCTCGTCTCCGGGCAACGAACCTGCAGAGCTAATAATGGCGTGTAGCTCATTACCGGCGGTGACATATACCTGCTCGGGGAAAAATCCCTCTGCCAAGGATATCCGTTCGCGAACGTCAATAATATGTGGTGAAGCGTATTTTGCAGTATTTGAGCCATATGCAGAAAATATGGAGGCGATCATACTGCATACGCTGCCCTTTCCCTTGGAGCCTGCAACATGAATGACGCGTTTGTCTTTCCATGGATCGCCGGCGATAGCGGATAATCGTTGCATGCGATCAAGTCGAAAGGTCGCAGCTTTCAAGTTACGTTCATGGTTTATGGAATGATTAATCCATTCAAAAACCTCATCACTTGAAGTGAAAGCACTTACGGAATTCGACATGACGCCTCTCTCTATAACTCAAAACCGGGAACAATGCTTCTGTTGTCGATATCAGCCCATCAAAAAAAACGCATCGCTAATGAAGGTAAGGACCAGTAATGCCATAATGATCACCGTACCCACAACTTGAAAACGATACAGGATTTTTGTTTTGATGGGACGGCGAATGATGAGTTCAATGAGGAAGACGATAATCATCCCACCATCAAGCGCCGGTATGGGCAAGAGGTTCATGAGAGAGAGCACGATGGAGATGTAAGCCAAAAATCGAAAGAGTGAAATAAATCCCGAGGCAGCCCCTTCCTGGAAACCGGAAATAGTAGTTTGCCCAACCATGTGGGTAATGCGCAGTGGCCCCGACACTGCTTTGCTCAAATTTACACCGCGAAAGAGTGTTCCCAAACTGGTAAAAGAACTTATAAAAGTACTCTGTACTTCTTTGACACTTGATCCAAAGGCCGTAAACAGATTGCTTTCCTTGATGTGTTGTTCTTCAAGTGCAAAGGATATACCGGCTACATTTGTATTAACCTCATTATCGTTCCAGGAGATTACCAGTTCTGTCTCCTCGATAAGTTCTCCTCTGGCATAGCGTAACTGAAGTGTCCCGGGTTTTGAATCAAGTGCTTTGAAAAAATCCATTTGTTGAGATACAGGTATTCCATTAACCGAAAGAATGTAGTCACCCTTTTTTATACCGGCAATGGCAGCCGGTGAAGCGGCACTAACTTGTTCAACAAGCGGATCTATCCAAAAGTAAACTCCAATTTTCCCTGCACCACTGTCTTTATCCAGGGAAGGTTTAACCGTCAAGTCTACTCTCGTTTTATCGCGAAGAATTTGCATTTGAAGGTCTTTATCGGGATTTTCCGCAATGATACGTGAAATATCTTGGCTGGTCTTTGTCTCTCGCCCATTGATGGACAAGATAATATCACCCGTTTCAAGGCCGGCGATATTGGCAGGGCCGGAAAAAGTGGAATCTACATCACTGGCCAAAACTATGCGATTGGGTGATGTGTATATCGAGTATCCAACCAGAGAAACAATCGCCAGTACGACAACGGCAAAAAGCCAATTGAAAAAGGGGCCCATGAAAGATACGATGATTCTCTTGATGGGGTGAGCGCCCCAAAAGGTACCGGGCGTACGACGGATTTCGCTGTTTCCATTTACCAGTGCTTCCTTGTACTCTTCCTCTCCATCCATTTGACAGTATCCACCAACAGGAAACATACCAATGCGATAGTCTACGCCACCAATGGTTTTATGGAGTATCGGTTTGCCCCAGCCCACCGAAAAAGCCAAAACCCGAATACCACTCAATCGGGCAGCAATAAAGTGTCCCAGTTCATGTATGAATACGACAATACCCAATCCGGCAATACCGATCAGTATGTTGATCAAAATGGCAACTCCTTGCGAAGAACGCGAGCTCGTTCATGGTAAAAGGTGTTTGCATCCAAAATTTCTTCAATGGAACCAGCTGCCTTGGTGGGGATATCCTCATCAAGGACTCGGGATACCAAATCAGAAATGGTATTGAATGCCAATTTTCGCTTTAAAAAGAGTTCGACAGCGACTTCATTTGCGGCATTATAGGCAACAGGGTACAAGCCGCGGTTTCTGGCACAAATTCTGGAGAGGGGAAGAAGGGGGAATGCATCACCATCAGGCTCGTTGAAGTTGAGAATATGCCCGACAAGATCCATCTCCCCATATGAGCAGGGGTGCTTTTCGGGGTAAAAAAGCGCATTATGAATGGGATGTTTCATATCGGGGTCGGATATTTGCGCATAAAGGGCGCCATCAGTCATTCGTACAAGGGCGTGTACCTTGCTTTGACGATGGACCAAGACACGAATGCGGTCTTCAGGCACACCAAAGAGATACATGGCTTCAATAAGTTCGAGCCCCTTATTGGCCAATGTAGCCGAATCAACGGTAATTTTACCCCCCATTTTCCAGGTGGGGTGTTTGAGCGCGTCTTGCACACCTACTTTAATCAGGTCTTTGCGGGAAAATCCGAAAAAAGGGCCCCCAGATGCGGTAATAAGCAGTTGCTTGATGTCTTCGGGTTTTTTACCCTCAAGCAAATGGAAGAGCGCAGAATGTTCGGAGTCAACAGGTAATATGGAAACACCGCGAGATGTAGCAAGATCAAAAATGATTTCTCCAGCCATGACGACCGTTTCTTTATTGGCAAGAGCAAGATCTATACCCGATTCGAGCGTTATAACGGAGGGCATCAAGCCGGGGGATCCGGAAATACCATTTACGACGATATCCGGTTTTGCCGCATCGATCAATCTTTTATACAGATCCGGGCCGGATATATCCGCGATGGTTTCACCTTCACTGCTGCTAGCCGTAATGACACCGGGATGCTTTTTTTTGAGCTTGGACAGAAGTTTCTTGTTTTTGTGTACTTGAACTCCAACCAGTTTTAGGGAATCGGGGAAATCTTGAATGACTTCGATAGCATTGGTTCCTATGGAACCCGACGCACCCAGTATGAGAACTCGTTTCATACGAACAGTACCCGGTACAACATCCAAAAAACGGGAGCGGCAAAAACGAGGGAATCGAGTGAATCCAGCATGCCCCCACGTCCATGCATGATAGTCCCGGAATCTTTGACTTCAGTACTTCTCTTGAGGGCTGATTCCACAAGATCGCCTGCAATAGTTGCCAAACCAGTTGCAAGCCCCAAGAGTATCGCGGCCAAGATATTCGGTAAGAATTTTGCTTCAAATGCGGTAATACCAAAGTGTGGCAGAAAAATTGAAGCCAAAACATATACAAGTATGGCGGTCGAGAGACCACCGATAAAACCGGCAATACTCTTGTTTGGACTTACCGGGAAAATCCCCCGGTTGTTTTTTCCAAAGAGCATGCCAAACAACCATGCCAAAGAATCATTAGCGAAAACACTCAAAACATAGACAAGCATTACACTTGATGCGTATGGAAGGGTTGCAATCTTCATAATCCAGATACTGAACATACCGGGATAGACCAAAAGAAGAATCGAGCTCCCCAGCTTTTCAATAAATTGTTTGGTATATGCCGTTCCAATAATTCCTCGCAAGAAGAAGACGCCAATAGAGGCGACGGCAATGAAAGAGAATAATTCGGTTCCAAGATTAAACGAGATATGAAGTACCATCGCCAAGGGTAAAATGGCAGAAAAGAAAGCAGTGCTGATTTTTCCAGGTACTGCAATTTTCTTTGAAAGAATAGTTCTCAACTCGAGAGATGCTACTACATTGAGAGCTCCCAGTATGAGATTGACTACAAGGTGCTGTTTGAATGAACAGCACAATATGAGGATTACAACGAGGGGAATACCCACAAAGAATATAAGCAATCTGCTCACAATTTTCTTGATATCAGACGCCACCATATCGCCTCGTTCTTGTTGTGTATTGAGCCAGTGCTTCGTCAAAATCTTCGACAGTCCAATCTGGCCAGAGTTTGTTATCCATATAGAGCTCTGCGTAGGCCGCTTGCCAAATAAAGAAATTACTCGTTCGCTGTTCACCCGCAGTTCGTATAACAAGATCCAAATCGGGGATGTCGGGATTGTCAAAGTATTGACGAAGGGTTTCTTCGTTCAGGTTGTTGTGATCATCATGTAATTCTACTGTAGCACGCTTGATGGCGCGGATTATTTCATCCCGTCCACCATAATTGATAGCAAGATTGACACAGGTGCCGGTGTTTTCTGCGGTCTTTTTGCGGGCATTCAACAGCTTGGCTGCAACAGCCGGGGGTAATCCCTCAAGATTACCGGAAAAACGAAGACGTATATTGTTTTTTTGATAAAAGGGGAGTTCTGCCAAGATATGGGAATCGACGAGATTCATGAGAAATCCCACCTCATCGACAGTACGTTTCCAATTTTCTGTCGAGAATACATAGAGAGAAATATAGGGGATAGCACGTTTTGACGCATGCTGAACTATAGCTTTTGCAGTTTTCAAGCCTTCAAGGTGTCCGGCACTGCGTATCTTGCCCCGTGATTGTGCCCAGCGTCCGTTTCCATCCATGATGATACCAACGTGTGTTGGGAGTCCTTCCGCATCAGCTTTTGCATTCGGAACGGATGCAGTTCTGGAAGACATCAGACTTCCAGTATCTCTTTCTCTTTGGATTCAAGAATCGAAGCTATTTCTGCTATATAGGAATCAGTGAGTTTTTGAAGGGAGTCTATTCCCTTCTTTTCCATGTCCTCACTTATTTCAGTATCTTTGAGCTTTTTTTTGAGTTCATCATTGCCATCACGGCGGATGTTCCGAATTGCTACTCGGGATTGTTCGGCCATGGATTTACACTGTTTGACCAGTTCCTTACGGCGATCTTCGGTAAGAGGGGGAATGGCAATTCTGATCACCTTTCCATCATTACTTGGATTGAGAGAGAGTTCCGAACTTCGAATTGCCTTTTCAACTTCGGAAATCATGTTCTTTTCCCAGGGGGAAACAACAATGAGCCGAGCTTCCGGTACAGAAATATTGGCGACTCCGGAAATGGGCGTTTTCTCTCCATAGTAGTCAACACGAATCTTGTCGAGAAGAGCTGCAGAGGCCCGCCCGGTACGAACGGCGGCAAAATCATCCTTGAGAGATGCAATGCTCTTTTTCATTCTCTCTTCACACGACGAAATGACAAGATCCATGATGCGCTCCTGTTTGCTGGAAATAGGAATCGTGCGATGAATTCATCGCACGATTCTGTTCAATTCAATTCGCGTATAGCAGCTTATGCCCCAACGCGGAAATAAATATAATTGCTGATAGACAGCGACGAACCCACTTCCTTGCCAACTGATTCAAGAACCTTGGCAACAGACTGCTTGTCGTCTTTGACAAAGCCCTGATCAAGGAAACAAATCTCTGCGAGATGCTTGTTGATCTTGCCCTGAAGGATGCCTTCAAGAACATTGGCAGGCTTGTTCTTCATTTTCTCGTCCTGTTCCATCTGTTTGCGATAGATTTCAGTCTGCTCTGAGATATACGCAGGATCAATCTTGCTCTTGTCGAGTGCGAGAGGGTTGAATGCTGCTACATGCAAAGCAAGATCAAATGCGAGAGCTTGAACCTTTTCATTCTCCAATGCTTCCGCTTTCTCTGCAGCCATTTGAATGACGACACCAATAGCCCCATCACCATGAATGTACTTGGTAAAACTCTCGTTCTCTTTGGCTTTCACCAACATGACGCGCTTTACCGACATGTTTTCACGAATCTTGGTAGCGAGATCATTGAGAAGACCGGAGAGTTCATCGGTAACCGTATCGATGTTTTTGGCGATCATGCGGGAGACAATCTCCTCGCCAACCGCAATAAACTCTTCGTTACGGGCTACGAAGTCGGTTTCAGAAGAGAGTTCTGCGAGTGCACAGGTCTTGCCATCAATCTTGAGGAATACCTTGCCTTCGTTAGTGGCACGATCAGCACGCTTTTCGAGCGCAGCAAGGCCCTTTTCTTTGAGGAGTTTTTCGGCCTTGCCAAAATCTCCATCACATTCGGTAAGTGCCTTTTTGCACTCCATCATCCCTGCGCCGGTTTTCTCGCGAAGGGCCTTTACATCAGATGCTTTGATTTCCACAGCTAGCTCCTTGGGTTGACGATTACTTGCCTTCTTCGTACACCTTGTCGACATCGACCGGAAGGGCATCTTCTTCGCTCTCTTCGGTCTCGGTGGGTTCGGTCGTGGCAACGACGCCACTGGCCGCATATTCTTCAATGTCGACCTCGCGATCTTCTACCTTGTTTGAGATTTCGGTGGTCACTTCTTCGACGCCTTCATCTTCATCATCATTGAGGGTCTCGATGATCTTGAGTCCGGCTTCGTTATCTGCTTCAACGACGGCATTCGCAATAATCTGGGTAAAGAGGGTAATGGCGCGAATAGCGTCATCATTGCCGGGGATGGGGTAGTCAATGCCATCGGGGTTACAGTTGGTGTCAACAACGGCAACGATGGGAATACCCATACGGCGTGCTTCTGCGACTGCAATCCCTTCTTTACGGGTATCGATGATAAAGAGAATACCGGGAAGATCCTTCATCTCTTTGATACCGCCAAGGTTCTTCTGGAGTTTTGCGCGCTCCTTGTTCAGGTTGGCAATTTCCTTCTTGGTAAGGTTTTCAAAGGTGCCGTCGACCTCCATCTTCTCAAGCTTCTTGAGGCGGAGCAAGGACTTCTTGATGGTTGAAAAGTTGGTGAGCATGCCACCGAGCCAGCGATTGTTGATGAAGAACATACCACAGCGTTCGGCTTCTTTCTGGATGGCCTGCTGAGCCTGCTTCTTTGTACCGACAAAAAGAACGGATTTACCCGAACTTACAGTCTTGCGAACAGCTTCGTATGCTTCTTTGATTGATTGAATGGTTTTCTGAAGATCGATGATATGAATCCCGTTGCGCTCTGCGAAGATGTATTTCTTCATGCGGGGATCCCAGCGTTTGACCTGGTGCCCAAAGTGTACACCCGATTCAAGCAGACTCTTCATGGTAACTACTGCCAAAATGTCCTCCTGCGTCTCGAACCATCAAGATTATTATACCATCATGCCCAATGTGGAGCCATGGCAAAACAATCACCCGCAGGGGGCAATGATCGACGCGTTTCTCTGTATCTCACCTTACGGTGGAAATTTGGTGCGACAAGCACACCATGTTATGCGAATTGACCGAACCGGTATCCGCTTTCTTTCAACATGCCATAAACGAGCGGTAATGGCAAGCCCACAACCCCCGAGTGTGATCCACAAAGCTCTTCGATAAAGCAGGCTGCACGCCCCTGTATCATATAGGCCCCTGCAGCACCCTGCCATTCCCCACTGTCCAAAAACCAGTGTATTTCGTCATCACTCAGATCTTTAAAGCGGATGGAACTCTCGCTGCACCCTTCTTTAAAAGCGTCTGTATCGCGGCTGTACAGACATACTGCCGTAACAACCCGGTGGGTACGACCGGAGAGTTTTTGCAATATCTGTAACGCATCGGCGCGATCTGTGGCTTTCTCGATAATGGCCCCGTCAAGGTCTATAAGGGTATCAAGCCCCAATATCCATTGCCAGGACGAACTGTCTGAACAGGAGAGAACCGCTTCTGTTTTTGCTCTGGCAAGAAGGCCTGCAGTTTCTTTGGGGGAAGATCCACGAACAAGAGACTCATCGATATGTGATAGGCGAACATCGTAGACAACACCCACAGAGTCGAGAAGCTCCCTTCGACGGGGAGAAGCTGATGCAAGGAGGAGGGCTGCCATATGTATGTCTCCCGAGCCTGTTTAAACTGCTTTACTCATTAAAGCCGCTTCGTATATATAGAAAAACCCATGCAAAAACGCATGGGTTTTTTGAGAGATACAGGACTCGAACCTGCCACCTTCAGCTCCGGAGGCTGACGCTCTATCCAGATGAGCTAATCTCTCGATGGAAATCAGCCTACCTTCAAGGGGAAGGTCGTGTCAATACTGATCGAGCCCTCCATACCGCTGTGCAATATGGATATGTTCGATGTTCTTACATGCCACCTTTGCGGGATTCATCCGCATTCTTGCTTGATCCGCCATTTTTGAGATTGCGAAGAACGGCAAGAGCTCTCATGCGTACCGGACGGATGTAAGTACCTTCGGCTATACGCATTACGGTTCGAACTGCGACCGGATCACGAAGCCCTCCATTGGCAGCTGCCATGGTTTCAAAGGCTTCAAGGGCGGCGAGGGCCAAGGCATTATCAGGATTGAGTACATCGAAACGGGTGACAATCCAGGAAATGGCTGCTACAACCTCGCCATTGTCCTCATGGTTGAATTTTCCAAGTGCCTTCACCGCCTGGGTGAGGACCATTGGTTCGTTGTCCGCCAAAAGGACGCGTACGACTGCGGTTTTTGCCTCTTCGGTGCCGAGTTCCCCAAGATACTCAACAGCTTTGGTGCGTACATCGGGATAATTGTTGGTAAGTCTCCCGAGTCCGCCATCTCGCGTACGATTTACCGTACCTTCCAGGGCAAGATATTCCAAGGATCTGGTGACTTCTTCATTTGCACGTCCGGCGTCAATGGCGTCCTTGATGAAGTCGAGGGCGACGAGTTTCATATCGCGGCTGTCTGCCCGGGTCTGTTCGCGAATAACCATGACTTCCATGGATTCCTGAAGGTAAGACTCCTCGACAGAGAGTTCCTCTTCATCATCCTGCTGCGAAAAGGCAAAGCCCGCAGCGATGAATATCAGACTCGCAAGAGCCACGAAACGTTTGGTGTTCGAAAACATTGATTCCTCCATGCCCCGAAAGGCCGGCAAATTTGATATGGGGTAGCCCCAAACAGTCAGTTGGCTATTTTCCAACCTTCACCGTTTTTTTCCAGTTCATACAGGCGCAAGCGAACGCCCTTGGCAGAAAGCGTAAACGCTTTGACCTTGTTTTGTCCAATGAATTCAATATCGTCAACCCGATCGTTGGCACGAGAGGGGACAACGACGTGAATAAAATAATCTTCAAGCGTTCTGAGGGTGATGCGCTGTTTGACCAATACCGGAGAAGCCGAGATCGTCTTGAGATATTCTTCGGAACTCAATTTTTCCCGATATTCTTTCAATAAAAAAGAAACCCAACCTTCATAATCGCGGGATCGAATGATCAGATTGAGTTTTTCAATGAGCTGTTGGACTTCAATCTTTGTTGAATTGAAGACTTCAACGGGGATGGTGGATGGATCAAAGGCTTCCTCTTCATCAATTTGCTCATCGGGAATCGGGGCAGGGGGCTCTTCCGGTTCAAACTCTGCTTCTACAGGGACTGTGTCTTCAATATCTACCGGATTGTCTACGGATTCGGGGCTGGAGACACAAGAGGCGAAGATCAGCGTAAAGGAGGCCGACAGCCAAAGAATTCGTTTCATCGTGAGTATATAATACATCAGTTTGTCCACTGCGTCAAAGCATACTGTGCTCTTGTATTGACCCGCCTGTGGACGGGGGTATATTCTCTGGCACATGCTTGTAGCCGCATTCCCCGGGTCTTTCGATCCCCCTACATACGGACATGTCAACGTCATCGAGCGTGCCTCCGCCATTTTTGAACGATTGGTCATTGTCATTGCTGTCAATGCGCAAAAACAATACCTTTTTTCTCCCGAGCAGCGCTTTGCCATGATGAAGGAGCTTGTCGCTCCTTTGCCAAATGTCTCTGTAAAGCTCTGTGATCGTCTCGTGGTTGATTTCCTCGATGAGCAGGGGGTAAAGGTACTCATTCGCGGTGTTCGTGGCATGAATGACTTTTCCTATGAATTCGACCTTTCAATGATGAACAAGGGGCTCAACCCCGGTATAGAAACCATCTTCATGCCCACCGACCCCAAATATTTCGTCCTTCGCTCATCGGCAATCAAGGAGCTCGCTTCATTTAGGGGGGATGTTACCACCATGGTTCCACCGGTTGTCGCCAAGGCCCTCCTGGAAAAATTCCCTCCCGATAATCATGCTTGACAAAATATTGAATAATGTCGTAAATGAATGGGTATTTCGTTCCGCCGAGCTGTCCGGAGACCGGCACACGATACTGCAGTAGACACCGAAAGGTCCTCGCCTTGACACTTCAAGTGCTCATCGGCTAGAGTACCCCGTAATCTACCGTAAATCAGTTTAGTGAGGTTCATTATATGGCAGTTCCAAGAGCGAATACTTCAAAGGCACGTACCCGCAGGCGTCAGTCTATCAACATGAAACTCGTTGCCCCCAATCTCGTTGAGTGTGGCAACTGTGGCAACAAGGTGCTTTTGCACCGCGTTTGCCCCAAGTGCGGTTTTTATCGCGGCAAGCAGGTTATGGCTCCGATTTCCAAAGCGTAAATCGGAAGATAATCTATCGCTTGTCACGTCATGTTCCGGGCAGGGTTGGTTTTTACCGATCCGGTTCGGGATACTGCGGCGCTATGCTACAGTGTCACACAGGTGTTGGCGGCTTTTGCAGCCGGGCCTGACTACAGTGTCTCGCAAGGAGAGGTTAGAAATGGACGAACTGTTTGAGAAGATCAAGAAGCTCATCGCCGACAAGCTCGAGATTGATGCCGCAAAGGTAACGATGGAAGCATCTTTCCGCCAGGATCTCGGGGCCGATAGCCTCGACACCTATGAACTCGTTTACGCGATTGAGGAAGAGATGGGCGTTTCCATCCCCGACGACAAGGCCAACGAATTCGAAACAGTGGGCGATGCCTACAACTTCATCAAATCCCAGCAGAATTAATCTCATGCCGGAGGGCCCTTTGAAACCTTCCGGTGTTTTTCCGGTGGTAGGCATTACAAGTGTCGATCGCCGGAAAGAACTCTCTGTTTTTTCCAAGACACACAATCTTAAAATCAAGAATTATCCGCTTTTGCATACCGCTTTTATTCATCGGTCCGCCTGTAATGAACAGGGTTATTCCATTAACAATGAACGCCTCGAATTTCTTGGCGATGCGGTGCTCGGTTCCGTGACAGCCCACCTCCTTTTTGCCAGCCTGTCGGAACGCCCCGAGGGCGATTTGGCACGTATCAAATCGGTAGTAGTGTCGGAAGAAATCCTCTCTTCGCTTGCCCTTCAGTATCAAATTGATCGCTTGCTCGTCTTGGGCAAGGGGGAGGAACTCTCCGGGGGGAGACGCAAAAAGGCAATTCTGGCTGATGCCTTCGAAGCCCTTATAGCGGCCATTTATTTGGATGCGGGGTATCAAGTTGTTTTTGACTTCATATCGTCTTTCATGCTCGATGAAATTCAGCGTGTTCTGTCAAATCGACATAAAAAAGATTTCAAGACGCTCTTGCAAGAGTTTTCGCAGTCCAAATATCGGCAATATCCCAGCTATCGACTCATCAAACGAAGCGGGCCAGAGCACAATCGGCTTTTTTGGATGAGTGTTACCGTCAAAGATACGGAGTACGGGCCGGTAACCGGGCATAGCAAGAAAGAGGCAGAGCAGCTTGCGGCCAAGATCGCATGGCAGGAATTGAATAGAGAGTAAGTGGTGTACCTCCCTGTAAAACAACAGACCGGTGAGGCTTTTTCATAACTCACCAAGGCTTGAAAGAGCCTCTTATAAAATTGCATCCTGTGATTTTTTTCTGCGTTCGTCGAGACGCAGCGCCAAGTTCAAGAGCGCTTCCCTGTTATTCATATCGGGACTGTCTGTAACGCATTCCAGGAGTTCAGAGAGTATACGCCCCATCCAGGGTCCCTTTACTATGCCTGCCGCCGCCAAATCCTTACCGTTTACGGCGAGGTCCTTAAGGCTGATTGCACTACCGCGTGCATCTTCTGCTTCAATTCTCGATAGAAACGGCATGAGGGCAGTATCCGCAGGCCGCTCTTTACGCGTGGCATACATGTCGGCTCGTCGCAAAACAAAGAGATCCTCGATATTTTTTCGTCCCACCCGACGAATAAAGCGTCGGACGGCGGCGTCGCTCCAATCATCCTCGTAGTGAAACATGTGTTCGCCAACCAAGTGGGTAACCGTGTCGACAATACTGTTTGGGTAGCGCAAACGGCTGAGAATGTCTTTGGCCATACGACGGCCTGTTTCTTCGTGACGATGAAAGGTCCAGTCACCGCGCTCGTCGAGGGCGCGAGAAGCAGGTTTGCCAATATCATGCAAGAGCGCAGCCAGACGAAGATCAAGGCGTTCTTTGGGGCAGGCATCTACCGCAAGAATGAGGTGGGTAAACACATCAAATGCATGCCGTCCTTTTTGTTCGACGCCCCGACAGGCATCAAGTTCCGGCAAAAATATTGCAAGCAGGCCCGTATCGGCCAGGATTTGAAGCGCCCGAGAGGGCACATCGCTCTGAAGCATCTTGGAAAACTCACTCTGTATCCTCTCGATTGACACCATGGAAAGACGTGAGGCCAGGGGGGCAATAGCTGAAAAGGTCTCCGGCTCAATAGTAAAATCGAGACGGGAGGCGAAACGAACCGCCCTGAGAAGACGAAGCGCATCTTCACAAAAGCGCTCTGCCGGACTCCCCACACAACGTATCAGGTTTTTCTTGATATCCTCCCTGCCACCGAAGGGGTCGACCAGGCTGGCATCCTTCAAATTGATTGCCATGGCATTTATGGTAAAGTCTCGCCTGCTCAAGTCTTCCTCAATTTCGGTCGTCCAAGAGACCCTGTCCGGGTGTCGTCCATCGGAATAGGCAGATTCTGTTCGCAGGGTGGTAACCTCAATAGAATGGCCTTTGAAGAGTACTGTTACTGTTCCATGTTGAAGCCCTGTCGGTATACATCGGGGAAAGAGTTTGAGGGTATCTTCCGGGCGTGCATCGCTGGCAACATCCCAATCATCGGCTTTCTTGCCCATGAGTCGGTCTCGAACGGCACCTCCCACGAGCCAAGAGGAAAATCCGGCTGAGGTGAACACGGCAGAGAGTTCTTGCAAGGGGCGGGGAAGGGGAAAACTGCCATGAAAAGGGTTCTTGTTCATACCAGACTGAGTATACTATTATCGCGGATACTAGGGGAAGCACAGATGTTCAAAGGCTTGTTGTTTGTAGGGGGCGACGCCCCACCCAGCGGACATAGTCCCGTACGTTTTGATGACTATTCGCTTCGTATCGCTGCCGATTCGGGTTTTGAAACAGCCTGTGCCCACAAGGTTTCCTGTCATCAGATCGTCGGCGATATGGATTCCTTGTCCAATTTGTCTCTGCTTGAAGGGCTTGATCCGGATATGGTACAGCGCTATCCGGAGGACAAAGATGAGACCGATGCCGAACTGGCGCTCGGGATCCTGCATGGGGCCGGTTGTACCGATGTATGCCTGTTTGGGGGTGGTGGAGGGCGCTTTGACCATGAAATCGCCTTGTTATCTCTCTTTGAGCGCCCTGTTCCCCCAATGCGCTGGCTTACACAGACAGACGATCGCATCTGTCTGGATGCAGCCGGGGCCGGAACAGGGGCCCGCCTTAGTATATCCATTGAACGCGATACCCTGGTTTCGGTTTTACCGCTGGGCTGTGGCCCCTGGCGAATTCATTCCAATGGTCTCAAATGGGAACTGGATGGGGTGCAATGGCACCGCGGTTATACCGGTATTTCGAATCGTGGTGTAGGGGGACGCCTTGAGTTGGCGGTTGCCAGGGGGCGTTTTTTGGTCATTTTCCCGCTCAATTCCCACTGCGGAATTTGAACGCATCCTGCACTCGTTCAAGCGTATCCCGTGGGTGTTCAACGATTACCCGTTGTCCGGCAATCAGTTCGGCTATGCCTATTTCATTGGGATAGCGCGGAATGACGTGCCAATGTAAATGCTCGATGGAAGCGCCTGCCTGATGGCCCATATTGCAACCGGTATTGAAGGCGCAGGGGCTATAGAGGTCCTCCAGTACATCGAGCGAGAGTCGTATCAGTTTTGATATCTCTCTTTCCTCTTCTTCGCTCAATTCACGCAAATCCTTGCAGTGCCGTTTCGGAAAAACGATAAGGTGTCCTGCGTTGTAGGGATACAGATTGAGCGACACGCTGGCCAAGGCTCCTTCATGAACCCGTAAATCCGGCTCTTCCCCGGCTCCCGTGAGTACCGTACAGAGAATGCAATCCTTGGTTCGCGTTCCACGAAGATACGCTGTTTTCTCGAAATTGAAGAAATATGGCATTTTAGCGGGTACCCAATCGGGAGAGGAGTTCCTTGATTCCATCGGTACCGGCCTCGAGGGCAAGGGTAAAACTGATAAGTGAGGGGTATTTTTCGAAAAGAGCCCCATACCGCTCGAGTTCGGCCAGTGTGAATTTGGTGTATATTCCGTTCCGCGAAGTCTCAAGGAGAGCTGCTTCCATAACCGCTTGCTGATTTGTTATCTGGATGCGGTAGAGTTCTGCTGCCGATCGGTAGAGTGTAATATCGGGGTAGCGCGCAACATCGAGCTGCAGTTTGATATCGGTAAGGGTACGATATTCGGCCTTGAGGTATTCAGCAATCTCGTCCGAAATGGCAGGAAGCCCCTGCTTGAGCCCTCCCGAAGACCAGAGATCATCAAGGTTTCCCGCCGTAAACCAACGGGAAATTGCCGCCTCAAGGACTTTTGCGCATCGCTCATACCAGGTGGAGAGCTCTTCATCACTATTGATCTTGCCGGATGCTACCAAATCAACAAGCGTTGCAGGTTTGAGCTCAAAGGAGCATTGACCGGCGAGCTCCCAGGAGAATGCATCCATGCTTCCGACAATCTGCCGATATATTTCTGCAGAAGGAAGGGTGCCTTTTGTGGAAAAACGCTGATCGATTTGATGGGGCGTGAGGATGATAATCTCTGTATTTGTGGGCAGAAGCCGTTCCCACATCCAGGTAAAGCTACCCCGGCCAACAAGCTCCCGATATACACCACCGGTTTTGGTTCGTACAACGGCGACCTTTCCATGTGGGACAAGCAGGTCAATCCATCCAACAAAAAAAATGACCGCTGCACAGAGGCTGAGTAACACGAGGGAGATTGCCGCTTTTTTCATGACACTTACCTGCCGGGTCTTTGATCTCCGGGCTCCCGATACTATCGGGGCTCGGGATGCAGATTGACAACAACCTGTCAATTCATCATAACCTCAAGGGGGAGAATTCATCCAGCCCCGGGAGTGTTGCGTGAAATTGGTAAAACCACAGGATAAACCCCTCATGGTCTTGCTCTTGAAACGGGCTTCAACCCTCCTCTTTATCTGGCTCCTTGCGCTGCTTTTCTTGTATGTTATTGGCAGTGTGCAGGGCTTTCTCGAAGAGAGTATGATCGCCTTGATGAACTTCATGAAGATGAGTTCCTCTTTTTTGGTTGTCTTGGCTTTTTGCGGGGTGTTGATCGATCTCTTCCTGTGGCTATACCAACGCAGGGTGCAATGGATCGGGGGTATGTGTACCTACCTTCTTCTCGCCAGTTTTGCGTTGTTCATGTCCTTCTTTTCTTCGTTTGTCGATCTGGTATCCGACGGACTTTGAAAAGATTATTTTTTCATCCGGGAGATATAACTGATGGAGAAGCGTTTGTTTGCGGTCAGGGGGGCGACGGGAGCCCATAATACGAGATCTGACATAGAAGAAAAGATAGCGGAACTCTATGACACAATACTCGCGCGCAATCATATCGGGGAGCTTGATATTGTCTCCATCATTTTTTCAGTTACCCCCGATTTGTATGCACGAAATCCTGCCGCAGCACTTCGAAGCAGTGGGCGGGCGGGGCAAGTTCCGCTTTTTTGTGTAGCCGAACCCGTAAGCGATGATGCTCCACCGGCAATGCTCCGTGTTTTGATTCACTTTTATGCCTCTGGCGAAACCAGCCCCGTTTTCGTATATATCAATGGTGCGCAGGCGCTGCGCCCCGATCTCGCTTCACAGTGACACACGTGAAGCAAACAATACACACCGGAAATACAACGCAGTCTTTGCGAAAATTTGATGGGAAAATCATCTAAAGTGGTTGACCAGATTGGGGTGATTTTATATAGTCAGCTCAGATCGACGCCATCTTAGCTCAGCTGGCCAGAGCGCGTGACTTGTAATCTCGAGGTCCTCGGTTCGACTCCGAGAGATGGCTGTACACGCTATATGATGCGTTGTTTTATCCGGGGAGGTTCCCGAGTGGTCAAAGGGGGCAGACTGTAAATCTGTTGGCTCCGCCTTCGAAGGTTCGAATCCTTCTCTCCCCACTCAAAGCTGTTTGTATACCCCTTCGGGTTGCAAACAGCTTTTTTTTTGGAGGTGTCCATGGCTTCACCCAAAGAGCTTTTTTACAAGAACGGGCTTGCCTTTCAATGTCAGCGCTGTTCTGCCTGCTGCCGGCATGAGCCCGGTTTTGTCTTTCTCTCACAGGTCGACCTGGATGCTCTTTGCAAAGAGACCAAACTGGAAGAAGATGAATTCATAGCCGTATACGGCCGCTGGGTCCCGTGGGAAGGCGAGCTTGAAATACTGTCTTTAAAAGAAAAGGCCAATAATGACTGTATTTTTTGGGGTGATGAGGGCTGCGCAGTATATGCCAGTCGTCCATTTCAATGCAGTTCATATCCCTTTTGGGGAAGTATTTTGCGAGATAAAAAAACCTGGGAAGACTGTGCCAGGGACTGTCCCGGTATCGGGAAGGGCGCTATAATCGCAGGGGATGTTATTGAATCACTCCTTGATGAACGCAGCAATCATCCGTACATCACACGCGATCGATCCTTTGATGGAGTCGATACCAGGATCTGATCGTGGGGAACCTGCCATTACTGGCATGGACGGCAGGGAGGCAGCATGAAAATTCGTTTTTGGGGCGTTCGCGGGTCATTACCGGCGCCCCTTACGCCGGTACAGGTTCAAAGTAAAATATCTGCGGTTCTTGAACGCTTGCGCCCCGAAGACCTTCTGGATGCCGCATCCAGGGAGCGGTTTTTGGCAAATTTGCCGCCGTGGCTTTTTGGCACTACGGGGGGCAATACCCCCTGTGTCGAGATTCAGACTGATAGCGGAGAAGAAATTGTCTTTGATGCGGGCTCGGGGATTCGTGAATTGGGAATAGACTCCTTCAAACGCCGTCCCCGGACCACAAATTTCAATCTCTTTTTCTCTCACATGCACTGGGATCATATACAGGGCTTGCCCTTTTTTGGCCCCGCATACGATCCATCGGTATCCATAACATTTCATAGTCCTGAAGCATGGCTGCAAGAGACCCTCTCCAAACAGATGTTGGGACCATGTTTCCCCGTGCCCATAGAAGCCATGGGGGCAAAAAAAACCTTTATAACACTTACCGACAAGATTGATTTGGGCCAGGTTTCAGTCTCATGGCGTCGTATGAACCATCCCGGTGGCTCGTATGCTTACGCCGTAACCGAGGGCCTCAAACGAGTGGTTTATGCTACAGACAGTGAGCTTATTTCCGATGATTTCATTCGTGATGATGAGCATGCGGCAATTTTTGGCGGAGCCGATATCATTATTATTGACGCCCAATATACCTTGGGAGAGGCTATTGAAAAGTATAACTGGGGGCATAGTGCCTTTAGTATGGCCATAGACTTCGCATCAAATTGGGGTATTGGCAAGGTTGTTCTCTTTCATCATGATCCGACCTATGATGATCGCAAACTCTACGGCATCCAACAATCTGCACGGTGGTACACCGATCACATGTCCATCAAAGGTGTTGAGGTCATGTTGGCCCGGGAAGGTTTGGAGTTGAATTTGTGATAGACAAACCTTTTATGCTTGATTTTGAAGAACTCAAGGATGTATTCATTCTCTTGAAGAGGCAGGAAGGCTCTCTTACCGACCGGGAGAGCAGGCTTTTCGAGCGTATCCGTGCAATTCTGTACACGAATTTTTCCATCGACGAAATGGAGGCTTTCGAGCGGAACTACGAAAGGCGCACAAGCTGAATCCTTGGCGCAAGCTCGATCGATATTTTCTGGGAGAACATGACATGAAACTTGTTTTCAAGGTTTTTATACGGGTGTTTTTTTCACTTTTAATTATTGTCACGGTATTGGGAGCTGGCACACTTATACTGTTTCAAACAGAAAATCGGGCCGTTGAATCCCTTTCTCATATAACAGATACCGAGGATATCCTTCGTGTAGATGAAGGGCTTTTGTTGCGTATACGACGGGGTGAATCCCTCATATCCCTCTCCGAGCGCTTGTCATCGGCGGGCCTTACCCGTTCACCCTTGTTGTGGCGATTGTTTCCATACCTGTACGGCGGATCCATCAAAGTAGGGGAATACCTTATCGAAGAGCCCATGAAAGCGAGCGAGTTGTATGCCCTGTTCACATCGGGGAAGGTACTCCTGCACCGTATAACCATTCCAGAGGGGCTCACCTCCGGGAAAATCGCGCAACGCCTTGAAGAAGCCGGTTTTTGTAGCGCAGAGGATTTTCTTGCTGCAGTGCAATCGCCAGGTCTTCTGGCTCGCTTTGGCATCCCTGCCAAAACGCTCGAGGGCTATCTGTACCCCGAGACCTGGCACTTTCCGGCCGATTACCCGGCCGAACGTATTGCAGAAGACATGGTAAGCCTTTTTTTCAAGACATTGGATGAAGTGTATCCGGCTCACAAGCAAGAGGACAATTCAGAGCGGCATCGAAAGATAATACTTGCAAGTATTGTCGAACGGGAGGCCTATCTGAAAGAAGAGGCCAGTCTTATAGCCGGTGTTTTCTTCAATCGAATCAATATCTCGATGCCGCTTCAATCCTGTGCGACAGTTGAATATATCATTACAGAGATTCAGGGCAAACCCCACCCGCATCGCCTCTATGATACCGACATCGCTATTGAACATCCCTTCAATACCTACATATATCCCGGCTTGCCTCCGGGACCCATTGCCAACCCCGGAAGGACAGCTCTTGAAGCGGTCTACAAGCCGCAAAACAGTAACTATCTCTATTTCAGGCTTATTGATGCAAATCGGGGTGAACACGCATTCAGCAAGACCTTTGACGAGCATCTTGAATATGGGCTCCTGTTCAATCGTCGAACAGGCCGCAACTGATGAAGCGTATCAGTGCACAATCAATTCAGGATGTAAACGCCCGCGCTGATGCACACTCTGTTATTGGAGAATACGTCCGTCTCGAAAAAAAGGGGGGGCGTTTTTGGGGGCTCTGTCCCTTTCATAACGAAAAGACCCCTTCATTTTCGGTGGATCCGGTACACAACTTCTTTTATTGTTTCGGCTGTGGAAAGGGTGGCAGTGTCATTACTTTTCTTATGGAACACGAAAAGTTTACCTACATTGAAGCGGTTCAGCACCTGGCAAAAAAACTGGGAATTGATCTGGTTTGGGAGGGGAATTATGATGCCGAAGCCGAGGCCGCAAAGCAGGATCTCAAAGCGACACTGCGAGAACTTCATACACGGGTGAGCGGTTCCTTTCGGTACTGGCTCTCTGATCGCCCGGAAGGGGCTGCCTGTCGAGACTATCTCGCCACCCGTGGTGTGAGCGCAGCAATGATGGAAGATTTCGCCTTGGGCTATGCGCCGCCAAACCGAAGGTGGTTGCACCAATTTCTGGGCAAGAAGGGCTATTCCAATGAGTTTTTGGCGCAGACCGGATTGTTTTCGCGAAATTACCCGGATTCATCATTCTTCTCTGATCGACTCATGTTTCCAATCTGCGACCGGGATGGCAGTGTTATTGGTTTTGGCGGGCGACTTTTATCCGGAGAGGGGCCCAAGTACTTGAACTCTCCCGATTCACCCATTTTTCACAAGAGCGAAAATCTCTATGCCCTCCATATGGCTCTACCGGAAATCCGCAAGACCGGAAAAGCGATTATTTGTGAAGGCTATATGGATGTCATTGCATTTCACCAGGCGGATATCAAAAATGCGGTCGCTCCCCTGGGCACTGCTTTTACCGAGTTGCAAGCACGTCTGCTCAAACGATGGTGTTCGGAAATAATCTTGGTCTTCGATGCCGATGGGGCTGGAAAGAATGCTACCATCAAGGCCATTCAGCTCTGTCGTGAAACCGGTCTTTCCTGCGAGGTTGTCAGGGTAGAGGGCGGGAAGGATCCTGCAGAAATTCTCCAGACAGGTGGATCGCAGGCGTTGCACAAGGCTTTGAATTATTGTATAAAGGACTTCGAGTACTTGATTGAGTATGCTAGGGGTACGTATGCGATCTCAACTGCGGAGGGAAAAATGGCCGCTATGAGATTCATGTTCCCCTTTTTGGCGTCTGTAGACGGGGAAGTAGCCCGATCGAGCCTTATGGATACCATTTCCGATTGTCTGGGAACGGATCGAAAGGCAATGGTCCACGACTTCAATACCGGAGCATGGCGACAAGCTGCCAAAAGAGAACTCACATCGTCAGACAGCAATGGACGGGGTACGGCGCCATTGGCCGGAAAAACCATTCCACCAGTGTCCGATGAACTGTTTCTTATGATGTGTCTGGTCGTTAATCGCTCATTGTATCGCAAGGTACGAGCGGTGTATGCACCGGATGATCTGGTCAATACGTACGCGAGGGAGCTTTTTGTAGCTCTTGAGGAATCGTTTCGTGCTGATCGTGAAGACATCGATTTTTTGTTGGAAAAGATAGAGAGCGAAGAATTGCGTGGTTTTGTGCTCGCCCAGCACAGCATGGACGTGTATTCACGCAATCCCGAGCGAAATGTTGAGGAAAGTGTCGCTTTCATAAAACGCAAAAAGCTTGAAGCACGCAGTGAAGAGCTCGTGCGACGCTTGCGTATGCTCACGGGAAGTGGAGGCGAAGACGAAGATATCTCCGACTTGATGCTGGAGAAAAAGCATGTAGACGAGGAATTGGCGCTCTTGCGAGAGCGAACAACCTTTTCAGACCAGGTTTAGTGAATGGATAAAGGATGTCGAGGAATGACTGAAGAGCAGCTTGATCCAGCAATCGCCAAGCTCATTGAATACGCAAAAAACAAGAACACTCTCTCTTACGATGAACTTTCCGATTTTCTCCCCGACCATATTACGGCAGGGGATAAAATGGATGAGGTTCTTGCCCTCCTTGAAGCGAACAATATTCAACTCGTTCAGGATGAGGGTGGTGAAGAGTCTGCCATAGATGTAAAACAGATAAAGAAACAGGAAGCGGATAAAAAACGCCTTGTCTATAACGACAAAGATTCTGCTGTTGATGATCCTATCAGACTATATCTGCGTGAGATTGGAAAAGAAAATCTGCTTACTGCAGAACAGGAAGTTGAGCTTTCCAAGCAGATGGAAGATGGGGAGAACATCATAAAGAGCATTGTAAAACGCTCGAGTATGATTATCCCGGAATTTTATGGCATTGCCCAGCGTGCATTCTCCAAAAAAGATCCGCGCGAAATGAATCTTTCCAAAAAAGAGATAACCGAGTTTATGGCCGAGCGCCGTCGGCTCAATCTCTTTTACAAAGATATTCTCAAAGCGGTCGGTTCCGATATCAAATCCTATATGGATGCCAAACGCAAACTTTTGGCTCGTGGTGGGGACCTTCTCGAAGACGGTGATTTGAAAAAACTTCGTGAAAAGGTTTTTGGCCCACTCTCCGAAACAAATATTCACGCAGAAGAAATTTTATCGTTTTCGGAAAAATTCATTCAGGCTTCCCGTAAAATCAAGAAATATCGTCGAGAGCAGGATCGTATTGAAAAACGTCTTCGTGTTGGTTCTGTCAAGGAACTTCGTGCGCTTGGGCGCAGTTTGACCCTTAAGGATGAACGGGAACGTATCGAAGGGGATCTTGGCCTGGGTTCGGATGAAATAAAAGAGAAGATTCGTCATATTCAGGTTACCGAAAAGAAGCTCCTTCAAATGGAAGCTGAATTTGAGGAGCCCATTGAAAAAATCAATTCTATGGCAAAGGAAATACATCGTGGCAGGGTCATGATGAAAAATGCCAAGGATCGGCTCATAAAGGCAAATTTGCGCCTCGTTGTCTCAATCGCAAAAAAGTATACAAATCGTGGATTGCATTTTTTCGATCTTGTTCAGGAAGGAAATATCGGGCTTATCAAAGCCGTAGAGAAATTTGAATATCGAAAGGGATACAAATTCTCTACCTATGCAACCTGGTGGATCAGGCAGGCCATAACACGATCAATTTCCGACCAAGCCAGAACAATTCGTGTTCCGGTTCACATGATTGAACAGATCAATAAAGTCATTCGGGAATCACGTCAACTCATGCAGGTTTTGGGACGAGAGCCCACAGATGAAGAAATTGCCGAGCGTTTGGGATGGAATAGCGCGCGTGTAAAATCGGTTAAAAATGTTGCACGTGAACCCATTTCACTTGAGACTCCAATTGGAGAGGAAGAAGATTCCCTTCTTGGCGATTTTATCGAAGACAAAGACGTAGAAAATCCGGCGAATCAAACGGCTTTTACCCTCTTGCAAGAACAACTGCGTGGCGTTCTGGCAACACTTCCGCCCAGAGAGCAGGAAGTACTCAAGATGCGTTTTGGTCTTGATGACGGCTATTCTCTAACGCTTGAAGAAGTCGGGCTCTATTTCAATGTAACCAGAGAACGAATTCGTCAGATCGAAGCAAAGGCCTTGCGTCGTCTACGTCATCCAAAGCGAAGTCGCAAGCTCAAGGATTATCTCGATCATTGACACAGCTCGTGAAGCTGTATAAACATAACGATTCGCAGACAACAACTGTCTGCGATCGTCACGTAATGTCAACGACCTCCATCAGGTTATGGCCGGGGGTCCCCTGGAGGGGTGTATATGGTAATGCAAGAAATTTACAGCAGGCTGCGTGAGCTACAGGATGTGCTTTCGGAGAAAATAGCAATTGAAAGTGATATCCACGAATCTCCCAAGCTCTTGGTTAGTCAGGAAGAAGTTCTTACACGGCTAAAACGTAGTTTCATGGAAAAGAATGCTGAGCATGAGGCAGTACAAGAACATATTCGTGAACTGCGTGTCCAGCTTTCCGAAGCCGAGATGACTCGGGAAAAAGCTGAAAAGCACATGGATGATATCAGTACTCAACGTGAATACGAAGCCCTTGAAAAAGAGATTCGCGAGTCTTCGGACAAAGAACAGCAATATCGAAAGGAATTGCAGAAGGTTGAGCGTGAAGTTCAGATTCTGGATGAAGAACAGAAAAGTGAAGCTGGTCTTATCGCCCAACAGGAAGCAGACTTGGCCGAAAAAAAGGCCGGAATAGAACAAAAGATCACCATTCGTCAAAAAGATCTCGTTGAGCTCGAAAAACGGGAAAAGAGCATTGGTGAAGGTATTGATGAGGAAATTCTTTTCAAGTTTGAGCGCATTATTCGCAGCAAACTTGGCGTTGGTATCGTATCTATCAAGAGCGGTGTTTGTACCGGTTGTCACATGATTCTCCCCGCTGAATTTGCAAACCAGGTTCGCGCCATGGAATCTGTAATATTCTGCCCCTATTGTTCCCGTATTCTCTTCTATGACGACGCTGAGATCAGCGAAAGTGACTTTTTTGATGATGATAGTGCCGGCAGTCTCGCAGATCTCGACTTTAGCGAGACTGATGAAGAAGACGATGACGATCAAGGTGATGATGACGATGGCGGCGATGACGACAACATGAGATATGAGGACTGATTCACGCTGGTTCAATTCAACCCTGTGAGTTTTATGGAACCTTGATGGGTAGTCTTTTAACTTATGTATTGAAAGAGGTTTTTGGGTGACGGGTTGTATTGTCGCTGTCAGCATTGGTTGACAGAGGAAAGTCCGGGCTCCACCAGGAATGATGCCGGGTAACTCCCGGGCACGGGAAACCGTGACAGATAGTGCAACAGAAAGCAAACCGCCCGGCTCCTTCGGGGACCGGGTAAGGGTGAAAGGGTGGGGTAAGAGCCCACCGCATGTCCGGTAACGGATATGGCACGGTAAACCTCATCTGGAGTAAAGTCGAGCAGTGGGATGGTACCTGGACTGTTTTTACCACGGGTAGACTGCGCAAAATGTGACGGTAACGCCACATTGAGATAGATGACAAGGCACGATATATCGTGTACAGAACCCGGCTTACAGACCCGTCACCTTTTTTGTCTTGAGAACGCTTTTCAGGGGATTCCCCTTTATACATGATGAGGATGTATGGGTAGATCAAAGAGAGCTGTTTACATTGAATCTCTCAAGAAAAAAATAGCCATACGCAGGATTCTATCCGTACTGCTGGTAATTTTGGGTATAGCAGCTCTCGGTATTTCTGTAGCGTTGACCGGGAAAATTTCGCATACTGATAATTCTCGCGCGCTATCCCTTTGGCGGGATTCAGATTATCAATCGGTATATACCCTCGCTTTGAAAAATCTTGAAAAAGCCCCACTTTCCGGTTTCTGGCTTACGATGAAGGGTTTTTCCGCTTTTCAATTGGCAAGTGCTCAAGTTACTGCCGAAGAAACAGAGACATTTATTGATCAAGCGATATTCGCTCTTCGTAAAGCACTTTTGGATGACAAGCTTAATGACCCGCGTGTTTATTACGTATTGGGGAAAGCTTACTTCCTCAAGGGCGAGTTTTATGCTGATGTATCTATCAACTATCTGGAAAAGGCTCGTCAAATGGGCTATGAACCCC
>CAZIRF010000023.1:0-43727 GCA_964541755.1 uncultured Spirochaetales bacterium | reverse complement strand
CACTCTGATTTCCGGTGTTATGAAAAAAACTGGTGGCTCTATACGGATTCAGGTATACGTATCAATAAAGAAATGGATTTTCTTTTTTAGTCCATCTACGCTAAATGAAAAAGTCCAATCATCGCGATTCGTTGCAATGCCCAGAGAAAACAGTTCAAAAATCGTTCCATCATTCTCTTTACCACTCTTCGCTTCCTTGCTGCACAACGGCATCAAGGTTCGAAAATCGCTGTTGCTTTGGTTGATCCAGTTTTCTTTCTCGTCGGGGGTGATGGAGCTGAGCGAGAGCGGCTCGGTATCGTAGCGGCCGATGAACTCGATCTTCTCCTCGCGTTTGGCTTCTTCTTCGGTAGCGGTATAGAGGAGCTTGAAACTGCGCTGCTTCGATTTACGCGGTTCAATGAAGCTGATTGCGACGCCGGCTTGAATACCGAAGATGCTGTTGACGGGGCCAGAGAGTTTTGGATTCGAGCGTACGTCGCCGCCGAGGTTTACCACTGTCATCCTGCCGAAACACTCCCGTACATCCTTACGGAAGCCGTCGTAGGTGCGGGCGCCGATGAAGGCGTAGTTCGTGATAAAACTTACGATCGTGCGGCGCTCCGCTTTGAGCGCGAAATCCATCGCCATGCGGAAGAAACAGGAGAATAAGTCGTACACTTTCGTCTTCTGCGCCGTCGACTTCGCGACAAACGTATCCTTGATGCGCTGATACACGAGCGGATATACCTTGTTTTTTGCCTGGTCGTTCTCGTTTTCCTGATTCGCCCGATACGGCGGATTGCCGATGATGATGTCGAAGCCGCCGGACTCGAAGACGTCGTGGAAGTAGTAGTGCCAGAGGAACCAGGGGCGCTCGCGGCGATTTGAGGACTCGAACGTGTCAAGCCGCGTAAGTCGTTCGCGAGAGAGCGAAAGCGCTTCGGCGGCCTTGTTGCGTGCCTTCTCCGTGGAAGGCTTCGGATTTCGCCTGGCTTTCAAATCGAGCTTGTCGAACTCCGCCAGCTTCTCCGCGACATCGCCCTCGAGCGCGCGACGAACAGTATCGAGCTCGAGAGCCTCGATCGCCTCGCGGCTTTGCTTCTTCTTGTCGTGCGATCGCTCGGGATCAAAATATTCCGCGAGAAGCGCGAGAACGTCGGTGCCCGACTCCTTCATGATCTGTGCGGCAGACTTCCTTTTGCGTTTATTGAGCCGCTCAAGCTCGCCCGACTCGAAAAGTCCGTCGGACTCGGGGACTTGATGCCTTCGGTACTCTGCGGCGTCGAAGACTACCGGAATGTCGTCGAAGGCTTCGGATAGACTGTCCCCCTGCATTATCTTGAAATCAAGATTCGGGAGCGGCTCCGGGAGCCTCGCGTCCACCACAAGTGAAAGAAAGAAACGGAGACGCGCGATATCGACTGCGCCCGGATCTATATCGACCCCGTATACCGAATCACGGATAATCTCCCGTTTGAGTTGTTCTGCGTCGTTGGTTTTTTCCAGAACAGCACGCGCGTGAAGGAGTTCGCGGAGCATACCCATGGGGAAAGCCCCCGAGCCGATTGCGGGATCGAGAATCTTGATGGTTTTGAGCGCGTCAATCAACGTCGATTTTTGATCAACGCTCAACGTAGTGGTGTCTCCGTTGACGATGAGACGCTTGATCGCCTCGCCCCCGGAGCTGTCCGGCTCGACGCCGATTTTCCTGGAAAGGTGGAGAAGAAGCGAGTGGCGGCACATGAAGCGCACGACCTCGAAGGGGGTATAGATCGTCCCCTGCATGTCTTTCTCGTTGTCCTCGATGAGCTGTTCGAAGATACGGCCGAGCATCTCGGGATCGACACCAACCTCCGCGTCCGAATCGTCGTTCTCGTCGATCGTGAAATTGTATTGATTGAAGAAGTCGAGGAGTTCCTCGAAAAGACCACCCTTGAAATGAAGATTTCGGTTTATCGTGTCGACATCGTATTCGGGCTCAAAGAGCCCTCCGTTGAGGTAGGGAACCATCGTCCCCGTTTCCATGAAAAGGTCGCCTTTGCGCGGGGTGTTGAGCGTCTCGAAAAAGAGCGGGACGAGCGCTTCGGCATAGAAGTTCTCGCGGTGCGATTTGAAAAGGTTCATGAGGAAGTCGGGATCGCCGTCACGTGCGGCGTAATCTGTCGCCCCGAGCCAGCCTTTTTTCTCGATGAACTTGAGGAATACGAGCCGTCCCATGAGTTTTTTTGAGAAGTCGCGAATTGGTTTATCGGCAGATAGGCGCTCGGTCATTGTCAATCCGATGGGAACACCGAGCATATTTCTGATTGCGTCTGTCGAAAGTTCCTCCACGAAACGCTGGTAGTGTTTTCGGTACGAATAGAAGAAGGTTTTCCCGACTGCTTCCACACTGAACGCGCGTTCGATGTCGGCTGGCGTTATCGCGTCCATTTCGGAGAGCGTGGAGAAACGCTCGGCGGCGGTCCTTGTTCGCGAGTCCGGGCCCAGTACGTAAGTGCAACGGGTAGACCGGGTGTTGACCGTCTTCGTCTCGCCCCCGGATCGGACGCTTCGCTTCCACGCGTAACTCAGTCTCCATTCAGGGTTACCATCCTGAAAGTAGAACGCGAGAACGCCCGAGACTCCGATCCCGTCCATGTAGCCGTCGACGAGTGCGCGTAATCTCACGCGATTGTTCCGAAGCTGCATGTCGCCCGCGACGCAGACAACAAGGACGTCGATCTTGGTCTCGCGCGCGCCGCTTACCCGTATCTGGCCGATACGGATTATCTCGTGCGGGCCATTCTTTTCTGCGACGGAATGCGAAAAGGGTTCCCATGAATCGCTAAACATGAGTGGTGCAAGTCGTTGGGGGAGGTTGTGAGAATAGGGAGAAGCGATTGTTTTTTTGATCTCGGCGTTCATATTTGGGTTCCTTTTTGTACCCATGCCTCGCCCATGACGAAGCGTGCGGTTTCACGCGTCAATTCAAGATCGTTTTGGCAATGCGCGGTATTGATGAAATTTGCTATGTCGAATCGTTCGAAGAGTTCCTTGAGATGACCGGCCTTTACCAAATCACTCAGGTTAAATGCGTTCTTTTCGCTCTTTCCAATTTCTTTTACGAGCCGTGCCGGGGCCGATCCGTTCCGGATAAGATCGATTGCCTTGGAGAAGAGTTCGACATCTTCACGAGACAGTATATCGGTATCGAGTGTGTTAAGGAACGAGTCGACGTAATTGATCGCGTTCCGGACGTTGACAGGATACTTTCGCGCCGCCGTCGTTTGCGCTTCCTTGATCGACTCTCCGCGCTCGTAGGCTTCCGTAGCCCTGGCAATAAGCGTCTCCCAATCGAACTCGCCCTGTTGCGGTGTTTCGTCGCTTTCTGCGCGAAGGGCCTGTGCCGCTTCCATGAGGGTGAGCTGACGCGTTTCTTCCTTTTCCACCCGATAAAAGAGGTCTTTGGACGATGTGGCGAGATAGAGTACCGGGGCAGTTTCTGTGGTAGAGGTACGAACACACCTCATATGCGCAGGCAAGGCTTTAATTCGTTCGTATTCAGCAGGGTTTTCCTGGGCGAGCTCCCGGATCTCCATCATCAGCTTGAGCTTGGGATTTGCTGTTTCGGTGTCCTCGGCGCTTCCCGAACCATAGAGACCGAAATGCTCGACTTCTTCTTCGCTCGAGTAGATGGGTGCGTCTTCGCCGAACGCCGAGTGAAAGGCCTGTAATTTCATCTGGGCCTTTTTCTTGAGCTCGATTACGTCGTCCACGCGACTCATGGGAAAGAAGTTATATATAAATATCTTGTCTGCGACACTTCCGACGCGGTTAACGCGGCCGATACGCTGGAAAAGCCTGACCGAGTTCCAAGGGGTGTCGTAATTGACGATTGTGTTAGCCCGGTGAAGGTTAACACCTTCCGAAAGGACGTCGGTCGTGACGATGACACGATAGCGACTTTCCTTGAGGCTGTGCGGGTAATTTGCATCGAAGTTTCGCCTGATAAGCTCCTCAACCTCCATCTCCTCGTCCTCCGATCCCGCGGTCACTGACACCGTCTCGTTACGGTTGGCAGCGGATACGGCGAGAACGTCTGTACGACCCTGCTTCTCAAGGTAATCGCGGATCATGATGACGGTATCTTCCGATTCCGAGAAAACGACGAGCCGCTCGCCGGGGTTCTTTTCTTTTTTTAGCCATCCGTCAATCTGGCTTGCGAACATCTCGAGCTTCGGATCTTCGGTAACTGCATCCCATCGTTCTGCGAGTATGATGAGCTTTTCGAGGTCTTCATGAAGATGTATATGAAAATCCGGGGAAAAGTCCTCCGGTGTGAATGTCGTGATAGAAGGATCGCTTGCACGCTTGATCTCGATTTCTGCCTCCAGACCAGCTATATCCTCGTTCGCGATGTATTGGCGGACGTCGATGCTGTTCGAGTAATACACAGTCCTCGCATCGAGCATGGTCATGAGCGCGGCCGTGTCCTCTTTAAATCGCTTGAGCGAGGAGCGGAACGCGTGGAAGCTTGAATCAAGGCGTTTGAGGAAGAACTGCACGATGAGCCGCTTGAGCTGTATGAACGCGTTTTCTGGAAGGTTGAATTTCTCCCGCGCGCTCCCACGCACATAGTCAAGCATCTTGTGATACGCATAATGGAGTCCATTCTCACCCGCAAGAATTTCGAGGGTTTCGGTAAAGAGCGCGTCCACATCGCTGTCGAGATAGTAGGGTACAGGTCGTGGCCTTTGCGTTTCGGGGAAGACAATACCCTGATCGGCAAGGTCTTTCTTATAGAGGTTATTTTCTCGTAGGTCAGTCCGTGTCCGGCGGATTGTTATGTCCGAAAGGACAAGCTCGCGGATCTCTCGGTATATCTCCTTGACTTTATCGTTCGCAGCCTTCACATCGACACCCGTTTTCTTCGCTTCGTCGAACGCCTTTTGGCGTTCTGAAAAAAAAGCCTGTAAATCGGTAATGGAAAGTGTCGAATTGCGCTCGTCCTGGAAGAGCTTGATCAGGTTCAGAAGTTCCCTTGGATGGTTATTGAGTGGCGTTGCCGACACGAGGATAACCTTTTTACGACCAAGGTCTCCCGGCATTTTACATAGCTCATTGAGCTGCGTATACGCTTCGGTGTTACTGTTCCGGAAATTGTGTGCCTCGTCGACGACTATGAGCGCGTACGAGGAAGGATTGGCTATCTTGTGAAGGCTCCCCGAGCTCACAATCTTGTATCGCTTCTCCGAAAGGTGGAATGATTCGAATGTTCTCGCCCAGTTCCGCATCAGGACCGGAGGTGCCACAACGAGTACGCGCGTTTCTTTTGGCTGGTTTGCGAGCCATCGAAGGATCAATATTGTGCTGACGACAGTTTTCCCCAAACCAACGACGTCCGCAAGGAAGAATCCGTGGTGCCGTTCCAATAGGCCGAGACCCTCGTTCACTGCATCGATCTGGTAGCTCAGGCGTTTGAATCCTTGCGGGAAGAAGTTCTCGATTCCGGTCCCCTCGATCTCGATGGTATCCTTGAAGACCTCATAGAGGAACCGGTAATAGAAATCGCGGGGCTTGATATCCTGATTGATGAAGGTTTTCTTTCTGACGACTTCGGCAATCTCGGTCGGTATGAGTGATACGCTTTCGTCCCAGAAGCGGTCGAACTCGCCCTTCGCGAACTCGATCGTAGCGGCGTCCCTCCGTTCGAGGTTCAGTTCGTAGTTTCCCTCGTTATATGAGGCATTGGTACCGAGTCCCGGGCCGGTAAAGTTCGACGAGCCTGTTATTACCGATCCTTTCGCAGCGTAGATATCCCAGTTTTCTGGAATGAACACGTATAACTTCGCATGTACCACTCGAGCGGCGTAGGCTCTCAGTTCCAGCCTTTCGGCGAGCACATCGTCGACGAACGACTTGAGACTGTTCTCGGTTTCGCCGTTATAACCCTCTTGCTCGATACGCTCGCATAGTTCTCTGTATGCTTGTTCGCGTATCATACGCTCTTTTGCCTCGTGGCTTTCCCGGTGCCAGCGCACGCTCAAGGCATCGGCGTTGATCCCGATGACTACCCGTATCTTTTTCAACTTTTTGAGGCTTTCCTTGAGCGGGAAATACCCGGATGAACGGAAGTAGCCTACAATGGCGTAGAGGCAGAGTTCCGGGTCATTAAAGCTGTCGATCAATCGTGTAAAGGCTTTTGCGAGAGAGTAGCCGTCATTGACGTATATACCGGAACGGTGCATCTGTTCCGGGCTGATCAGGGCGTTCATGAATATTCCTTTATGTGTGATTGCTTTTTCAGTATATCATTGTATCTTTTTTATGAGAAGAAACTTCAGAACAGGAATGGAAGCAAGCTGATACCTGCATTACCATGTTTATGGATATCGAACAAAGCTGTTTTATCCCTGCCTCTGTGTTTCGCGGGGGAAGCCTGGCCGCAGGGGCCGTCGGGTCGAGTCGCCGTAGTTTGGCGACTCGACCTTGGCGGAACGGTAAAAGGCCGTTCCGCAAGATATATGGGCGCATTGCGAATGGATCGCCCTCAAATTATGCAAGAAAGGGGTGGCTGACAAAAGCCCGGGCGATGGCATTTTCTCTGCCATCGTCCGGGCTTTTGTCAGTCAGGACCCCTCGCGGAGAGTATGAGGGCGGTCGCTTTTATAATGGCAATCGTCGCAATAGAGGCATCCTGCCTCCATTGCTTATTGCCGATTGCCCTTAAGGGGCAATCGGCAGCTCTCCGGGCGCCATCCCTGGCGCCGTTGGGCAGTCTTTCCTACTTGTGTTCCAGCTTCAAGGTCTTTGTAGGCTGGTCGCAGACTTCTGTGGGGCCGTAGTACTGGATGGCGCCGGGGTAGAGGAAGCTCGTGGTGCGGGCCCACTCGGCACGATTGGCGGCGAGGGCCTTGAAGGGCTCACCGTCGAGTTCGACGAGAGCCTTGCGGATAACGGGCTTCTTCGAGCCGTGACGCTGCTCCATGTTCATCATCATCGTAAGGGGCACGCCGCCGGCAATCCATTCACTGGCAGGGGCGGTAAGGTTCCGTACGCTCGAGAGGTAGCCGCTAAGGCCGCCTGCGATAAGGACGAAGGCGCCAAAGCCCAGTGCGTAGCAGTAGTCGGCATCGAAGTTCGAGGGGAAGGCGCAGCGGCCCTCGTAGCCAAAGAAGTGGCCGAGGGAGCTGAAGGACCCGGAGTAGGAGCCGGCCTTCTTCATGGCGGCGAGCTTCTTCTCGACAATGCCCATGAGGAGCTTTTCGGTGTCGATGCGCGATACCTGGACGTTGCCGTGGGGGTCGCGGTCCATGAGCAGCTGCTTGGCGATCTCCTCGGGGAGGGTTGCAAAGACGTCGGCAGAGGCCTTCGAGAGCTTTTCGGAGAGCCACTGGGCCTGGGCCTTGAAGGCGTCGAGCTTGGAGAACTCGGCCTCGTGGTGGGCCATGAGGTCGTTGAGCTCTGCAATGAGCTTCTTCATCTCGGGGACGAATTCAACGAGGCCCTCGGGGATAAGGACGACGCCGAAGTTCTCCTTGTTGGCGGCGCGGGTGGCCACCGAGTCACAGATCTGGTCGACGATGGCGGCCAGGGAGAGCTGCTTGGCCTCGATTTCTTCGGATATCAGGCAGATGTTGGGCTGGGTCTGGAGGCCGCACTCGAGGGCGATGTGGCTGGCGCTGCGGCCCATTAGCTTGATGAAGTGCCAGTACTTGCGGGCGCTGTTGGCGTCGCGGCAGATGTTCCCGATAAGCTCGGCGTAGGTCTTGGTGGCGGTGTCGAAACCGAAGCTGGTCTCGATGTACTCATTCTTGAGGTCGCCATCGATGGTCTTGGGGCAGCCGATGACCTGTATGGAAGAGCCTTGCTCGCTGAAGTACTCGGCGAGGAGGGCGGCGTTGGTGTTCGAATCGTCGCCGCCGATAACGACGACGGCATCGAGGCCGAGCTTCTTGGCCGTCTCGAGCGAGGAGGCGAACTGCTCGGGGGTTTCGATCTTGGTACGGCCGGAACCGATCATGTCGAAGCCGCCGGTGTTGCGATAGTCGTCCATCATGGCATCGGTGATCTCGATGGTCTTGTTGTCCACGAGGCCGCTGGGACCGCCGGCAAAGCCCAGCAGGCGGGATGCCTTGTTGCCCTTCTTGAGGCCGTCGTAGAGGCCGCTGATAACATTGTGGCCGCCGGGGGCCTGGCCGCCGGAGAGGATGACGCCCACGGTGAGTTTGCGGGTGTTTTTTTCGTTCGGGCCCTTGGCAAAGCGGGCGACCGGGGCGCCGTAGCTGTTCTTGAAGAGGGCCTTGAGTTCCGCCTGGTCGGCGATGGATTCGGTGGGTTCGCCGAACTCGATGGCGATGTCGGATACCTCGTTGGTAAGGATGGCGGGAAGCTTGGGCTGGTAGGCGTAGCGTGCCTTCTGGAGGGCGGATATGCTCATTGGGTCTCTCCTTGGTATTCGTGCTGTGTCTGCGATGATACCCGGGATGCCCGCTCTTTTTCAAGCTTGCAAGGCCGCGTTCGGGCGTGGGTACGAAGGGGAAAGGGGGCGCAGTTGCCTCTTCATGTGGCGGTCCATTCGTGCTTGCCTGGAGGGCTCGCGGAACGGCTTCCCGCCGTTCCGCCAAGGGCAAGCCGCGCGCGGCTTGCCCCGACGCCCCCTGCGCAGGAGCCTCCTCGCCCGGGCGAACGGGCCGGGCCCATTCGCCCGGCCTGCGGGGTCTCCTGCTACCCCCGCGAGCGCCAAGGGCTCCCCCCTCTGCCTCGCCGCCCCCATCCCCCGGACAAAAAAAGGGCCCGCCAAAGGCGGGCCTGATCGATGCTTGGCAGTATCAGAAGCGGTAGCCGAAGGTAAGGTACCCGTATAAACCCGGAAGTTCGTCAAGAATGGAATCCTCTCCCATGACACGATCCCCCAAGTATATGAGCTTGCCAATACCTCCACCGTAATCCATGCAGAAGTCGCCAAATACCCACTTGTAGCCCAAGCCGGTGTAGAGCGGTATGGCCTTGTAAGCTGTATAGTCCTCATACCACACGGTTTCATAACCGCCAGCAACAAAAATATAGATTTTCGAGATGTTTTGCCGGAAATAGAGCCTTACATCCACAACAGCCTGCATGGTCTGGAAAGGCTCCTCGAGCGCGCCAAATAATGTTGTGTTGATATAGGTTACCCGGGGACCTATGCCTATCAAACCATTTGCAAGCGGTACTTCAAGCTTGACTTGATACAGACCCAATATGACGCCGAAGATGTTGGCATCAATCTCCAGGGAAGCAGGCGTTGTCCCGCCATCTGCTGGTTCTTCCCTTGCATGTACAGAAAAGGCCATGGCCAACAAAAAAAGAGCAATAATTCCCTTCTTCATCATCTTTTCCTCCTGATACCCAACTGTTGTTTGCATTCAAGGCAGTACCCTGAACTATCATTCTGATACCACATAGTATACCACTTATCTTCTTTTTTAACTTATATCAACCCTCTAGCCACGCTTCGGCCTGTTCTGCCAATGTTTTGTATATCCAAGCCCGCTTGGCGTCATCGGTCTCCAAAAGGGTAAAGCGGAAGCCCGGCAATTCGCTCTGGAAACCTGAAAGGGGGACGACACAGATCCCGGTCGCGGCCAGGAGCCAGTAGACGAATCTCTTGTCCGGGGCCACATGGCGCACCCGCTCCTCCATGAGCGCCTCAATGGCCGGGTTTCCCACATCGGGGCGCCGTTCGTTTTCACGGCCGTCAAAAAAGAGGGCGGGGTCAAAGACGGCCGTCGCGTAGAGAGCCGCCTTCGGGGGAATCAGGCTGATGCCCTTGCGCCCCTTGAAGGCCAGCTCTGCCTCCTTCGCGCGCGAGGCGAGCATCTTTGCGCGCCGTTCAAGATGGGCCGGATAGCGGCTGTCGCCCATGATGGAGGGTATGCACAGCTGGGGCAGGGTGGTCGAGCAGACCTCAAGGCGCTTCGCGCTCACAAGGCTCTTGATGTAGGCGTCGAAGCGGGAATCCGCGCGGCGGTTGTAGACCTCTATCCAGCCGCAGCGGGCCCCCGGCCAAGGGACTTCCTTCGAGATGGAACGCAGGGCGATACCCGGCACATCATCGCCGACGAGCTCGGCGAGGCTCGCGGTCGGCGTCCCGTTAAAGATGATGTTCGCGTAGGTCTCGTCAAAGACGAGGAAGAGGCCATAGCGGCGCGCGATGTCGACGAAAGCCTTGAGGATTTCCGGCGGATAGACGGCCCCGGTGGGGTTGTCCGGGTTGATGACGAGGATGCCGGCGATGGAGTCGTTGTATTTGACCTTGAGCTCGACGTCCTCCATGTCCGGCTGCCAAGCCCGTTCGGGGTCGAGCCGGTAGGTGAGGTGCTCGTAACCGGAGTGTGCTGCCTCTGCACTTGAAAGGGTGGAGTAGGCAGGCGAGGGGCCCAGGACACGGGCTTCGCGCTTCAAAAAGCCGAAGACCTTGGCGACAGCATCCCCCAGCCCATTGAAGAAGATTATGTCGTCGCGCGTTACATCCGCGCCGGTACTCCCCGCATGGCTGCGCCGTTCGTTGGCTATGGCAGCGATGAAATCGCGGGTTTCGCGCACCCCTTCGGTGTCGCAGTAGGCCCAGGAAGCGCTTTCGCCGGCCTTGCGGGCGACGATGTCGCGAATCCAGCCCTCGACCTCTTCGCCCTTTTGAACGGGGTCGCCGATGTTTTCCCAGTGTATCTGGCGCCCGGCGGCCTCAAGCTCGCGGGCGAGGGCGACAATTTCGCGAATTTCGTACTTGAGCTTTCCGGCTCCCGGATGGACGATGTCCCTTCTCATGTTGTGTTCCTTTCGCCCGAAACCCCGCAGGAGCCGTACCCTTTTTCGCCGGATTTGCCTCCGGACATAAAAAAAAGCCGCAATCCCCTGTACGGAGGATCGCGGCGTATTGGCTGTTGGTTCTGCAGCCTATCCACGACCCTCCCGGGTAGCGGCGGCACCATTGGTGCCGTAAGCGGCTGCGGCGAGACTGATTGACTGTCGATGCAATGATCGAACCTTCATGTCACCATAATCGACCTCTTGCGCCACTTCGTCAAGGGGAATTCGCTCCATGCTGATAGTCCCCTCCGCACAGGGGACGGCGTTTCACCGGAAGGCCCCATACCGGGTTCCGCCCCATCGGTATGAGCGCGGCGAGAATTGCCGGTATGCCGTAGGCCGTCATCGGTCTTTAACCCTCGAGCGATACTTCCAGTGCGATGCCTGCAGAAAAGAGGAGGCCGTCGGGGAGGAAGCGAAGGGCCGCGAAGAGTCCGGGACTGGCGAAGCGGCGGTCTCCCCTGAAGGCAAGAGACAGACCCACTTCACTGTACTGCCATCCTGTGTTTTGTTCGTCGTCATACAGGGTGAACACGTTCCGGTTCGAGGGGCTTACACAGAGGGGGCCCAAAACTGTGGGGAGGGCGGCCCCCAGGGCGAAGTCGAAGCGGTATGAGCCAGAGAAGAGCCCGGGCATATTGGCCCTAACAGAGATGTTGGCGGCCATGGTGTCGTCCTTGAACGAGAGGAGCAGGGGGAGTGCGAGGGAGAGCCCCTCTGCCGCCTCGAAGGGCTTTGCGCCCGCGGTTTCGCTGCCGCCAAAGTCATGGCCCGCGCCCAGCCAAAGGCCCAGAGCGAAGGGCCCCTGGTACAGAATGCTCGTGCCCAACCCCGCTCCTGCGTAAAGTCCGGTGCTGCCAGCCCCCGGAGCGGCACGGGCCTGGAGGTCTATCTGCCAGCGGCTCGCCGGGACAATGCGCGCGCTTGCGATGGCGACGGGAACATCTGCTGCAGGGTATGTCTGGCCAAGGAGGGGCTCTCCCGGTACGAGAGCCAGAGAGAAGCGGTGGGCGCCGGAGGGCGAGCGAGGGGGAAGGGGACTTGAGAGGCTGCCCCCGGAAAGCGGGACTGCCTCGTCGAATGCGTATGCGATGCGGGAATCCGCAATGAGGGCAAGTTCCCGGCTTGCAGATGATCCCCTTATGCGGGCGCGTATCGTCACGGGGCCATCCTCAAGGGGGGGCTCCCCCGCTTCCAGATGGAGGGCAGGACTCCAGCGCAGGGAGGTATGCGGGCCTTCGACAGGAATCAGGACCGGCGTACCCCTTATGGCGCCGGCGGCATCGACGAGCAGAATTTCCGCCTCTCCCGGCCCGGAGGCCATAATCGACAGGGTGAGTGATTCCAGCCCTGTAGCGGCATTTTTGGCGTTTGTTGCGGGCTTGAAGACCTTTTGCGAAGCGGAAAGGCCGCTCACTTCCCCGGGGACTGCTTCGAGACTCGTATCGAGGACTGTTTCCCGGTCTGGTTCGACGCGTACGGCGATATCTTCTGTCCGGTAACCGAAGGCCTCGATACGTATCTTGTGGCTCCCCTCCGTCACTGCCAGCACCCCGGGCAGAACGCTCTTGCCATCGAGGAAAATCTTGAGGAGTGCCTCGTCCTTTTGGGGAATTTGTGGCGCGAGCAGGATGGTACCGGTGGCCCGTTCGAGCCTCAAGAGGAGTTCAAGCCTCTTCCCGTCTTCAAGCGTGATGAGCCCGGTGCGATTCCGGTAGCCCTCGCGTGCAAGTACAAGCACACGGGGGCCGGGAAGACTGTCTCCCAGCTGTAGAGGGGTCGTCCCCCGCAGAATCCCGTCCAGCCAAAGCTCTGCCCCGGGGGGATCGCTTTGGACGAGGAGCCCGCTTCCCGGAACCCGCCGCGACTGTTCCCCGACGCCCGCAAGAATGGGTTCGACAAACTGTGGCGCGGGAAGCTCCCCCCCGCTCTGAGTCCCGGGGGCTTGGGCCGCTGCAAAGGGAGGTGAACGCCACAGGCAGAGGGCGGAGAGGACTATCAGCATGAATATCTTCGTTCTTGAAAGCTCGTATGTCACGAAACAAGTGTACGCCTCAATGGCAGAATCACCAAGCCCCGCCGGACTTCAATGGAGGCGATTTTCCTGGAGAAAGCTGAAAAAGCCCCGGTCGTTGAAGATGAGGTGGTCGATAATTTCGATGCCGATGAGTGCCCCGGCCTCGCGCAGGCGCCGGGTGACTTCGTCGTCTTCGCTGGAGGGTTCGAGGCTGCCCGAGGGGTGATTGTGCGCGACGATGACGGCGCTCGCCCGGTCGACGATGGGGTCTGCAAAGACTTCCCGGGGGTGGGCCACGGTGCGGTTCACGAGGCCAACGCTCACGACGCGGGTGGCGATTTGTTCATGGGCGCCGTTGAGCGAAATTACCATGAAGTGCTCCTGGCGCCGGTCGCCCATGTGTCGAACGAGCTGCCAGGCATCGTCGGGAACGCGTACCCGGTGCCGTGAGGGCCCCCAGTGACGCCGCCCGAATTCCATTACGGCGCACAAAAGGGCCAGCTTCGCTTTGCCCAGCCCCGGTATGCCGGCGAGGCTGTCGGGCGAGATGATGCCGTTGGTGCGGTCCAGGACATCGAGGGTCCTGTTCGCCAGATCGTCAACCGGGTGGCCGGCGATGCCCGAGCCCAGAATCGCTTCGAGGAGTTCGCGGTCCGACAGGGGCCCCGGACCCAGGGCCAATATCTGTTCGCGGGGCCGCTCGGCAGGGCTTCGTTCGCCGGAGGACCCGCTCCTGTCGCTGTGTCCGGGCCATCCGCCCGTGCCACCCACTTCTTTTGGAAGCCGCGTTGCCAAGAGTGCCTGTTGCGGCATGGTGACGCTGCTGCGCCGACGGGCACGTTTGCCGACTTGGTCGTATGATAGGCCGATGTGTTCCATGCACAGAGTACGGGAACTATGCCCCGTTATTGACGTTTTTACCGTGCAAGATTGGGAAAGTCGGCGGCTTTTTTTGCCGATGATTCCGGTATGAACTGTCTCCATACACCGCTTAAGCCCGTTCGCCGCCTGTCCCGCTTGGCCCTTCATGCCGCACTGCTCCTGGCTTCGTCCTGTGCCCTCGTACCGGACAGTCGGGAGGGATCCTCCCCTGCGGGGGATGGCGAAGGTCCCCTTGCAGAGCGCCCTGTACCGGATGCAGGGCCCGAGGGGCAGGGCTTGGGTGAAAGCAGTGGCAATGGCTTGAAGCTGCCACCCGAGCTGGCCATTCCGAACCCACTGCCGCGAGAGATTATGGGAGAGGGGTTTTTAACAGTCAACGAACTGGCCTCATTTCTCTTGGTGAGCAATGCCGATCTTGAAGACCGGAGCGTACGCGAGCTCTCGTCTGCCTATGTGGAGGAAGCTTCCTTCGAAGGGGTCAACCACGACATAGCCTTTGCCCAGATGTGTCTTGAAACCGGCTTTTTGCGATTCGGGAATCTCGTTACGGCAGACATGAACAACTTCTGCGGGCTCGGGGCAATCGGTCCCGGCCAGCCGGGGGAGCGTTTCGAGACCGCGGTCCTGGGCGTGCGTGCCCACATCCAGCACCTCAAGGCGTATGCGAGTGAAGAACCCTTGCGGGGGGAGCTCGTGGATCCCCGCTACAAGTGGGTGCGAAAGGGCTCTTCTCCCCGCTTCGAGGGGCTTGCAGGCACCTGGGCGGCTGACCCCCTCTACGCAGAAAAGCTTGAAGGAATGCTCAAGCGCCTCTTTTCCCTGGCGGGCTACGAACTCGTTCCGTAAAACCGTCGGGGGCCCCCGTACGCCCCAAGCCCTGTCCTGTCCGGTAGCAGGGGCTTGTCAGCCGATGGCCGTTCCCTCAAAATCGCGGCCTTCGAGTATGTTTTCGAGGTTGTCCAGGTCGCGGCCGGCGGCACAGATAACCGTGAGCTTGAGCTCGGCGGCTTTTCGGCTGGCTACGGGATCAAAGGGGACATTTTTGCCCGGAACCCATTCATCGCCCACCATGGCGCGGAATCCCTCCCAGGATATCCGGTCGATCGGCTTGGCCTCCGGGTTTTTCTTGGGATCGTCTGTGTAGACCTTGGCAATGTTGGACAGGTTGATGACCATGTTGGCGCCAAAGCGTTCGGCCAGGACGACGGCGTCGAAGTCGGTCGAGAAACCGGGCTTCCAGCCTGCGGCGACGAGGACACGCCCGTCGAAGGACGCTACATCGCTGGGGTCGATAACCACTTCATTTTTGCAAAAATCACCCATTACCGCCTTGACGAGGCGGGCGTTGAGCCGTGTGGCCATGATGCCTATCCAGTCCGCTTCACTGTCCACCGTTTCCCCGCAGACGCCCCGGTACGCAGCCTGCCAGGCCCGGGCGGGACCGCCGCCGCCCACGACAAATATGAAGGAACGCGCGGGATCTTTTTCAAGCAGACGATGTATGCGGCTGGTGAATTCCTTGATAAAGGGGGTGTCCGGGGCGTCGGGGGCCACTATCGAGCCTCCCAGTGAAATGACAGTCAACATTGTGCTCTCCTGTGTGCGGCGCTAAGGTTTGCTATGTAAATCAATATATACCGGTAACGCTCAGTTCGCTCCAGAGCGTCGAGTAACTGTGAATATCCCCCACGGCCTCTTCCCAGATGTTCTGGAAGGCATAGGTCTTTGGTCGTGAGCTGGTACGACCGCGCGGGTCCATCTGCGAGAGGTTTATCATCCCGCGCGAGAAGGCGATGCGCTGGCTGTCGATGTTGCCAAAGTAGTACTCGCGCGCATTGTCCTTGAAAACAAAGGTTGGCGGGATGCTTCCCGCTCCCAGGGTGGGGTCTACCGGCACCCAGCCGAAGTCTTCGAGCCAAAATTCCGCCCACCAGTGGGGGCGGGATTGTCGATTTCGCGAAATGAGGAATCCCGCCACGGGTATGGCCGGGATATCCACCGCGCGGGCGAGGGTGCAAAATATGAGGGCTGCGTTACAGGGGTCGCTTTGGCGCGACTGGATATCCTCCTGTACGCTTGTCTTGCTGCTCTCATCAGCTATAAAAATATTTGTGAGCAACCATTCATAAATACTGCGTGCCTTGGCGTAATCGTTGCGATCTTTGGCCGTAATTTCTTGTGCAAGTGCTACAAGCTCCTCTTCGTCGCTGGGAATGTTCGTGCCGGGCAGGACAAACGATGCGTGAAGGGGCGATTGGGTACTCTTTTTGATGAAACGTGCTTGAATGCCCGTCTCGACGGCCCAGACATCGATGGTTCGCTGTACCCGTATGGTTTTCCGGTCCGAGGGGGAAAGATTGTCAAACTGATAGAGGGCGTATCCCAAATCTGTCTCGATAAAGGGCTCGTCGGTGCGCGAGAGGATGCGGCTGTTGCTTTGATTGTTGCCCTCGCGGGGAGATGGCATCCACAGGTAGAGGCGATTGGGGGAATCGGCGCGTTGAACCTGATAGTTCACCGAATAGCTTATGGCGTAGGTGCGGTGATCCCGATATACCCGCGTTCCCACCGTGCTTTCCGTATCAAACCAGCGCGAACTGCTCTCTGCACCCGTTTGGGTGCGTACAATGAGCGGGCCGGTTTTTGCGCTCTCCGGTACACGCACGCGAATTTCCCGATCGCTCCAGAGTTCATAGGCGAATTCCCTGGCGATGGCTTCAACACTTGTGCGCGCCTCTGTGGATGGCTGGCTGCGGCCCGCTTCCTCTGCTGCCCAGGTAAAGAGAACGGCTCCCTTCCCCCGGGTTGTGCCAAAATTCTTGCCTTTGATAACTACCAATTTACCCGGAGCTGCCTTGGCTGGCGAGAGGCTGCTGATAATTGGCAGTTCTTCGTCGAGGTCCTGTTCGACCGGTACGGGAATGGACAGCTTGTTTGTAAAGAGTGCGGGGTTGCTCTGCTTCTTGCCTATCCGGACGTAGACAAGACCCGAATCCCCGAAGTGGGGAACTTGAACACGAATGAGCGTATCGCTCCACACCCGGTATGAGGAGTCTGTCGGTTCGATGCCGGCAATGGAAACGGCATTGAGTCCCCGCTCGTCGCCAAAGCCCTCACCAATAATGCTGATATCGCTGCCCAAATCTCCCGTTTGGGGATAGATACTCTGGATATGTGGGGACGGCGTATCACAGGACAGGGTTACCAAAAGGGCAGCGAGGAGAAAGAGTCGTGAAAGATGGGTGGCCTTGAAACCCCTGCGGGCAGGCCTCACTCCGTTTTCTCCACGTCCGGTATAACTTCTATCGTAACCTCGATACGATCACTGCCAGAGTTCTCCGGGGCGTTTCCCAGGGGAAAGAAGTAAACGAGCTCCCCAAATTTCATGGGGATGGTCTGGACGCTGCTGTGGTAGCGCACATTGCCGCTATCAGCCTTTGCCCATATTTCCCCCTGTGCGACCAGCATGTGTTCATCGCTGCCGGTCATGAGGTAGGGGGTAAAACTTGCGAGTATGACGAGGTTAGTCCCTACCATCTTGATGGTCACCGCACGTCCGGGGATTGTGTGCTTGTCTGCGTTCGCTTCCCAAACGGCGACATCACCTTCGCTTAAAATGCGGGCTGCTATGAGAACGGTAAGGGTCTTCCCCCGAAGGGCCGCAGGCAGGTTGTCTTCTTCATCCACCTCTTGAGCTTGGACAGTCCACGCGAGCAGACAGAGAAGGGTGCCTGTCAACAAGGTCTGGCGCATCAAGGGCGACTCCCACCCCGGTAGTCCACCGCCTTGATAAGGGTTGGCTCACCCATCGGGGAAAAACTGCCGCTATCCGGCAATTGAATAACCATGATTCCGTCGCCGCCTTCGCGTTCCTCGAGGTATCTCAAGATAGCGGGAATATCCATGGTTGGAATCGTCTCTTCCTGTGCGGCAATACGGGGAAGGCTCGCCTCATTGCGCGAGAAGGGGCGCAGGACAAGGAGGGCCATGAGTGCAAAGAGAACGGCGGCCGCTGCGGCGACGGGGAAGGGGATCGTTACCGGTCGGGTAAAGCGCGAGAAATCGGGCAGGCTGATAGTCTTGCCCCGGGTCCTCTTTTCGCGGAGGCCGAAACCTGGTGCCTGGTCGAGGCGTTCGCGAATGCGTGCGCAGGCAGCGTCTGCCGCGCGATTGTGGCTTGCGGCCTCTTCGCGCATGGACTGCGAGATCCCTTGCAATCTTGCAAGCTTCTCGCTACACGCCATGCAGGAAGCAAGGTGCTCGTCGAAGCGCTCCTTCCAGGGCGATGGGAGTTCATTGTCGAGGTATACAGACAGAATTTCCGGATCAGGGCACATGCTTACCGTCCTTGCCATGGGGGGCCCCCGTCAGGTAGTCGGGGCCCAAGAGTTCCGCCAGCTTCTCGCGCGCTCTGAATACCCGAACCTTGACATTGCCCTCGGTAATGCCCAGGGTCTGGCCTATCTCGCGGTAGTTCAAATCGCCGTACTCCTTCAATATCAATACGGTGCGCAGCTTTTCCGGGAGCCTTTCAAGGGCCTCCCGCATTTCCTGCCGTGTCTCACCGTCAATATACTCTCTCTCGCCGGTCTTCTGTTCGCGGCGATCCTCGCGAAAGGCCTTCTGGTACGCCTTTCGTTCACGGTCTTTTCGTTTCGCATAGTTGAGTGCGGCGTTTTTTACCACCCGGATGAGCCAGTACTTGGCATCGTCCATGGAGGGAAAGCGCATGTTCTTTTCGTGGATTTTGAAGAAGGCCTCTTGGCAGAGGTCTTCCGCAGCTTCCTCCGATCCGGTAATGCGCACCGACACCCGAAAAAGAACAGGGAAGACGCTCGTGTACAGCCTGTCAAAATCGGCGTTCACCTGTTCACGTTCCTTTCAATACAACAACGGCGCGCGAAAGGCGTTACAGCTTCCCGTGCAAGATTTGTCGCATTGTACCCGCAAGTATGCTTGGCGCTCATGACTGTCGCTGCCAGGTCGTGCCATCGGGGCCGTCGCGCAGGACGATGCCTTCGGCAGTGAGCTCGTTGCGAATGGCGTCGGCCCGTGCGAAATCGCGCGCCTTCTTGGCGGCAGCACGTTCGGCAATGAGGCCCTCGATGCGTGTTACGGTTGCGTCGTCCTCTGTCTGCACGGTGGCGAGGCCCTCGAGCCCCAGTGCGAGGACCGAATCCATGTCCAAGGCCACAGCGAGGGCTTCGGAAGGGGGGATGGCGCTGTCGCGCAGGGTCTGCCAGAGTTCGGCGAGGGCGCGCGGGCTCGAGAGGTCCTGGTTCAGGGCCTCGTCGAAGGCCGCGAGGCGGGCTTTTGCCGACGTGCCAAGGTCCCCGGGGGCCGCCGGCGTGGCATTACAGGCCGCCGCAACCGTCCGCAGGCGTTCGGCAAGGCTCTTGCGGGAGCTGCGCGCGGTGTCGAGGGCGGCAAGGGAAAATTGGAGCTGGCTGCGGTAGTGGCCGCTCAAGAGGAAGTAGCGGTAATCGAGGGGGTCGTAGCCCTGTTCAATAAGGCTCTCGAGGGTGAGGAAGTTCCCGGATGATTTGGACATTTTTCCCTTGTCCATGACCAGAAACTCGTTGTGGACCCAGTACCGTACCCAGGGCTTGCCGGTTGCGGCCTCGCTCTGGGCTATTTCGTTCGTGTGGTGGACGGGGATATGGTCGATCCCCCCCGCGTGGATGTCGAAGCTCTCGCCCAGGTACTTCATGCTCATCGCGGAGCACTCGATGTGCCAGCCGGGGTAGCCGCGCCCCCAGGGGCTGTCCCACACGAGGGCCTGGTTTTCGAACTTGCTGTTGGTAAACCACAGGGCGAAGTCCTGGGGGTTTCTCTTGTTGGCATCCACGTCGATGCGGGCCCCCGCCTTGAGGTCCTCGAGGCGAAGGCCGGCCATCTTGCCGTAGTCGGGGAATTTTTTCACGTCGAAGTAGAGGTTGCCGCCGGCCTGATAGGTGTAGCCGTTCGCCTCGATGCGTTTTATAAGGGCGATCATGTCGTCGATATGGGCGGTTGCCGGGCAGACGACATCGGCCCGGGTAATATTGAGGCGGTCGATGTCGCGGAAGAAGGCATCGGTATAGAATTGGGCAATCTCGAGGACGGTTTTTCCGCGCTCTGCGGCGCTCTTTACCATCTTGTCGTCGCCCGAATCGTCGTCGCCGCTCAGGTGGCCCACGTCCGTTACATTCATCACGTATTTTACGCGGTAGCCGTTGCGGCGCAGGGTGCGCACCAGAAGATCGTGGGTAAGGTAGGCGCGCAGGTTGCCGATGTGCGCGTAGTTGTAGACGGTGGGGCCGCAACCGTAGAAGCCCACTTCACCGTCGCGGATGGGGACGAACTCGACGAGTTCCCGGCCCTGGGTATTGAAGAGGGAAAGTGGCATGGCAGCTCCGGATCCCGGCTATACGCACGGGGCGCGGCCGGGTACTATGTGGTCTTATGTGGACAGTACGTAAATTGACCGAAAAAATCAATAGAATCTGCCCCCCGGCCGTCGATGCGGGGCTTCGCCTGGATGAAATCCTCGCTTCGCACACCACCTTTGCCGTCGGGGGCCCCGCCGATATCTGGCTTTCGCCGCGCAGGCGCCCTTCACCGGCCGGGGGCGAAGAGTTGGCAGTCAACATTCTGACTCCCGCGCAGGATGATCCCCTCGAGCTCTTCCTGTCGCGCCTCGTGCCCCTCCTTCGCGAAGAGGGCGTTCCCCTTACCCTCCTGGGCGGGGGGGCCAATGTTGTCGTTTCGGATCGCGGCATTCGGGGGGTGGTTCTCGATACTGCCGGGCTCGATCGTCTGGTATATGGAACATTCAAGGCTGATAGTCCACTCTGCGACCGCCTCTATCTGGGGGCCGGTGTCCCCGTGGATCGCGCCGTCGACGACAGTATCCGCTGCGGACTGGCGGGCCTTGAGTTCCTCGCCGGCATGCCGGGAACCCTTGGCGGGGCGGTCTGGATGAACGCGCGCTGCTACGGTTCCTCCATCGCCGATATTCTCGTTGAAACCCGTTATCTCGACGAGGACGGCAGCATCAGAGTGCTTCCCTTTGCGCCGGGCGACTTCGACTATAAAAAGAGCCCCTTTCAGGGGACCCCTCGCTTTATTCTGGGGGCCGTATTGCGCCTTGAAGCCGGCGACAGCACGACTCTCGCCGCCACAGCCGCCGCCCACCGTGCAGACCGCCGGGAAAAGGGCCACTATACGCTGCCCTGTGCGGGTTCCGCCTTCAAGAATGACCGCCGTTTTGGCAAGCCCTCCGGCCAAATCATCGACGAAGCGGGACTGCGGGGGCTGTCGATCGGGGATGCACAGCTTGCCCCCTGGCACGGGAACATCATCGTCAACCGCGGCAAGGCGACAGCCACCGATATCCGGGCCCTTGCAGAGGAGGTCCGCCGCCGGGTGTTGGCCCTCACGGGCTTCGACCTCGAGTGCGAAATTCTCTTTCTGGGCGATTGGTCCTGAAAATTCCGCCAACTGTGGCTATACTGGGGGAAGCAGAATCTGTCTTTCACTCTGTTGGCGCGGGCGGCCTGTTCCCTGCCAATGACATAAACAGGAGGATTATCATGAAAGTACCAGCCCCTTTATCCCTTGCTCTCGCCCTTTTGGTTTTGCCGCTTTTCTCTCTCTCTGCCGCCTCGTCGGACAGCGTTGTCGGTCAAATCGAAGATTTCGAGGGGAGTGTCAGCGTTGTTCGTTCGGGCAAGCAGATTGACATCGATTATGGCGAGGAGCTTCTCAGTCGCGACTTGGTCAAGACCGGCAGCGATGGCTACCTCGTGGTCGGCCTCGACCGCCGTGTGGGCATGTCCGGTACCTTGGTCATTCGGCCCAAAACGACCTGCGCCCTGTCAACGGTTGTGGAGAACGGTCAACCGGCTACCGAGGCCGATACCTTTGCCGGCACGGTCGCTGTCAAGGTCAAGAAAATTGCCGGGGATCCCCGTTTTCGTATTCGCTCCGGCGCCACGGTTATGGGGGTGCGGGGTACCGAATTCCTGGTGACGTCCTCGCCAAACAATGCCGTCCTTGTCTCCTGCAGCGAGGGGAGGGTGGAATGCAAGAGCGAGTACAATGGCAAGCCCGATGTTGTAGACGCGGTTCCCGGGCAGGTGGTGGAAAAACGTGATGGTGAGCGCTTCAAGCGCATACCGGTTGCCGTATCCTCTGTCGCCGCATTTCACGATCGCTGGGGCACCGGCGAGATTGACGCCTTCAAAGCATCTCCCGTTCAGGTCCTCGATCAGTATGCGGTGACCTATGAACGCTATAAAACCGACTATATAAAAGCTTCCGAAGCCCTTCTCTCCCTGCCGGCTGTCGACGCCTGGGTGCAGGAAGATCGCAAGGGCGTCGTACCCTACGAGCGGGATGTATCGGTCATGAAGCAGAAGAGCGCCATCGTTCCCAAGCTCATGAGCGTTCGCAGTGTCCTCTTCTTCTTTGAACCGGCGTATTATCGTCTCGATCAGGTGCGCGAGTATGTACGGCCCCAGTTCCTTTCGCACAAGCTGTCCACCGGCAAGACGATTCGGGCATTCTATCAGGAACTCGCTCGCGACCTTCCCGGTTTCGAGGTGCTTACCTCGCGCTATCGGCAGGTCCTCTATCTCTACGGCCTGCGTAACGGCGGGAAAGACCCCTTTGCCACCACGGACAGCGACAGCTTCGACATGGATATGGACGGCGCCGGCGACGATTCTTTCTTCAACGATGAGGATGATTTCTTCGATTGAGGATGATTTCTTCGATTGAAGATGATTTCTTCGATTGAGGATGATTTCTTCGATTGAGGAGTGTTCCCGGCACCGGGAACTGTGCTTCTTTTTTCCTGTGCAATCACCCGAAAGCTGCCGATAATGCACGTGAGGGGGGTAGCCCCTCACGTTTGGAGCGACAGTAGTCGCAGCGCTCAACACAACTCGTTCATAAACCATATAAGGGTGCTTGCGAGCGTTGACAAAGCTCCGTCACGGTTTCTATACTTCAGCTGTATCAATGGTACGAAGCGCCGGGAAACGGGGCAGGGGCTCTTTTCAATACAGCCGAATTTGAGAGTGACTCCGAATTATCGAGTATGCCCTGCCAGAACGGGGCCCCGGGGAGAGGGATGCAGCTTCAATTAACCTTCGTCAGTTTCAAGAAAGACTCATACATCGTGGTGGAAGGAAAGCAGAATGCAGACCGTTTCTTCATCATACGCGAGGGCCGGGTTCGTATCTTCAAAGAGGTGGAAGTTGTAGAAGAAGAGGGGGGCAATGTCTTGGGCCCCGGCGACTTTTTCGGGGTTGTTGCCACCATGTCGAGCCACTCACACATCGAGACGGCACAAGCTTTGAGCGATGTAACCCTCATTTCTGTCCAGAAGGAACAGTACGGCCAGCTCATCCAGAGCAATACGCCGGTCGCCATGAAGATTATCCTGCAGTTTTCCCGCAGGATGCGCTATCTGGACGAGGCCCTCACGCGCCTCACCCTCAAGAACAACGCAGACAACGATCCGTCCCACCTGTTCAAGGTGGCGGAGTATTACGTTCGTCAGAATCAGTATAACCAAGCCTATTACGCTTACAATCGCTACGTCAACTATTGCCCTACCGGTCAAAACGTTTCGCTGGCGAAAGAGCGCATGCTCAAAATACAGCCCTACGTCAAGAATCTCGTACTCAATCGCAACCCGGACGACTTCACGCGATCCTATGCCAAGGACAGCATGATCTTTTCGGAAGGTGAGCCCGGTCAGGAGCTGTACATCATACAGAAGGGCTCGGTGAAGATAACCAAGATTGTGGACAACAACGAGGTGCTCCTCGCTGTTCTCAAACAGGGTGATATCTTTGGTGAAATGGCCCTTCTCGAGGCCAAGCCTCGTTCTGCCAGTGCCATTGCGTATGACGACTGTGTCCTTCTGGCTGTCAACAAGGAAAACTTCGCGCGCATGGTTCAAAGCCAGCCGCAGATTGTCACGCGACTCACCCAGCTCCTGTCAGAACGCATTTGGTTCATATACAAACAATTGGCAAATACCCTCATTACCGATCCCCTGGGACGCATGTATGATGCCATGCTCATACAGCTGGAGAAAAACCGCATTCCCATTGGCAACAATTCCTATACCTTCGATTTCGGGCCCAAGGAATTGGTCAACATGGTCGGTCTTCCGGCTGTGGAGGGGAACCTCGTTTTGCGCAAACTGATGGAGAACTCCAAGATTCGGGTCCTCGACGGCAAAGTTGCACTCATGGACAGTTCTGAAGTGGTAAAACAGACCGAATACTACCGGAAAATGCAGAAAATCGAGAGGGCTCGCCGTGAAGCGGCCTTCCGGATGTAGCATCCGTACCGGTTTTTTGCCGGTGCTGGGCTTGTGTGTGTTTGCAGCGCTCTCGCCTGCAATCCTTTTTGCGCAAGAGCTCCCCGACAGTGTGGAGGGCGTCCTGTCGGAGACCCCTGCCGATGAACCAAGTCTTGATGCAGAGGCCTCACCTGTGGTCCCTTCAAACAGCGAAGGGGACAGTGAATATGCCGATGCAACAGATGTGGAAGAGACGTCCCTTTCTCGCAGTTTTCGTGCCCTGAGCCTGGGTATGGCGTATGAAGCCCTCATGGATGCCTTGAGTGCGGATGATCTCTTCAATTTTCGCGGGGAGCGGGATGTCTCCCTGCTGCCGCACCGCGACCAAACCTTGATTGAAGCGCGGGGGTCTTCGTTTGTTCGTCGCGCCTGGTTTCAACTCCAATCAGGGACCCTCTTTATTATGGCGTACAGCCTTTCTCCCGATCACCTCGACCATTATTCCGTCTTTACCCGGCTGGTCGAGCGCTATGGTGAACCCAAAAATCTCAACCCCCGTCTGGCTGTCTGGGAAGATGGGGAAACCCGCATCTCGCTCGAACGTCCCCTTACGGTGAAGTTCCTCGATTTGGCCACCCTGAACGGTCTGCTTGACGATTCTGCCGTGAGAGAAGCCGATGTTACCCGACTGCGCCGGGATTTTCTCGATGAATTTTAAGAAGCTTATAGGCTTGAGTCTTGCGCCAATCCTGATCTGTCTTCTTCTTTCCTGTATCCGTACCGAATCCCCCGCCGGTCTTCCAATCCAAACGCTATCCATTCGACTTGCAGATGGTACCAGTCGGCAACTGCGCGTCGAGTTGGCCCGGAGCGAAGAGGAACGGGCTCTGGGGCTCATGTATCGAACGGTTTTGGACGAGGGCAGGGGGATGCTCTTTGTCTTTGAACGGGAACAGATACTCAACTTTTGGATGAAGAATACCTTGCTACCCCTTTCCATCGCTTTTATCGCGGGGGATGGGCGCATTGTGGACATACAGGACATGGAACCGAAGTCTCTCGAGACTGTGCGCTCAAAACTCCCCGCCCGCTTCGCCCTGGAAGTCCCCCGGGGCTGGTTTTTGCGGGAGGGGATTAGTGTGGGAGATTTCCTGGTAATTCAGAGCTTGCCGTCGAAGTAGGCTTTTGCTATCTGGTCATTTTCGTCCAGGGCGAGAACGGTGCGGAAGAATCCAGCCGCTTCATCGGTATTGCCTTCCTTGAGTGCAAGGACCCCTAGGTTCGAGATGACCTTGGTGTTTTCGCCCTCTTGGCGAAGGGCGTTTTCCAACTCCCGACGTGAGCCGGACAAATCGCCAGTCTCCATAAGGCATATTGCCAATTCATTGTGGCTGTCGCAGCTGTCGCCGCCCTTTTCGATGGCCGTACGAAAGGCCTCGGCCGCTTCCTCAAAGGAACCGCTGCGTCGGAGCCCCCAGCCCAAAATGAACCAAGCATTCCACACGTCCGGGTGTCGCTCGATGAAGCGGCGGGCATTGGCTATCCCGATTTCTTCACGGCCCTCGCGGATGGCGTCAAAGGCCTCCTTGAAGAGCTCATCGTCCAGCTCCCGGTTTTCGATTTCGGCGACCATTTTGCGGGCCCGTTCTTTTCTCTTGCCATCTTCACCCAGTTGTATATAGCTGTTCAGACAGTCCCGGGCCTTCGTAAAGTTGTTCAGGCGCATGTAGAAAAAAGCGGCATTGAAGAAGGCGGGCGGAAAGGGCGGTTCCAGATGAAGTACCTGCTTCCACGCCTCGAAGGCGAGGGTTTCAAGCTCGTCGTCAGCATCAGTATCGCCATTGGCTTCCCTCTTCTTGGAAAGCCAGTCGTCGAGTACTTGGGCCCGGTTCATGAGTACCTGCGGGTTGTCGGGGAAGAGGGCTTCGAGTGCGGTGAATATTTCGGTTGCGAGCTCGAAGGAGCCGTTGCGCGCCTTCATGATGGCCGCTTGGGAGAACTCGTCGAGGATATCCGGTTTGACGGCCAGAATGAAACGGCGGTAGTAATCCGCGTCTTCTGCACTGGTTTCGCTGTCCGGGCTTCTTGAGTCGCTCACTACGCGAATCATCCCCGAAACGATCATCTCCCAGGAGAGGTTCTCAAGATCCAGTTTGGACTCCCCTGGGGGGATTTCCACGGGGATGGGGATGGCCGGATCGATGGAAAAGCCGTCCCGCTCTTCATCAAATCGCGATCCCAGGGATTCGGGGACCGAGAGGTAGACAATTCGTTCACTCTTCATTGGTTTCACTGTCCTGTTGTTGTGCGTCTTGCGTCCGTGTATCGGCCCGGACAAAACTCAGATAATCGTTGATGCGCATTTTATAGGTCATGGGGACCGTCGTCTGATCAAAAACGAGGCCCAGGGCGATGAGGTCCTTGCGGCCTTCGACCTCTTCCGCCCGTATGGTTTTGCCTTTAATAAGCATGTTTTCGTGGGGATCCTCAAACTCGACCAAGAGGGCCGCTTCGCGATCCACGAGGTATTTGGGGACTCCCATCATGATGATCTTGGCCCCCGAGAAGGAGATGTCGCGCAGGATGCACTTGCGCGGTACCCCCTGAATGTAGACAGCGGTCTCTTTTGCGCGAAGTGAAAGCCGTCTGAGGGCATCCACCGTCAAGAGTATGCGTTCTTCGCGACGCCGGGCGCTGTTGACATTGGCATCCAGGAGGCGTCCCACCGTTTCTATGAGGTCGTCCGGGGGGCGCTGGGTATAGTTGATGGTGAGCATTGCGAAATCGGGCGAGTTGCCATGGGGAACGTGTCCGGCAGATTTTGCCGAAACAAAAAACATGTAGGGATCCTGCTTGCCGGGCTCCTTGAAGCTCCAGCGCAGGCTTACGAGGTTGTTTGCCTTTTGTATCTTGTCGAAGAGCCCGGAGCGGGCGTTTACGATAACCTTTGCACCGGTAAACGAGGCCGAGTAAATGACACAGGGCCAGGTTTGCCCCACGCACTTGAGATAGACCTGACTCGTAACGAGGCCGGTCGCTTTTATGACTTCTTTGGTAAAGGTTACACTGATATCTTTATAGCGATCGTAGTATTTGGTGATTGTTTGGCTTGTGGCAGTACCCATTGATTCGAACTATAGGCCGGATTGCCCCCCTCCGTCAATCGAAAGGGGGCAGCCGGGAACCTACAGCCCCCGATTTCCTTCAATGAGTGCTATGCGTTGTTTGACCGAATCCTGTGAGCTGAGGGGATCGACCGGGGTATTCATGCACCAGTCGATCATGCGATCCACGCTGCTCTCTGCGACGTGCATACGGGTATCGCTTGAAGCGTAATACAGGAGAAGGCGCCCGTCATCATCGACGATGGCACCGTTTATGAACACGACGTTTGAAACGTCGCCAACCCGCTCTTCTCCTTCGGGGGCGATGAGGTAGCCCCCGGGGCGTGCAATGAGCTTCGTGGGGTCGTCCAGGGCAGTCATGAAGGCATAGATGACATAGCGCAGACCCGCGGCCGTGTTGCGCACCCCATGGGCGATATGGAGCCAGCCCTTGGCGGTCTTGATGGGGACCGCACCGGCCCCGTTCTTTACTTCCTTGATGGTGTGGTAGACCTTCTCGTCGAGGAGGACCTCCTCTGTTACCTTCGCCTTTTCCATGGAATCGCTCAAGCCACAGCAGATGCCGCCACCGGAACCTGTCTCGATAAACCCGTCCTGGGGGCGGGTGTAGAAAAGGTACTTTCCTTTGACGAATTCGGGGTGCAGTACAACATTTCGCTGTTGGGGTGATTTTGTGTCGAGGTCGGGGAGGCGCTCCCAGTGTTCCAGATCCTTGGTGCGTACGATGCCGGCTGTCGCTGTTGCGCTGGAGGTGTCGCCACGGGGGGCGGCGGGATCTTTGCGTTCGGAACAGAAAATGCCATAGATCCAGCCATCTTCATGCTGCGTCAAGCGCATGTCGTAGACATTGACATCCGGGTTGGGGCCCTGGTCGAGGAGAACCGGTTTCTCCCTGAACACAAAAGAATCGACGCCATTGGGACTTTCGGCCACGGCAAAAAAGCTCTTGCGGTCATTTCCTTCGACCCGGACGACGAGACAGTACTTTCCGTCAAGTTTGATGGCTCCGGCGTTGAAGGCGGCGTTGATACCCATGCGCTCCATGAGGAAGGGATTGCGTGCGCGATCAACGTCATAGCGCCATTCGAGCGGCGTGTGGGCGGCGGTAATAACCGGATTTGCGTAACGAAGGTATACACCGTTACCGGGGTACAAGGGATGGTTCGGGCGCCGGACGAGGGCCTGGTGCTCGGCCTTGAGCATGGTCAGGCGGGCGTCAAAGTCGTTCAACATCATGCAGCTGCTCCTGGAGTGGGGTAGGCCGCATCAGCTTTGGCGGCCAGAAAAAAAGGCCGGGCCCCGGGCCCGGCCCCATTATGGCTATCAGGCCTGGTTGGCGGACCCGAGAACGTTGATGTTTTTGTGCATGTAGAGCTTTTTGAGCTCGTCACGAGCCGGTCCCAAGTACTTGCGGGGATCAAACTCACCGGGTTTTTCAGCGAAAACCTTGCGGATAAGGGCGGTCATGGCGAGGCGGCCATCGGAATCGATGTTGATCTTGCATACGGCACTCTTGGAGGCCTTGCGCAGCTGCTCTTCGGGGATACCCACGGTGTCTTTCATGACGCCGCCGAACTGCTCGATCATCTTGGTGTACTCGACGGGGACCGAAGAGGAGCCGTGGAGGACGATGGGGAAGCCGGGGATGCGCTTTTCGATTTCCGCGAGGATGTCGAAGCGAAGCTCCGGCGGAATCAGGACGCCGTCGGCGTTCTTGGTGCACTGTTCGGGCTTGAACTTGGTCGCGCCGTGGCTGGTTCCGATGGAGATGGCCAGGGAGTCGACACCGGTCTTCTTGACGAAGTCTTCGACTTCTTCGGGCATGGTGTAGTGGCTCACTTCGCTGGAGACATCGTCTTCAACGCCGGCGAGAACCCCGAGTTCACCCTCGACGGTAACGTAGTCCTTGCGGGAGTGGGCGAATTCGCAGACCTTCTTGGTGAGGGCCACATTCTCGTCATAGGAGAGGTGTGATCCGTCGATCATGACCGACGAAAAACCGCTCTCGATGCAGTCTTTGCACAGTTCGAAGCTGTCACCGTGGTCGAGGTGAAGGACAATCGGGATTTCGTAGCCCAACTCACGGGCGTATTCAACCGCACCGCGGGCCATGTTCTTGAGGATGTTCTGGTTGGCGTACTTGCGTGCACCGGCCGACACCTGGAGGATGACGGGGGACTTGGTCTCGACACAGGCCTGGATGATGGCCTGCATCTGCTCCATGTTGTTGAAGTTGTAGGCGGGAATGGCGTAGCCGCCGGCAACTGCCTTCTTGAACATTTCTTTCGTGTTGACCAGACCGAGATCGGTATAACTTGTCATGGCTTCTCCTTGGGATCCTTGCGGAATCGATAAAATCAGTGCCAATTCTACGCTCCCGGGGGTGCTTGGTCAAGACAAGGGCCCTCAGGGCGTTTCTGTGCTGCTTGACGCAGTCGCGGTGGCTGCGTACCCTGTTTTCATGTCGCACCGAAGGGGAGTGCTGGTTGTCACTTCAATAGTATTTATACTGATAGTCTTCTCCGCTTTCGCCTTGCATTTGTTCAATCGTCCCGGCATTTTGCTGGTTGTCGACAAACAGTATCGCGAGACCTATGGCTCATCACGGGCGAACCGGGCCCTTATGCGGGCCCGGCTGTCTCTGTGGCGGCCTGTCGAGGAGCTTTTACTCGACGAGACCGCCCGCCCGGACATGATTACTGCCCTCATTGATTCACGTTCCTCACGGCCTGCTCTGGTTGCCTTTGGTTTTTGGCTCTCGACTTATGCAGAGGCCCTTCACGCTAATCCCGACGCCCCGGCTGTCGTCCTTCTTGGCGGCGAGACCCCACACGCACAGATTCCCGGCCTGCCAGTCGATCGCAACGATGCGTATCGAGCCTTGGCAAAACGCTGTGAATATATTGTAAAAGAAGAGGCAGGTCCCGTTCTGCTCATTGCGAATTCCGAATATGGGGAAACCCTTTTGAAGCTTATGCGTGAAGAATCGCCGTTTCTTGCACAAGCGCAGCGCCTGGTTCTCTTCGATTCCTCGGGGGGGGCTTCCTCCACAGTCCCTTCGGCCGTGATTCTTGCGGGGGGGCGATTGTCCTCTTGGCCCGACAGTTGGAATGGGTTGCCGTTTGCCATTGAGACAATAGTTCCGTCACGTTATTTTACGGATGATCTTTTTGCCCTCATGGATTCCTCCATTTACTGTGCGCTACCGTATTTGGGAAATTTTGACGGCGAAAGCAGGGCTCTTTCGTATCCTGCACGTCTCGAAAAGCCCCGATATGACGGTAAATGACTCCCTTGAGACGCTTTTTATGTCTCCTGCCCTTGTATCGTTTGACAAAGGGTACAGGAGGAAATATACTCGGTATCGACCTCGAATAGTCTTTATTCGGCAAAAGGAGTAATGGGATGAAACATGGCGGTTTCAAAGCTGCTTGCCTTGCCTTGATGGCGTGCGCTGCGTTGGTCTCTGTGCACGCACAGGACAAGACCCTCGATCTCCAGTCTCGCATCGTCGAGTCCTTCGATGGCGATTCAGGATATACCTGGCACGTGACGGCAAGCAAGTTCGCGACCAAGACCGATTCGGAGACCTTCCCCAAGGTCGGCCTTATCGAGGCTTGGCCTACTGCCCTTCATGGCAGAAACAAGGAAGAAAAGGACCTCAAGGTCCTCGGTGTATACGGCAAGTTTGACCGTCAAGGGTACAACTGGATCGATATCTATCCCAAGGCTGAGGGCGCCGCAGAAGATGATCCGCCCGCTGAGATTCCCTTGCCCGGTCGCCCCACGATGATGGACGTATGGGTCTGGGGTGCCAACTTCGATTACTATATCGAGTTGTACCTCCGCGATTACCGTGGTGTCGTCCACATGATCCCCTTTGCTTCGACCTACCACATCGGCTGGGAGAACAAGCGGGTCAATATCCCCACCAGCATTCCCCAGGAGGCCCGCACGGTGCCGCACCGCCAGGGACTCAGCTTGGTCAAATTCCGCCTGTGGACCCGTCCCCGCGAACGGGTAAGCGATTTCCAGATTTATTTCGATCAGATAAAGGTTCTTACCGATACCTTTGAATACCTCTTTGATGGCGACGAGCTCACCGATCCCGAGCGGATTGAAGAGATCTGGTCTGCCGATAATTAAAGGAGCGCAGCGTGAAACGATCAACCGTATTGCTTGCATTCATGGTCTTGGCGCTTCCCCTGTGGGCCCAAGACGTGGGAGATCCCGACCCTGAACTTATCGGTGTTGACGCTGCCCAGCAGAAACTCAAGGAGGTTTCGATCGACAAGTTCGAGGCTGCAGGTTTCTGGCTGTCGAACATGTCTACCGACGAAGGGTATACGACAACCCGCCTTTTTGAAGGAGCTCCTGCCGGCAAGGAAGAGCTTGAAGACGAAGCAGACATGGACATCCCCGATCGATACGTTCTGGGTACCCGTGTGGATTATCTTCGCCGCGGGATGAGTTCTTTTACTATCTATCCTCTGCGCCCCATTCCCATTGAGGGGATTACCAAGACGATTTCCGTGTGGGTCGTCGGCCGCAATTACAACCACGATCTCAAGATCATGATTCAGGATTTTTTCGGTAGAAAATACGAACTCTTCATGGGCAAGCTCAATTTCCAAGGTTGGAAGAAGCTCACTGTTGCCATTCCCCCACAGGCCCTTGACGGGGTCAACGGAATTGTCCAGCGGAATTATCACTATAATTCATATATGGGCATTAAAATTACCGGGTTCAAGGTGGAATGCGACATGATGGAGACCATTGGAAGTTACTACATCTATTTCGATGATCTACGTGCTGTTACCGACCTCTTTGCAGAGGACAATCGCGATCCCGACGACATGGTCGATTTCTGGTAAAAAGCACACTGGCACTGGCCTTAAACCCCTTGTCGACCCCATGATGGGAAGCACAAGGGGTTTTTTCTTATATGGAGCCAAGTATGTTGAAAGTGTGCAAGCCGGACCCTTGCACCCTCTACCATGAGGTGCTTAAAGCCGTTCCCTTTTTTCGCACACTTGAAGACGATGAAGTGACAGAGGTGGCAAGGGCCTGTACCCAAGAGACCTTTGTACCGGGAAATGTCATCTTCAAGGAAGGCAGCCCGGCGGACAAGTTTTATATAATAATCGAGGGAAATGTTGAGGTCTGGAAAGATTTCGGGTCTACCCGTCAGTGCCAGCTGGGCACGCATGGGCGTGGGCATGTCTTTGGCGAGATGGCTCTTATCGACGAGATGCCGCGCAGTGCCACGCTGGTTGCTGCCCAAGCGGTGCGGGCTCTCGTTATCAAGCGCGATGATTTTTTGCATCTCGTAAAAAGCAATGGCAATTTGGCCCTCTCAATAATTCTGTCAATCTCCCAAATAGTACGAGACTCCAATGAGGCGTATGTAAAGACCCTGTCCGATCGCAATTCACGTCTCGAGTTTGCCTATGCAGAGCTCAAGGCCGCACATGATGAGAAGCTGCGTAATGAGCGGCTTTCCACTATTGGTAAATTCTCCTCGGTTATTTTACATGATATTCGCAATCCTCTCGCTGTAATCAAGGTGATTGCAGATCTCATGCTTATGCACAATGGCAATCAACAGCAGGTGGAGCAGGATGTTGAGAGACTCCGTCGTGAAGTGTCCCGCATGGAACGCCTGGCGCAGGAATTCCTGGACTATTCCAGGGGTGAAGTACGTATTGAACTGACGGTTTCAAACGTCGATCGTATGTTGTCCATGTTGCGTGACTCGTGTGAGGATGCGGTCAAGAAGTCCGGCATGGAATTCATGGTCGATTATGATTCCAATGTGCCCTTTATTGTGGATGAAGAACGCTTCCTGCGGGTATTGGTCAATTTGGTTGAAAATGCGCGAAAGGCGATGAACCCGGGAGGGATATTGAGTGTTCACGCGTCCCTGGAAAATGAGTGTATGGTATTTACCATTCGGGATTCCGGTATAGGTATGAGTGCAGAAGTCGTTAAGCGGGTTTTTGAACCTTTTTACTCGGAATCCGGAGCCGGGGGAACGGGGTTGGGCATGTTGATTGTCAAAAACATAGTCGAGGCCCACGAAGGAAGCATTTCCATTGACTCTACACCAGGGGTTGGCACGACCGTCAAGGTACGTATTCCCGTACGCTTGTAATATCGAACTCTTAAATGCAGAGCCCAATGAACTACAGGAGACCGTCAAAAACGTGTAGTTTTTAAGGTCTCCTGCCGGATTCTCTTACTGTTTTGCCATTTTGACGCTGTATTGCGCTTTTCCGTCCCGATCAATCTTCATGGTGATGTCAGACGAGGTAAGGGGCTTGATGAATGTGTAGCTGCGGTCGGCTTCCGGGCAGCTGAATACGATGGCGGGGCCACCGTCAATCACGTCCACTTTGAAATTTTCAATGGTCTTGTCTGCAAAATCCCAGAGAACATCACCCGATTCACTGTCGAGAATGCGGATGTTGTCGCTCTTGAACTCCCAGACGGCATCGTAGTTTCCATCGAGCCATGACCCTAGCGGGAAGCTGCCCAGATTGATATCTGCCGCAGAAAGAGCACCTGCGATCAGAAGACCGGCAAGAACAAGGGTTAATTTCTTCATGAGTATATCCTCCGACCCTCAAAATTAGTGCATGTCTCGCGTGAATGCAAACGGTTTGAGTAACAATCGTTTAGTCGAGGGTCTGGATATCATCAATGCGTTCTTCGAGTGCCTTGGTGTCTTCGATAGACTGGATGCCCTCCCGGGCGGGGTCGAAGCTGCGATCCAGGGCAAGGGCCTCCTTCCACAGCTCAAGGGCAACATCGGTATTGCCCCGTGCATACTCCTCGAGCCCGTCGAGGTAGTAGCTTTCCACTTGGCGACTTTTTTGGGCGCGTCCGCGATCGCCCAGTTTGAAGGTGGCGGCGATGCTCAGGCGGTTGAAGGAACGAAATTGGGTAAGCTGGTCGAGGCTGTAGGTGATATCGATATCGGTCTTTTCAAGGCTGATGCCCGCGCCCATGGAAATGCGGAAGTGTGCGGGGCGAATGTACAGGCCAAGGCGAGCTGCGAGGAAGGGGGTAATGGCAGCGTTGATGCCCGTTGAGAGCTGGATGTTTTCGCTCAGGGAGAGGTCCTGGAGGTTGAGGGGTTTTGTCAGGTCGATGGCCAAGAGGATGGGGCGCAGGGGGCGCCAAGAGAAGCCGGCGGTAATTGCAGAGGGGAGGGGGTCGCCCAAGAGGGGGATACCCATGTTTTTTGCCACGAGGGAGACGGCGGTGTTGCGTTCTTTTGTGGTGTAGAATTTGAGGAAGTTGAATCGTGTGTACAATCCTGCGTCCAGCATGACGGTTGCCCCCGACTGTCCGGCGCCCGAGCCCGCTTGAATGGTTCCGGATGAGTCGGCCCAGTCGGGGATGAGGCGGAGCGCTCCCTTGAGATTTACCCCCGCTGCAAGACCCCAAAAGTAATAACCGGGGAAGAGGCGCACCGATGCGTTGAGCCAGGCAACGCCTTCGAGATAGTACCCCCCAGAGACCCTTTCGCCAAATTGATTGTTCTGTGAAAAATCGGTATAGAGCCACTTGCTGCCGGCTCCCAAGCCGGAGAAGTCGCTGCGGGTGGTGTAGACAATGGATTCGAGGCGGGAGTCATCAATCCAGTTATTGTGATATACTGATAACCCCGTCTGTTCCATGGCACTTGAGCTTGCGGGATTCCATTCGAGCGAGAGGCCGTCTTCCGTAATGCTCGAGTATGCATTGCCCATGGCTTCCGCCCGCCCGCCGGCTGCTATATTCAGTACGGTAAGGCTTGTCAGGCCGGCGTTGGGGTCGATGGCATAGAGGTCGTTTATGAAGTCGAAGAGATCTGCGTACCCGTCCGGACTCCAGTCCAAAGCCCGACTGGAGGGGGATGTCAACATGAGGACCAAGACTGATAAAATGGCCAATTTGATACGCATACGCTCTGCTACCAATATACCCTTTCGGCATTTTACTTTCTACCATACAGGCTTTCTGTGGATAATCCGATAATGTCGTCGATGGCTGTCGTGTTTTTTCGTCCCATGGGTCGATTCAAGGTCCCCATGCTTATCTGCCTTTTTCTCTTGCTCGCCAGCGCTCTCCATGCCGGAGGGCGCAAGGAAGAGTCGTTGAAAAAGGCCGACGATCTTATTGCACGGCGATTGTACAACGAAGCCATCCTGGAGCTGACCAGCTTGGTTCGCCGGGAACCACGCTTTTTCGATGATGCGCAGAGACGCTTGCAGCGTATAGTGCGACTGCGCGAAGAGTACAACCAGACGGCAGCAGAACTCCTCGATGTCCTGGTTAATGACCCGACAAATGACGAGAGAAAGCTTGCCATGATACGCCGCCTCGAAGAGCTCGATGCCGCGCCCAACCGCTCTGCGCGCGAGTTTCTCATAAAGACCAAGGAGACGGCCCAGTTTACCTACAATCGTGCAGTCTTCGAGAAGATCATGGCAGAGGGGCGTGCCCTCATCGATGCCGGTTCATACGCCGAGGCGGCGAGGAAATACACCGAGGGCTTTGTCCTGTATCGGGATGAATTTTACGCAGCTGGCTACGAGGAAGCGGTTATCGCGCGTGTCGAGAATCACCTGGCTACTGTTGATCAGGAAAATGTGCGATTTGCCGCCCTCCTCGATTCGCTGGCGGCCGCTCTGGCTGCGCTCGAGCGAGCTGCAGAACATGGCGAAGGGCGTTTCCCCCAAGTTGCTGCGGTGGATAGCGCGTTGCGAGCGTTCGAAGATCCTCTTTTAGCCCTCGCCACTTTGCGCAATGCAAGTGCCCGTGCCGGCCGATCTCTGGAGAACGAGTTTCTTCTTTTGCAGGGTGCCGATCCCTCCCTTACCGACAGTTCCTGGCTGCCCTTTGTGTTTCGCTTTGTTTTGGGGCGCAAGACCGAGGTGCGGCCCGAAGGCATCCTGGGGGCCATGGATACCCTCTTTCTCAATGTGCTCAATCGCAGCGAGCGGGCTCTCGTAAGCCTTGCTGATGATCAGTATGAACAAGCCTTGGCCCTGGCAGATCGGGGCGACCCCGCTGCTGCCGCGTTGTTTGCGGAGTTGTCAAAGACAGCAGATCTTGCCATGCAGGCGGTGGGACATTGGTCGACTATCTTGGGCTCGGAGAGCATCCCGCTCCTTACCGCCTTTGGCCGTTCCATCGTCAATGGCAAGCTCCCGCTGTTCATACGTATGCGTGAATTGTCGCACCTGGCCCTCTTCGAGGAACGGATGCTGGCCCTCGCCATGCGTTATGAGCCTTACAAGCAGGCGCTGCCCGAAATTGGTATTGATGATGCCTACCGTGAGTCCCCCCCGGAGACCCTTTTGACACTTCGCGATTCATGGGCGCGTAATCGTGAGGCAATTCAGGCCCTTTCAGCGGATATCCGCACCGAATCCCTTGCCCTAGGGCAATCCTGGGAGCCCCTGCAGAGGCTTGGTGAACTCACCGAGTTGGAAGATCGTATTGATGGATACTACACGCATGTTCGCAACACGCTTGCCGCTCTTCAGGAAGAATTCATCAAGGCTGATACCCTTCTGGCCCTTGCGCAGTACGGTAACCGCGATGGAGAATTGGCTTCGCAGATGCAGCCCTTCTACCGTGATCTGGATGAAGCGCGTGTTTTGGTCGAAGGCCCTGCCCGGGAAGCGGACGATGGTGCTGCGGCGCTGCCCGTTGGAGCGCTCCTGTATCCCGATCGCGCCCTTGAGATGCTTTTGGTGGGAAATAGCCGCATAGACCAGCTCGTAAGCGGGCACCGTGACCTCCTGGCCTTGGCCGGGCGCGACTTGGAGTATGTGCGCGCCGATCTTGGCGTGCGTGTCATTCTCGATCGGGTAAATGCCCGCCTTCTTGAGCTCGCTACCCTTCGTGAGCGTAACCTGGCCCTGCAAGATGCTGCCCGCGAGCGCATTGCCCAGGCGGAAAACGCCCGGCGCGAGGGCGATCGTCTCTATGCAGAGGCCCGTGCTGCCCTTGGCCGGAACGCATTCGATGTTGCCCGCGACCGCTTGCGCCGCGCAAGTGAGCGCTATGACTTCTCGCTGTCCCTTCAAGAGTCTGCAAACCTGCGCGCCCTGCGCGACGAGCGCCTTCTGGGCCTTTCGAACGAGATAACCCAGGCAGAGAACGAGCTGGTCATTCGGGATGTGCGCCGTCTCATAAACGCCGCCCGCAACTTCTACTTCGCCGGCAACTTCGAGCGGGCAGAGGACAGCCTGGTACAGGCAGACTTGCGCTGGAAAACGACCAATGTCGAGGATGAAAGCGAAATCGTCTATTGGCTGACTCTGGTGCGCGGGGCCCTGTCGGTACGCAGCGGCCGCAGCATACCCGTAACGGCCCCCCTCTACCCGGAAATGAGCCAGCTCCTCTCCTTTGCCCGCCGTTCTTTCGACGAGGGCAGGGACCTCTTGGACGCCCGCCGGCGCGTGGACGCCCTCAATCGCTTTGAAGAGGCCGAACGCTACATTCGCGACGTTCAGATCGTCTTCCCGCTCAATCAGGAGGCGAGCCTGCTCATGCTGCGCATCGAGCAGCTGCGCGATCCGGCCGTCTTCAACGAGACCTTCCGCACCCGCGTCAACAGTGCCCTTGCCAAGGAAAAATCGGCCCCGCAGGAGGCGTACACCGAGCTTCAGGACCTCTACGAGATAAACCCCCGCTATCAGGGCTTGCGGACCGCCCTCGAACGCATCGAGATTGCCCTTGGCCTGCGCTTGCCCCCGCCGGACCGGGCCGCACTCGCGCGGTCGGTCCAGCTCGTGCGCGACGCCCGCCGCATTGTCGATGCCAATTTGCGGGCCCAGTTCCCCGTCGCCCTCGAGCAGCTCAATGAAGCTATCAGACTTGATCCCCGAAACGAGGCAGCTGTCAACCTCAAGGTTCGCATACAAACGGATGCCGGCGGCAGTGCCACCATCGTCTTGAGTTACGAGGCCGAACAGGAGTATCGTCGGGCCGTTGCCGAACTGCAAAAGGGCAACGCCATTGTCGCAAACGCCATTGTCGAGCGACTCATGCAGGATCCGCGCAACCGCTCTGCCCCGCAGCTGGTGGAATTGCAAAAGCGCATACAGAGCAGATTGAGATGAAGTACTTCGCGCGTGTTCTCGTCAGTATCAGTCTCCTCTTCGGCGTCCTTTCGCCCCTTGCCGCAGAGCTCCCGCTCATCTACTGGGAGAACCCCGAGGTCTTTGTCGACGGGCAGGCGCGCTTCCCCCAGACGGCTGTCGGCGGCGGTCTCGAGGTCCTCGCTTGGCAGGAGTCTCGCGCGCGCGGTGAGGACGTCGAGGTATCCGTTTCGCTGGCCGTTCGCCGGGAGGGCGGCCCCTGGGAGTACCGCCGCCGGGCAATAGGCCCCTGGGTCTACGCGGGTGCCGAACCGTCCATGTTCTCGCTGGCTGTCGATGGAAGCGGGCGCGTCCTTGTCGCAGTCGCCGCCGCCACGGCCCGTACCGAGCTTCATGTTTCGTCTGATGCAGGGCGCAGCTTTCGCCGGGTTTCCTTTGATACGGGGGCCGACTCTTCCCTTGCGCCGCGTATCGCGCTGTCGTCGGACGGGTCGTATCTTTTGTTTATCACCCGCGGGACGGGCGAGTCGCTCAGTTTCCAGTGGGCGCACTCGCCCGACGGCCTCAAGTGGAGTCCCTTTGCCCCCTTTGTCCCCGACAGCGGGATGCGGCTCAACCTCCTGCCTGCGCATGCCGCCTTCAAGGGGCGCGACATTGTCGTCTATCAGTCCATTTCGCAGGCCCTGCGACCCACCTTCCAGCTCTGGTGCCAGGTTTCACAGGACGGTGGCCGCTCCTGGCAGGCGCCCCAGCTCCTTACGTCATTCGACGACCCCGAAGAGCTCACCCGCCCCGAAAGCGAGTTCTGGGACAACCAGCGCCCGTCCCTCTCTGTATTGGGGAGTGAACTCTGGATAGTGTGGGAGCGGCGTCTGGGCAACGGGTCCCCGCAGGTCTATGCGGGGCGATTGGCGCTGTCGATGACGGGTGTTCTCCCGGACGGGGTACCGGCGGCAGCTATGCCGGCGGCAACTATGCCGGCGGACTCTTTGGTGCAGGAAGCCTCGCCACCGGAAGGGTCGGAATCAGCTCCCGATGATCGCTCCAGTCCCGAAACTATCGACCGGGTTGCTCCCGTTACCTCTATTGTCGAGGCCTCACTGGTCGCCCCTTCGCGGGTGAGTCCCCAAGGGGTCTATGCCAACAATCCGCTCGCTTTTTCACTCGATGGCGAGCCTACCGTCCTCTGGTTCGACGACCGCAGTGCGCAAACCCGTGTTTACATGGCCCAGCGCGACATTCTGGGCTGGCAGGACGTTGCCCTTTCCGGCTCGCGAGCCAATGCCTCGTTTGCCCGCCCGCTGCCTTCGGCCGACGGTTTGGTGGTGTTTTGGCAGGCGCCCCTCAACGGGGTCGATCGCCTCTATGTTCTGGCCCCTGACCGCAGCGTTCGCCAACCGGTTTTGCGGCCGGTGAATTTTGTCGACGGGCAACGCAGTCGCCGCGAAACAGTGCGTGTGGCCTGGAATCGGCTTGAAGATGCCTCGGGGATAGAGGGCTGGTCCTGGGCCTGGAGCCAGGACCCCGATGCCACCCCGCCGGATGAGGTTCTCCTTTTGAGCGAGGAGTCCGCGCGCGATCTCGTGGCGGATGCGGACGGAACCTGGTACTTCTCGCTGCGCGCTCGCGACTGGGCCGGCAATTGGTCGCGGCCCGCGCGCGTCCGTTTTGTGCGTGATACGACCCCGCCCGGCAGGCCCCGTATCAAACCCGCCGCATTGGATGATGCGGGCTATCTTCTTTCCAATACCTTTACACTGGATTGGGAAGCCCCCGCTGATGAAGATGTGGCCTCCTATAGTTGGTCCCTCCAGTACCTGGCGCCGCCATCGGCCGCCGCTCGTCTCCCTGTAGATCGGCCGGCTACTCCCTCAAAGGGAAGCGACGATTCGACGCCTGTCGCAGAGGATCAGAGTCCACCCTTCCTGTTGCCCCCGCAGTATCTGGTGCCGGGACGCTCTCTGCCCGAAGGCTTCCGTGCTCCACAGTCGCTTCCTCAAGATCGACAGAGCGCCGGGTTCGAACTGCCCCTTTCGGCCTTCCAGGAACAGGCCCGTGCCCTCTATGGTGGCCGCTATCCGCAGGCACGCCCTCAAGGGGATATTCAAACTGCCTCCTTTACCAACCGCGACAACGGCCTTTGGCGCCTCGTCGTTACGGCAATCGATGAAGTCGGCAATACCGGTGAGTACGCCGAATACTACTTTCGTCTGAACAAGTTCAAGCCCTATACCCTCGTTTCTTCGGTATTGGCCCGGCAGGACGAGCGGGGGGAACTCTCCCTGCGCATTGTGGGGCGCGGGTTCCGCGATGTCGGTGTTGTAACGACCGTTTGGCTCGACCGGGATGGGCGCGCCCCCATGGATCGCGAGTTCCTGCTTGAAAGCGGAGAATTTACCATTAGTTCGGATCGCGAAATTGCCGGCATTCGCGCCGAAGATATGGAAGAGGGGCAGTATCGTATCGGTATATCCCACCCGGAACGGGGAGTGTATTGGAGCAGAGCCCTTGTACGCATAGACGAAACGGGGACGGTGAAATTTGGCGATTATACCCGCCGGTGGGAAGGCGAATGGAAGAGTCCGTCCTTGCGACGTTTCCGTTTGGATTTCGCATGGCTCCTCGCTCTTTCATTTATCGCCTTTGCCGTCGTCGGGTTTTTGATATCCATACGCGGTATTGCTTCGGTTGTACGCGAAGGCCGAATTGTTCAGCAGGAAGTACATGCCCTGCTTACAGGAGAGACCATGCCAAGCGAAAAGAAACGAAGAGCCAGAGCACTCAAGCGACAGGGATTCAGCCTGCGCTGGAAATTGGCCGGATTTACAACGCTTCTCGCGGCCATGGTTGTTGCCATGGTCTCCATCCCCTTGTCTTTCCGAATGATCCGGACGCAGGAGACAACCCTTATCAGCGGGTTGCGCGATCGTGCCCTCGTTCTTCTCGAAAGTCTCGCTTCCGGCGCTCGCGCCTACCTGCCCAGCCAGAACCTTCTCGAGCTCGGCTTCCTGCCCGCCCAGACCTCGGCTGTCCCCGAAGTCCTCCATACAACCATCACCGGTTTCGGCACCGGAACCACGGTATTTCCCGATCACGTCTGGGCGACCAACGACCCTGATATCACGGCAAAAATCGACACGGCAGAGTATCAGGCGGGCATATCCCGTATTGAGGATGCCCTTACTCCGCGTCTTGAGGAGATCGCAAACAGCATCAATGAGCGGGCCCGAAGCACCGTCGGAGAGCTTTCAACGGCCATTTCCGACCTCAACCGCGAGGGTATCAGTCTTGCCCTGCGTAACGATGCCGCCAGCCGTCAGCGGCTCCAGGATATACAGGATACCACCAGTGTTCTTGAATCCCGTCTCAATGACGCATTGAGCGCCCTTTCGGCGGAAACCGGATCCGAACCGGCCTTCCCGCAGGAACGGCTGGACCCCGAAAATGACCGCTACATCTTGTACAAACCGGTCCTGTATCGCCAGGGGGAAGGCGACATTTATTTCCGCGGCCTTGTGCGCCTCAGTCTGTCGACGGCGAGCATCGGGCAGGAATTGCAGGCCGCCAGCCAGGCCCTCGTTCGCATCACCATATTCATTGCCCTTATCGCCCTTGCCATCGGTATGTTGGGCGCCCAGATTCTCTCTGCCGTCATTGTCAGTCCGGTCAAGAAGCTGGCCCGCCACGTCGCCATCATTAGAGATACAGAGAACAAAGCGGAACTTGAGGGTAAGGATATCCAGGTCAAGACCAAAGACGAGATCGCAACTTTGGGCGAAACCATCAACGAGATGACCCACGGTCTCGTAAAGGCAGCCCTCGCGTCCCAGGACCTCACCATTGGTAAAGAGGTTCAGAAGATGTTCATCCCCCTCGATACCGACTCCCAGGGACGCAAACTCACCTCCGGTCTCAACGATACCCCCCTTGCCCGATTCTTTGGCTATTACGAGGGGGCAAAGGGGGTCTCCGGCGATTACTTCGACTACATCAGGCTGGAAGGCGATTATTACGCAATTATCAAGTGTGACGTAGCGGGCAAGGGCGTCCCTGCCGCCCTTATCATGGTCGAAGTGGCCACCCTCTTCCTCAACTTCTTCAAGAACTGGAAACCCGACCGTGCCGGCCTCAAAATCGAGACCGTCGTCTATCAGATAAACGACTTCATAGAAACCCGCGGTTTCAAGGGACGTTTTGCCGCCTTTACCCTCTGCCTTTTCAATGCCAAGAGCGGTGTGGTGCGTTTCTGCAATGCCGGCGACAACCTGGTTCACTGGTTCGACGCGTCGGATGGTGTAATGAAGAAACTCACCCTTCCCGAATCGCCTACCGCCGGTGTCTTCCCCAATGATCTCATCGAAATGAAGGGCGGTTACCAGGTCCAGACCATGACCCTGGACCACGGCGATTCCCTCCTCCTCTATACCGACGGTATTGAAGAAGCCAAACGCCGTTTCCGCGATGCCAATCTCAAGGAGTTTCTCTGTGCCGAAGGTGACGCCCCGGTCGATACGCCGCACGGCAGTCATGCCGTTGGCCAGGCCGATGAAGAGCTCGGCTACGAGCGCGTTCGCGACATACTCAATGCCGTTTTCAACCGCCGGGAATATATATTGGAAAAATATCACAGCCCGGACCCCTCTGAAGTCCTTCGTTTTGACTTTGCGCGTGCAAAGGGCGATATTCAAGATGCCATCATGGCCCTTGTTTCGGTTGAAAAAATCTTCCGTATGTACAAGGACCCCAATGGTGGTGAAGAACAGCGGGTTCTGGTCGATCGCAAGGTTGACGGGACCCTTCACGAGTGGTTTGACCAGTATCGCGCATACTGTTCAAATCATCGCGATCACCCTGAACTCCCCGAGTACCTGTATTACACCGGTATTCGCGAAGACGATCAGTACGACGACCTTACAATACTCGGGATAACCCGCAAGTAGGAGGAATGTATGACCTTTGCCGAAAAAATGAAGGAACTCTTCAATCAGGGAGCCGAGCTTACCCGCGATCTTGTGGGGAAGGCCGGTGCCAAAGCCCAGGACCTTGGCGAGAAAAGCGTGTTGCGTTTTGAAATACACCAGCTCGAATCGCAGGCACAAAAAAGGGTGGCGACCCTCGGTGCGGAGCTCTACTCGTTGCTCGAAGAAAAAGGGCAAAAGACGGTTACCCGCGAGACACCCGGCATCCGTGAACTCCTCGATGAAATCGTCTCCCTCAAAGCTGCCATTGAAACCCGTCAAGCAGAGCTCGATGAGGGTGAAAAAAAAGTATAATATTTCCAAAAGCTCTTGTTATTTTCTGCGTGATTTACTATATTTCTCCCACGCCAGCAACATGCTTCGGTGTATTGCTGTGTTGTTAATCGTACAGCTTTTCAAGGTTTTATACTGATAGTCCACTCCGGGCCGCCATGTTTGTGTGCGGGTTTGGTTTGTCTGTCGGTTTTCTGCCGACAAAGTCCTTTGGGGCTGTTGGCGATGTGGGCG
>CAZIRF010000022.1:0-47124 GCA_964541755.1 uncultured Spirochaetales bacterium | reverse complement strand
TAGCGACGAACCCGACAAGGATCTCCAGACCCATGTGGAAACGGTCCTGCGCGAGATCCACAAGACAGTCAGCGGCCAGTTCATCTCCTTTAATGCTGACAACCGCCAGTTCTATCTCGACCTGAAGAAGACCGACGACTTCGACGCCCTGATCGACAAGCGGGCCGAAAGCTTAGGTCCTGGCCAGCTCGACCGCTTCTATTACGAGGCGCTCAAGCGGGTCATGGAATGCCAGGACGCCACCTATGTGACCGGCTACAAAATCTGGCAGCACGAACTGGTCTGGCAGGAGCACAAGGCAGCCCGCTCCGGCTACCTCTTTTTCGGGGCACCGAACGAGCGTTCCACCGCCGTGCCGCAGCGGGACTTTTACCTCTACTTCATCCAGCCCAACGATCCGCCGCGCTTCAAGGATGACAAGGTCAACGACGAGGTCTTCTTCCGCCTGAAAGGCACCGACGAGGAATTCCAGACTGCGCTGAAGAGCTATGCGGCCGCACTGGATCTTGCAGCTACCTCATCGGGCCATGCCAAGGCCACCTATGAATTGAAGGCCAACGGTTTCCTGAAGAAGCTGGTCCAGTGGCTGCAGAAGCACATGAGCGATGCCTTCGAGGTCACCTATCAGGGCCGTGCCAAGTCCATGACCGAATGGGCCAAGGGCAAATCCATCCGCGACCTGTCGGGCCTGTCGCCTCACGAGACTATCAACTTCCGCGACTTGGTGAACACCATCGCCGGTGTCTGCCTGGCACCGAACTTCGAGAACCAGGCCCCGGACTACCCGTTCTTCTCGGTCCTGATCACCGGCAACAACCGCGCCCAGGCAGCGCAAGACGCCCTGCGAGCCATCGCCGGGCAGAACCGCACCAAGCAGGCCACCGCCGTGCTGGACGCCCTGGAGCTGCTCGACGGCGAGAAGATCGACCCCTACAAGTCGAAGTACACCAAGTTCATTCTCGATACCGTCAAGGCCAAGGGGCACGGCCAGGTAGTCAACCGCAACGAGATCATCCAGGACGACCACGGGCTGGAATACATGAACCCCGGCGGTGGTCGGCTTGAGCCGGAATGGGTGGCGGTCATCCTGGCTTCGCTGGTCTATTCCGGCGACATCGTGCTCGCCATTCCGGGCAAAAAGTTTGACGCCACCGGACTACAGCAGCTTGCCGCGACCGGCATGGACGAGCTGGTTCGCTTCAAGCACCTGGAGCAGCCCAAGGAATGGAACCTGCCCGCGCTCAAAGCGCTGTTCGAACTGCTCGGCATGACGCCGGGCATGGCCCAGCTCGTCACCCAGGGCAAGGACGAGCCGGTGCAGAACCTGCAACAAGCGGTGGGCAAGATCGTCAAGCGCATCGTCATGACCCAGCAGACCCTGCGCGAAGGGCTTTCTTTCTGGGGTCTGGACCTGCTCGCGGGAACCGACCTGTCCAGCCAGGCCAGCGGACTGGACGAGGCCAAGGGCTTCTTTGAATCGCTCCAGGCCTACTCCTCGCCGGGCAAACTGAAAAACTTCCGCTACAGCGCTCCCGAAGTGCTGGCCCACGAAAAGGCCGTGAAGGCGCTGGATGAGTTGGATGCCCTGCGTGAGTTCATCATGGACCACAGTCCGACAGCATCCTGGCTCTCCACCGCCGAGGCTGTGCTGCCCGCCGAGCATGATTGGGTGGATCGCATGAAGACCACCCGGCAGGATGTGCTGGATGCCCTCAAGCAGGCCGACCTGACCGAGCTGGCCAGCCAGTCCCAGAGCATCGGGGCCAAGCTGCAAAAGCTGAAGAAGGATTACACCGTCGCCTACATCGGCCTGCACACCAAGGCCCGGCTGGGCGTGAACGACGACAAGCGCAAGGCAGGACTGCTCAACGATCAGCGCCTGCAAACCCTGCTCAAGCTGGCCGGTATCGACCTAATGCCCCGGCAGCAGCTCACCGATTACCAGAACCGCCTGGCCGGGCTGAAGAGCTGCTTCGCACTGACCGAGCAAAACCTCGACGCCTCGCCCATCTGCCCGCATTGCGGGTTCCGGCCTTCGGTGGAAACCGGTGCGGCGGCAGGCTCGCAGATGATCGACCAGATGGACGCCCAGCTCGACGCCATGGTGACAGCCTGGACCTCAACCATCCTCAGTAACCTGGAGGACCCGATCACCCAGGCCAACATGGATCTGCTGAAGATCGACGACCGCGAACCCCTGGAGGCCTTCATCAAGTCGAAGGAACTGCCGGTGCCGCTGGACAGCAACTTTGTCCACGCCCTGAAGGAAGTGCTCTCCGGTCTGGTCAAGGTCACCGTCAAGGCGCAGGAGCTGCAACAGGCTCTGCAGGTTACCGACGGCCCGGCCACCCCGGCGGAGATGAAGAAGCGCTTTGAGGAGTACATCGATCAACTCACCAAGGGTAAGGACCCGGCCAAGGTAAGGATTGTAGTGGAATAATTATGGACATTGAAACTTCAGGTGCGATCAAACTGTTTTTTCCAAATCCCTCATTGATATTGGTCTACTTCGAGGCATTGGCCAATGCGCTGGACGCTGGTGCAACAGAGGTTTCCATTGATATTGAAGTGCAGGCATTTGACAAGCCGGATACGCTGAGCGTTACTGTTGTTGACAATGGTGATGGATTTACCGATGAGAACTTTGAGCGCTTTAAAACCTTGCTGAAGCCTAGGGATATGTACCACAAAGGTATAGGTCGTCTCGTTTTTCTTAATTATTTCAACCGCGTTGAGGTTTCAAGCGTTATTGGTGCGTCGCAAAGAAACTTCGTTTTCAAAAAAGGTTTCGACGGCAATGCACCGTTGCAAACAATTCAGGAAGAGAAGAAAAGGAGAACGGCCTTAGTCTTCACCGGATTTGCGAAAGACCGGGTCAAAGCTTATGACGATCTTAAGCCGGATGCGCTAAAACCATTGATCATCGAGCAATTTCTGCCTACTTTGGATGCGCGCAAGAGAGAAGAAAAACCATTCAAAATCGCCATAAGCCTGAAGACAAGCGAAAGCAACTCACAAAAGGAATTTTTCCCGCACGAGACCACGATAACGGCAGATGACTTACCGCCCTTGACCAAGGTCATAATTCAAGATGACACGCTGGATGCAATATCGGCCATTGATATGTACTATCACATCGAATCAGTGGCTGGCAGAGGCAGCTCTCTCACTGCCTTCAGTATCGACGGCAGGACTATTCCGGCCAATCTGATTCCGTCTTCATCATTCCCGATAGGGTTTCAGTGCGTGTTTTTATTCGAGTCGGAAATCTTCCACTCCAATGCAGATAGTTCACGACAAAAGCTTGAGCTACCGGAAGGTATACCGGAAGCTAACCTATATCGTGTACTAAGGCGAGAACTCGGTAAGGTATTGGCGAAGCACATCCCTCAGATCACCGAGAAAAACGAGAAGACCAAGGCTAAGTTTGAAGAGCAGTTTCCTCATTTGCTCGGTTATTTTGAGAGCGAAATTGTCGGGTTGATTGATAAGGATGACGCGCTGGCAGTTGCTCAAGAAAGGTTCTTTCAAGTTCAAAAAGAAATACTGCAAAGTGAAAAACTGTCCGAAAAGGCCTATGAGAAATCATTGGAGCTTTCTTCGCGTACGCTGACAGAATACATTCTTTATCGCGAAAAAATTATCAGCCGTATGAGGGAAATGACACAAGATGACGCTGAGGCGGAAATCCACAATCTCATTGTCCCGCGTTTCAAGGAGTTTGAAGGCAAAGATATGCCAAATGGCATCTATCAAAATAACGCTTGGCTCATGGATGATAAGTTCATGACATTTCAAACCATTCTTAGTGAGAAAAGAATGGATATCGTGATTAATGCTATACGGCTTGATAACGAGTCTATTCAAGATGATGGGCGGCCAGATATCGCAATGATTTTTTCTGCAGACCCGGACAATTCAAAAGCAGTCGATGTAGTTGTGGTTGAAATCAAGAAAAAGACAGATGAAGAAAAAGATAACTTTTATGCTGTAAATCAGCTGCTTGATCGAGCTGGAAAACTGGTCTCGCACTGTTCGAATATTGAACGAGTCTGGTATTACGCAATAATGCAGGTTAACGATGCTACAGCATTTCGTCTAAGGCAATTTAAATGGACGCCGCTTTTTTCCAAAGGCAGAGTTTACTACCAAGAATTTGAGACTCCTCATCCTGATGGAAAAATTGTTCCAACTCCAACCTTTGTTGTGTCTTTCGATGCTATTGTTGCCGATGCGGAATCAAGAAATCACACGTTTTTGGAGATCTTGCGATCAAGCATGAAAAAGCACGCCGAATCGAGGATGCCGTAGGATTCTGTCGAGGAATATTGGGAATGGAGAGTATGAGTATCAACGATTTGTTTAGTGGACAAACTGACGTCGACCAGGGCCAACCCTCCGGCCCGGTGACTTGCCTCGGCATGACCTTCGAGAACGACGCAGCCCGCCGTGCCCACTTTACCGAGGAACTGCGCAAGAAGCTGCAGGACCCGGAGTTCCGCAAGATCGAAGGCTTTCCTATCGGCAGCGACGAGGACATCCTGAACCTGAGCGATCCGCCGTACTACACCGCCTGCCCGAACCCGTGGATTGCTGACTTCATCGCCGAGTGGGAGGCACAAAAGCCGGAACAGCCCGAAGGCTATCAATACCACCGTGAGCCTTTTGCGGCCGACGTGAGCGAGGGGAAAAACGATCCCATTTACACTGCTCATTCTTACCACACCAAGGTGCCGCATAGGGCCATCATGCGTTACATCCTCCACTACACACAACCGGGTGACATCGTGTTCGACGGTTTTTGCGGAACCGGAATGACGGGCATTGCTGCGCAAATGTGTGGCAGTAAAGAGACTGTACAGTCGTTAGGTTATCGTGTCGTAGGTGATGACTCAGTATTGGATTCCGAAGGCCATTTGATTTCATGTCTTGGAAAAAGGAACGCTGTTATTACCGACTTAGCTCCTGTTGCCACTTTTATCTCGAATAACCTAAACAGCCCCATCAGTAGCACGAAATTCAAGGCAGCTTACCGCAAATTATCCCAAAAAGTCTCTGGCCTTGAATCTGAGATATACACCGCATACACCGATGACGGCTCACGTTGTGGTGTCATTAACTACGTCATCTGGAGTGATGCATATATTTGCACTGAGTGCTCCCATGAGTTTGTCTATTGGGACGTTGGTGTTGATCTCGATGAAGGGGAAGCCAATAAAATATTTAACTGCCCTTCTTGCGGTGCTAAACAGTCGACAAGATTGTTGCAACGGTCCTATGAAACTACATTAGATCCACTGACCAAGCTTCCTATTAGAATTTTCAAGCAAAAGCCGGTGAGAATTAGCTACATACCTTCTGGGAAGAAAAAACTTCAGAAGGAGTGGAGTGCCGGAGATGAAAAGAGCCTCAGAACCATAGCTGCGGACGGCACAACCTTGGCCAGCTTCCCAATTATTGAAATGCCAAAAGGTGACCGTTGGCGCAGGGATGCTTTTGCAGACAAGGGAGTAACCCATCTTCATCATTTCTATACCATTCGAACCATTGTTGCTCTGTCTAACATTTTAGACAGCATAAAGAACGGTGATTTTGACTATAAAGAAAAAAACTCCCTCCTTTTTCTATTCACTTCTTTTGCTGACAGAAATGCGACTAAACGCAATCGCTTCATAATTAACAAACACAATCCACAAGGCCGCGTTAATGGCCCAATGGCGAACTGTTTATATCTTCCTAACCTCTTTTGTGAAATGAACATTCTAAGGCTGATGGATGACAAGCAGAAGGACATACTCTCTGCGCTACAAAGCCATGGATTTAGACAATATGGTCGACCAGTCCTCAATACGGGATCGTCGTCAAATCTGGTGAATATCCCCAACTCATCTGTTGACTACATTTTTACTGATCCACCATTTGGTCATAACATTCAATATTCAGAACTAAACTTTGGCTTAGAAAATTTCCTTGGCGTCAAGTCTCGTGGCGACTCTGATGCAGTCGTGAATGAGGTTGTAGGTAAATCTCTCTTGGTCTACACCGATATGATGTCCAAGGCTTTCTCTGAGTATTACAGAATACTTAAGCCGGGGAAATGGATGACCGTAGAGTTTCATAATTCTAAAGCATCAGTTTGGAACTCAATTCAAGAAGCAATGGGAAAAGCTGGTTTTGTAATTGCGCATGTTGCTACTTTGGACAAAAAACAGAAAACAGTTCACCAAGATACTCATGTCAGCGGAACAGTTAATCAAGATTTGATTATCTCTGCCTACAAACCTAATGGTGGCCTTGAGGATCGCTTTAAACTTTCTGCTGGGACAGAAACAGGGGTCTGGGATTTTATTAGAACACATCTGTCGCAATTGCCTGTTTTTATCGCTAAGGCAGGCAAAATGGAAATCATCGCCGAGAGATTAAATTATCTTCTCTTTGACAGAATGGTGGCTTTCCATGTGCAAAGAGGGGTGTCAGTTCCACTGTCTGCAAGTGACTTTTACCAGGGTCTCTCGCAACGTTTTTCTGAACGAGACGGCATGTTTTTTCTTCCTGATCAAACTGCAGAATATGATAAAAAACGCATCAACGTTAAATCTGTGAAACAACTCTCCTTGTTTGTTTCTGATGAAGCATCTGCCATTCAATGGCTGCGGCAAAATTTCAAAGAAAAACCACAAACCTTTCAGGAAGTGCATCCCCATTTTATACAGGAAGCGCAGAGAGCTTGGAGTAAGGCAGAAATTCCTCTAGAGCTTTCAACCTTGCTTGAGCAAAATTTCTTACGTTACGACGGCAAAGGCCCGGTGCCCGAGCAGATCCACGCCTACCTTTCCACCAACTGGAAAGAGCTGCGCAACCTGCCCAAGGATGACCCGGCGTTGGTGACCAAAGCCCGTGATCGTTGGTATGTGCCCGACCCCAACAAGGCGGGTGACTTGGAGAAGCTGCGCGAGAAAGCTCTGCTCAAGGAGTTCGAGGAATACAAAGAGGTCAAGAAAAAGCTCAAGGTCTTCCGCCTCGAGGCTGTCCGTGCCGGATTCAAGAAAGCCTGGCAGGAGCGCGACTACGCCGTCATCGTCGCCGTGGCCGACAAGATCCCCAACAACGTCCTGGAAGAAGACCCCAAACTGCTCATGTGGTACGACCAGGCAGTAACACGAATGGGAGGCGAATAAGTATGTCTGCCGCTTGGGATTGGGCCAGTGCCAAATGGTGGAAGTTCGACTTTCACAATCACACTCCGGCATCGGACGATTATGGGAAAGGCCCCGACCAGGCCCAGCATAAGCAGATCTCCCATAAGGATTGGCTGCTCAACTACATGCGGCAAGGCATCGATTGCGTCGCGGTGACGGATCACAATTCAGGTGCCTGGATTGATCCGCTCAAGCAGGCACTCCAGGAGCTGGCATCCGAAGGTCATGCGGATTATCGACCGCTCTACCTCTTCCCCGGCGTTGAGATTACCGTTCAGGGCAATATCCATATCCTGGCCATTTTCGGCCTAGACAAGACCACCTCGGATATCGATTCGCTGCTCGGTGCGGTGAGGTATCGCGCCACCAAGGGAAAGAGCGACGGCTGTTCTGAATGCTCCGCTGTTGAGGTGATTGACGAAATTGCAAGGTCAGGCGGGCTTGCAATACCTGCTCATGTCGATCAGGCCAACGGACTTTTTACGGTTTGTACCGGCAACACACTGGAGCAGGTGCTGGACAACAAGTGTGTATTTGCCATGGAGGTCACGGACCTTGCTCAGGCAAAACCGCAGCTTTACATCGGCAAGAATTTGAATTGGGCGGAGGTTCTTGGAACCGATTCCCATCATCCGTCCGGTACCGGCGGTCAACGCTACCCTGGGAGCCATTTCACCTGGGTAAAAATGTCGGAGCCATCCTATGACGGATTACGACTGGCGCTCATTGATGGATCTCTCTCACTGAAGCGGTCGGACCGCTTCAGTGGTGACCCCAATACCCATGGACAACTCGCCATCGAAAGCATCGTGGTTGACGACGCGAAGTACCTGGGCAGAGGTCAATCATTTTCCTGTCAACTGAACCCCTGGCTCAACACAATTATTGGTGGACGAGGCACAGGGAAATCGACCTCGTTGGAGTTCCTGCGGATTGCTCTCAAACGGAAGGGAGAAATCCCCAAGAGCCTTGAAAAGGAATTTACCAAATACAGTCAGACGTCGAGCGACCGCCAGGATGAAGGGCTGTTAAAAGATGCCACGAAAATCACCGTCGGCTTTCGAAAAGATGGTGGCCGTTTTCGAATCACTTGGTCTAACGCCGAAAACAGATACGCCATAGAGGAAGAGACCGCTCCCGGAACTTGGAGCGCTTCCGAGGGAGACATAGCACAACGATTTCCCGTCAGGATTTACAGCCAGAAGCAAATTTTTGAGCTGGCGAAGCATCCCCAGGCGCTCTTGCAGGTTGTCGATGATGCCCCGGCGGTCAATCATCGTGATTGGCAACTTGAGTGGGAGGAACTGGTTTCCAAATATCTCTCGATTCGCGCCCAGGAGCGTGAAGTTCAGGCCGGACTTCAGGAAGAATCGGTAATCAAAGGTCAGCTTGAGGACGTCAAACGCAAGCTCGAGGTTTTTGAAAAGGCGGGCCACGCGGATGTCCTTAAGGCTTACCAGCTCAGACAGAACCAGAGCAAGGCTATCGACTCCTGGGAAAAGACCTGGGAAGGTTCTGCCGAACAGGTTCGGGATATTTCAGGAAGCCTGTTGCCACCAGAATTGGATTCACAGCATTTCGACATTGGAAATGCGGATGATAAAGAGCTGATCGACGCTGCAGCGGGCATTCGTGCGACGTTTGAGAAACTCCAGATCGAGATGAATTCAATCGCGCAGCGGATTGATGATGCGAAGAGCGCATGGAATCAAGCGCGGCCTGGCCTGGAAATATCGAAAAAGATCACAACGGCGAACCAGGAATACACCGACCTCCTCGGTCAACTCAGCGCAGCAGGTGCGGGCGATCCTTCCGCATATGGTGTTCTGGTTAAGCAGCGGCAAGATCTCGAGGAGAAGCTCAAGGCGTTCAATAAGAAGAGAGAAACTCTTGCGCAGCATCAGAAGAGCGCTGAAGAGTGCTTGGGCAAGCTCCATGAGCATCGGGCCAAGATAACCAAGCTTCGCGAGAACTTTCTCAAGGATACCCTCGTCGGCAATTCATATGTACAGATCAATGTCATTCCGTTTGGAAACAAGATCACGGTTGAGGAAGAGTTCCGTAACCTGATCGACCGGGGCAATGGCGGCTTTGATCGTGATATCGGCGTGGTCGATGGGGATGAGGGCCTGCTGGCTACACTGACGCAGAACTCTTCCAAGACCATGGAAGAAAAAATTGCGGCATTGAAATCATCGCTGCTGGCCATCCATGCGAACGATACAACGGCGGTGGCTGAAGCCAAAGATCGACGCTTTGTCTCCCACATTCAGGGACTGACTCCCGAGCAAATAGATCGAATCCTGTGCTGGTTTCCCGATGACTCCTTGGATGTCAGATACAGCCTCAGGGACGGTGAGAGCTTCAAACCCGTAGAGCAAGGATCGCCTGGGCAGAAAACTGCTGCTCTTCTGGCCTTTATCCTTTCGTATGGCAATGAGCCTCTCGTGCTTGATCAGCCAGAAGACGATCTCGACAACCACTTGATCTATGACCTGATCGTAACGCAACTGCGGGAGATCAAACAGAAGCGGCAGGTTTTGGTGGTCACGCACAACGCCAACATCGTCGTGAATGGTGATGCGGAAAACGTCATCGCCCTTGATGTGAGGTCTGGGCAAACCCGAATCGTGACACAGGGTGGACTTCAGGAGCCTTCCATAAGGGATGAAATATGCCGAGTGATGGAAGGTGGAAGAGAGGCCTTTGATCAGAGATATAAACGAATCAATGCAGGACGATAAGGAATTTGGCTGGAATGGCATCGAGCGAAAACATATGGCAATACAGCACCGTTCATAACAGCGCCTGCAAGATTATTGAAGAACAGACCTTGTGGGGGCAGACGGTGTGCCGTGTCTGGTTGCCGAACCAGGACGCGGTAGTGCGCGTGCCCCGCTCCGCCTTGCGGCCGCTGAGTGCCGACCTGCAGCCGGAGATCGAGGCCGGGCGCATTGCCTATGTGGCCGCCGCAGCCAAGGTAGCCGAGGTGCTCGAAGGTTCCACCAGCGCCACCGAGGGCCATGTATTGCTGGCTCCCATGGAGTCCAACGTCATTCCGCTGCCGCACCAGATCCACGCCTTGTCTCGGGCCATCTCCGGTGACCGCGTGCGCTACCTGCTGGCCGACGAGGTGGGTCTCGGCAAGACAATCGAGGCCGGGCTGGTCATGCGCGAACTCAAGCTGCGCGGACTGGTGCGGCGGACATTGGTCGTCTCGCCGAAGGGAATCGCTACCCAGTGGGTGGCGGAAATGCAGACCCACTTCAACGAGCAGTTCCAGCTCGTGCTGGGCGACGACATCGGCACATTGCAACGCCTGGCTCCAGGGGCGGATCACCGGAGCTCAGCCTGGTCGATGTTTGATCAGGTCATCGTCTCCCTGGATTCGGTCAAACCCATGGACAAGCGGCGCGGCTGGACCGCCGAGCGCGTCGCCGAATACAACCGCAGCCGGTTCGAGGATCTGATTATTGCCGGTTGGGATCTGGTGATCGTGGACGAAGCGCATCGGCTGGGCGGCAGTACCGACCAGGTCGCCCGCTACAAGCTCGGCAAGGGGCTGGCGGAAGCCGCGCCCTATGTGCTGCTCCTTTCGGCGACTCCCCACCAGGGGAAGACCGATGCCTTCCATCGCCTGATGAACCTGCTTGATGACGACGCTTTTCCAGACGTGGACAGCGTCTCCCGCAAGCGGGTGGCCCCGTATGTTATCCGTACCGAAAAGCGCAAGGCCATTGATGCCGACGGCAAGCCGCTCTTCAAACCCCGGCGCACGCAGATGGCCCCGGTGGCCTGGGAGAGCCGTCATCACCTGCAGCAACTCCTTTATGAAGCGGTGACCGACTATGTGCGCGAGGGCTACAACCAGGCCCTGCGCGAGAAGAAGCGCCATATCGGCTTCCTGATGATCCTGATGCAGCGCCTGGTGGTATCCAGCACCCGGGCGATTCGCACCACGCTGGAGCGTCGGCTTGCGGCACTCAAGGATGGTGAGCAACAAGCCAGCCTGCGCCTGGCGGAACTGGAAAACGGCGCGGAGGGATCGGAAAGCCCAGACGATGAAATAGCCGAGCTATATGACATGGACGGCCAGGAGCTGCTCGATGAGCTGCTGAAATCCCACGTGTCGGCTCTGCAGAGCGAAGGAAGCCATGTTGAGACCCTGCTCGAAGCGGCGGTCCGTTGTGAGCAGGCGGGTCCGGATGCCAAGGCCGAGGCTCTGATCGAGTGGATCTACAAGCTGCAAGCCGAGGAAAACGAACCGGATCTGAAGGTGCTGATCTTCACCGAGTTCGTGCCGACCCAGCAGATGCTGAAGGAGTTTCTGGAAGCCCGGGGAATCTCGGTGGTCACCCTGAACGGCTCCATGGCCATGGAGGAACGTGGGGCAGCCCAGGATGCCTTCCGCAAATCGTACCGCGTATTGGTCTCCACCGATGCGGGTGGTGAGGGTCTGAACCTGCAGTTCGCCCACGTCATCATCAACTACGACATCCCTTGGAACCCGATGCGGCTGGAGCAACGTATCGGTCGCGTGGACCGTATCGGCCAGCCAAAAACCGTACAGGCGATCAATTTCGTATTTGAGGATTCAGTCGAGTTCCGGGTCCGCGAAGTGCTGGAGCAGAAGCTCTCGGTGATCTTCGACGAGTTCGGCATCGACAAGACCGGCGACGTGCTCGACTCGGCCCAGGCCGGTGAGTTGTTCGAGGATGTGTTCGCCTCGGCCATCCTTAATCCTGACGGCATCGAAACCTCCGTCGATCACACGGTGGCCAGGATTCGGGATGAGATCCAGCAGGTGCGCGAGTCCTCCGCCATCTACGGCATATCCGAAGAGCCGGATGTGCAAACCGCTGAGCGTCTGCGCTCGCATCCGCTGCCCCACTGGGTGGAACGGATGACGGTGGGCTACCTCAATTCACACGGCGGCGCAGCCAGTCGCAAGCGCTCATGGTGGGATCTGAATTGGCCGGATGGCCAGGAACACCGCAAAGCCGTATTCAGCGCTCGGGAAGCGGATCGTCTAACCGACGCAACCCTGCTCAATCTCGAAAACAGCCGTGTCCGTGGTCTTGCCCTGAACCTGCCCCAGGTCGCGGCAGGTCAGCCATTGCCGTGCGTAACCGTAAGCGGGCTGCCAGCCAGCATCTCCGGACTCTGGGGGCTCTTTGAGATCCGCCTTCAGGCCGGAATGCACCAGAAGACACAACTTCTGCGCATTCCCATGGTGCGGCGGGGATATGTCAGTGTGTTCGTGAGCGAGGAAGGCAAACTGTTTCTGCCCACGGCCCGGCATATCTGGGATGCGCTGCAGACAGCGGAAGCCGAGGTGCAAGCCACCCTCGGGCAGGATGACTCTATCATCGCCCATGGGCGGCTGCAGGAAGCGGCAGAGCAAGCCGGACAGGAGCTGTTCGACGCCCTGCAGCAGGCGCATCTCGCCTCTGTGGCTCGCGAGGAGGAACGCGGCATCGTCTCCTTTGCCTCGCGCCGCAAGGCCATTGAGCGGGTTGGGCTGCCCGAAGTGCGCCAGTACCGTCTGGCCCGCTGCGCTGCTGAGGAAAATGAGTGGCGGCATGAACTGCAATCAGCGCGGCAGATCGTACCGGAAATCCGGTCGCTGCTGATGCTGCGGATCATCAAGGGAGGCGCTCAATGAGTAGTTGGCGAGACGCCATCCTGAACGACTTTGTGCCCAACGTCAGCAAGCTGACCCTGGTCGCGGACCCGGATTGTCTGCTGACCGAGGAGAAGCTGGCATTGGAGCTTCGCGGGCGCGGGTTCGACCTGATCGAGTTCAGTGATCCGGTCGAATTCAGATACGCCTATGAGTCAAAGTACCGTTCGATCTGGGACCGGGGTGAGCACACCGATCTGGTGGTAGTCCTCCGCTTGCAGGATGCGGAGCTGGAATCCTTGCCTTACGACCTACTCCAGGCGGGCCGCAAGCTTTCATTCAACTTGGGGGATATCTTTCCCAACCTGAGCTATCCGGTCATTGAAAAGCTCGACAGGAGCTTGCTGGATTCGCTTTTTGAGGCCCAGCGCAAGTCACCGCCGGATCGCATGGGCGACAACGCCACCAAGGATTTCATTCTCCGTCATGTGTTCGGCATTGCGGCGGAACTAATTGGGGGCGAGGTGGAGCTACTTCGCGCATTGCTGCGCCTGCACTATGGGAAGCTACAGATCCCGCTGATGCTGGCTGAGCGGCTTATCCAGGTTCTCAAAGGGCATGATGGATTCAAGGCTTGGCCGCTCTCTGAAATCGTTCCGGACGATGAGGCGTTCTTCGCCTTTTTGCAGGAACGCTGGCCGCTATTTCTTTCCAGGCTCGGCAGCGCTCATCAGGTACGGAAGGATTCGCCGGAATACGGCCTCAAGTATCCCGGCCCTGATCACCTGCCGTTCGACCATCAGGACATCAAGGTCTACATCGACAACCTGTTCCTGGAGGGGAAACTCACCCCTGTCGAGGCCAAAGGCATTGAAGTGGATGCCGAGTCCTGGGTTCGAAGCGGCATCGCCACGTCCGGCGTGGACGATGACGAGCTACGGATCTCTCGCTTGTTTGGCCTTGTCGAGAAGGAACTGCCCACTGCTGAAGCGCGATACTCGGACTGGACCGCCTTTGCATTGAAATGGGCCGAACTTTCTTCGCTGGTTCATTGTGGCAACAGCACCGAGTATCAGACCCGGCTCAGGGAAATCGGCGATGCACTGAACACGACCTTTGCCGCTTGGCTGGCCGACCACTACTCCAGTCTGATCAACTTGCCGCCGACCAATCCGGCCATGCTGCACCACGTGCCGCGCCGCCTGGCTCGGGATATCGAGGATTCGGGTAGTAGCCGTGCCGCTCTGATCGTGGTTGACGGCCTGGCCCTCGATCAGTGGGTGACCATCCGCCAGCTTCTGCAAAAACAGGATGCCAATCTGGTCATGCGCGAATCCGCGACCTTCGCCTGGATTCCGACGCTGACCTCGGTATCGCGGCAATCGATCTTCTCGGGCAAGCCGCCGCTCTATTTCCCGTCATCCATCAACTCGACCAACAGCGAAGAGAAACTCTGGAAACAGTTCTGGGAAGGCCATGACCTGTCCCGACTGGATGTCGCCTACCAGCGCGGCCTTGGCGACGGCGATGCTGCGGGCGTCCTCGACTCCGCAATCCACCCCGGGAAGACCAAGGTGGTGGGGCTGGTCGTGGATAAAGTGGACAAAATCATGCACGGCATGCAACTCGGTTCGGCCGGGATGCACAACCAGATCAAGCAGTGGTGCCATGCAGGATTTCTTTCCGCGATGGTCGGCCAACTGCTGGATTACGGCTATGAGGTCTGGCTGACGGCCGATCACGGCAACATCCAATGCGACGGTAAAGGCCGTCCATCTGAAGGGGTGATTGCCGAAACTCGCGGCGAGCGTGTTCGTGTCTATCCCACGCCGGAACTCCGCGCTCAGGTGGCTGGTTCCTTCTCGTTTGCCCACGAGTGGCAGCCGGTCGGATTGCCAGCAGATTATTTCCCCCTGGTGGCCGGTGGCCGCGACGCATTTGTGAACCCGGGAGATGCCATCGTAGGTCACGGCGGTGTAGCCATCGAAGAAGTCATCGTGCCCCTTGTAAAGTTTGAAAGGAGAACACGGTGATGGGTAAACGACATGAAGCTATCGGCATCAAGCAGGCGATCCGTTTCGAGTGGATGCAGAAGGCAGCCAATCTGCTGCTGGCAGGACTCGACGCCAAAACCATCCGCCAGAAGCTGCACGAGTTCCTCGTGGACAGAAAAGGCAATGGCTCCGAAGGCGAACGAAGCGATCAGACCCGGACCTTCGTGGTCAACAACCTGATGAAGATCTGGGTCTCTCCTGACCCCGAGTTGATTCCATTCCGGGATGCCTCGCTGGCGTTTCTGAGGGAAAACCCGTCCATGGCCCTGGCGGTCCACTGGGGGATGATCTCGGCGGTCTATCCCTTCTGGTTCAATGTGGCCCGGCAGACCGGCCGTCTGCTGGCCTTGCAGGACCAAGTGACCCAGACGCAGATCATTAATCGCCTTAAGGAACAGTATGGCGACCGGCAGACCGTGAGCCGCTATGCGAGATTTGTCATCCGCTCCTTTGTCGCCTGGGGAGCCCTGAAAGATTCCGAGGCTAAAGGCTGCTATGAGAAAGCCGCTCCTGTGAGCATTGCCGAGCCAAACCTGACCATCCTGATGTTCGAGTCTGCACTCCTGGCCACCCCGGAGGCCAAGGGCGCATTGGAGCTGCTACTGAACAACCCGGCATTCTTCCCATTCCAGCTCCCTGTGATGACAGGAGATTTTATTTCCCAGCGCAGCGACCGGATCGACGTGGTTCGCTATGGGCTTGATGAAATCCTTCTTTCAATAAAAAATAAGTTTCATTAAAATCCCCCCTTACCAGCATTCAGGTAAGGGGGATTTACTATTTCCCGGTCTTCTCCGGAATCAAATATTTGAAATTTAAATACGGTAATACATAATCCTTGAACAGAGTTATCAGCCCTTTGATTGTATCAATGAATCGTTCCCATTTCGTTGTTTCTCTTGAATCAGCAAGCTCCAGCAATGAATCCAGACGCCGTTCCATTTGTTGGCAATGAAGGCTGTAAGCACTCTGTATTCTCACAGACAGCTCTTCATTTTTCCGCCAACAACCCATATCATGTTTCATCTGGCCCATAATGGATTCTATCATTGAAAGACGTTTACTTGCTTTCAATTCAGTAATACTAAACCGATGGATTTTCAAGAACAGACCTTTGACCTCTTGAATATCTGCATGGAACAAGTCCAGCTCTTTGTTGATACGATCAAAACCCAATTCAAGATATCGTATCTGTTCATCTGAATCATCCAACCAGGTATTACAGTGCCAACATTTCTTGGTAGATTTCCGGATCAAGCGGTTACAAGCGGGACATCTCATATCAATACTCCTTAAGATCCGGCATCGATTTGATAACCAGCTCTTCAGCGTATATGGTCAACATCCCCTTGTTCCCAATCTTGAAAGAAATCTCTCCGGATATAGAGATCGGAATACCATCCTGTAATTCCACATCTCCACATTCAGAAACATCCAAACCCTTCGCCTTAATCCTGATTGATATCGGCTCCTCTCCTTCTGTCTCCATTACCTTGAAAACAGAACCAATAACCAAACTCTTCTTTTCCTCTCTCTTTGCTGACTGTCCAATCATGAACGGCCTCCTTGAAGCATAGTAGGCATACTGCCTCAAGGTAATAATGTCTATTTGAATATTACTTAAATGCGTCTTCTAGTGTTTCCATTATTTTGTCTACATAACTTTTTTCATTTTCGATTTCTTTTAATTTTTTATATTTTCGCTTTAATCAAATTTCCTAAATTTTACTTAAGCTTCACTAGTAGCTTTCACTTTTGTTTTCGAATTTTGATAATAATAATTATTTATATAATATAAAATATATATAATATATAAATAGTAAACGCCGAACTTCTATTTTGTCCCTGTCTGGCAGGACTGAAATGGATATAAAAAATATTTTTATAACTGCGTATACATTAAAAATCATCTTCCCAAATCCAGACAGGGAGCAAAGGGATAAGCAAGGGAAGGTTTTTCTCTAAATAACGAAATTCAATATACAAATCACCTTCTTCTATGTAATTGGACACAATATTCTTGATTCGAGCACCTTTATTCTGAATAAACCTATCCATATTACATATCAAATCCTGCATTTCCAGAAGTCGCTTTCGAGATTGTTTTATCCTAAATTCGAGACGGTATATCCCCCTCCCACAATTCAACACATGGCCATCTTTTCGCAAACTGAGTCCGCGATCATAAACACATAGAATCGAATCAGTCTTATCAACCTTCGGAGCGTAAAATTGGTCGTTCTTTTCCTTTCGTCGCTTTACCGTATAGTCTAAGGAATAATATGCTGTATTATATCGACTATTTTCGGGCTCGATAAAAATTCCTTCACTCGAATCAAGAGGAAAATCAAATGCCAATTCCAATTGCCCAAATGTAAAACCAAGCCTAACCAATGTAACAAAAAATTCCATTATCAAATCCGCAGTAATACCAATATTAAAGAATTCTTTCAATGCTTCATATATATGTTTAGTAAAATATCGAGAATTAATTAAAATTGAAAAGGCCCAATGAACTGCATATATCATGGGCAATTTTGGATTGATATTCTCTCCAGCTATATGTAATTGAAGATTATCACCATATTGAATTTCATCAAGACAACCGGGAGAATTTGGCTTTTTTCGTTGTCTAGGTAGAACAAAGTCGGTTTTATAAGAAATCACTATTTTATCAATTACTTGATTACCAAACCTCATGGAATGATTGTAACAATTCTGTGCAAAATATGGATGCCGCTTATCAATCATAATACCACCTCCAATTTTTTGAAAATCAACAAATCCACGAACACCTGAAACTTTACTTCAATCATAAATGAAAACCAAAAAATCATTGAATTACTCCTAATGATGAGGATTTGTATTGTTTGTCTTTCCCATCTATAGGATTGTTATGTTCTGTGTAAGAAAATACAGAAACTCGTTCTTTAACCAAATACTCAGCGCATATGGTAAAGGCTTTATTCTTTCTGTTCTTTCTTTATAATCAACCCTTTTGAGTTTAGTTTTACTGGATCTATTGAAAATATTATTTCTTCATAAGACAACTCTTCATCAGTAGCAATTTTGGGGAAAGCCTCAGCATACTTACCTAGCTCATCAACATTTTTTTTAGTCAAGGGCACTTGTTTATATACATTAAAGAAACTCAAATATTTATCTAGCAATTTTTTGTTTTTTTCCACCGCCGGTAAATGATTAGCCAATGAAATGTCCGGACCATTTAGAAATGAATGAATAAGCATATGAAGGTAACCAGCAATTTGTTTACCACTATTTATTTTATTCAGCATTTCTTTCATTCTCTCTTCTGATATCTTTCCATCCATAATATTTCTATATTTCTCGACCATAGGCTTTATAGAATTATTCATTTTTTCTAAAACAATAATGAATTCCCTAAGTAGTTTGTAATCATTAACTGTAAAAAAGAAAATTTTCTTCATTTTTTTAAATTCAATACACACTCTTTTTTCTATATAGTTCATCCATAATCTTAAAGTTAACAGTTGATAGGATACAACAAGAGATATACTCATCAAAAAATCAAACCGTTTGAAGGGATCGCTTTCATCATTTACTGGGAGACTAGATAGAAGCAATGGGAAATTCTTCTCATAACTCAAAAAAAAGTTCTTGTTTACACCATACCTAATCTGAAAATCAAGGTATTTTATTGTTTCATCCCACATCCATGTATTACTACTACGTATTGCACTAAAATGAAGGGTATATGCATGGTAAAGAACATCATCATATAGACATTTTCCTTGAAAAAATAGAAAAAACATCTCACAAAGTGCTTGTGCTTGATTGGAGTTGATTCTAACAAGTTTTTTTTGCTTCTTCTTTTCATGATCATTAAAAGCCCGCATCACATCATCATAGACATTCACATTCGGGTCTTTGTTACTTCCTGCCCCACCGAACACCTTACTTGCAGGGATACCTAAAAACTGCAAGATTGGATCAATCAGTTCAAGTCGATTCATAATTCCATTCGAGCCCTTGGTTCTCGTGAACTGCTTTTTGAATGAAGAAAACGACTCGTCTATAGCACCAATCTTGCATAAATGATCATAAAGACCTTTAAGACCACGCTCCTTGATCGCCGTTCTCAAGTACTCAATACGGATATTGTGTTCAACAAGAAATTTCGACTCTAAGTGAGATTTCAGGCTCTTATCCATAGGTTTCCTCAATCAATAATAATTTATTGTGGACATATTTGTCCTTTCTGGGACATTTCTGTCCAACAACAATAACATAAATTCCGTTGAGAAAAAGGCAATTTTCCGTTTTTTCAACTGCATTATTCGAGTTTCAGCCTTCTATAGACGCCCACTTGTATCGGAACCTTTTAAAAATCTATTATCTCCATTTCCTCTTATTAGTAAAGCCAGAAGAAAAAGCGATCCTATTATTGTCCCAATTAACTACTCTTCCATATATACAAAGCAACAACTTGTAGTGGAGCGAATAATTTTGCATCGTTCTACAAATCGAATTCCAACCTTGATTTATTCAAAGACATTGAATATCCTGATACTAGCTCTTTGACAAATACCCCGAACCATTCAGATGGATTGAGGTCATGACTTCTCAACAGGGACCTTCCCCATGGTGGAGGCAAGGTCATAGCCCGTATCGACAGGAGGATAAATGATATATTTCTGTCAAAGGATACGCACATAGTGCGTCAGCCCTATTCCGTTTTTTTGAGAAACGGAATCTGGTACACGCGGCTTTGGGATGAACAAAGACAGCGGTACTGTGAAACACTATCCACAGGACAAAGAAACAAAACCGTAGCTATTCGCATTGCAAAGGAGCGATTGGCAACACGGGACTGTGGTGTAATTAGTAGAAACACGACCCTTTGTGAATATGCTGAACAATATTGGGATTTGGAAAAATCAGACTACTTCAAAATGAAAAAGTGGAAAAGTTCTTTCCCAATAAACCCTGATTATGTTCGATATAATTACAACTATATCATCAAGCATGCAAAACCATACTTCAAAAAGACACTCATAAAGGACGTAAAAACAAGAGATATTGATAATTACCTTTTCTACCTGTTAAGCAAACATAAAAACTACAGCCCCAATACCCTCAACAAGATAATATATGCTGTAACAAAGCCTATAAAATATGCTTATGAACATGGGGATTTAGCACCCAATCCATCAATAGGAAATCTTAAAAGCCGTCTATCTCAACATGGAAAGAAAAGAGGCTGTTTTTTCGAAGAAGAAATCAAGGCGTTACTAAACTTGGAATGGGAAGATCATAAGTATAAAACCATTTTCAAACTTGCAGCCTTTTGCGGTATGCGATTGGGAGAAATCAAAGCCTTAAAAAGAATGAATGTACATGAAAAGCATTTGACAGTATGCCACTCATGGTCGAATTCCATGGGCATTAAGTGTACAAAAAATGGAAAAGAACGCATCGTCCCACTCGTGGATAATCTCTCTGGAGATCTCTACAAGCTAGGGAAAACTTGCTTGACCATGGACGATTTACTCTTCCATGGGAGAGATCGCATGAAACCTCTGAGTTCCCGTGCCATTGAGCAAGCGCTCTATTCGGCAATGGAGCGGATTGGCATTTCGAAAGAAGAGCGAATGCAGCGCAATCTTGTCTTTCACAGCCTCAGACACTTCGCAAACTCCAATTTGCTTAAATGGATGGGGTCTGAAAATGTACGATTAATCATGGGGCATTCTTCTCAGGCAATGACGGAACATTACTCGCATATGCTTGAAAATACCCTCAAACTGGGAAGACAAGCTCAGCTTCAATTAACCAAGTCGCAATCAGCATGATCAAAGGCCCGGGAAACCGGGCCTTTTCTTTGTCCTATTACATATCCTGTTTCACAACAAAACGATCAAATAGTAGGATCCATCGAACAGCCGCGCGTCTCTTTCTTCCTGGACCAATGCCGACAAGCCATTGATCTGCTTACGCATGTCGGTGTACCCCAGCCTTACAAAAGTCTTTGCATTCTCACTGAACTCCATATCGATAATCTCCTTTTGTCGAAAAATATCGACTTTTTTCGGGACCTAGTAAGATGAGGCGTAATAGACAGTTACATCAAATTCTTGCTTTGCCATGAGTTAAACCAGAGAATTGTGTTACACAAACTGTTACATTTTTTGCGTGAAAATGACATTAATCAAATATTTGACATTTTGCATTTTATTTACTAGTATGTATTTAGCAGTTTTGCTGTAGCAGCAAATTCAGGTTTTCGAGGTTCAGGTACTAGTGCTCTTACGGGCTTGGGGGTTCAAGTCCCCCTCCGGGCACAATCAAGAAAACCTCGCCGAAAGGCGAGGTTTTTTCTTTACCCTCCCGGAGGGGGACTTGAACCGAAGCGAGCGCTGCGCGAAAGCGCAGGAAGCGCGACAGGATGTCGCGCGCCAGCGAGCGAAGGCGGCCTGGAAGGCGAGCACAGGATGTGCGAGCCTGAAGGGAAGTCCCCCCCCGGGCACAATCGAAAAAAACAGCCTCGAATAGACAAGGCACTTCTTTATCAGCGTGACAGTCTGCATCACAATCTACTGCTTTCCATGTATAATAAAGCCCTATCTGCCAGACATGGAGGGAGCATGGACATACACGAAATAAATGACATCGAAATAAAGGGCGTGGATTTTTCGGAACAGAGTATTGACCAAGCCCGTATTGAAAATTGTGTATTCGTCAACTGCAGCTTCTTCAATACCAAAATCACCAACTCCAAACTGGACAGCGTAAACTTTATATCCTGCAATTTGGGCAACACCGACTTCAGTAACTCGAAGCTGTTGGACATACGGTTTTGTGAATGCAAAATTGTCGGCTTGAACCTTTATAAATGCAATCAGAAAACCTTCGATTTGATTTTCGAGGAATCCAAATTGGATTACGTCAACTTTACCGATGCCAACATGAAAAGAAACAAATTCACCGATTGCGAAATAACAGAATCGTATTTTCAAAACACCTTCCTTCCGGAAGCCGAATTCACCAACTGCACATTCACCAGAACATTCTTTACCAAGTGCGACCTCACCAAGGCATCATTTAAATATTCAGAGGGATATAGTATTGATTCCAGGGATTGCAAGATCAAGAATGCGATCTTTACCATGCCGGGAGTACTGGGTCTGCTTGATTTGTTTGAGATTAAGATTGAATAAGGCCATGCTGGCAAACCGGAGGTATCTCTTGAAGAAATGGTACGATGAAGAATACGAGTGGACGATTGAGGTTACCGGCTTTTTGGGAAGCGACAAGACCGAGGGGTACTGCCGCAACGGCGAGGAGATCGGGGATGTGTACCGCTGTACCTATGGCTGCCCGGTGAACAAGGACGGGCAAGGAATCTGCTCCAAGGTAATGATGGTGATGTTCCCCATTATGGAAGCGGTACGCAGCGGGGGCGACTTGCGCAATATTGGCGCCAGTGAACAGTACTCAAAGGATGTCGTTTGCCCAGATGGCTGTGTCATCTTCAAGATGAGTGCCAGGAAAACAGGAAACAAGAACTTCCACACCGGCGGCTTCTACAAACCGGTGTAAGGGGCTGCAAAAACCGCCCCTGGAAGAGCACTTCACAGGAACCGTAAACACCCACACCCTTGAGGCTCCTTCAAAACTCGGTGAGTTTTGAAGGAGCTTCCCTTGACATCACGTATACCATTCGGTATATTACCGATATGGATAACAGGGAAGCCCTGCTTGACGGGGCACTCGAGGAATTCGTTGCGAGAGGCTACGAGGGAACCGGGGTACAGCTCTTATGTGAGCGCGGAGACGTTACGAAGCCCACACTCTACTATTACTTCTCGAACAAGGTCGGTGTGCTCGAAGCCCTCTTGGAACGGGAACTGGCGGATGTACTGTCCCGTTTTCTCGAGGACTCCAGTGATACTGCCGATGTTACCAGCAGCCTTTTCGCTTTGAGCAAGCACTTCCTTGGATCCCTTGCCAGGCGAAGCCTGGCGGGACAGCTCTTTTTGCAACTCTCCTGCCAGCCGATACACAGCGAGGCATGTACCGCCTTTTCCCCCTACCGCGAGAAGATGCATGCGGCCCTTGTTTCATTCTTCAAGGCAGCAGAGGCACAACACGGCAACTTCAGGGGACGCAGTCAAGAGTACGCCATACTCTTTGGCGGTTTTCTCAACAGCCTCTTGCGAATGGTCATCGAGCGCGGTACACAAAACAGTGACGAGGAACTTCGGGCCCTCCTGCATCGCTTCGAGCACGGCATTTATTCTTGATATGGGGGCCAGTATACGGTACCGGCCTGTTTGTTTACACATAATATACCGTTCGGTATACAAGGAGAGGACAGCATGAGATGGTTCGAGAATGCAGTGTTCTACGCAGTGCCTACCCTGCAGGCCCTGGGCGCCGAAGAGCACAATGATTTCTGTTCGCCGGCACGCCATCGCATACAGCGCTTGGTTGAACTCATCCCGCATATCAAAGCCCTTGGCTGTACCGCCATCAACCTGGGGCCTGTAAATGAGTCGAGTGGACATGGCTACGATACGGTCGACCACTTCCACATCGACCGGCGCTTGGGGAACAACGAGAGCTTTCGCGAGACGGTCGCGGCCTTCCATGAGGCGGGCCTCAAGGTCATCGTGGACAGCGTCTTCAACCACACGGGCCGGGATCACTGGGCCTTTTACGACCTCCGCATGAACAAGCAGGCGAGCCCGTATCGCGATTGGTTTGCGGGCGTAGACTTCTCGCGCAACAACGGATACGGGGATGGTTTTGCGTATAAAAACTGGGAGGGGCATGACAGCCTCGTTACCCTCAATCGGGGGAATCCCGCCGTACGCGAGCAGCTCTTTTCGCACATCAAGCAGCTCATTCAGGAACATGAGGTGGACGGCGTCCGGCTCGACGTCGCGTACTCCCTGGAGAGCGATTTCCTGGCGGAGCTCTCGCAGCAAGCGCGCAGCGAACGCGAGGACTTCTACCTGATGGGGGAGATCATCCACGGCGACTACAAGCGCCTCCTGAACGAAGGAGCCCTCGACAGCGTCACCAATTACGAGGCCTCAAAGGGCCTCTGGTCCAGCCTGAATGACGCAAACTACTTCGAAATTGCCTGGACTCTCGAGCGCGAGTTCGGCCCCGACGGCCTCTATCGCGGCGAGGCCCTCTACAACTTCGTCGACAACCACGATGTCAACCGCGTGTACTCGCTGCTCAAAGACAAGCGACACATCCGTCTGGTGTACGCCATGCTCTTCTGCATGCCGGGGACACCGGCCCTCTACTACGGGAGCGAGTTCTGCGCCGATGGCCTGCGCGACAGCCATAGCGATAGAGCCCTTCGACCCCACTGGGACGAGATTCCCAAAACGGCCGAAAACCTCGTCCCCTTCCTGGCAGAGCTCTCTCGCTTTCGCCGGGAGCGTCCCTTCCTGGCGCATGCGACCTACCGAAAACTCCACCTCGAGAACAGCCTCTTCGCCTTCGCCCTCGAAGAAGGCGGGAAGCAACTTGTCGCGGTATTCAATCAGGCTGATAGTCCCCGCCCGCTCGCACTCACGGTCCCGCGCGACGGCAGGGCCGCTTCCGGCTATCGAGATATTTTGAGCCAGCGGCCTATCCGCCAATACCCCGATGGCCGGCTGGATCTGCAGCTGGAGGCCCGGTCCTTCCTCCTCCTGGAACCTGTAGGCGCTTGACAGGCACAATCATTTCCCGCAGGATTGGGCCGGCAGCAGGGGTGGCCATCGGGCCTGAGATCATACCCTTTGAACCTGATCCGGATAATGCCGGCGCAGGGAGCTTCAAGGAAAACCATGCCGCCACGGCCCCTTGGGGGATCGTGGCGTTTTTTTTCCCGCAAGTTCTTCACTCCTCCTGCACATACCTGCACCAGAGAGGATACCCGGCATGACACTCAAACAGACAGCAGAGGCAGGCCACACGACGGCGGCCATGGAAGAAGCGGCGAACCACGAAAACGTTTCAAGCGAATTCATCCGCGAGGGGATGGCCGCGGGCAGCATCGTATTGCCCTCGAACCCCCGGCGAAAGACCCGGGCCACGGCAATTGGCGATGGTTTGTCGGTAAAGGTAAACGCGAATATCGGCTCGTCGCCGGTCGCAACAGCGACCAGGGGGGCAGCGGTCGCGACGAATAATGCGACTGCGACGAAGGGCTCCGCATCCAGCGGCGACCCCGCCCTCGACTTCGAGCTTTCGAAACTGGAGACAGCCGTACGCTTTGGGGCGGACGCTATCATGGACCTCTCGCTGGGGCCCCGCCAAATCGAGATACGCCGCGAGACACTCGCCCGATCCCCCCTTGTTGTGGGCACCGTTCCCATCTATCAGAGCGCCTTCGAGTTGGCAAAAGCGGGGCGCGACCTTATGGAGCTCTCCATCGACGATTTCTTGAAGACGGTCGAACAGCAGGCCTTGGATGGCGTGGACTTCATGACCATACACTCAGGAATAAACAGGGTTTCGATGGAGGCCTTCGAAAAGCAGGTGCGTGCCCTTGATATCGTTAGCCGCGGCGGCTCCATGCTCGTCGCCCTTATGCGAAAGAGAAGAGGCGAATCGCCCCTCTACGAGCACTTCGACAAGATACTCGACGTCCTCGCACAGTACGAAGTTACCCTGAGCCTGGGCGACGGGATGCGCCCCGGAGCCAGCGTCGACGCAAGCGACCACGCGCAAATCGCGGAGCTCATTGTACTTGGGGAGCTTGCCGAACGGGCAAGACAGAGAGGGGTACAGGTGATGATAGAGGGCCCCGGCCACATGGCCCTCGACCAGGTCGCCGCCAACATGCAGTTTGCCAAGAAGCTCTGCGGCGGCGCGCCCCTCTACGTCCTGGGCCCCCTCGTTACCGATATCGCGGCCGGCCACGACCACATCGCCGGGGCCATTGGCGGGGCCGTCGCAGCCATGAACGGGGCCAACTTCCTGTGCTACGTGACACCGGCCGAACACCTTTGCCTGCCCGACATCGACGATGTTCGCGAGGGGGTCATCGCGTCAAAGATCGCGGCCCACGCCGCCGACCTTACCCACCAGCGCGAGAGTGCATTGCAAAAAGAGCGGGCCATGGCCCGGGCCCGCAAGACCCTCGACTGGGACGCCCAGTTCGCCCTCTACCTGGACCCGGAAAAACCGGCGGCCCGCCGTAAAGCGAGCGGCATTGGTGAAAGCCGCGAATGCACCATGTGCGGCGAATTCTGTGCGATTAAACGTTTGAACGACAACGGCTGACCGCGTGAGTCTTCGCGCCAGGGATTGGAGGGGCGCCGTCAGGCGGCCCAAACGGGGGGCCTGCCCCCCGTTTGGGCTGGAGCGAAGCGGAACCCCGCAAAGCCCGACCCGGGCCCCCGCCTCAAGGCGGGGGCCCGGGGGGCGCCCTCCCCTCTTCCAATACGGCGGGCAGGAATTTTCGCGCCATGCTATACTCGAATACATGAAGTACAGAGCATTCGGAAAGACCGGGTTCGAGGTATCGGCGCTGGGGCTGGGGGCCATGCGGCTACCGTCCTTGCCGCTCCTGCCGGGGACGGTGGACACGAAGAAGGCGATACGGATGATTCGCCACGCGGTGGACAGTGGCATCAACTATATTGATACGGCGTACATTTACCACCTGGGGATGAGCGAGAAGGTCCTGGGGATGGCTTTGCGCGACGGGTACCGCGAGAAGGTGCACCTCGTGACGAAGCTGCCCATGATCCTCGTCAAGGAGACGGCGGATTTCGACCGCATCCTGGACGAGCAGCTCGCCCGCCTCGAGACCGACCACATCGATACCTACCTCTTCCACGCGATGAACGACCGGCACTTTGGCACGGTGGAGCGGCTGGGCCTCCTTGCAAAGATGGAAGAGGCGCGTGCGGCGGGGAAGATTCGCTTTATCGGCTTTTCCTTCCACGACACCTGGCCGGTCTTCAAGAAAATAGTGGACCACTACAGCTGGGATGTAACGCAGATTCAATACAATTACCTGGACACGACGGTTCAGGCGACGACGCAGGGTCTGGAGTACGCGGCGGCGAAGGGCATGGCCGTCGTCATCATGGAGCCGCTCAAGGGGGGCATCCTCGTGAACCCGCCGGGCGAGGCGCGCAGGATTATCCGGCATTCGGGTATCAAGAAGTCGCCGGTTGAACTTGCCCTGCGCTTTCTGTGGGACCGGCCCGAGGTGTCCGTGGTCTTGAGCGGGATGGGTTCGGATGCAATGGTGAGCGAGAACTGCGGCTATGCCGACCGGGCGGGTCCCGGCTGTCTGGAAGGGGCGGAGCGCGCGATGCTGGGCGAGATTGTGAATATTTTCAACAAGACCATACTCGTCCCCTGCACGGGCTGTTCTTACTGCATACCCTGCCCCTTCGGGGTCAATATCCCCGAAAACTTTGCGATTTTGAATCAGTCGAATGTACCGATGAGATCGATTTTCGATTTCGGGATCAAGCTCGTCATGCGGGGCGGGACCTACAGCCAGCTCGTCAAGGACAAAGAGAAACTCGACCGCAAACGGCCGAACGGGGCGGCGAGCCTCTGTGTGGCCTGCGGGGCCTGCGTTCCCAAGTGCCCGCAGGGAATTGCGATTCCACAGGAGCTCGTGAAAGGCCACGAGGTCCTGGGCAAAAAGAAAAAGGCGAGCGCGGTGTTTGGCAAGGAGTAGACCATGGACGAGTTCCGCATCACGAGTGCCGAACAGCTCTGCGCCCTGTGGCAGGCGGTGTACCGCGAGGAGGGCCGCGTGGACTGGAGCGGGCTCCTACCCTACTATCGCGAGGACATCGTCTTCAAGGACTCGATACAGGAACTGCGCGGCATGGAGGACTTCGCGGCCATGACCGAGCGCCTCGCCGCGCGCTCGCGCAGTCTGGAATACCGCATCCACAGTGCCGTCATGGAGGGCGACACCGTCTTCGTCGAGTGGGAGATGATCCTCTCCTTCAAGAAGTATCCCAAGTCCTCGGTCTTTGGCGCGAGCCGCATCAATCTCGAGGACGGCAAAATCGTGAACCAAAGGGACTACTACGACCTGTGGGGCGACATCTTCGACAACATACCCTTCTTCAAGAAGGCGTATCGTCATTGTGGGGGCCGGCATGGCGGGGCTTGTGGCCGCCGCCACCCTCGCCGCGGCGGGCCGCCAGGTTCGGGTTTTCGAGGCGGGAGGGACTGTGGGCGGCCTCGTCCAGTCCTTTACGCGGGAGGGCTTTTGCTTCGACGCAGGGCCACGGGCTATCGGGAACGCGGGGATAGTCCTCCCCATGCTGCGCAGGCTGGGCATCGAGCTCCCCATCGTCAAAAGCGCGGTGAGCATCGGGATGGGTTCGACCATCGTCCACTTCGACGAGGATGGAGCCCTCGAGGCCTGGCTCAGCGCCCTCGAAACGGCCTTCCCGGACAGCCGGATTGCTATCGCACGTATCGAGCGGCGCATACGCACATACAGCCGGATGATGGCCACCCTCAACCGCATGGACAACCCGGTCTTCCATCCCCCGCTTGAAAGCCTTCGCTACCTCTTTACGCGCTTTATCCCCTGGCTCCCCTCCTTCCTGGGCATTCTGGTCCAGACGGCCCTGGGGCGCCGCTCCATCGAGGCCGAGCTCGCGCGTATATCCGCCAAGCGGGCCCTCAACGACATGGTCTCGCAGCACTTTTTCAAGGGTACCCCGCGCGAGTTCGCCCTTGGCTACTTCCATAACTATACCGACTACCTCTATCCCCGCGGAGGGACCGGCCAATTGCCGCAGGCCCTGTACGCGTACGCGCGCGAGCACGGGGCCCTGTTCGATTTCAACACGGCGGTCACCGCCATCGACCCCGCATCGCACATGGTTCGCGATCTAAACGGCACGGAGACCCGGTATCGCGCCCTCATCTGGGCGGCGGACCTCAAATCCCTCTACGCACAGTGCAGCCTTGAGGGGCTCCCCACCGCACGCCGCCGGGTGGCGGGCCGCAGAGCGGCACAGCTCACTGCATCACACAGCGCGGAATCGGTCTACTCCCTCTTTGTCGCAAGCAGCCTGCCGCCTTCATACTTCGCCCGCATATCCCGGGGGCACTTCATCCACACCCCCTGTCTCGAGGGCCTGGGCGATATCCACCGCGGCGCGCTTGAACGCCTCAAGGCCCACTTCGACCGGGTTTCGCAGGAGGAATTCTTCGACTGGCTCGCCGCCTTCACTCGCCGCAACAGCTTCGAAATCGCCATCCCCGCCCTGCGCGACGCAAGCCTCGCCCCGGATGGAAAGACCGGCCTCGTTATCAGCGTCCTCTTCGACGGGGCGCTCTGCCGGCTCGTGGAGGAGCGGGGTTGGTACGGGGAATTCAAGAAGAGAATGAACCGGCTGATAATTGAGGCCCTCGAATCTTCGGTCTACCCGGGTCTTGCGGCGAGCGTACTCTTTGCCGACAGCGCCTCTCCCGCCACGCTGGCCCGCCGCTTTGGCACGGCGGACGGCTCAATCGTGGGATGGAGCCTCGAAGAGACGCTCCCGGCGGCAAGCCAACTCGCACAGGTATTCTCTGCCGTGCGCACCCCGCTCCCCGCGGTCTTCCAGGCCGGGCAGTGGACCTACAGCCCCGCCGGGGTGCCCATCGCCGTGCTCACCGGAGCCATAGCGGCCCGCGCGGCTGGCCGTGTGGCGCGGCGTGGCCCTACGCGAGCACTTTGATCAAGAGGAAGATGACCAGGCCCCAGGTGAACAAGCCCGAGGCGAGCATGCCCATCAGTATGGGTTTCTTGAGATCGCTCCCCTTGATGGTCTTGAAGTCGCGATCGGCGAGAAAGGCGGCAATATGCCGCTCGAGATCCGCTTCGTTCTTTATGACACCGGCATCCAGATCCTGTCGTATGACAAAGTGCTGGCTGTAGGGGAAACAGGCGCAGTGGGGAGGGCTCTCGGTATCCAGAATACCGGCGAGAAAACTGTTGTCGGCAATTTCAACGGCTGCCGGTGGAAGATCGAGGGCTTCCTTCATCAGATAGGGGTCGAAAATAAGGCTGAAGGCCTTCGAGCTCGTGTCATGGCGAGCCCCGCCATAATCGACAAGGAGATTCCCCTCGACCCAGAGGGTGCGGTCAAGGGCGCGCATGGAGCCCTTGCTGATATCGGCGAGCAGACTCAATCTCTCCGCGGGACGCTCGTCTTCTGCCCTCTTCGCCATGTCCACCAAAAGCTCCCCGTAGGGACTCATTGAAAAAACGGCAGGGTCGCTGTCATACCCGCAAAAGCCCTTTGCCGGGTCATAGCTGTTGGTATTGGTCGCATAGTCCACAATAATCCAGGCGGGGCTGCCGTCGCTCTTGCGCCGGGCGATAAGGTAGAGCTCCATCCGCGTCCCGATAAAGGCCGAGGTGCGGGCAGTAAACACACTCAAAATGGCCGAAGGCCGCGTGGGGTCGCCGTCAAAGAGGCTCGTGGGCAGGAGTTCGTACTCTTTTGGCAGGAGGGACGCCGCAGCCGCTTCATCCTTTATGCGGTATGACAAAAAGAAACAGTAGGGATCCACAATGAAACCCATGTAGGGAACGGTGCCCCGTCCCTTTTCCATCATGCTTCGCTGGAGACTGCGGGGCAGTATACGCAGGCTGTCCCCCAGAAAACTGATGGCTGTCACATCGAGGGGCTTTACCAAACTCTCTACCTTCGCGATGAATTCACGGTTTGCGCTGCGTTCCATGCAATCTCCTTGTTATCATAATATAACTACCCGCCCAGCTGGCAACAAGAGAGCCGGCCTTGAAAGTTGTTCACTTAAATACCAGCTTCTGATATTCCCCTTCATTACCTGAACAACAGAAAGAGCACAAGGGACACCAGGGCGACGGCGTTCAATACAATGCCCGCGAAGAACTGCACTTTGATACTGCGGGCCGAAAAGGTCTTGAGTCCCTTCATGGCCGCGATGGCCTTGAACTTCGTCACCATGTCCACCGGGTCTTTGACCCGGGTGCTGCGACCGGGGCTGTCGGCCACATAGTGCTGGGCCCAGGGGAAGCAGGTGGTCTTGACCACTTCCGGTGCCACCCAAGAGGGCAAGAGACTGTTATGGCTGATAGCAAAGGCCGCCGGTTCCACTTCGAGGGCGCTTTCGACTTCGAGGGGGTCAAATACCACGGCGAAGGGTTCATCGCTCTTGCTTTGATAGGCTCTGCTGTGGGCGATGGAGCTGTTGCCCATAATCCACAGGTCCTGCTCAAGCGCTCGCGTCGGCGCGCCTGCAAGCGATCCGGTAAAGGCAATACGCCGGTCCGTCCCGTCCTGCTTGAAATCTATGAGTATGTCGCCCTTGGGGTTCGTCGTGCAAACTGGCCGCGTGCAGTTGGGCCCGCTTATCCCCCATTTTGGATGGGCGATAAGGGTGTTGCTGAGTATGTCCATGAATATCCAGGACGTAGTCCCGGTTTCCCGGTTCCTGGCAACAAGGTAGGCCTCCAGGCGGCTCCCCTGGAAGGTGCTGGCCCGGGTGTTGAAGAAACTCATGCCATAGTAGTAATCGCCTTCATCCCCGGCGAATACGCGGGTGGGCATGAGTTCGTAGCGATCGGGGAGCTGGGCCTGGGCGGCCGCGACATCAGTTATTTTGAAAAAGAGGAAGAGGCATCAGGGCTCGATGACGAAACCCATAAGGGGAAACTTCCTGGACATGCGGTAGAGGAGACTTTTGAAGAGGGCCGCCGGCATGAGTTTGCGCAGCGAACTGAAGTGGAATATCAGGAGGAATTCTTCCCCACCATAACGGCCGGCGAGGTCGCTGCTGCGGGTGTTCTTGCGAATGACTTTGGAAACCGCCATAAGCACCTCGTCCCCGTAAAAAACTGATACGGAACGGCGCTCCCGTCAAACAGGGCGATTGCCAAGCGGCGTATAGCATAGTACGCTCAAGACAGCTGTTTTACGCAGAGGAGTACCATTATGGAAATGTTCATGTACCTGTTACCGGTCATCATGCTCTTGTTCGCGATTTTTTTCGGTTATATCAGTTTTTCCATCCTTGTTCGCAAAAAGCCGGTTGTAGTGGCGGCGAACATACTCGTCATTCTCATGGCTGTCGGGTTTTTGCCGTCGATCATCATCAACGTCGTGCTGTACTTTACCTCGAGCGCGAGCACGCCGCTCAACCTCTTTGTCTCTGCAATGTTTCTGGCCCTCCTAGTCTTCTACTTCTTCATGATTCGGGGCATCTCGATTTACGGCATGAAGGACGATGACTTCCGCAGCTGCTTCCTCGATGCGTTGGGTGCGGCAAAATTGAGCTACACGGAGACCATGAACAAAATACACATCGAAGATCCGCCCGCCGACATCTTCATCTCCTTCCAGGAGTCCCTTGGTTCCGGCATGGTCAAGATGAAGGGAAAGGCCTACGACAGCTTCAAGCAGATCGTTCGCCACTTCAAGATCATCCTCCAGGATCGCCAGGTTGTCACCAAGAAGGCGACGGCCATCTTCTACATTGTCTTCACCCTTCTCATGTTGGGATCGGCCGTCGCCCTGCTCTACATCGCGACGCAACTGTAAGTCCCAAAGCAGAGAGGGCAGTACGCTCAATCCGGAGCGGTCTGCCGCTCAAGATTGGCCAGATAGGCGAGGGCTTCTTCGCGATTCCGGCCGCACATGGAGCGGGAGGGCCGCAGGGAAGAACAGACAGCCGGCCGCTCCGGTTTGCCGAACAATTTGCATCGAAGCTGATCATCCAGCTGGACACAGGGCATCCCGGCGGCTTTGCCGTCGGGATGCCCGGGGATGGGGCTGGATATGGAGGGAGCTATACAACAGGCCGCACAGCCGGGGCGGCAGTCAAAGGGTGCATCCAACATGGGATGAAGCTAACACAGAGGGCCTTTGGAAACCAGAGGCCCCTGCGCGGAGAGAACTATCAGCAGAGACCCTACAGACGGTCCCGCACTTCGCCTTCTGCGAGGTCGGCCATGAAGTCGTAGATCGCCTCTGCGTCGTCGCTATCGGCCCAGGCACTCATCTTCTTGAGCTGTGCCACCGAAAAGCCCAGCTTATTGCCAAGACCCTTAAGCACCGCATCGCTCTTGCCGGCAAGCTGGCGCCCCCAGTTGTTGAGGGTGGCGTTGAGCCCGGGGCTCTGCTTGCGCATCTGGGCAAGGCTCGCCGGAGCAAGGGCAATAAGGGCCCCCATGGCCCGGTTCATCTTTGAAAGCTCTTCGCCGTCGAGGGTGGTCCCGCTGATAATGGCGTGCACGTTCATCACCTGCCCCACCACCGGTATCTGGCCCAGTATCTGTGTGGCGAGCTTTTGGGTAGACACCAGGTCATCGAGGGCACTTTCCGCCTCCAACTGGCTCGCCTGTTCGAACTTGCCGACGGTCTTGCCGATTTCAACCAAGCCATTCTGCATATCCGTCGCGTTGCCGGACTCGAGCATGTCGAGCCATTTCACGTGGACAGCCCGGGACATTGCCACGCGCCATTCGGTTTCATTGGCAGTGCGTTCTTCCGGCAGGAGCCAGTGATCGGCGCCCACATCCGTACTCCTGAGGTTGCGGATGCGTTTGAGTACGGCGGCCTTGTGGGCGAGGAGCTTGTCGGTATCGACGCCCATGACCCGCCAGCGCGCAAGGAGTTCCCGTTCGCGGGCCCTGTAGTCTTCACTGCCCGGTTTTGGCCCGCCACCGACCCGACGAATTTCAACGAGGACGTTGAGATAGCGGGTCTGGAACCCCCGCACCTCGTCCGATCCCACAAAGGGATAGACGCGGGCATCCATACGGGCGAGCTCAATGATCGATGTCTCCAAGGCATTCACCCGGGATCGATGCAGACCGTACTCGCGATTCTGTTTGATGATTTGCGCGAGTCGCTCCTTGTTTTTGGCTTCGACCGTGTAGTAATGGATGCCCAAGAGCTCCGAGAGTTGGCCCAGTCCATTCCCGCCCCAGTCCATGTTCGCCTTGGCGTCGATCGCGCCTTGATGAATCATGTCGTAGACTTCGCGGCCAGGCAGCTTGGAATCGCTCACCCCGCTGTCCTTGTACTGATCGAGAAAGGAAAGCACCAGCTCGCGGAATTTGATATATGGCTGATACGGCTCTTTGGCCGCGCGCAAGCGCTCCAAGGCGGCGCGATCGAATTCGATCCATTCACGCGCCCTTTTGCGGGATTCCTCCGCGCGCGCATACGCAGTGGCCGCTTCCTTTTCGAGTTGGAGCACAATGTCGTCTGCTTCCTTTTGCAGGGCAGCAAGCCGCTCCCCGTCACGGGCATACAGGGAAGCAGTAATTGACAGGAGCACGGCAAGACAGAGAACACGCGAAACAAAGAGCTTCATATCAAACCCTCCACAGAAAAAGGCCGGGAAGACACCGACGCTGTCATAAAAGAATAGCACAGTATCCGGGCGCTGGCCCGAAACGAAGGGGAAAAAACGGCGCCCCGCTATCAGCCTGTAATTTCGTACAAATATTGTAGATTTTCATTTATACTGATAGCCGCGGAGGCATCATGTTCGAACATATCGGTACATTTTTCACACACGGTATCCTGGCCCTGGGCTGGCAGGAGTGGCTCATGTTCGCCATTGGCGGGGTCCTAATCTGGCTCGCCATCGCCAAGGACTACGAGCCCATGCTCCTCTTGCCCATCGGCTTCGGGGCCATACTCGTCAACCTGCCCTTCGGTGTCATCTGGGAACACGACGGGGTGCCCGGCGCCCTCAAGATTCTCTTCGAGGCGGGCATACTCACCGAGCTCTTCCCCCTGCTTATATTCATCGCGGTGGGCGCCATGATCGACTTCCGCCCCCTCTTCCAGCGCCCCTGGATGATGCTCTTCGGGGCGGCCGCCCACCTGGGTATCTTCGTGACGATAAGCCTCGCCACAGTCCTGGGTTTCGACCTTAAAGAGGCAGCCTGCATCGGGATTATCGGCGCGGCGGATGGCCCCACGACCATCTACATCACAACCCGCTTTGCCAAACACCTCATGGGGCCGATTACAGTTGTCGCCTACTCGTACATGTCGCTCGTCCCCATCATCCAGCCCCCGGTCGTACGCGCCCTTACCAGCAAAAAAGAGCGCCTTATCCACATGACGGCGATAGACCACGAGATTCCGCGCGTTGTCACCATCCTCTTTCCCATCATCGTCACCCTCGTGGCGAGCATTCTCGTCCCCATTGCCGCCCCCCTTATCGGCTTTTTGATGTTCGGCAACCTTATCCGCGAGTGCGGGGTCCTCGAGAAGCTCTCGAAGACCGCCCAGAACGAGCTGTCGAACCTCGTCACCCTCCTTCTGGGGATTTCGGTGGGGGCCACCATGCAGGCGGCAGACTTCCTGCAGGTACACACCATCTTCATCATGGCCCTTGGCCTCTTCGCCTTCATTTTCAATACCGCAGGCGGGGTCCTCTTCGCAAAGCTCATGAACCTCTTCCTCAAGACAAAAATAAACCCGATGATCGGCGCCTGCGGGATATCGGCCTTCCCCATGGCAAGCCGCGTCATCCAGAAGATGGCCCTCAAGGACGACCCCTCGAACATCATCCTGATGCACGCGGTCTCGGCCAATGTCTCCGGGCAGATTGGCTCGGTGGTCGCCGGTGGCCTCGTCCTCGCCCTCGTCCCGGTCCTTCTGGGACTCTAGTGCCGCTACAAGGAGCAGTGCATGAATATCGAAGCCTTTGAACACAGTTTGACTCTTATGGGGATAGGGATGCTCGTCCTCTTCGCCTTCATGGCCCTTATGGTGGTCATTATCCAAGTGGTCGAACGTCTCTGCCGCAACACCGGCAAGAAACCTGATGTGGCAGGAGCACAAAAAACACCCTGAACATTATCTCCATTTTCTCTCTTTTCGTCTCTCTCAACGCGGTTTATAGATTATACTGGTCTTGTAACACTTTGTAGTACACGGGAATGGAAATTCAGCTGAGGGTTACGCACATGGATAAATCTGTTTCGGGATTACAGGGGGCTTTCACCGCAGGCTATCTTCTCGACTACTTGCACGATTACCACCAGGAAATTGTCTGGCGCGAAATCGCCAAGGGCCTTGAGCATGGCGGTCACTCCCTCATCAGTTTTGTCGGACAACCCTTTGGACATGGCCGGGCAGATGACCACGAGGCGACGAATCGCATATTCGACCTGGCACAGGCCCCTTGGATAGCCGGATTTTTTCTGCACGCCGAAACAATGGGGTTTGACATCAGTGCCGACTCTTTTCGCGAGTATATTCACCCATTCCGCCAAAAACCCTGCATTTCCATCGGCCCCTCAAGCGACAATATGCCATCGGTACTCGTGGAAGGACGCACAGGCGTCATCAAGCTTGTCGAACACCTCGTGAACCATCACAAACGGCAACATATTGCCTTTATTGGCGGGGTCGAAGCCTCGGTCGAGGCTCAGGAACGCTTGGCTGCTTACCGGGAAGGCCTTCGAGCCGCAGGGTTGCCATTCAACAATGAATACATCTTTACCGGCGACTTTTGGCTTACCGGTGGACAAAATGCGATTCGGGCATTTTTGGACGAACGGAAACTACCGGTAGATGCCGTCATTGCAGCCAATGACTTCATGGCCTTGGGTGCGCTGCGGGAACTCAAGGCTCGTGGAGTACGTATTCCACAGGATATTTCACTGGCAGGATTCGACGATGTACTGGAAGCGGAACACGAACACCCGGCCCTTACCAGTGTCCGCTGGCCACTCAAAGAACAGGCACGCAGGGCCCTCGAAATGCTGCAGGAACAGCTCTCTTCGGGGGAAACGCTCCGAAGAGAGCCACTCAGTACCATTATCGTACCGCGAAGATCGTGCGGCTGCGAAGCAGCAGAGATGGCACTGGCAGATATGAGTGCACTGGCAGATTCACCCGAAAACGCCTCGTACGCCAAACCGCCCACTATCAGTTTTGATGCCTTTGCCCATACCCGCAAGACAGAACAGGAAGAGCTATTGCAGCTATGCCGGGAGGCAGTTGAATCCACAGACTTTGCCAGCTTCCAGGAAAAAGCGGAAGAATACATTCACCAGGGACTTCAGGGAGGAGACAGCGCCGAAGACTGGCAAAACTTTTTGTCGAAAATTCGTATAGCCCTGCTCCCGGAAACGGCAGAGAGCCCCAAGAACCTTTTTATTGAGAGTAGCATCTCGAAATTGCGCATACTCGTAGGATCACTCGAGGCGAAACGCCTCAAACTCCAGATAAGTCAAGCTTCGATATTCAGCGACAACTTGGGCGTTGCACTCAAAGAGATAAGTGCGGCGCGTAGCTTCGAAGAACTCGGCACACTCCTGCAAGACAAAATGCAGGGCTTGGGACTTCGCTCCTTCTATTTTGCGGCCAAAGACCAGATTCGTGCGGAGGGAGGAGCCGAGCTCTTGGCAGACAGCCCATTTACCCTCTATACGGCTCTCTGCGATTCCAACGATCTTCTTGCACAACGAAGAAACGTGTCGTTCAAGACTGCTGACTTCATACCCCGACAATTCCTTCCTTCTCGCCCCTGCAACCTGATCGCCCTGCCTCTCTGTTTCGGGAAGAACTTCTACGGCATCGCCATATACGAACCCGGACCGGACGACACAAGTGTCTATACCCGGATCAACGATCAGATTGGGACAACCATTCACGACATACTCCTGATGGAAGCAGAGAAAGAGACCGAGCAGGCCATCATGGACAAAACCGAGCGTATCGTCGCCATGGCCCGTCCCATCACCCACGCAGTCCTGGAGGTTTCCAAGATTGTCAACGAAGAAGCGGCAAGCGTTGAATCAACTGGCGAAGCTGCTCGCAAAATGAAACAGGATATACTCGAAGCTCAGACAGAGATTGCCAATATGGCAGAGCGGGTCAAAAAAATCCGCGAGTACACCGCCGTTATCGAAGATATCTCGGAAACCATCAAACTCCTGGGTCTCAATGCTGCAATCGAAGCCGCCAGGGCCGGAAGCATGGGCAAGGGCTTTAATGTCATTGCGAGTGAGATTCGCAAACTCGCCGAATCTGCCGGCGAAAATGCCCAGGGCATAGGACAGGCTCTGGGGGAGTTGAGCAGCGAAACAGCCCGATCCGTCGCCTCTGTCACCCACAATGCCGAGGCATTCCAAACCCTCGACGGCGAGCTGCAGCAGATGCTCGAGGTCCTCAAGCTTATCTCACGCAACATGATACAACTCTCCGGCTCCTCACGCGAACTCATGGACAGCCTGCAGCAGGAGGATCACTGATACATTTTCGCCAAACACCTCAGGCATGTTGCACCCACGCGGTAGTGGTTCCCATCACTCATGTCTTCTTTATGCCACTTCGGCGCCCAAAGAGACTCGCCAACAGCCCGCTTGCTGCCGGGGCTTTTGCCGTGATTATAAAGAGACAATGGCTCGGGTATCATGATGGTCGGGAGTGTATCAGAAGGGAGCGGACAGAGAAAGGGCCGGCCCATCGGGCCGGCCCTCTGCGCCCATTACAGGGACGCGGTTCTCGCTGTCAACTGGCGAATTATCGCAATCAGTTGATGACGAAGGTCATCTCGATGCGGCGGTTCTTGGCACGGCCTTCGGCAGTGTCGTTATCCGCTATCGGCTCATTGACGCCACGGCCCTCGTAGAAGACGTTGGCATCGGTGCGAACGCCCGTCTTGATGAAGAAGTTGGCGATCGACTTGGCACGATCGGCAGAGAGCTTCATGGCGAAGTCCTTGTCGGCTCCCGGGGGGTTGGCAGAGTGGCCGATCAGCATGACATCATACTGCGGGAAGAGCGAAACGATACCGGAAAGGCTCTGGAGCTTCGACTCCTCGCTGGCCTCGTAGTCGGCGCTGTCTGCCTTGAACTTGATGTCGTCGAGGATGAGCTTGATACCGGCATCGGTAACCTCGACCACGACCTTGTAGCCCTTTTCGTCGAGAATCTTCTGGATCTTGATGGCGTTATTCTCGATCTTCTTTTTCTGCTCCATGGCCTTGGCATACGCATTGGCCGCAGACTTGAGAAGATTGCGCTTCTTCTGGAGATCAGGTGTATTCTGGACGGTAAGAATCTCTTCCATCAAGGCGAGAGCGCCAGTATAGTCCTTGCGCATCTCCATGAGCATGGTCGCATTGAAGGCAGCGGCGACATTCTTCTTTTCCTTCCACAGGGAGAGGAAGGCGGCTTCTGCCATGTCGTAACGCTTCTCTTTAACGTGCTTGAGGTAGCCCTTGAGCGCCTTCTTCTGTTCCTTGTCCTTGGACTGATCATTCATAAGCTGTCTGGACACGGTGATGGTCGAGGGGCGCAGTTCGCTGGTTATCCAGCGGTACGCCGACTGGGCCTGACGCAAAACGGTATCCTGATTGACAAGAAGGGTGTTCACACCGCGGGAATTGTTGTATGCGGGGGTACTCGCCTCGGCATTGCTATTGTAAAGAATAACCGGGCTGGTCTTGGGCAGCTTCTTGGTGTACGTACGGGTTGAGAGCACCGCACCATCTGCCGTATTGATGAATTTGTAGGTGATTTTTGCAACGACTTCGCGGCGCACGGCAAAAACAAGGCTTTCGGGGGTGCGTTCTGCCCTGAGTTTGGCAGGTGGCCGACCGTCACCGAGCCACAGGCGATTTTCGGTGGTGGTAATTTTCTCCTCAACAATCTTGGTTTCCTCGGTCTCCGGGTCTACGACCTTTTTCTGGACCGTCTTGGTCACCTTTTCCGGGTAAATCCAGGCGACACCTTCCGTCGTGGCAAGGGAGTCAACGGCCTCGACATGGATTTCGCCGGTATAAAAAGCGGCGACGTTGAGCTTGCGCGCGATATCCAAGGGAGAAGCATTCCCGCCCAACTCTGCATTGGCCTTCTGGACATCTTCCTGGGGCAAGACGATGAAGAGCTCTTCTCCCAAGAGACTGTTCTGGAAGTTATTCGTAAATTTCGAGGCAATATCCTGGCGGAAGGTATCCATGGACCCATTCACAAGGACCGATTTCCCCTTACTGGACAGCTTCTCGATAACTGCATTCTGATCGGCCTTGAAACCGCTTGCGAGGAGGTTGGCACTAAAGTCCGAACTCCCCTTGCTATGACTTACACTGCCTGCAACAAAGGGAATGAGGGCGACAGATTTGTAGTTTTCGACATCGATTGGCGCCGGTTTGAGCGTTTCGAAAGAAATAGTCGTGGCACAACCGGTGAGGAAGGCCAACGACGCAGCACCCGCCAATGCGAGAAGGCGAAGAGAGGGTTTTAGTGACATAGCGTCTCCTTTTCTTGAGCAATGTCCATTCCAATTCGGAAAACGGACTCATTGCAGTTTCGAGATAAAATACCAATGAGTTATGTATAACAGCAGAACCTTATCTCAATCTTAAATTTTCAGGTAATCTTCATGATTTTGCCAGAGCCACCGTACTCTATTGATTGTCATTACCAACCGGCGCCCAGTGCCCCCGCTCAAAAAGGGCCTCTTGCGCATTCTGATACTCGTCCAGGGTCTTCGAACGCTTTATTGCGAGCCGCTCCCGGTCGCAGCCAGAAAAAGAAGGCCCCAGCCAAGACCAGAGCTCCTTCATCTTGTCCAGAACATGGGCCGGGCCATGGAGGATCTCTTGCCAAGCTTCGAACATATCTTCCATAAACAGCTTCACACCCCCGGCCCGCTCTTCTTGCGGGACGGTATGCATGGACGGATCCTCAAGGCTGGCACGAATATCCGCCGGCAAAAAAGGGTCCCGCAACACCCCTCGCCCAATCATGAAAGCCGCCACAGGGTGCACTCGACGAGCTATCAGTCTATATGAAGAGAGGTCGAAAATATCTCCGTTGTAAACGAGGGGAATGCAACGGGGGGATGCGTCCTCGAGTCGCTTCGATACCGCGCAGAACCGGTCGATATCGGCCGCGCCCGTATACATCTGAATGCCGGTACGCGGGTGGAGAATGATCTCCTCCAGGGGATATTGCCATAATACAGGGAGCAACGCATCGATTTCATCATCACCCATGCGGCCAAGGCGTAATTTGACAGAGACAGGGAGCGGATTCTTGCTGCATATTTCATCGAGCATGCGCGCAACCCGTTCCGGGTAGGGCAAAAGGCCGGAACCACGCATCTTTTTGGCAACCATGGGAAAGGGACAGCCCAAATTCCAGTTGACCGAAGTATAGCCCATTCGGGCAAGGGTCTCGCAGGCATCAATAAAACTCCCTGCATCATTACCAAGAATTTGGGGAATCAATGGGGGCACCCAAGAAGGGTCGCCGACGAGATCCTTGAAGAAGTTGCGTTTGAGTGGCGCAGAAGGAGTGGCAACGATAAAGGGTGCGAACACACGGTCAAAACCGCCAAAGTGGCGGAACCACAGACTACGAAAGGTTCGGTTGGTCACGCCATGGAGGGGTGCAAGGCTCAAGTTCATTGGCCTTGAATATATATGGATACATAAAACTGTGCTAGTATTTGTCCATCATGAGTGAAGTAGCCTTTATTGTGGTTCTGCTGGTAATTCTCTTTGGTTCCGGCCTTGCGGCCTTGATCATTGCCCTCTCGAGCCTCGACAAAATTTCCAGCCTGAAAACAGAGATCAATGCACTTGGCAGCCGCATCGATACCCTCCAGTCCCGTTTTTCACGTGAATCGTTTGCTACACAGGAAACGAACACACCCACACCGCCCATTCCCGGCATTGTGGCTCCTGCAGGGCCTCTCGAGGGGGCCTCCCGGGGCGTACCCAGCGCAGCAACGCCCACCCCGCACACACTCGCCGCGCCTCCAGACAAAATCCCCGACAGCCCATCAATCATCCCCCCTGTCATCGATACAGCCACAGCCGGAAACGCCGACAGGCACCCTCCCAAAACGACAGACACCACATCGTGGAGCGATACTCTTGGCAAGAACTTCGCCCGCTACTGGACCGGCATACTGGGGGCTCTCGCCTTGGTAACCGGCCTCGTGTTTCTGGGTATTCTTACCGCCCTGCGCTTTGGCGCATTACCCCGTGTTCTCATGATAACCCTTGCCGCCTGTACACTCTTGTTTACCGCCTTCCTGCTAAGAAGGGGTATCAAGAATCACCTGCAAGGCCCCGTCTGGAAAGACAATCTGGCCGCCTGGCTGCGTGCGGCGGGGGGAGCCCTCATCCTCTTTTCCGCCATCGCCTCCTCTTCGGTCCCCGGGTTGCAATGGGTTCAGAGCGAACTCCATGGCTATCTTCTCCTGTTTGTCGCCATTGCCGTCAATGTCTGGCTTTCCGTACGTAGCCGATGGCAGGCCCAGCTCTCCTTTCACAGCATTATTTGCCTGGTCGCTCTGGCAATAGCACCGCCTTCCGGTATCTCTCTCGCGGCAGCCCTCGCCGCCAGCTTCATCACCACCATCCCGGCTACGCGAAGGGGGTGGAACTGGCACCTCATAATGGCAGAAGCGGCCTTTTTTACGTTTACCTTCATTTGGCGTACGGGCCCCTTACCCGAATTTCCACCACTTATCGAGGGTTCGCCCCTTCGCATTGAGGGCCTCCTTGCCCTTGGCGCCCTTGTCTTGGCAATTCTCCCCATTCTCTTTATTGCATGGCTGCCCGGTACCCGCCTTGGCGGCCGCAACGCCATTATTGCCCGGGCCCTTGCCTGGAGCATTCTCGCCGCAGGAATATTCAGCTATTCGACCGAATCAAAACTCTTTGCCCCGCTCTTTCTTCTTTTTGCGCTCTGTGCATGGGTCACCCCCATACTTTTCGTGCGTTTTAAGCGGCCGGAATGGCTTCGAGTACTCGACACTCTCTCGGCACTCGCATTGGGCCTTGGCGCAAGCTTCTCCCTCATCCGCTTTGAACCGGATATGCTCGTCGTCCTTACTGTCGCTTTTTTCTTTGTCGCGGCACTCAGCCTAGACCGCAGGAATTCAACCCTCGTTATCAAGGTCTGCGATTTTGTTATGGCGGGCCTCGTCTCATTCTCTGCGCTGTATTTCCTCTACACCGCCATTACCAACAGCAATTTGATCCAGCCTCAAGCTCTCCTTCACTTTTCCGCACTTTGGAGTCCTTCAATATTCCATTCGCTTACAGCGATCATCCTGGCCGCAACCCTCTGGCTATCAAAAAAGAACAGCATCCGCAGCATTACCGGCATGGCACTCATAGCCATTCTCGCAATCAGTCGCCTGTTCCCCTCTGGCGGCATGCTCGTTCACAGCAGCCAACGCTTGGTCCTTACCGCCCCCCATTCAAGCATCCTGTTCATGGGACTTCTCATTCTCTTGGTCCTGGTCCCCAAACTTCGCTGCCACTTTACTTTTATCTACCATGCGTGCTTGGCCCTCTGTGCCGCAAGCATCATTGCCCTCTTTCCCCTTCTCTTCACCGACGAGGAGTCCTTTACCCTTCCCCTTCGCCTGTTATGGGCCTTTGGCCTCGCACTGCCAAGCATCGCGCCCTTTATCCTTGCCCGAGTTGAAAAGAAAGCAATACCGGTCTGGGCATTGCCCTCAGCCACCCTGGCTGGCGCCCTAATACTCCCCGTACTCATCTTTAGCCCGACAATCGCTTGGTCTGCCATCGCACTTTCGATATATACCGCCCTTATCCTTATAATGAGCAGAAAGCTGGACAACGAGCGGAATCAAAATGCACTTCGAGTGAGTGCATTTGTCATTCAACTCATTGTCTGTACCCTTCTCGTGCCCCAAAGCGATATGCTTCGTTACAACGACGCACTCTCAATTCATGAATTCAATCCGCTTTGGTACAAGGCGGGAAACATTGCCATCATGGTGGCCCTTTTCTCTCTGGCATCACAAATTATTTACCATAAAAACGCCGTTTCCCGAACCCGGGTGCTTCGCACCAGTCTTGGCTTCATCATTCTCTTCCTTTTTTCATACTTTGATTTCACCCAACCCTTCTTACGCTACAGCATTCTCTCTCTCGTTCTCCTTGCGCTCTCCCGTCTATGGAGAGCCGTCCTGACACGCCCCCTATTCCATCGTTACGACCAACACCCGGCTATCGTACACAGCAAAACAATTGCCCTCGATCTGGCCAGTCACAGTTATTGGTCCTGGATTGCCGCCCTTGCAAGCTTTTTCTTTTTCTTGGTCTTCACCGATTCGCTGTCGAACGCATATTTCATCATGGCCGCCATCTGCGTACTCGCCTATACCATACTGGCACTCTTGCCCGAAAGCTTCGGCAAAGAAGGCGTTTGGGCATCCCGTTTTGACACATGGCCATCCCGCTTCTTTGTCTGGCCCCTCTTCTGTATCACGCTCCTTGGCACTCTTGCCGGCGAATTCACCGGTCTCCTCTCGATACTACTCTTTATCCAGAGTCTCATCATCTTTACCCTTGGTATTATCTATCGCGACCGCCTCTCACGCCCGGTTTCCTGGTCGATACTCATTCTGGGATTTTTACATCTGTTCTTTGTGGACCTGGCACGAGCCGACAGCTTGGGGAGGGCTATGGTTTTCATCATTGCGGGGCTCTCTCTGCTTGCAATGAATTTCATTTACAATCGTTTTGCCGTGGAAAAAAAAGAAGAAGACTAAAAAGATGATCTTTCAAAAATCGCTGAGATTTGAAAGGGCAAGCATGAATACATATCGACTGATAGTCGCACCCGGCCTTGCACCGCGCACGGCCGGGAAGATAAAGGTTATTTTTTGTAGTGTTTGAATGCTTTAACCGGTGCCTCATCTTCATTCGCCAACATGGCGTCGAGTATGGCCTTGGCCGCCTCTGGGTGCGCTATCGCCTTCGCATTCTTTTTCATACGGGCCAAGAGCTTTGGATCGCCCAGCATGCGATCGATCTTGAAGCCAATGGTGAGGGCATTGTTGGGCATGACACCCGCTCCCTGCTCGAGGATATGGTAGCTGTTGTACACTTCCTGCCCGGGTATCGGGTCCCATATCACCATGGGCACCCCCATTGCCAGACACTCGCTCGTCGTAAGGCCGCCGGGTTTACCCACAAAGACGTCGGCCATCGCGAGATATTCGTGCATGGCATCCGTATAGCCAATAACAGTGTACGCGTTGTGAACCGTCTTTTTGTCACTGGCAATACAGGCATCGAGCTTCTTCTTGAGTTTTTCATTGCGCCCGCAAATCACGACAATCTGGCAGGGTGTGCGTATCTCTTCCAATACACGCAGTATGTCATCTGCAGACATCACCCCGAAGGCCCCGGCAGAGAGCAAGACGAGGGGAATATCCGTTTTGAATCCCTCACGAATGCGCAGGGCGTCACGGTCCATCTCGCAGGAAAAGGCATCCAGAATGGGAATGCCGCTTACTTCGATTCGGTCACGCGGCAGACCGATGGCGCCAAGATGCGCCTTGCTCTCTTCCTTGGGGACAAAATAGCGGGTAAAAACATCCATTACCCACAGGGCGTGGACATAATAATCGGTAACCACAATCCCCAAGTTGGTCGCAAGACGGTCGCGAAAGATCAGATGGCTGATAATTTCGGCCGGCATGCCATGTGTACACAGGCAAATATCCGGCTGGAACTCACGCAGCTTCTTTACCAAGGGCTGCGAGTTCATTTTATGGAAGGCCGTGACCACCGGAGGGCGCTGCCAGGGCTTGTCGGTCATGTCGAAGGCCCAGGCCCATAGCTCCGGTGCATTTTTCACCGCCTCAAGATAACCCTTCGAGTAAATTCGTTGGAACATCCTGTTAGTGTATGCCAGCGCGTCGATGTTCAGGATTTCGCCCACCCGTTCATCCTTGCGGGCCGCCTCTTCAAGGGCGGCTGCTGCGCGCACGTGGCCGCTTCCCGCACTGGCCGAAAGTATCATGACTTTCTTTTTCACCGGAACCTCCGCCTTTACTGTAAATGTATCGAGGGACGGGCCATTCCGTCAATCTTTTGGACAAAAAGGCACTATTTTGTCGGATTCGCCCCTTCAACAGGCCGCCGAATAACCCAAAAGGGGCTCGCTCTCTCGAGGTAAGACGACGAAGGATCCCCGCTTGTCCGTGAAAACTGTAGCCAGCCGCCATGCTCACTGGCAATACGGGTTGCTTCGAGGCCGTCGAAGGTGCACACACGAAACGAATTCGCATCAAGGCTGATAGTTCCACCCGCGGGCCCATCTAGGAGGAGCGGCCCGTCCGGGCCAAAAGCATGGCGAACCCTTACTGCAAAGGCTTCGCCCCAACATGCATCGGCCACAGGTTGTACCGCATGCGCAGGCGGCTCGACCAATGTCCCGATAAATTGGGCGCCGCGCAGGTAGTGCTCGCCGCCGGATACGATATTGCGTGCCGAACCATCAAAGAGAAACCCCGTACCGTACTCACGGTGACTCAATGAAAAAAGGTCTTTCTTCCACGGATTTTCTTCACCCGGATGATCCAGTGCCTGGCGGTATGCACGGGTAACGAAGGCAGTGTAGAGCACACTCTTTATCCGCCCCTCTATCTTTATGGCATCAACCCCCGCCTGTCGCAAGGCCTCAAGGTGATCAACCAGGCACAGGTCTTTGCTCGATAACAGAAAGCTGTACGACGATGAAGCAGTCTCTCCCTCTTCAAGGCTGATAGTTTCACCCGGACGACTCTCCTCTTCCAGCAACACCCGATATGGCCAGCGGCAATTGTGCGCACAGTCGCCACGATTCGCCGATCGGCCGGTAGCCTCTGCAGATAAAATGCAACGCCCTGCATACGCGAGGCACATTGCACCGTGAGCGAATACCTCGAGTTCAAGCTCGGGAACACGCTGTTTTATCTCTGCAATCTCTTCCAGAGAGAGCTCCCGAGCGGGGACCACCCGCGAAAACCCCATATCGTGGTACATCTTGGCTGCGCGCCAGTTGGTACAATTCGCCTGGGTGCTCAGATGGAATTCTGCTTTGGGAAAATACTCGCGAACGAGGGGTATAAGCGCCGCTTCGCTGAGGATGAACGCATCGATTGGCCAGGAGGCCACACGTGCAAGTTGGTCGGGAAGGAGTTCAAGATCCCTGTTTTTGAAGTAGATATTGAGGGCAACATACAGCTTTTTGCCAGACTTGATTGCGGCAATTTTTTCACCGTGTTCGGGGAAAGAATCATCAAGCTGTTCGGCCCGCGTACGAAGAGAAAAGAGCGGGAGCCCGGTATAGGCGGCATCAGCCCCCCAACGGTATGCAAATTCGAGCTTTTCAAGGCTTCCAGCCGGAGACAGGAGCTCCAAAACCACCTCCAAATACCAAAAGGACAAAAAAAAGCCTGGCGACTACCTACTTTCCCACCCCTTTGAG